>NZ_JBITZU010000001.1:0-236989 GCF_044547075.1 Kitasatospora sp. NPDC052896
ACCCGAACCAGACGGTCCAGGCCGGGGATGTCAACATATCTGGCGTTGACTTTTGGCACGCTGTTGAGTTCTCAAGGAACGGACACTTCCTTCAGACCGCTCTCGCAGGCCCTCCGGGCGTTTCGTTCTTTCGTGTCTCCAGCTTATCAGATCCGATCCGCACTGTTTGACCAGTGTTTTTCTTCCTGATTCCCGCTGGAGGGATTCCGTTCACCAACCCGCGAAGCCTATCAAATGGTTTCGGAGGTTCGATTTCCGGTTCGACTTGCCGGGCCCGCATCCTGCTGGACGCATCCGCCTCGACCTGTCGTGTAGTAGACCCTACTGCTGGCTTCGACTGGTGTCCAGTCCGTCCCAACCGTTCGAATCTACTGGCCTCCGGGATCCGTGTCAACGGCTCCGGCGACCGAAGAGAAGACTAGCAGGTCAGAAGGGGTCAGGCCGCCACGGGCTGGAGGTCTGCGCGGTCGGCCGCCTCGACGTCGCCGACCTCACCGACGGCGGCGGCGCGGCGGCCGAGGACCAGCGCGTAGAGCAGGAACAGCGTCTCCGCGGTCCCGCCGATGCCGATCCGGGCCCAGGTCGGCAGCCCGGAGGGCGTGACGAAGGCTTCCAGGATGCCGCTGACCAGCAGCACCGCGGCCAGTCCGAGGGCCATCCCGATGGTCGCCCGGCCCTCCTCGGCCAACGCCGCGCCGCGCTTTCGCGGCCCTGGGTCGATCACCGTCCAGCCCAGCCGCAGGCCCATGCCGCCGGCCACGAAGACCGCGGTGAGTTCCAGCAGGCCGTGCGGCAGCAGCAGGCCGAGGAAGAGGTCCAGCCGGCCGGCCGAAGCCATCAGCCCCAGGCCGACCCCGAGGTTCAGGACGTTCTGGAGCAGCACCCAGAGCACCGGCAGGCCCAGGAAGACTCCGAACACCAGGCACTGGGCCGCGATCCAGGCGTTGTTCGTCCACACCTGCGCGGCGAAGGAGGCGGCCGGCCGATCCGAGTAGTACGCCTCGTACTCACCGCCGGGCCGGGTCATCTCGCGCAGCTCGGCCGGGGTGGCCAGGCTGTCCCGCACCTCCGGGTGGGTCGCCACCCACCAGGCGACCAGCGCCGCGGCGAGCAGCGAGACCAGCGCGATCGAGAGCCACCAGCGGCGCGAGCGGTACAGCGCGGCGGGGAAGCTCACCGTGAAGTAGCGGGCGACGTCCCGCCAGCCGGCCGATCGGCTGCCGGTCACCGCGTCGCGGGCCCGGGCGACCAGGGTGGTCAGCCGGGCGACCAGCGCGGGGTCGGGGGCGGTCGCCTGGACCCGGGCGAGGTGGCCGGTGGCCCGCTGGTAGAGCGCCACCAGCTCGTCCGCCTCCTCGCCGGTCAGCCGGCGCCGCTTGCAGAGCACCTCCAGCCGCGCCCACTCCGCCTGGTGGGCGGCGACGAGATTGTCCGGGTCCATGCGGCTCTCCCAGCGGGCAGGCGGGCGGATAGGCGGGCGGGCCGGCGGCCCGGGGCACAGCTTGCCAGAGCGGTGATCGGCACGGACCGACCGCGGGCGCTTTCCCAGGTGCGGGCTTTCCGCCCTCGGCGAGCGGCCCGTATGTTGACCGTGGAATATCGGAAGAACCAGGGGGCGGGCGGGTGGACCGCGTCTCCTCCTCGGACGGGAACGGACGGGTGCCTCAGTGAGCGACCTGGTGACGGGCGAGGCCGTCGTCCTCGACCTGCGGGCGGCGAAGCTGCCGAGCAGGGCCCTCGCGGTGCTGCTGGACCTGGCGGTGCAGTTCCTGGCGTACTTCCTCTGCGTCTTCGCGCTGCTCGCGGTGCTCCCCGACCTCGACGGCGCCGCCGCGGCCGCGCTGATGGTCGGGATGCTGGTCTTCTTCCTGGTCGCCCTGCCGGTGCTGGTGGAGACGCTCTCCCGCGGGCGCTCACTGGGCAAGCTGGCACTCGGCCTACGGGTGGTGCGGACCGACGGCGGCCCGGTGCGCTTCCGGCACGCGCTGGTGCGCGGCCTGGTCGGCGTCTTCGAGATCGTCATGCTGACCGGGATTCCGGCGGTGATCACCTCGCTGATATCCAGCGAGGGCCGCCGGCTCGGCGACGTCTTCGCGGGGACGCTGGTGGTCCGGGAGCGGGTACCGGCGGCCGACCGGGGCCGACCGGTGCTTCCGCCGCCACCGGTGATGCAGGCGCTGGGCTCGGAGCTGGTCCGGCTGGACCTGTCCGCGGTACCTCCGGGCCTGTGGCTGGCGGTGCGCCAACTGCTCTCCCGCTCGGAGCAGTTGGACGGCGAGGTGGCGCTGCGAATGGCCGGGCGGCTGGCCGGTGACCTGGCGCAGCGGATCCGCTGGGAGGTGCCGCCCGGCCTGCACCCGGCGCTCTACCTGGGTGCGGTGCTGACCGAGCGGCAGCGCCGCGAGTGGGCCCGGGCGAACGCGCCGGCCGTGGTGCCGCCGCCGCTCGGGGCGTTCGGGCCGGCGCCGGTGGCCGTGCCCGCGCCGCAGCCGGTGACACCGGCGCCGGCCTCCGCGCCGAAGCCCGTCCTCGGGAGCACCGACGGGGGCTTCGCCCTCCCGGGGTGAGCGCTCAGCCGGGCGTCCACGGGTTCGGCGGTGAATCCAGCTCCTCCAGCTCGACGCCCGGCGCCGCCAGCACCACGTCGCCGGCCAGGTGGACCTCCCGCTGCTCGCCGGTCTCCAGGTCGGCCACCTGGTACCGCTCGACCACCAGCGGCCCGGTCTCGGTCGGGTGGCTCGCCACCTCCACCAGCCGCCAGCCCTGGTCGCAGGTGCGCGGGGCCAGCGCCGCCCCGCTGAACGCGACCAGCCGGACCCGGGCCGACGCCCCCTCCGCCAGCCGCAGCAGCCGCGCGGTGGCGATCAGGAAGGCCGGCGAGTCCCCCGCGAAGCCGTGCGCCCGGTCGTGCCCCTCGCTCGCCGAGTCGCCCGTCGGGTCGGCCGGGTCGGTGCGGACCCAGGCCACCCCGTCCACCGCCCCGCCGCGCACCTGCCAGCCGCCGGCCCGCAGCTCCATCCGCAGCGGCCGGCTGCGCGAGTCCAGGGTGAGGTCGACCGTGCCCAGCACCGCGCCGCCCGAGGCGTAGGTCTTCGACACGTAGCGCCACCCGGCCGGCCCGGGCGCACAGCTGAACCGCTCCTCCCCGAGCGGGGTGCGGTCGTGCGGGTCGTACAGCGAGTACCGGCCGTTGGGCATGGACCGAAGCCTACGGGCAACGGCGCGGCGGCCGGCGCCCCCCGAGGGGACACCGGCCGCCGGGCCGACAACGGGCGATCAGTACCGGTACTGCTCGGCCTTGTACGGGCCCTCGACCGGGACGCCGATGTAGTCGGCCTGCTCCTGGGTCAGCACGGTGAGCTTGACGCCCAGCGCGTCCAGGTGGAGGCGGGCGACCTTCTCGTCCAGGTGCTTGGGCAGCACGTACACGCCGATCGGGTACTGCTCGGTCTTGGTGAACAGCTCGATCTGCGCGATCGTCTGGTTCGCGAAGGAGTTGGACATCACGAACGACGGGTGCCCGGTGGCGTTGCCGAGGTTCAGCAGCCGGCCCTCGGACAGCATGATGATCGTGTGGCCGTCGGGGAAGCGCCACTCGTGGACCTGCGGCTTGACCTCGGTCTTCACGATGCCCTCGAGCTTCGCCAGACCGGCGATGTCGATCTCGTTGTCGAAGTGGCCGATGTTGCCGACGATCGCCTGGTGCTTCATCTTCGCCATGTGCGAGGCGAGGATGATGTCCTTGTTGCCGGTGGTGGTGACGAAGATGTCGGCGATCGAGACGACCTCGTCCAGCGTGGTGACCTGGTAGCCGTCCATCGCCGCCTGCAGCGCGCAGATCGGGTCGATCTCGGTGATGATCACCCGGGCACCCTGGCCGCGCAGCGACTCCGCGCAGCCCTTGCCCACGTCGCCGTAGCCGCAGACGACCGCGACCTTGCCGCCGATCAGCACGTCGGTGGCCCGGTTGATGCCGTCGATCAGCGAGTGCCGGCAGCCGTACTTGTTGTCGAACTTCGACTTGGTCACAGAGTCGTTGACGTTGATCGCCGGGAAGAGCAGCTTGCCGTCCCGGTGCATCTCGTACAGCCGGTGGACACCGGTGGTGGTCTCCTCGGTCACGCCCTTGATGGTCGCCGCGACCTCGGTCCACTTGGCCGGGGACTCCGCCAGCGTGCGGTTGAGCAGCTCGAGGATGATCCGGTACTCGTCGTTGTCCGCGGTGGACGGGTCCGGCGCCTCGCCGGCCTTCTCGAACTCCACGCCCTTGTGGATCAGCAGCGTGGCGTCACCGCCGTCGTCCAGGATCATGTTCGGCGTCTGGCCTTCCGGCCAGGTCAGCGCCTGCTCGGTGCACCACCAGTACTCCTCCAGCGTCTCGCCCTTCCAGGCGAAGACCGGGATGCCCCGCGGGTTCTCCGGGGTGCCCTCCGGGCCGACCGCGATGGCGGCGGCCGCGTGGTCCTGGGTGGAGAAGATGTTGCACGAGCACCAACGGACCTCGGCGCCCAGCGCGACCAGGGTCTCGATCAGCACCGCGGTCTGCACGGTCATGTGCAGCGAGCCGGTGATCCGGGCCCCCGCCAGCGGCTGCGCCGCCGCGTACTCCTCGCGGATCGACATCAGGCCGGGCATCTCGTGCTCGGCGAGCTCGATCTCCTTGCGGCCGAAGGGGGCCAGGGAAAGGTCGGCGACCTTGAAGTCACCGGAAGGGTTGGATGACATACGTCAGCTCCTAGCTGCGCGGAACGGATGGACCGAGGTCCCGTGGGTGCCGCGGAACGCGCCCGCTACTCGGGTACGGCGAACGGGCGGTGCGACCACCGCCCGCGACGACGCAGGGACGCCGCGCTCCAGCACCATCCGTCGGAGGACCTCTCTCCCTCGACCGGGCGGGCGGCGGACCGCGCGCACTCGATCGACCGCCATCAGCAGCGACGTTCGGCTCAGGGACGAATCTACACCGAGGGCCCGCGGCGATGGGCGGGTACGGCGGGATCCGGCCGCGCGGAGGGGCCGGCTCAGTGCCCGGCCGGGCCCGGGCCGCCCGGGGTGGCCGCCGGGTCCGGGCCGGCCGCCGCCTGCTCGGCCGAGAAGACGTCGGGCTCCAGGTAGATCGCCCGGGCGATCGGCACGGCCGCCCGCACCCGGGCCTCCGCCGCGTCGATCGCCACGGCCAGCTGGGTGGCGGTGGCCTCCGCCCGGACCCCGACCTTGGCCGCGACCAGCAGCTCCTCCGGCCCGAGGTGCAGGGTGCGCAGGTGGATCACCCGGGTGAGCGAGCGACCGTCCACCAGCGCCGCCCGGACCGCCGCCACCACCGACCGGTCGGCGGACTCCCCGATCAGGAGCGACTTGGTCTCCAGCGCCAGCACCACCGCGATCAGCACCAGCAGCAGGCCGATCGTCAGCGTGCCCAGGCCGTCCCAGACGCCGTCGCCGGTGAGCACGGTCAGCCCGACGCCGGTCAGCGCCAGCACCAACCCGATCAGCGCGCCGGTGTCCTCCAGCAGCACCACCGGCAGCTCCGGTGCCTTGGCCCGGCGGACGTACGCGACCCAGCCGGCCGTGCCCTTGGCCCGGCCCGCCTCGCGGTAGGCGGTCCGGAACGAGAGGCCCTCCATCACGATGGCGAAGACCAGCACGCCGACCGCCCAGGCCCAGCCGCGCAGCTCGTGCGGGTGCCGGATCTTCTGGTAGCCCTCGTAGACGGCGAACAGCCCGCCGACGCTGAACAGCACGATGGCGACCAGGAAGCCGTAGACGTACCGCTCCCGGCCGTAGCCGAAGGGGTGCTCCTCGTCCGCCACCCGGGCCGCCCGCCGGCCGCCGATCAGCAGCAGCACCTGGTTGCCCGAGTCGGCGACCGAGTGCACCCCCTCGGCGAGCATCGAGGACGACCCGGTGAAGGCGAACGCGGTGAACTTGCCCAGCGCGATCGCCAGGTTGGCGCTCAACGCGGCGACCAGAGCCCGGGTGCCGCCCTCGGTGCTCACCGCGACTCGCTCAGAGCGTGACGGTGGCGCGGAACAGCACGCCCGCGCCGCTCAGCAGGGTGTCCCGCCCGCTCGCCGGCAGGTAGGCGGACTGGCCGCGCTCCAGCGTCAGCGTCTCACCGGCGCCGGTCAGCCGCACCGAGCCCTCGGTGCAGAGCAGGACCTGGGCCGCCCGACCGGACACCGCGCGCTGCGGGCCGTCGGCGGTCAGCCGGTAGCGGGAGAGCCGGAACTCGTCGATCGGGACGGCGAACAGCTCCTCGCCGTCCTCCCCCGCGACCGGGCCGCGCACGCCGGCCTCGCCCGCCTCGAAGCGGACCACCCGGAGCAGCTCGGGCACGTCCACGTGCTTCGGGGTGAGACCGCAGCGCAGCACGTTGTCGGAGTTGGCCATGATCTCCACGCCGGTGCCCTTGAGGTAGGCGTGCGGGATGCCCGCACCCAGGTAGAGCGCCTCGCCGGGCTGCAGCCGGACGTGGTTGAGCAGCAGCGCGGCCAGCACGCCGGCGTCGGCCGGGAAGTGCTTGGCGGCGTACGCGTAGCCGGACCAGGCGGGCGCCCAGGGCGAGCCGGGCTGCTCGACGAGCACCCGGTCCAGCGCCAGGGCCACCTCCTTGACGGTGACGGCGACCACCGCCGGGTCGGTGGAGAGCACGGTCGCCACCGCCTCGCGCAGCGCCTGCTCGGCGGGCTTGGTGCGCAGCAGGTCGATCAGCGGGGCCAGCCCGGGGACGGCCAGCTGCTCCATCAGGTCGGCCGTCGCCAGCGGGTCGCGGAAGCCGCACAGGCCTTCGAACTCGTCCAGCGCGCAGATGAGTTCGGGCTTGTGGTTGGCGTCCTTGTAGTTGCGGTGGCCGGCCTCGACCGGCACCCCGGTGGCCTCCTCGGCGGCGAAGCCGGCCTTGGCCTGGGCCAGGTCCGGGTGCACCTGGAGGGAGAGCGGGATCTCCGCGGCCAGCACCTTGAGCAGGAACGGCAGGGTCGGACCGAACTTCTCCACCGCCTCGGCGCCCAGCTCGCCGACCGGGTCGGCGGCGATCACCTCGGCCAGCGAGCGCGGGCCCTCGCCGCGGTCCACCCGGGACGGCTCGCCGGGGTGGGCACCGAGCCAGAGCTCGGCCTGCGGCTCGCCGGTGGGCCGTACGCCGAGCAGGGTCGGGATCGCGGTGGTCGAGCCCCAGGCGTAGGGGCGGACGGTGTTGACGAGGCGGTCCATGGGCGGGGCCCTGCTCCTTGCGTCGAGGCGGCTTCGCTGCCGTTCTGCTGCTTTTCTCCCGGTTCGGGCCCTCAGACCCTAACCGACCTGGGCTCAACGGCCCGCCCCACCCGCCAGTCCCAGATAGACCGCGGCGAAGTCGGTGAGTGCCACCAGCTCGGCGAAGGCCGCCAGCGGCTGGGGGCGCAGACCGGCGAACTCGGTGAGCCGGACCTCGTGGTCGGCCGCCAGCCGCTGGGCGCGGCGCACCGCGTGGCCGGCCGGCGCCGGCTCCGGGACGGCCTCCGGCGGGACCTCCTCCACCGCCGCGGGCTCCTGCGGGGTGTGCCGCAGCAGCAACACCTGCAGCATCAGCGGGTCCGGCTCCTCGACCCGGTCGCGGAAGAAGTCCTCCGGGTCGGCGCCGGTGCCGAGCTGCCCGGTGAACATGCCGCGGTGCGCGCCGAGCACCTGCGGCAGCCGTCCGGTGACGGCGGGCCGGCCGGCCCGGTCGGCGAGCTGTTCGGCGAAGCGCTCGGCCGCCGCCGCGGCGACCGGACCCTCGCTCCAGATCAGCGGGACGGTGCCGGAGAGCTGGGCGGCCAGGCCCTTGGCCTGGTTGAGGTAGGCGGCGGCGTCCGGCCGGTAGCGGACGGCCAGCTCGTCCAGCAGGTCGGCAGTGGCGGCCAGGTCGGCGGCGCCCTGCTCCAGCACGCCGAGCCGGTCGGCGAGCGCGAGCAGCGGGGTGAGGAAGGCCCAGAGCGCGGCCGGGTCCTCGGCCGGCAGGTCGCGCTCGGCGGTCTCCGCCGCCGGTTCCTCGGTGGTCGCCGACACGAACGACAGCGGCAGGGCGCGCACCTGAAGGGCGGCCTGGGCCAGCGGGCGGCCCTCGGGGGCGATCACGGTGATCGCGCAGCCACGGGCGTAGGCCTGCTCGGCGAGGGTGATCAGACCGGCCTCGGTGCCCGCCGCGGAAGCGATCACCAGCAGGTCCAACGGGCCTGCCCAGCCGGGAAGTTGCCAGGTCAGCCCGGCACTGAACGGGTCGCCCGGCGGGGCGGGGGTGACGTCCAGCGGGGCGACCGGCTGGACCAGGGTGCCCGTGCCGGCCAGCGCGGCCAGCGCGGCGGCGGCGGCGGTCAGCGCGCCGCCGTGACCGGCCACCAGGACGGCCCGCGGGCGGCCGTCCGGCCGCAGCTGCGCCAGGCCGGGCTCGACCTGCCGCAACGCGGTCCGGATCCGGGCCCCGGCACCGGCCAGGGCGAGCAGGGCGTGATCCCGGTCGGCGCGCTGCAGGGCGGCCGGGTCGTCGAGCAGGCTGTCGTCGAGCATGCGGCCGGCCTCCGGGCTGGCAGAAGCGGACGGGATCAGGCGGGGCGGCGGGCCTCGTCCACCAGGAGGACGGGGATGCCGTCGCGGACCGGGTAGACCAGGCCGCAGCCGTCGCCGGCGCAGACCAGCTCGGGCTGCTCGGCGGAGCCGGCCTCGGTCAGCTTGGCCCGGCACTGCGGGCAGACCAGGATCTCCAGGAGGAACGGTTCGACGGTCATGGGCGGGCTGCTCCAGTGCTTCGGACGGGCGGCGGGACGCGACACGTCCCGACCGGTAGCCACCCTACCGGCCGACCGCCCGCTCCTCACCGCAGGCGGGTGAGGAGCGGGCGGTCGTCGGCGGCCCCGGCCGTCTGGCGGTGACGTCAGGCGCGGACCACGGCGAGCACCGCGTCGCGCAGCTCGGCCATCTTCTTCTGGTCCTTGGCCTCGACGTTCAGGCGCAGCAGCGGCTCGGTGTTGGACGGGCGCAGGTTGAACCACCAGTCGGCGCCGGCGATGGTCAGTCCGTCCAGCTCGTCCACCGTGACGCCCTCCTGCGAGGCGAACTCGGCGCGCACGGCCGCGGTACGGGCGGCCTGGTCGTCGACGGTGCTGTTGATCTCGCCGGAGGCGGCGTAACGGTCGTACTCGTGGGTGAGCGCGGAGAGCGTGCCCTCCTGCTCGCCGAGCGCGGCCAGCACGTGCAGCGCGGCCAGCATGCCGGTGTCGGCCCGCCAGAAGTCGCGGAAGTAGTAGTGCGCGGAGTGCTCGCCACCGAAGACCGCGTCGGTCTCGGCCATCTCCTGCTTGATGAAGGAGTGGCCGACCCGGGTGCGGACCGGGACGCCGCCGTGCTCGCGGACCACCTCGGGGACGGTCCAGGAGGTGATCAGGTTGTGGATGATCGTCGGGTTGTGCTCGCCGGCGGCCTTGGCCCGGGCGATCTCGCGGACCGCGACCAGCGCGGTGATCGCCGACGGGGAGACCGGCTCGCCGCGCTCGTCGATCACGAAGCAGCGGTCGGCGTCGCCGTCGAAGGCCAGGCCGATGTCGGCGCCGACCTCCTTGACCTTGGCCTGCAGGTCGACCAGGTTCTTCGGGTCGAGCGGGTTGGCCTCGTGGTTCGGGAAGGTGCCGTCCAGCTCGAAGTACATCGGGACGACGTCCAGCGGCAGGCCGTCGAAGACGGTCGGGACGGTGTGGCCGCCCATGCCGTTGCCGGCGTCCACCACGACCTTGAGCGGGCGGATGGCGCGCAGGTCGACCAGACCGAGCAGGTGGTCGGCGTAGCCGCGCAGGGTGTCCTGCCGGGTGACCTTGCCGGGCTCGACCTCGACGGTCGGGACGGTCACGGTGTCGTCCTCGTTGATCCAGCTCTGCACCAGCTCGCGGATCTCGGCCAGGCCGGTGTTCTCGCCGACCGGGGCGGCACCGGCGCGGCACATCTTGATGCCGTTGTACTGGGCCGGGTTGTGGCTCGCGGTGAACATCGCGCCGGGCAGGTCCAGCTTGCCGCTCGCGTAGTACAGCTGGTCCGTGGAGCAGAGGCCGATCTCGGTGACGTCCGCGCCACGAGCCGCCGCGCCCTCGGCGAAGGCGCGCGACAGGCCCGGGGAGGAGGGCCGCATGTCGTGCCCGACCACGATCGCCTTGGCACCGGTCACCTGGACGAACGCTGCACCGAACGCCCGGGAGAGGTCCTCGTCCCACTGGTCCGGGACGACTCCCCGGACGTCGTACGCCTTGACGAGCTGCTTCAGGTCGCGCACTGCGGCTCCACCCTGGTCTGTGTGTCTGGATAAGGGCTGGTCTGCCCACGGTCACGATACGTCGCCGGGGTGAGAGGGCCGTGAGTCCCCGCCCGGGCAGGGGAGCAGCGTACCGGGTACGGGTTGCGCGCCCGGAACGCCGAGTTGACCAAGTGCGGACGGGTTCCGGACCGGCGATCAGTTCTCCGGCGATCAGTTCTCCGGCGAGCGCAGCACTCTCAGGTGGCCGCGGCGGCCGGCCTCGTTCGGCTCGCCCTCCGGGCGGGGGGCGCGCTCCGGCGGACGGGCCGCCTCGCGCACCGCGTTGGCCAGCGCCTCCAGGTCGTCACTGCTGCGGCGCAGCGGGCCGGCCTCGGTGGCCAGCCGGACCACCTCCCAGCCGCGCGGGGCGGTCAGCCGCTCGGCGTGCTCGGCACAGAGGTCGTAGCAGTGCGGCTCGGCGTAGGTGGCGAGTGGGCCGAGCACCGCGGTGGAGTCCGCGTACACGTACGTCAGGGTCGCGACGGCTGGTCGGCCGCACGCGGTCCGCGAACAACGACGTACATGGCTCACGAGGGTGGACGGTACCGCACCGGCGGCCGGCTGGCTAAGACCCGGGTGGCCGAGTTGGTTCGTGTCGCGCGCGAGCGCCGCCGGTTTGCCGTTGGCGTGGTCCATTTCCTGGCCTCCAAGGACTAGGCTCGTTCCTGATATGGACAGCTCCGCACCGCCACCGCCCGCACCGCAGCCGCCCACCGGTCGGCCGCACGGTCCGCGGCGCCGTGACCGGCACGGCCGCGGCCTGCGCGGCCCGCTGGCGCCGCCGCAGGTGCCGATCTCGCTCAGCCGCTCCGAGCTGTTCGACGACTACGTACGGGAGTCGGTGGAGCGCCTGGAGCGGCGCTGGCCGCAACTGATCGACGTCGAGTTCGCGGTGGACGAGGTCCCCGAGCAGGGCCCGGGCGAGCCGGAGCTCGCGGCGGGCGGCGGGGTGCCGCTGGGCCGGGTGCTGCCCGCCCGGCAGGGCCGCAAGAGCCAGATCGTGGTCTACCGGCGGCCGGTGGAGATCCGGGCCAAGTCGCGCGACGACCGGGCGGCGCTGGTGCACGAGGTACTGATCGAGCAGGTCGCCGAGCTGCTCGGGCTCTCCCCGGACGCCATCGACCCGCGCTACGACGAGGACTGACACCGAGTCCTCGCCGTCCCCCGCCCGCCCCGGCCGCGCATCAGTGGACCAGCCCGCCCGGGTCCTGGTCGGCCTGTGGCACCTGGACGTAGCTGTGGTCGTCGGTGAGCGCCTGGATGGTGAACATCGGGATGTTGTTGGTGGTCACCGTCAGCATCCTGGCCGCCATCACCGGCCCGCCGGAGAGCGTCTCCACCGTCACGCCGTAGGGGCCGTTGCCGCCGCTCGGCTCGGGAGCCGGCAGGGAGACCGTGTTGCCGGCCGGGATCTGGACGGTCTGGGTGGTCGGCGTGCCGCCGCCGGTGCTCGCCGAGGCGGTCACCCGGACGTTGGCGGCACCACCCGTCGCGGTGAGGAGCAGGGTGGACGCGCCGCCGCCGCGGACGTCGGCGACGGTGGCCCGCTTGCCGACCGGCTGGCTGCCGGCCAGCCAGGTGGAGTCCGACTTGCCGCCCGAGCCGCGGTCGATCCGCAGTCCGGCCACCACCGGGGTCGCGTTGGCCGGGTCGGTCGGGCTCAGCCGCAGCGCGGAGACCACGCCGTTGCTGCTCTGCCCGACCCGGGTGATCGTCCCGAGGTCGACGGCGTTGACCATGCCGGCCTTGACGTGGATCGACTCGTGCCCGGCGGGGACGAACCAGCCGGTCGGGCCGGAGAGCTCGATCTTCAGGTCGGCGTCGTCCTGGCCCGGGGCGAAGACGATCAGCCGGGCGTCGGAGAGGTCGGCGGGCAGACCGGGGATCACCAGGCTGGGTGCCGGGTCCACCGAGGCGGGCAGCCAGTCGGCGCCGGCCGAGCCGTCCGCGGCGTGCAGTGCGGCACCCACCCGGCCGCTGCGCACCAGCACCTGCACGGCCAGGTCGTCGACCTGCCCGTTGGTGACGGTGGAGAGCAGGATCCGCTGCGAGCTGCCGGGGGCGACGGTGATGCCGCTGGCGGTGTCGGAGTCGACCTCGCCCTGGTCGCCGTAGATCTTCAGGTCGACCACGGCCGAGCTGGACTCGACGTTGGTCAGGCTGACGTAGTCGTGGCGGTTGCCGGAGGTGCTCGCACCGGTGAACCAGAAGCTGGTGCCGTCGGGGGTGCAGGTCACCCCGGACAGGCCGGTGTTGGTCTGGTCGGTGGCGGCGGTGGTCTGGGTGACCGTGAAGCCCGGGGCGAAGGCGCCGGTGGCGACCGCGCTGGTGCCGGGGGCGCTGTCGCCGGAGGCGGCCTGGACGCTGACCGGGACGCCGGGCTTGGCCAGGGTGAGCCGGGCGCTGCCGCCCGACTGGCCCGGTGCGGCCGAGGAGGAGGCGGCGGCGGACGGCGAGGCGGACCCGGACGGCGCGGGCGAGCCCGAGGGGGCGGGCGAGGCGGGCGGGTTCACGTCGGTCACCGTCGCGCTGCCGCCGGCGGCCGAGCCGCCGGTGCCCGGGGTGAGCGCGGTGATCGTGGTGCTCCCGGTCAGCCCCTGGATCGGCGCCGGGCAGACCGCGGCCGTCCGCTCGACCTGCGCGGCGGCGGCCGTCTGGGCGGGGCGCGCCGCCGGCGGCGCGGGCGGGCGGGCCTCGGCGACACCGAACACCAGGGCCAGCACCCCGGCGGCGGCCAGCACCGACAGGCCGTTGCGGCTGCGGCCGGGGGCGCCGAGGCGCGCGGGGGCGGCGGTGGTCTTCGCGGTCTTGCGGGACAGGGCGGGCTTCTTCATCGCGGGTCGGCTCCGTCGTGGTGCGGGTGACCGCCGCCGTAGGAGGCGTCGTCGGGGTGGTACGGCTGCTGCCAGCTCTGGCCGTCGACCGGGTAGCCCTGGGCGGCGTACGGGTCGTAGCCGTACTGGTCGACCGGGTAGGGCTGGGCGGCGGCGCCGTCCGGGCCGTAGCCCTGGTACGGGTCCGACACGTACTGCGGCGGCGGCGGATAGCCGGCCTCGTACGGCTGTTGGGCCGCGTACGGGTCGTAGCCGTACGGGTCGGCGTGCTGGTAGTCGGCGGGCTGCTGGTACGGGTCGTACTCCGGGGTCGCCGGGTACGGATCCTCGGTGGTCTGCGCGGGGACGACCGGCTCGGTGCCGTAGACCCCCGGGTCGACCTCCTCGGCGGATCCCTCCGGCTCGCCCTCGCCGCGCTCGGCCAGCCGGCGGGCCCGGCGGCTGCCGGGGGCCGGGGGCTCCGCCGGGGCGGCGGCCGACGCCGCGGCGGCGACCGCCTCCTCCGGCAGGTCGTCGTCGTTGTGGTTGCGCCGGCCGGGCAGCGCGAGCACCAGCACGGTGACGGCCAGCAGCACCTGGAGGGTGATCCAGCCGGTGTGCAACAGGCTGCCGTCGCGGGTGACCGAGAGGGTGCCGCCGCCGGCCGGCAGCTGGAAGCCCTGGGCCCAGCCGTCCACGGTGACCGGGGTGAGCGCGGCACCGTTGAGGGTGGCGTGCCAGCCCGGGTCGGCCTGGTCGGCCAGCCGCAGCACCCGGCCGGCCGGGCCGGCCGGGATGGTGGTGGCGATGTCCACGGTGGCGGCCGGCACCGGGACCGGCGGACCGCCGCCCGGCGTGGTGATCACCGCGCGGACCGCCGGCTCGCCGGTGACCTGCCAGATGGCGGTGCCGTTGTCCTGGCTCATCGGAGTCAGGCCGGGCGTTGTGTCCAGCACGTTCTGGACCTTGGCGATCAGCGGGTCGTGCACCACCACGTACTGCACGCCGTAGCCGGCCAGCGCGGTGGCCTGGTCGGCGCCGGAGCCGGCCAGCAGGCTGCCGACCAGGTTGTTCAGGGCCGGGCCGGTGGTGCCGGCGTCGTCCACGGTGCCCTCGGCCTGGCCGAGGGTCAGGCCGGAGCCGCGGGCCAGCGCGAAGCTGACCGAGGTGGCGCTGGCGTCCCCGGTCAGCACCAGCGCGCGGGCCCGGTCGCTGGTGCCGGCCTCCTCGGCGATGAAGGCGGGCACCTGGCTGTCGGAGGTCCGGCGCAGCGGGCCGTCGGCGCCGCTGACGGCCCACCAGAACGCGGTGCCGACCGGGGCCAGCACGGCCGCGGCGAGCAGCAGCGCGGCCACCGGCTGGCGCCAGCCGAAGGCGATGCCGGCGACCCGGGCGTTGGCGCCGTCCGCGCCGATCGCCGCGGCGGCCAGCAGCGCGACGCCGCTGAGCAGGGTGGCCGGGCCGGCCCAGGCTGCCACCGGCAGACCACCGGAGGCGGGCGTCACGGCGGTGCCGGCCACCACGACCGAGAAGAGCAGGCAGGCCCCGGCCGCCGCCCAGGCGACCAGCACCGCGCGCCGCCGGTCGGCCCGGAGCAGCGCGGCCAGCGCGGCCAGCAGCACGCCCGCCGAGAGCCAGACCGGTGGCACGCCCGCGCCACCCGGGTTGAGCAGCAACAGGCCGGCCGGGGTGGCCCGGTGGCCGTCGAAGACCGGCAGACCGGCCTCCAGCAGCAGCCGCGACGGGTGCGTGAGCACCTGTACCGACCAGGGCGCCAGCACCAGGACCGGCGCGCCGAGGATCACCGCGACCCGGGTGCCCAGCAGCCGCAGCGCGGTGAGCCCGCTGCCGTAGGCGCCGCCGCGCAGCACCGACGCGACCAGCGCGGCCAGCGTCAGCGGCACCGCGACCGCCCAGACCAGCGGCACGAAGGCGGTGCACGCGGTGAGCAGCAGCACGGTCGTCCAGGTGGACCGCCAGCCGGGGCGCAGGCCGCGGGCCGCGGTCTCCCGGCGGATGCCCAGGCCGGCCGAGACCGCGGCGGCCCGGGCCAGCGGCGGCAGCAGCACGGCGAGCACCGCGGTGCCGAGCCGGCCCTGGGCGATCGCGCCGGTGGCCGCGGGCAGCAGCGCGTAGGTGGCACTGGCCCAGGCGCGGACCAGCCGGGAGCCGATCAGCGGACGGGAGACCAGGTAGGCGCTGACCGCGGCGAGCGGGACGGAGAGCAGCAGGAGCAGCGTGACCGTCAGGTCGGCGTGGTCGAACAGCAGCCAGGAGAGCACCGACAGCAGCCCGAGGTAGGGCGGCGCGGTGGCGGTGGTACCGGTGCCGATCGGGTGCCAGCCGCTCGCGTACATGTCCCACAGGCCGCCGGCGCCGTCCGAGGCGGGCAGCAGGGCGCCGCCGAGCAGCGAACCGCTGCCCAGCAGGTTGCGCCCGGCGATCAGCGCGAAGAGCAGCAGCGAGACGAAGAGCACCGGCGCCGGGCGCCGGGCGAGCTTCCTGAGCAGCGCGAACTGCTCGACCTCCAGCACCTCGTTGTCCTCGTCGCCCGGACCGGCCTCGGCCGAACCGTGCCGGCCGACACCGTCGTCCCCGCCGCCGATGCCGAGCGAGCCGATCGCGGTCTCGACCGTGAGCCGGGCGGTGGCGCCGGGCGCGGGGAAAAGGCTCCGGTCGTCCAGCGCCTCGTTCGAACGGGCCCCGGCGCGACGCTTACGGGCCGCCAACAGCCTTGGCAGCCGGACGAGTTCGTGGCCGAGGCCGGCGATCTCGTCGAAGGCCTGGCGGGGGTCCTTGCCGATCAGGTTGGCCAGCACCCGCAGCAGGGTGCCGAGCACCAGTCGGAGCAGGACGTAGGGGAAGACCGCCCGCTTGGAGTTGGCGAGCAGGGTGTAGACCGCGCCGGCCTTGTCGACCCGGTGCGGGTGCGCGGCTCCGCAGTCGATCGCGCGGCGCTCGCGGCTGGCGGCCTCGGCGTGCCGGAGCACGGCGTCCGGGGCGACCACCACCCGGTGGCCGGCCGCGTTGACCCGCCAGCAGAAGTCGGTGTCGTCGCGCATCAGAGGCAGCGCGCGGTCGAAGCCGCCGAGCTGTTCGAAGACGTCGCGGCGGACCAGCATGCCCGCGGTGGAGACCGAGAGCACCGGGCGGACCTGGTCGTGCTGGCCCTGGTCCTGCTCGCGGCGGTCCAGGCCGGTCCAACGCCGCCCCGAACGGGCGATCGTGACGCCGACCTCCAGCAACTGCCGGCGGTCGTACCAGCTGCGCAGCTTGGGGCCGATCACGGCGGCGGACGGGGTGCTGTCGGCGACCTGGAGCAGCCGGCGCAGCGCGTCGGCCTGCGGCTCGCAGTCGTCGTGCAGCAGCCAGAGCCACTCGACCGGCTGGGTCTGCCGCGGGCCTCCGCTGACGAGGTCGTCGGCGGAGGCGAGCGGGTCGCCGAAGTCGTCCCAGCCACCGGTGACCGGGTCGTAGCCGGAGGGGTCGAGTCGGTAGGGGAGGTCCTCGGTGCGCAGCGGCGGCGCGGCGGCGACCGCCTCGGCGACCGCGGTGCCGAAGCCGGCCCGCCGGCCGAGCACGATCGGCCCGGTCGAGGGGAGCCAGTCGACGAGGGTGTCCCTCAGCAGCTGCGGGGAGGCGTCGGTGCTGCCGGTGTCCACTGCCGTGATCCGCTGCACCTGCCGGTCCTGGCCGAGCAGCCCGGCCAGCGCCTGCGGCAGCCAGCGGGCGCCGTCGTGGCTGACGATGACGGCGGTGACCAGGTGGCGGGGGTAGGCGGGCGGGCGGGCCCCGCCGCCGAAGGGGCTCGTGGACAGCTGGGCGGACGAGGGCTGGTCAGAGTAGCCGCTCTGGTGGCTGTAGGCAGTCATCGAGTGCGCGGACCCGGTTCCGGTGGACGGCAGGTGGCGCCCCACACTAACCGTTGTGGCTGGGAGGGTTGCCCACCCGGTGGCCCCCTGGCAGACGGGAAGCGGCCGCCGCGGGGCGGGACGGCGGTACCCGGACGCGGACGGCGCACGGAAAAGCAAAAGCGCCCCGCCGTCTCGGCGAGGCGCTTGCACAACTGCGGTGGATACTGCAGAGATTCTGCAAAGAGGGGTGCGGAGCTCAGACCGCGCTCTTCTTGAGCCGGCGGCGTTCGCGCTCGGAGAGTCCGCCCCAGATTCCGAATCGCTCGTCGTTCGCGAGGGCGTACTCAAGGCATTCGGAGCGGACCTCGCAGGCCAGACAGACCTTCTTGGCCTCGCGGGTGGAGCCACCCTTCTCGGGGAAGAAGGACTCCGGATCGGTCTGGGCGCACAACGCCCTTTCCTGCCAGCCGAGTTCCTCTTCCTCCTCGCTGTCCTCACCGATCAACAGCTCAAAGAGCTCGCTCATTGGCGCGCCTCCTCTGCCCCTCTTGGCGTCCCCGTGCGTGCGGCCGTCACGACCTGGATCGGCCTGACGACACGACTGAAATTACATGTGCGCCACTCTGGCTCAGTCAAGCCGAGCTCTGGTATTGGGTCGCGAATTCACTCCCCGGAACCAAGCCACCACAAATAGTGTACATATCCGGACACAACGGACTTTCCGCAGCTCGCGTCCGGCACGGTTCGTCCAGATGTCGCACATCCCCCGTTCAGAGGGGACGTGCCCGACCCCGATCCGGTTGCCGCCAGGCGTCGCCAATCGCGGACGCACCGTTCCAGCACGGGATGAACCAGGTCATCCGACGGCCTTCCCGGCGATCTTCGCATCAAACATCAGCACGTGACTTATCACCCGATCCGGTGATTCATCCCTGATCTACCCGGAATGTCGGAAAGCGCGAGTTGACATCGGCCCCCTCCGCCCTGTCTCCTGGGGGGCATGTCAGAGTCCCTCGCCCAGCAGAGCCGCCACGTGCTGCTCCGTCGCGCCGCGAGCGCTCTGTGTTGCCGCCTCAGTTCCTGTTGTCGCTAGGCGCGCCGGCCCTCCTTCTTCTCTCCCCCGGCTTCGGTGCGCCGCTCCAGGACCGCCGAGGCCGCCCGCGCACCCCTTCCCCGTCCGCGGATCCGGCTGATCCCTCGCCCGACCAGCCGACCCGAGGACCATCCGATGCGAAGCCCGCGCCCCCGCCAGCGCAACCGCGACCGCAACAAGGTCGCCCGCCGCGCCACCGTCCGGCTGCCCGTCCCGGCCCGTCCGTGGAGCGACGGGCTGAGCGACGTGAGCATCGCCGGCGACCCGCTCGCCTTCCCGCACCTGGCCCGCACCGACCTGCCCGGCCACCCGACCACCGTGGCCGGCTACGCCCGGCTGGTGCGCGAGATCGCCGCCGACCGCGCCCGCTGGGAGCCGCTGGTCCGCTATGACGCACTCACCCGCTGGTACGCCCGCCTGGAGACCGGCCCCGGCTACGAGGTCTGGCTGCTCAGCTGGCTGCCCGGGCAGAGCAGCGGGCTGCACGACCACGGCGCCTCGTCCGGCGTGCTGACGGTGGTTCAGGGCGAGCTGGTGGAGCGCTCGTTGGTTCCGCCGAGCCACCCGGAGGTCGCCGGTGTCGCCGGTGTCGCCGCCCGCGTCGAGCGGACCCGGACGTTGCGCCCGGGCGGCCGCCGGGTCTTCTCCGCCGGCTACCTGCACGAGGTGGTCAACGCCGCGTTGGAGCCCGCCGTCAGCATCCACGTCTACACCCCGGGGCTGACCGAGATGAACCAGTACGGCGCACCGGTGGCCGAGCTGGCGTCCCGGTTGTCCTGAGCCCTCCCGCTCCTGACGCCCGGTCGGGCGGCCACGGCTGGCAGGATGGGCGCATGCGTATCGTGGCACTGGCCGGCGGAATCGGCGGGGCGCGCTTCCTGCGCGGCCTCAAGGACGTGGTGGCCCCCGGGGACGAGATCACCGTCATCGGCAACACCGGGGACGACATTCACCTGTTCGGGTTGAAGGTCTGCCCCGACCTGGACACCGTGATGTACACCCTCGGCGGCGGCATCCACGAGGAGCAGGGCTGGGGCCGGGCCGACGAGACCTTCGCGGTCAAGGAGGAGCTGGCCGCCTACGGGGTCGGGCCGTCCTGGTTCGGGCTGGGCGACAGGGACTTCGCCACCCACATCGTGCGCACCCAGATGCTGGGCGCCGGCTACCCGCTGAGCGCGGTGACCGAGGCGCTCTGCCACCGCTGGCAGCCCGGCGTGCGGCTGCTGCCGATGAGCGACGACCGGGTGGAGACGCACGTCCGGATCACCGACGGGACGGGCACCCGGGCGGTGCACTTCCAGGAGTACTGGGTCAAGCTGCACGCGGCCGTCGACGCGGAGGCGATCATCCCGGTCGGAGCCGACACCGCCAAGCCCGCGCCCGGCGTGCTGGAGGCGATCGCCGCGGCCGACGTGATCCTCTTCCCGCCGTCCAACCCGGTGGTGAGCATCGGCAGCATCCTGGCCGTGCCGGGCATCCGCGCGGCGGTGGCCGGCGCGGCGGCGCCGGTGGTCGGGCTCTCGCCGATCATCGGCGGCGCGCCGGTCCGCGGCATGGCGGACAAGGTGCTGGCGGCGGTCGGCGTCGAGGCGAGTGCCTCGGCGGTCGCGCTGCACTACGGCGCCGAGCTGCTGGACGGCTGGCTGGTGGACGAGGCGGACGCGGACGCGGTGGGCGCGGTCGAGGCGGCCGGCATCCGCTGCCGGGCGGTCCCGCTGCTGATGAGCGACCCGGCCGCGACCGCCGCGATGGCGCGGACCGCGCTGGAGCTGGCCGAGCGGGTGCGGGCGTGAGCGCCGGGGTCGAGCTCCTGCCGGTGACCGGGCTGCCCGAGATCGAGGCCGGCGCCGACCTGGGCGCGCTGATCGCCAAGGCCGCCGACCTCACGGACGGCGACATCCTGGTGGTCACCTCGAAGATCGTCAGCAAGGCGGAGGGCCGGCTGGTGCACGCCGCCGACCGCGAGGCGGCGATCGACGCCGAGACCGTCCGGGTGGTCGCCCGGCGCGGCGGCGCCCGGATCGTCGAGAACCGGCAGGGCCTGGTGATGGCCGCCGCCGGCGTGGACGCCTCCAACACCGCCGCCGGCACCGTGCTGCTGCTGCCGGTCGACCCGGACGGCTCGGCCCGCGCGCTGCGGGCCCGGATCCAGGAGCTGACCGGCCGCCAGGTCGCCGTGGTGATCACCGACACCTTCGGCCGCCCGTGGCGCAACGGCCTGACCGACGTGGCGATCGGCGCGGCCGGCCTCTCCGTGCTGGACGACCACCGCGGGCGGGTCGACAGCCACGGCAACGAACTGACGCTCACCGTCACCGCCACCGCGGACGAGCTCGCCGCCGCCGGCGACCTGGTCAAGGGGAAGACGACCGGGACCCCGGTGGCGGTGGTGCGCGGCCTGGCCCGGCTGGTCACCGAGGCGGACGGCGACGGCACCGGGCCGCTGATCCGCCGGGCCGCCGACGACATGTTCCGGCTCGGCACCTCCGAGGCGCTGCGCGAGGCGGTGACCCTGCGGCGGACCGTCCGCGCGTTCACCGAGGACCCGGTCGACCCGGCTGCGGTCCGGCGGGCGGTGGCCGCCGCGGTCACCGCGCCGGCTCCGCACCACACCACACCCTGGCGCTTCGTGCTGGTCGAGTCGGCGCGGGCCCGGACCGAGCTGCTGGACGCGATGCTCGCCGCCTGGCAGCGCGACCTGCGCGAACTGGACGGCTGGGACGAGGCCAAGGTGGCCCGCCGCACCGCCCGCGGCGACGTGCTGCGCAACGCGCCGTACCTGGTACTGCCCTGCCTGGTGATGGACGGCTCGCACGACTACCCGGACGCCCGGCGGGCCACCGCCGAGCGCGAGATGTTCACCGTGGCGATCGGCGCGGCGGTGCAGAACCTGCTGGTCACCCTGGCCGGCGAGGGCTACGGCTCGGCCTGGGTGTCGTCCACCATGTTCTGCCGCGACACCGTCCGCGCGACCCTCGACCTACCCGCCGACTGGGACCCGATGGGCGCCATCGCCGTCGGCCGCCCCGCCGAGGCCCCCCGGCCCCGGCCCGACCGGCCGGCCGACCCGTTCGTGACGGTGCGCTGAGCGGGGTCCGCCGGCCGGGTGACGGCGGATCGGAGGCCGCGGTCGGCCTCACGCCGGTGCCCGCCGCGCGGTACCGGGACCACCGGGACGTCGCCGCGCACCTCGTGCGGAGGCGACGGTCACCCACCCGCAGCCGGTGGCCGGCCGGTCAGCGGGAGCGGTGGTCGTTCGGGGTGAGGCGGGGCCCGTAACGCGGGGGGCGGAGGCCGGTGAGGGCGATCAGGCGGCAGACCCGGTGGCGGTGCGGGGCGTAGGGGGCGAGCAGGTCGAGCAGTTGGGCGTCGTCCGAGCGGGGGCGGCCGGCCAGCGCCCAGCCGACGATGTTCGGCAGGTGGTAGTCGCCGACCGAGACCGCGTCCGGGTCGCCGTTGCTGCGCTGCAGGCACTCCGCCGCCGTCCACTCCCCCACGCCCGGGACGGCGGTCAGCCGGGCCACCGCGGCGGCCGGGTCGAAGCCGGCCGCCTCCTCCAGTCGAGGAGCCAGCCGGGCCGCCCGGACCACGGTGGCCGAGCGCTTGGGATCCACGCCGGCCCGGTGCCAGGCCCAGGACGGGATCATCGCCCACTCCCGGGCCGACGGCGCCACCCGCATGCCCTCGGCCGGGCCCGGCGCCGGGGTGCCGAACTCGTGCAGCAGCAGCCGCCAGGCGCGGTAGGCCTCGTCCGAGGTGACCTTCTGCTCCAGCACGGCCGGCACCAGCGACTCCAGCACCAGGCCGGTCCGGCACAGCCGCAGCCCGGGGTTGGTGCGCTGGGCCTCGCGCACCCGGCCCGGCGGCAGTGCCAGACCCGACGGGTCGTCAGTGCCGCCGAGCAGCACCGGCAGGCGGTCGAGCAGCCACTCGGCGCCCGGCCCCCAGGCCTGCGCGTGGACCTCGCCGGACCGGGCGGCGACCCGCAGCGTGGCGGGGCCGGCCGGTGTGCGGGAGGCCCGCCAGACCGCGCCGTCACCGGTGACCCGGCAGGCCGGATCACCCGGGCCACGGCGCAGCGGGGCGAGGGTGCGGTGCAGGTCGAGCGGGTGGCCGGGGCGCCAGACCCGCTCCGCCGGGGCGTCGTTCACCCGTCCAGTCTCCACCCGCCCGGCGGAGCCCCGGGCGGGACCTAGCGGCCCTGGAGGTGGGCGGCGGCGGTGCGGACGTCCGGGAGGCGGCGGTAGAGGGCCTCGCCCGGGCAGTCGGTGCTGAAGGCGTCCCGGTGGCCGGAGATCGCGGCGAAGGTGTGCGAGGTGCCCTTCGGGTAGCGGCTGCGGTCGGAGGCGGAGACCAGCGCGGCCTTGCCCCGGGCGTCCTGTCCGGTCAGGCCCAGCTTCCAGGCCGCGACCCGGGCGATCCCGTCCAGCAGCCGCTGCGACGGCGCGTCGGAGTCGTAGCTGCCGAGCGCGGCCACGCCGGCCGAGTCGCTGTTGAAGCCGAGGGTGTGCGCGCCGAGCACCGGGAGCGTGACGCCGCCGGCCCGGCCCTCGTAGACCGTGCCGCAGCGGTCGACCAGGAAGTTGTAGCCGATGTCGCGCCAGCCGTTGGCGACCACGTGGTACTGGTAGATCGACCTGATCACCTTGGGCGAGTCGGCGCAGCGGTAGTCGTTGCCGGTGTCCGTGTGGTGGACGAAGACCTCCCGGACGTCGTCGGTGTAGTCGACGCCCGGCTGGCGCAGCGTCTCGTCGGCGCCCCAGCCCGCGCGCAGCACGATCGCGGGGCGGGGCGCGGCGTGCGACGAGGTCGGAGCGCGGCCGGGCGGCACCCGGTCCCGGGCCGGCCCGCCGCCGGCCGGATCGGCTCCCGGGTCCACCAGGTCGACCCGCAGCCCGGTCGGCAGCGGCCCCCGCCCGGCGACCCGGACCTCGACACCGTCGCTGGAGCCGACCCAGAGCGGGGTGGTGGCGCCGCGCGGGTGCCGGCCGTCGGCCGGCTCGGCACCGCCCGGGTCGGTTCTGTCCTCGGGCTCGACGGCCAGCGGACGCCAGCCGCTCCACCCGCCGCTCCCGCCGTCCCCGTCCTCCGCCCGGTGGGTACGGACCTGGACCGTGCCGTCCCAGACCGCCGCCGGATCGTCCCAGCTCACCCCGAGCAGCGAGTACCGGGGCGTGCCGCGCGCCCGGAGCCCGAACGGCGCGGGCGCCGCGCCGCGCGCGGTCGGACCGAGCGGCGTCAGCGGCAGCGCGGTGCTCCGGGCGACGGCCGCCCGCGGTATCCGCGGACCGGTCCCGACGGGTATCGCGGCGGCGGTGGTGGGCAGCAGGACGGCGCCGAGCAGGGAGGCGACGGAGGTGAAAGAGGCAAGAGAAATCCGCATAAATGGGAGCATGGGCGCATATCACCTCGCTCGCCACCCGCCCTCGACGCCATTTCTGACGAGCCATCGACAAGATCACCGCGCCACGGGGTACCTCCCCTCCGCTCGCCGGGAGGCCTTAGGCTGGGGTGCACCATGACTGCGCCTTTCGCTGCCGACGCCCGCACCCCTGCCGACCTGCTGCGAGCCGCCCTCGACGAGGACCCCGCACGCCCTCTGGTCACCTTCTACGACGACGCCTCCGGGGAGAGAGTCGAGCTCTCCGTCCGGACCTTCGACAACTGGGTCGCCAAGACCGCCAACCTGCTGCAGGACGAACTCAACGCCGGCCCCGAGGACCGCGCCGCGCTGCTGCTGCCGGCCCACTGGCAGACCGCCGTCTGGCTGCTGGCCTGCTGGTCGGTCGGCGTCACCGCGGTGCCGGGCGGCGTGCCGGCCGAAGCCGACCTGGTGGTCAGCGGCCCGGACGGGCTGCAGGCCGCGCAGGACTGCGAGGGCGAGCGGGTGGCGCTGGCGCTGCGCCCGCTCGGCGGCCGGTTCCCGCAGCGCCCGGACGGGTTCCTGGACTACGCCGCCGAGGTGCCCGGCCAGGGCGACCGCTTCGCGCCGTACTCGCCGGTGGTCCCGCAGACCGTGGCGCTGGAGACCTCGGTGGACGGGCTGCCGCTGAAGCTCTCCGGCGAGCAGACCGTGCAGCTGGCGCGCGAGGGGGCGGCCCGACTCGGGCTGTCGCGCGGCTCGCGGGTGCTCAGCACCCTCCCGTACGAGGACTGGTCCGGTCTGGAGGCCGGGCTGCTCGCGCCGCTGGCCGCGGGCGCCTCGGTGGTGCTGTGCCGCAACTCGGCCGACCTGACGGAGGATCAGTGGCAGAGCCGGATCGAGTCGGAGCGGGTGACCGTCCGGCTCGGCTGAGCCCCCGTCCCACGGGCGGCGTCCCCTCGGGGCGCCGCCCGTCGGCGTTTCCGCCCAGCGGGCCGTCAGGCGGCCGGCTCGACCGCGGAGGCCGCCGGCGCGGAGCTGCCGATCACCCGACGGGCCAGCGAGCGCGGTGAGGTGAGGAAGCCGAAGCCCCAGCTGAGGTGCATGGTGCCGAGCGCTACCGGCAGCTGCAGCCGGGCCCGGACGGACAGGCCGCGCCCCTCCAGCAGCGAGCCGCCGAGGATCGCCGCCAGGTAGCCAGCGGGCAGCACGAGGAACGCCGGGTGCACCGCGGCGCCCAGCGCCAGCCCGAGCACGACGCCGAGCAGCGCGGCCGGCGGGGCCAGGTAGCGCAGGTTGACCGAGCCGCGGTGGTACCGGGTCACCACCCGGCGCCAGCGACCGTAGTCCTTGTACTGCTTGGCCAGTGCCCGCACGCTCGGCCGGGGCCGGTAGGTGACCTTCAGCTGCGGGGTGAACCAGATCAGCCCGCCGTCCTGCCGGATCCGGTAGTTGAGCTCCCAGTCCTGGGCCCGGATGAACTCCTCGTTGTAGCCGCCCAGCCGGTCCAGCACCTCGCGCCGGAACACGCCGAGGTAGACGGTCTCGGCCGGCCCGGCCAGGCCACCGGTGTGGAAGGCCGCGTTGCCGACCCCGATCTTGGAGGTCATCGCGGCGGCGACCGCCTTCTCCCACTCGGTCTCGCCCTCGGCGTGCATGATGCCGCCGACGTTGGCCGCGTCCATCTCGCCGAGCAGCCGGACCGCGGTGCCGATGTAGCCCGGGGTGAGCAGCCCGTGGCCGTCGACCCGGACCACTATCGGGTGGTGGGAGGCACGGATCGCGGCGTTCAGCCCGGCAGGGGTGCGTCCGGTGGGGTTGGGCACCGTCCGGACCCGGGGGTCCTCGGCCGCCAGCTCGGCCGCGATCGCGTCGGTCCGGTCGGTGGACGGGCCGAGGGCGATCACCACCTCCATGGCCCCGGCGTAGTCCTGTTCCAGGATGCGCCGGACGGCGGTGCGCAGGTGTCGTTCCTCGTTGAGCACCGGCATGATCACGGAGACCGCCGGCAGCTCCTCAGCAGCCATGGTGTTCATCGGTGCCAACCGTACCGGTGCCCGATGGCCCGCGTCGCTGCCAGGTCCCGTCCCCGGCCGGACCTACCATCCGAAAAGTGCCCGTCCGCCGCGCCGCCCCACCCGCCGCCGGCCCGACACCGCGCCGCCGCCGCTGGGCGGGCCGGCTGTCGGCAGTCCTGGCGGCCGCGGTGCTGGCCGTCTCGGGCGGTGGCTGGGGAGCGCTGCACGGGGTGGGCCGGGCGCTCGGGCGGGTGGACGCGCTGGTCCCGGGACACCGGCCGGCCAGGCCGGGTCCGGTCACCTTCCTGCTGGTCGGCACCGACGACCGGGCCGGGGTTCCGGAGGAGCTGCTCAAGGAGACCCTGCACGCGGGCGGCGAGCCCTGCCACTGCACGGATGCCATGCTGCTGGTCCAGCTGCCCGCGCCGGGCGGGCGGCTGAGCGTGGTCAGCCTGCCCCGGGACTCCTACGTCGAGATCCCGGCCCACCAGGACCGGACCACCGGCCGGGCGCTCCCGGCCGGCCCGGGCAAGATCAACGCGGCGTTCGGGATGGGCGGCGCCACGCTCACCGTGCGAACCGTCGAGCAGGCCACCGGCGTGCACGTCGACCACTACCTGCAGATGGACTTCCTCGGCTTCGTCTCCGCCGTGGACGCGGTCGGCGGGGTCACGGTGTGCAGCGACAAGCCGCTCCGGGACGAGTACAGCGGGCTCGACCTGCCGGCCGGGACCAGCCGGCTGGACGGGGTGGGCGCGCTGAAGTACGTCCGGGCCCGGCACCTGGACACCGACTCCGACCTGAGCCGGATGCGCCGTCAGCAGCGCCTGCTGGCTGAGCTGCTGCACCGGGCACTCGGCGACCGGTCGCTGGCCGACCCGGCCCGGCTGGTCGCCCTCGGGGAGTCCGTGCTGGCCTCGGTCACCGTGGACCGCCAGCTCTCCGACCCGGAGCTGCTGGCGCTGGCCACCCGGCTGCGCGGGCTCTCGGCGGGCGACGCCGACTTCGCGACCGTCCCGCTGGCCGAACTGGACCACCAGGTGCCGGGCTGGGGCTCCACCGTGCGGTGGGACCGGGCCAGGGCCGCCGCGCTCTTCGACGCGCTGCGCGCGGGACGGCCGATCGGCCCGGCCGCGAGCAGCCCGGCCGCGAGCAGCCCGGCGCCGCCGACCGCCGGCCCCTCGAGCGGGGGCGTGTCGCCGGCGCTGGTCCGGGTGCAGGTGCTGAACGCCTCCGGGGTGGCCGGGCTGGGTGGCCGGGTGGACGCCAGGCTGCGCGGGGCGGGGTTCGCCACCAGCGGGCTGGCCGCCAACGCGGTGACGGCCCAGGAGCACACCGAGATCCACTACGACCCGCACTGGGACGAGTCGGCGAGGACGCTGGCCGCCACGCTGCCGCAGGCCAGGCTGGTCAAGGTGCCTGGGCAGGGCCCGACCCTGCAGGTGCTGATCGGCACGGACTACCGCGGACCGGGAGCCGAGCCGTCCACGGCCCGGCCCGGCCGCCCCGGACGACCGGGCCCGGCGCCGACTCCGAGTCCCACCGCCTCGGCACAGCCGACCGCCGGCGCCGCTTCCCCGGCCGGCAGGCCGGCGACGGTGAGCACCGGCGCGGAGCTCGACTGCCCGTGAGTACGGCCGCGGGCCGCCACCGCCGTGGGATCCGGCGGTGACGGCCCGGGTGATCGGCCGTACGGTGGCTCAGCCGGTCGCGATGGCGGCCAGCACGTTCATCCGGCCGGCCCGGAAGGCCGGCAGCAGCGCGGCCAGCAGGCCGACCAGCGCCGCGCCGATCAGCACCGCCACGATCGTGCCGTACGGGATGGCCAGCACGTCCAGCCCCTGGGTCCGCAGCACCCGCTGCGAGGTGACGCCCCAGGCCAGCCCCAGCCCGGTGCCGAGGACCGCGCCGAAGACCGCGATCACCACCGACTCCAGCCGGACCATCCGGCGCAGCTGACGACGCGACAGGCCGATCGCCCGCAGCAGCCCGATCTCCCGGGTGCGCTCCACCACCGACAGCGCCAGGGTGTTCACCACACCGAGGATCGCCACCACGATGGCCAGGCCGAGCAGGCCGTAGACGATGTTGAGCAGGCCGTCCACGCTGCTCTCGATCAGCTTCTTGTAGCCGGCCTGGTCCTTGACCATCAGCTGCGGGTAGGCGGCCAGCGACTGCTGCAGCGAGTCCAGGCTCTTGGCGACGTCCGCGCCGGGCGCCGCCTTGCCGAGCAGGAGCTGCGGCAGCGGCTGGTCGGCGGCCGGAACGGCCTGGTTCACCGTGGCGAGGCTGGTGAAGAAGGAGTGGTCGGAGTACTGGTTGCCCTCGGTGGTGATCAGCTCCACCGGCAGGCTCTGGGTGTGGCCCTTGCCGTAGTCGATGGTCAGCTTGTCGCCGATCGCGATGTGGTGCTTCTCGGCGTAGGTCTGGTCCACCGAGATGCCGCCGGAGAAGGCGGCCGCGGGCGAGCCGGCCGCGACCGGGAGGTGGATGTCGTCCGCGAAGGTCGGGTCGGCCGCGGCCACCGAGGCCTCGGTGGTCTGGCCGTCCGGCGCGGTGATGTCCGCCGGGAGCAGCTTCTGCTCGGTGATGTGGGCCAGGCCCGGGGCGCTGCGGGCGGCCTGGACCATGGCCGGCGAGAGCCCGCCCTGCTGCGAGCTGACCACGTAGTCCGCGCCGACCGAGGTGTCGAGCTGCGAGGTGAAGGAGCTGACCATCGAGGAGGTGACCACCGAGGCGCCGGTCACCAGAGCCAGTCCGATCATCAGCGCGGCGGCGGTGGCACCGGTGCGGCGCGGGTTGCGCATCGCGTTGCGCTGGGCGAGCTTGCCGGAGGGGCCGAAGAGCGCCGGCAGCCCCGCGCCGAGCACCCGGATCACGCCGGTGGCCAGCAGCGGGCCGAGCACCACGAAGCCGACCAGGGTGAGCACCACGCCGAGGCCCAGGTACTCGCCGCCGGTGGCGGCCCGCTTGGCGGTGGCGGCCAGCCCCAGCGTGCCGCCGCCGAGCGCGGTCAGCCCCAGGCCGATCCCGGCCCGGACCCGGTTGGCCCGGGCCTCGCTCGGGGTGCCGTGGTCGCGCAGCGCGGCCATCGGCGAGATCTTCCCGGCCCGGCGGGCCGGGATCCAGGCGGCCAGCAGCGTCACGACGATGCCGATCGCGTAGGCCGCCACCGGAACGTTCCAGCCGATCACCAGGGCGCCCTGGAGGTTCATCCCGACGGCCTTCATCAGCGTGATCATCAGCTCGGCCAGGCCGAGGCCGGCCAGCAGGCCGAAGGTCGAGCCGAGCACGCCCAGGATCAGTGCCTCGGCCAGCACCGACTGGTTGACCTGCCGGCGGCTGCCGCCGATCGCCCGCAGCAGCCCGATCTCCCGGGTCCGCTGGGCGACCAGCATGGAGAAGGTGTTGATGATCAGGAAGCCGCCGACCAGCAGCGAGATCCCGGCGAAGCCGAGCATCGCGTACTTCATGAAGTCGAGGAAGCCGACGTTCTTGTCGCTGGCGGCCTGCTGCTCCGCGGCGGTCTGGACGTCGTAGCCGCCACCGACGGCCGCGCCGATCTCGCTCTTGAGCTGGTCGTCGCTGCGGCTGCCGTCACCGTAGGCGTTCACCGAGGTGAAGGCGGTGGCGCCGAGCAGGTCCTGCTGGGCGGTCGGGACGTCCATGAAGGCCATCGCGGCACCGGGGTTGGTGGTGGTGAAGGTGGCGATGCCGGTGACGGTGAAGGTGTAGTCGCCGGTGGTGGTGATCACGCGCAGCGGGCTGCCCAGGCCGAGCTTGGCCTTCTTGGCGGTGTCCGCGTCGAGCAGGATCTGGCCGGGACCGTGCGGTGCCTGGCCCGAGGTGATCTTCAGCGGGCTGCGCGGGTCGTCGTCCCAGGCGCCGGTCATCGTGGGCGCGCCGGAGGTCGGGCCGACCGCCTTGTTGGTGGCCGGGTTGACCAGGGTGGCGTTCTGCACCAGCACCGAGCCCAGCGCGGTCCTCACCCCGGGCTGGGCGGCGACCGTGGCGACCACGGACGGGGCGAGCGTGGGCACCTTGCCGCCCTGGTCCACCGAGGCGTCGAGCTTGCCGGTCTTCGGTTGGACCGAGACGTCCGAGGCGGTCGAGGCGAAGAGCTTGTTGAAGGTGCTGGTGGCGGTGTTGGAGAAGACCAGGGTGCCGGAGACGAAGGCGACCGACAGCACGACGGCGATCAGCGAGAGCGCCATCCGGCCCTTGTGGGCGAAGAAGCTCCGCAGTGAGGTCTTGAGCAGCATGGTGTCCGGGCCCCGTCTCAGCTGGTGCGCTTGCCGTCGAAACGGCGCATGCGTTCGAGGACGGAGTCGGCGGTCGGGGCGTGCATCTCGTCCACGATCACGCCGTCGGCCAGGAAGAGCACGCGGTCCGCGTAGCCCGCCGCGACCGGGTCGTGGGTGACCATCACGATGGTCTGGGCCAGCTCGTCGACCGAGCGGCGCAGGAAGGTCAGCACCTCCGCGCCGGAGCGGGAGTCGAGGTTGCCGGTCGGCTCGTCCCCGAAGATGATCTCCGGTCGGGCGGCCAGCGCCCGGGCCACCGCGACGCGCTGCTGCTGGCCGCCGGAGAGCTGGGTCGGCCGGTGCTTCAGCCGCTCGCCGAGGCCGACCGTCTCCACCACCTGGTCCAGCCAGGCCTGGTCCGGCCTGCGGCCGGCTATGTCCATCGGGAGGGTGATGTTCTCCAGCGCGTTCAGCGTGGGGAGCAGGTTGAACGCCTGGAAGATGAAGCCGATCTTGTCCCGGCGCAGCCGGGTGAGCTGCTTGTCCTTGAGGCCGGTGATCTCGGTGTCACCGATCCAGATCCGGCCCGCGCTGACCGTGTCCAGCCCGGCCAGGCAGTGCATCAGGGTCGACTTGCCGGAGCCCGACGGGCCCATGATCGCGGTGAACCGGCCACGGTGGATGTCGACGTCGACCGCGTCCAGCGCCGTGACCCGGGTCTCCCCGGTGCCGTACGCCTTGGTCAACTGGCGCGCGGAGGCGGCGGTGGCGGACGGACCGCCGGGGTTCTCGGATGTCTGCACGGCTGCAGCTGCCGTCGTCACTGGTCTCTCCTACTGGCTCTGAGGTCCCCCGCCCCAGACCTGCGGTGAGACAAGGCCGAGCGGATACCCCAACGCTAGGCGCGCCCCCGCGGCCGATCGTCATCCGCCGGGAGGAACCGGAATGACGACAGTCGTACGGGTCGGCGGAGCCCTCCCCCTAGGGGTCTCCTCCCGGGGTGTCAGGGTCGACCGGTCCCCGGGTGTCAGCGGCGGCCGGGACGGGGGCGCCGGTTCCCGAGATCAGGGGCACGTGCGCGGGCGAGCCGCCGGTGGTGAAGATACGCCGGAACCTTCGCGTCGCCGCACCAACTCTGCTACAAGGCGCCGGGCGGCCCGCCGGGGAGGCGTCCGGATTGCGCCGTTCGGGCATCCTCGACGACATGAACGCATGGCAGCAGGGAAGTAACGGCGGTCCGGTCGGCAGCGGTGCCGAGCCGGCGCTCCCCCCGTCACTCGACCCGCGCGGCCCCCGGGCGCGGGGGCGGACCGGGTCGCGCCGGCCACGGCGGCGGAAGGTCGTGGTGGGCGTGCTGGTCCTGGTCGGCGCGGTGCTGGCCACCGCCGGCGGCACCTACGCCTGGGCGGACAGCAAGCTGAACCAGCAGAACGTGCTGGTCGACTACCCGGGCCGACCGGCCGCGGGCAAGGGCACCAACTGGCTGATCGTCGGCTCGGACAGCCGGGACGGCCTGACCGACGCCCAGAAGCAGGAGATGCACACCGGCACGGACAGCGGCAAGCGCAGCGACTCGATGATGATCCTGCACATCGGCGACCACGGGAACACGCTGATGAGCATCCCGCGCGACTCCTGGGTGCCGATCCCGACCCACCTGGACACCGCGGGCAGCGGCCGGACCATCCCGGCCACCACCTCCAAGATCAACGCGGCCTTCGACAACGGCGGCGGCCAGCTGCTGGTGCGGACCGTGGAGACCAACACCGGCATCCACGTCGACCACTACGCCGAGGTCGGCTTCGCCGGGTTCGTGGGCATCGTCAACGCGGTCGGCGGGGTTCACATGTGCATCCCGCAGAACATCCGGGACCAGGACTCCGGGCTGAACCTCAAGGCCGGCTGCCAGACCCTGAACGGCACCCAGTCGCTCGCCTTCGTCCGACAGCGCCACCAGATGGCCGACCAGGACCTCGGCCGGATGCGCAACCAGCAGAAGTTCCTCTCCGCGCTGGCCCACCAGGCCGCCACCCCGGCCACCCTGCTCAACCCGTTCACCCTCTACCCGCTGATCGGCTCCGGCCTGGACACCCTGATCGTGGACAGGAACACCGGCCTGACCGACCTCGCCTCGCTCTTCGAGGCGATGCGCACGGTCAGCGGTGACGGGGGAGGCAAGAGCATCACCATCCCGATCGGCAACGCCGACTACCGGGCCCCGACCGGCGAGTCGGCGGTGAAGTGGGATCCGGTGAAGTCCAAGCAGGTCTTCCAGGAGATCGAGAACGACCAGCCGGTGACCGTGGGTTGAGCCACCGGTCGGACCGCGGTGGGCCGGTGGCGCTGGTGACCCGGCGGTCAGCCGCGGACGGTACGGAGTCCGTCCGCGGCTGACCGGGCGGGGCCGGGGCCGGGCCTACTGGAAGACCACGCCCTCGTTGCTCGGCTGGAGGGAGCCGACCGTCAGGCCCGCGCTGGAGACGTCGAACTGGGTCACCGGCTGGCCGTCGGTGCCGAGGACGTTCGCGGTCAGCTGGGTGGTCTCGTTCGGCGGGGTGACCACGGCGCCGGCCAGGACGTGGCAGGTGGCGTCGGACTTGTCGCAGCCGGACCACTTCAGGCCGGAGAACGCGGTGGTGTTCGGCTTCAGGGTGATCAGGCTCGGCGCACCCGGGTAGGCGACCCGGTTGGTCGGCAGGTTGACCTGGCTGTTGTCGGCGAGCAGGCCGCCGTAGCCGAGGTAGCCGTCCACGGTGCAGGTGCGGGCGGAGGTGTTGGTGAGCATGACCATCGCCGAGCCCGCGCTCTGGAGCTGGACGTCGGCCTTCAGGTCGCCGGTGTGGCAGCGGTTCGAGGCGGCGACCGCGGTCGAGCCGGCGGCGGGGGTGTTCTTGCCGGCCGGAACGGTCTTGGTGGAGCCGGTGCCCGTGCTGCCCGCGCCGCCGGTGCCGGTCGCCGCGCCACCGCCCGCCGCCGCGCTGGAGCCCGCGCTCGGCGCCGCCGACACGGCCGCGCCGGAGCCCGAGCCGTCGTCGTTGCAGGCGGCCACGCCGAGGGCAAGGGCCAGCGTGGTCAGGGCGACGGCGGCACCGCGGGTCAGCGTGGTCGGGTTCATGGCGTCTTCTCTCCGGTGGTGTTCATGAGGTCCTTACGGACTGACACCCCTCATCACGCCACCGCCGTCCCACCGAGTTGCGCTGCGCCCGTACCGACCCGGTAACCACTGTCACAACCGGGTCACCGGCCGGGTCCGGCCGCAAGCGAACGGCCGCCCGCCCCCGAGGGGACGGACGGCCGTGCCGCCGAAGTACCGCGACGAACGCGCCCTACGGCAGGTTGCGCGCCATCACGATGCGCTGCACCTGGTTGGTGCCCTCGTAGATCTGGGTGATCTTCGCGTCGCGCATCATGCGCTCCAGCGGGTAGTCCCGGGTGTAGCCGTAGCCGCCGAGCAGCTGCACCGCGTCGGTGGTGATCTCCATCGCCGCGTCCGAGGCGAAGCACTTGGCGGCGGCGCCGAAGAAGGTCAGGTCGCTGTCGGTGCGCTCGGACTTGGCGGCGGCGGCGTAGGTGAGCTGGCGGGCGGCCTCCAGCTTCATCGCCATGTCGGCGAGCATGAACTGGATGCCCTGGAAGTCGCCGATCGGCTTGCCGAACTGCTTGCGCTCCCGGACGTAGCCCTTGGCGTAGTCCAGCGCGCCCTGGGCGATGCCGAGCGCCTGGGCGGCGATGGTGACCCGGGTGTGGTCCAGGGTCTTCATCGCGGTGGCGAAGCCGGTGCCCTCGGCGCCGATCATGCGGTCGGCCGGGATCCGGACGTTGTCCAGGTAGACCTCGCGGGTCGGCGAGCCCTTGATGCCGAGCTTCTTCTCCGGCGCGCCGAAGGAGACGCCCTCGTCGCCCTTCTCGACCACGAAGGCCGAGATGCCCTTGGAGCGCTGCTCGGGGTCGGTCACCGCCATCACGGTGTAGAACTCGGACACGCCGGCGTTGGTGATCCACCGCTTGACGCCGTTGAGCACGTAGAAGTCGCCGTCGCGCACCGCGCGGGTCTTCATCCCCGCGGCGTCCGAACCGGCGTCCGGCTCGGAGAGGCAGTACGAGAACATGCCCTCGCCGCGGGCCAGCGCACCCAGGTACTTCTGCTTCAGCTCCTCCGAACCGGAGAGCTGCACCGGCAGCGAGCCGAGCTTGTTGACCGCGGGGATCAGCGAGGAGGAGGCGCAGACCCGGGCGACCTCCTCGATCACCAGCACGGTGGCCAGCGCGTCGGCACCGGCGCCGCCGTACTCCTCGGGGATGTGCACGGCGTGCAGCTCGTTGGCCTCGAGGGCGTCCCGGGCCTCCTGCGGGAACCGGCCCTGCTCGTCGACCTCGGCCGCGAAGGGGGCGATCTTGGCCTCGGCGAGGTCCCGCACGGTCTGCCGGAGGAACTCGTGCTCCTCCGAGAGACGGAAGAGATCGAAGTCGGCACTGCTCGCCATGGTCTGCCCCTCTGGGTGACGTTAACTACCGTTAAGTAGATCCTAATTCTAGGCCCGTACTCTGCCTATCCCCCACGTGACCTCCGCGACATGGGTGAAACACCCGGTGAACAGCGGGGACGCCGACGACGTACTCCCTCGTTCGGACCAGCGGATACCATCGGTGGCTGCGAGCTCGACCCGCCGCCAACCGCAAAGCCAACCCGCAAAGGGGAGACCCGTGGCCCTCCGCATCTCGGTGATCGGTACCGGCTACCTCGGTGCCACGCACGCCGCCTGCCTGGCGGAGCTGGGCTTCGAGGTGCTGGGCCTGGACATCGACCGCGAGAAGCTGGCCGCGCTGGCCGCCGGCCGGGTTCCGATGTACGAGCCCGGCCTGTCCGAGCTGCTGCTCAAGCACGTCGCGGGGCACCCCGGCTCGACCGGCCGGCTGCGCTTCACGGACTCCCCGCGGGAGGTCGCGGACTTCGCCGACGTCCACTTCGTCTGCACCAACACGCCGCAGAAGAAGGGCGAGTTCGCCGCCGACATGTCCTATGTCGAGGCGGCCATGGACGCGCTGGCACCACACCTGACCCGTCCGGTCCTGGTGGTCGGCAAGTCCACCGTCCCGGTCGGCAGCGCGGGCCGGCTGGCCGAGCGGCTGACCGCGCTGGCCCCGGCCGGTGAGGGCGTCGAGCTGGCCTGGAACCCGGAGTTCCTGCGCGAGGGCTTCGCGGTCGGCGACACCCTGCACCCCGACCGGATCGTGGTCGGCGTGCGCGAGGGCGGCCGGGCCGAGGAACTGCTGCGCGAGGTCTACGCCACGCCGATCGCCGAGGGCGTGCCGTTCGTGGTCACCGACTACCCGACCGCCGAGCTGGTGAAGGCCGCCGCCAACTCCTTCCTGGCCACCAAGATCTCCTTCATCAACGCGATGGCCGAGGTCTGCGAGAGCGCCGGCGCGGACGTCGTGCAGCTCAGCAAGGCGCTCTCGTACGACGACCGGATCGGCGGCCGGTTCCTCAACGCCGGGCTCGGCTTCGGCGGCGGCTGCCTGCCCAAGGACATCCGGGCGTTCATGGCCCGGGCCGGCGAGCTGGGCGCCGACCAGGCGCTGACCTTCCTGCGCGAGGTGGACTCGATCAACATGCGGCGCCGCTCCCGGATGGTCGAGCTGGCCCGTGAGCAGTGCGGCGGCGGCTTCCTCGGCCGCCAGGTCGCGGTGCTCGGCGCCGCCTTCAAGCCGGACTCGGACGACATCCGGGACTCGCCCGCGCTCAACGTGGCCGCGCAGATCCAGCTGCAGGGCGCCCAGGTCACCGTCTACGACCCCAAGGCCATGGACAACGCCCGGAAGATGTTCCCGAGCCTCTCCTACGCGGACTCCGCCGCCGAGGCCGCCCGGGGCGCGCACGTGGTGCTGCACCTGACCGAGTGGCAGGAGTTCCGCGAGCTGGACCCGGCGGCGCTGGGCTCGGTGGTGGCCGAGCGCCGGCTGCTGGACGGGCGCAACGTGCTGGACGGCGCCCGCTGGCGGGCGGCCGGCTGGACCTACCGGGCGATGGGTCGACCCAGCTGAGCCGTCCGGAATGGGCGCCCGGCCGCGACCGTTGCACCAGCCATGACGACGCCTGAGGAGAACGGCCACCGGGACCGCGCCACCGCCCGGGAGATCCTGACCGCGACCGGCGACACCTGGGCCGTGGTGGGCCTGTCCGGCAACACCCACCGGGCCGCCTACGGGGTGGCCGAGGTGCTGCAGCGCTTCGGCAAGCGGATCGTGCCGGTGCACCCGAAGGCGGAGACCGTGCTCGGCGAGCCGGGGTACGCCACCCTGGCCGACATCCCGTTCGAAGTGGACGTGGTCGACGTCTTCGTCAACAGCACGCTGGCCGGGGCGGTGGCCGACCAGGCGGTGGCGGTGGGCGCCAAGGCGGTCTGGTTCCAGCTCGGCGTGCTCGACGAGGCGGCCTACCGGCGGACCACGGCCGCCGGGCTGCGGATGGTGATGGACCGCTGCCCGGCGATCGAGATCCCGCTGCTCTGAACGTCAGCCGTCCAGCTGCTCCAGGGTGGCGATGGACGGCCGGCGGGTCCGCCGCAGCCGCGCCGCGACCTGCTCGGCGTCGTGCAGCACCCGGACGGCGTTGCCCCAGGTCAGCTTGGACAGGTCGGCCTCCGACCAGCCACGGCGCAGCAGCTCGGCGATCAGGTTGGGGTAGCCGGAGACGTCGGCCAGGTCCGCCGGGACGAACGCGGTGCCGTCGTAGTCCCCGCCGATGCCCAGGTGGTCGATGCCGGCCACCTCGCGCATGTGGTCCAGGTGGTCGGCGACGGTGGCCGCGGTGGCGATCGGCCGCGGGTGCTGCTCCTCGAAGGCGCGGTGCACCTTCATCGCCTCGGGCGTGTGCTCCAGCTCGTGCATCCCGTGCGCCCGCATGTTGGCGTCGGCCAGCGCCGTCCACTCCACCGCCGCGGGCAGGATGAACTTGGGCACGAAGGTGGCCATCGCGATCCCGCCGTTGGCCGGCAGCTGGGCCAGCACGTCGTCCGGGATGTTGCGCGGGTGGTCGCAGACGGCGCGGGCGGAGGAGTGCGAGAAGATCACCGGCGCCTCGCTCACCCGCAGCGCGTCCCGCATCGTGCTGGCGGCGACGTGCGAGAGGTCGACCAGCATGCCGAGCCGGTTCATCTCCCGGACGACCTCCTCGCCGAACCGGGTCAGCCCGCCGGCGGCCGGCTGGTCGGTGGCGGAGTCGGCCCAGGGCACGTTGTCGTTGTGGGTGAGCGTCATGTACCGCACGCCCAGCTGGTGGAGGGCGCGCAGGGTGGCCAGCGAGCAGTCGATGCTGTGCCCGCCCTCGGCACCCATCAGTGAGGCGATCCGGCCGGCTGCCCGGGCCCCGGCCATGTCCTCGGCGGTGAAGGCGAGTTGGAGCCGGTCGGGGAAGCGGTCGACCAACGCCCGGACGAAGTCGATCTGTTCGAGCGTGGCACTGACCGCGTGGTCGCCGGCCAGGCTGGAGCGGACGTAGACGGACCAGAACTGCGCACCGACCCCGCCGGCGGTCAGCCGGTCGAGGTCGGTGTGCAGCCGCTCGCGCTGGTCGGTGGCCAGGTCGACGGCGTCCAGGTCGTAGCCGACCTGCGAACGCATCGCCCAGGGCAGGTCGTTGTGGCCGTCCACGACGGGAGCGTCGGCGAGCACGGCACGGGCGCGGGAGAGCAGATCCTCGGTCATGCCCCCATCCTGCGCCACGACCTACTGGTTGAAGCCGAACGCCGCCGAACCGGCCACCTTCGCCCGCAGCTTGCGGCCCTTCTCGGTGGCCTGGGTGTTCAGCTCGGCCTGGAACTCGGTCATCCGCTCGGTGAGCTCGGGGTCGAAGGCGGCCAGCATCCGGACCGCCAGCAGGCCCGCGTTGCGCGCGCCGGCCACCGAGACGGTGGCCACCGGCACCCCGGCCGGCATCTGCACGATCGACAGCAGGCTGTCCATGCCGTCCAGGTAGCGCAGCGGCACCGGGACGCCGATCACCGGCAGCGGCGTCACCGAGGCCAGCATGCCGGGCAGGTGGGCCGCACCGCCCGCGCCCGCGATGATCGCCCTGAGCCCGCGCCGGTGCGCGTTCTCGCCGTACGCGACCATCTCGCGCGGCATCCGGTGCGCGGAGACCACGTCGACCTCGTACGGCACCTCGAACTCGTCCAGAGCCTGGGCGGCGGCCTCCATCACCGGCCAGTCGGAGTCCGAGCCCATGACGATGCCGACGACGGGGGACGTCCCCAGGGTGCTGGTCATTCGGTGATGGTTCCTCTCAGGTAGGCCGCCGCGTGACGGGCCCGCTCGCGCACGTCGTCGAGGTCGTCCCCGAAGACGGTGACGTGGCCGACCTTGCGGCCGGGCTTCACGTCCTTGCCGTACATGTGGATCCGCAGGCCCGGGTCGCGGGCCATGCAGTGCAGGAAGGCGTGGTACATGTCCGGGTACTCGCCGCCGAGCACGTTGACCATCACGGTCCACGGCGCGCGCGGGCGCGGGTCGCCCAACGGCAGGTCGAGGACCGCCCGCAGGTGGTTCTCGAACTGCGAGGTGACCGCACCGTCGATCGACCAGTGGCCGGAGTTGTGCGGGCGCATGGCCAGCTCGTTGACCAGGATCCGGCCGTCCCGGGTCTGGAACAGCTCGACCGCCAGGTGGCCGGTGATGTCCAGCTCGCCGGCGATCCGCAGCGCGAGCGCCTGGGCCTCGCCGGCCAGCGCCGGGTCGAGGTCGGGGGCCGGGGCGATCACCTCGGCGCAGACGCCGTCCTCCTGGACGCTCTCCACTACCGGGTAGGCGACCGCCTGGCCGCTGGGCGAGCGCACCACGTTCGCGGCCAGCTCGCGGACGAAGTCGACCTTCTCCTCGGCCAGCACGGGGACGCCCGCCAGGAACGGCGCGGCGGCCTCCTGCTCGTCGCGGACCACCCAGACGCCCTTGCCGTCGTAGCCGCCGCGGACGGTCTTCAGGACGACCGGGTATCCGGTGCCCTCCTCGGCGAAGGCGGTGACGTCGGCCGGGTCGGCGACGATCCGGTGCCGTGGCAGGGGCGCCCCGATGCTGTCCAGCCTGGCCCGCATCACGCCCTTGTCCTGCGCGTTGACCAGCGCCTCCGGGTTGGGCCGGACGGCGACGCCGTCGGCCTGCAACGCGTGCAGGTGCTCGGTGGGGACGTGCTCGTGGTCGAAGGTGACCACGTCACACCCGGTCGCGAAGCGGCGCAGGGTGTCCAGGTCGCGGTAGTCGCCGAGCACGGTGTCGGCCACCACCTGCGCGGCGGAGTCCTGCGGGGTGTCCGCCAGGAGTCGGAACCGCACCCCGAGCGGGATGCCCGCCTGGTGCGTCATGCGGGCCAGCTGCCCGCCGCCGATCATGCCCAGCACTGGAAATTTTGCGCTGCCCGGGAGAGTCACGCTGCCAGGATATCCGGGCCGGTCGGGGCGGGTGCACGGGCCGTCGCGCGCGGTCCGCGAGCGGCCGCGGAAGCCCGTGACCGCCGGAAGCGGTTTCCGGAGCCGGTAGCCTGGTTCGCCGGACCTGCTACTGCGCCATTCGGACCAACGGCGGGGACGAGGGGGTGACGCGGGATTTCGGCCGCGTCCGAACAGCCACGTCCTCGGTGACCACAGGAGACCTCCGCCCATGTCGACGTCCAACACGCACCGTCGCCCTTCCCTGCTCCAGCGGCTGCGCGGCGTCTCCGGCGAGGTCGCCAAGTTCGGGATAGTCGGCCTGCTCGGCATCGTGGTGAACTTCGGCGTCTCCAACGTGGTGCTGCACCTCACCCACTGGGCGCCGGTGCGCTGCTCGGTGATCGGCACCGTGGTCGCCATCGCGGTCAACTACCTGGGCTACCGCTACTGGGTCTACCGGGACAGCGACGCGGCCTCGCGCCGCCGCGAGATCACCCTGTTCCTGATCTTCAGCGGCATCGGCATGCTGATCGAGAACGGCACGGTCTGGTTCACCACCTACCCGCTGCACCTGACCGGCGGGCTGGCCTACAACGTCTCCAAGGCCGTCGGCACCGGCCTGGGCACGATCTTCCGGTTCTTCTCGTACCGCACCTGGGTGTTCAAGGCGCTGCCCGAGCTGACCGAAGAGCAGCCGGCCGACGCGGTGGTCGCGCAGGCCGAGCGGATCCTGGCCGACGAGCGGCAGCCCCGCAGCTACGCCAAGTAGCCACCTGGGGCCGGTCCGGCGGATCTTGCCGGACAGGCCCTAGCGGGGGGTCTGCTCCGACTCCGGCTCGGCCTCGGCCCGGGCCAGGAAGAGCGCGAAGACCGGCGGACGCAGCGAGAGCAGCTCCAGCCGCCCGCCGTCCGCCTCGGCCAGGTCACGGGCCACCGCGAGCCCGATGCCGGTGGAGTTGCGGCCGCTGACCGTCCGCTCGAAGACCCGGTTGCCCAGTTCGGGCGGCACCCCCGCGCCCTCGTCCTGCACCTCGGTCACCACCGAGCTGCCGGACGGGCGCACCCGGATGGTCACCGTGCCCGCGCCGTGCATCAGCGAGTTCTCGATCAGGGTGGCCAGCACCTGGGAGACCGTGCCCGGGGTGCCCATCGCGATGACCCCGGTCAGCCCCTCGATCACCAGCCGGCGCCCGGCCCCGCGCAGCGGCGCGCTCCACTCCTCGCGCTGCTGCCGGAGCACCTCGTCCAGCGCGAAACCGGCCGCGGTCGGCCCGTGCGCGTCGCGCTGGTTGGTGAGCAGCCGCTGCACCACGTCGGTGAGCCGCTCGACCTGCTGGAGCGCGATGGTGGCCTCCTCGCGCACGGTGTCCGGCTGGTGCGCCAGCGCGGTGATCTCCTCCAGCCGCATGGAGAGCGCGGTGAGCGGGGTGCGCAACTGGTGCGAGGCGTCGGCGGCGAGCCGGCGCTCGGCGGTGAGCATCCGGGCGATCCGCTCGGCGCTGGCGTCCAGCACCTCGGCCACCCGGTCCAGCTCGATCACCCCGTAGCGGCGGTCGCGCGGGCGCGGGTCCCCGGAGCCGAGCCGCTCGGCGGTCTCGGCCAGGTCGGTGAGCGGGCGGACCAGCCGGCGGGCCTGCCAGACCGCCAGCGCCACCGCCGCCTGCACCGCGAGCAGCGCCACCAGTCCGAGCACCAGCAGCATCCGGCCGATCTCGCGGTCCACGTCCGCGCGGGACTGCTCGACCGTCACCGTCTCACCGCTGGCGCCGGTCTCACTGGCGGTCAGCGGCGAGCTGCCGGTCGGACGGTCACCAACCGTGATCAGCGGCTGGCCGGGGATCCGGATCACGGCGAAGGAGCCGTCGGTGACCTGGCTGCTCATCCGGTCGCCGGTGACCGGCTCGCCCGCCGCCAGCCGGTTCTCCACCAGCCCGAGGATCCGCACCGCCGAGGCGTCCACCCGGTCCTGCGCGGAGTCGACGATGGTCTGCTTCTCGACCAGTGCCAACGGCACGCAGAACACCGCCACGACCACCAGGACCACGCCGAGCAGCGAGTTGATCATCCGGCGCTTCACGGAACGTGCTCCAACGGGTCGGATCTTCGAGAGCGGTGCTCGGGACTCAGTTCTTCTCGAACCGGAATCCGACACCGCGGACGGTGGCGATGTAGCGCGGGTTGGTCGCGTCGTCGCCGAGCTTCTTGCGCAGCCAGGAGATGTGCATGTCGAGGGTCTTGGTCGAGGTCCACCAGGTGGTGTCCCAGACCTGGCGCATGATGTCCTCCCGGGTGACCACCCGGCCGGCGTCCCGCACCAGCACCCGCAGCAGCTCGAACTCCTTGGCGGAGAGGGTGAGCTCCTCCTCGCCGACCCAGGCGCGGTGGGACTCGATGTCGATCCGCACGCCGTGCGCCCCGGTGGAGAGCGAGTCCACGTTGCCGCGCCGCAGCAGGGCCCGGACCCGGGCCAGCAGCTCGGCCAGCCGGAACGGCTTGGTCACGTAGTCGTCGGCGCCGGCGTCCAGGCCGACCACGGTGTCCACCTCGTCCGCCCGGGCGGTGAGCACCAGCACCGGGCAGCTCTTGCCGTCGGCGCGCAGCCGGCGGCACACCTCCAGGCCGTCCATCTGCGGCAGGCCGAGGTCGAGGACGACCAGGTCGACCTCCTCCTCCAGCCCGGCCTCCAGGGCGGACGGGCCGTCCTCGCGGACGAGCACCTCGTAGCCCTCGCGTCGCAGGGCGCGGGCCAGCGGTTCCGAGATTGCCGGGTCGTCCTCGGCGAGCAGCACACAGGTCATAGGGGCGATGGTAGTCGGCCCGGGGCCTGTCGATCAGTCCTCCACCATCCGACGGCGGCGGTCCGGGAGCGGCCGCGCTGCATCGGACGGCCCAATCGGACGGTCGGTCGGCTCTGTGAGGTAGTTCACAACGAGTAATCGTCGGTGAAGATCAGGTAACTCCCGATCATCCGGTCGGCTCCCCCACCGCGGCGAAGATTCTTCAGTTGGACCTTGACTTCGAAGGAGTTAACGCTGACTTACCATGGATTTACCATCGTTAGCCAGCCTACCTTTACGGTTCTGTTACTACTTTGGCGTTCTTTGTCCTCCGATGTCCCGGAAAACCCGGACGTACAGTAGTCACGTCCCCATGTCATGTACCTCGGGTCGTCCCTGCCCGAGCAGCGTGCAGGGCCAACCTCGGTTGTCCGGGCACCGTCGTCCCCCACCTCGTTGGCGGCGGTGTCCTGGCGCATTCAGGCAAGGAACCACTACAGATGGCGTCAACCACCACCCTGGATTCCGGCGTGCAGCCGGCTCCGCCTGGCGGCAAGACCTTCTTCGGGCACCCCCGAGGACTCGCCACACTCTTCATGACCGAGACGTGGGAGCGCTTCAGCTTCTACGGCATGCGGGCCCTGCTGGTGCTCTACTTGGTCGCCCCCGCGGCCAAGGGCGGACTGGCCTTCAACACGGCCACCGGTCTGGCCATCTACAGCGTGTACAACGCCATGGTCTACCTGCTGGCACTGCCCGGCGGCTGGATCAGCGACCGCCTCTGGGGCGCTCGCAAGACCGTCGGCGTCGGCGGCGGCATCATCATGGTCGGCCACTTCCTGCTGGCGGTGCCGAACAAGGGCGCCTTCTTCGCCGGCCTCGGCTGCATCGCCATCGGTTCCGGCCTGCTGAAGGCCAACATCTCGACGATGGTCGGCCACCTCTACCCGGACCGGAACGACCCGCGTCGCGACGGTGGCTTCACCATCTTCTACATGGGGATCAACCTGGGCGCCTTCCTCGCGCCGCTGGTGATCGGCACCGTCGGCCAGAAGGTCAACTGGCACCTGGGCTTCGCGCTGGCCGGCATCGGCATGGCGATCGGCCTGACCCAGTACCTGCTCGGCTCGCGCCACCTCAGCAAGGAGAGCGACATCGTCCGCGCTCCGCTGAGCAGCGAGGACCGCACCTCGCTGCTGCGCAAGGTCGCGCTCTGGCTGGGCATCGCCGCGGTCTGCTACGGCGGCGTCGGCCTGGCCGGCGTCTTCACCATCAACTGGGTGCTGACCCCGCTGTCGCTGGCCGGCATCGCGCTGCCGATCCTGGTCTTCGCCCGGATCAAGCGCGACCCCGAGCTGACCAAGGACGAGAGCAACAAGGTCTCCGGCTACGTCTGGTTCTTCGTCGCGGCCGCCGCGTTCTGGATGATCTACGACCAGTCCGGCTCCACGCTGACCGTCTTCGCCAGCAACAACACCGCGGGCAAGCTCTTCGGCATCGGGTTCCCGTCCAGCTGGTTCCAGTCGCTGAACCCGCTGTTCATCATGGCGCTGGCCCCGGTCGTGGCCTGGCTCTGGGTCCGGCTGGCCAACATCGGCAAGAACCCGACCACCACCAGCAAGTTCGTCTACGGCCTGTACGGCATCGGCCTCTCCTTCGCCGTGATGATGCTGGCGATGCTGGCCGCCTCCGGTGGCGTCAAGGTCTCCCCGCTCTGGCTGACCATGGTCTACCTGGTGCAGACCATCGCCGAGCTGAGCCTGTCGCCGGTCGGCCTGTCCGTCACCACCAAGCTGGCGCCGAAGAAGTACGCCAGCCAGATGATGGGCATCTGGTTCCTCGCCGTCACCGCCGGTGACTGCGTGGCGAGCCTGCTCCAGCAGTTCCTGGGCAACGCGTTCCTCAGCACCCCGTCCTTCGCCATCCAGGGCGTCGCCGTCGCACTGGCCGGCTTCGCGATCTGGATGGGCCGCAAGCGGATCGGTGAGCTGCTGGGCGACGTGCACTGACGCTCGTCCGGCAGACAACGGCGAAGGGCCGGTACCCCCGCGGGGGTACCGGCCCTTCGCCGTGCGCCTCACACCTCGCGGACGCCGGCCCGCCAGACGGCGGCGGTCAGCGGGACGCCCGGACGGTAGGCCAGGTGGACCGGGGAGGGAGCGTCGAGGAGGAGCAGGTCGGCGCGGGCGCCGGGGGCGATGTGGCCGACGTCGGTGCGGCGCAGTGCCCGGGCGCCGCCGGCGGTGGCGGCGTGCACGGCCTCGTCCGGGGTCATCCCCATCTCGCGGACCGCCACCGCGATGCAGAAGGCCATCGAGCTGGTGAAGCTGGAGCCCGGGTTGCAGTCGGTGGAGAGCGCGACGGTGGCGCCCGCGGCGAGCAGCCGGCGCGCGTCCGGGTAGGGGGCGCGGGTGGAGAACTCCGCGCCGGGCAGCAGGGTGGCGACCGTCTCGCCCTCCGCCAGCGCCGAGACGTCCGCGTCGGTCAGGTGGGTGCAGTGGTCGGCCGAGGCGGCGCCCAGCTCGACCGCGAGCTGCACGCCCGGGCCGTACGAGAGCTGGTTGGCGTGCACCCGGGGGATCAGGCCGCGCTTGATGCCCGCGGTGAGCACGGCCCGCGCCTGGTCGCCGTCGAAGGCGCCGGTCTCGCAGAAGACGTCGACCCAGCGGGCGTGCGGGGCGCAGGCGTCCAGCATCTCGCCGGTCACCAGGTCGACGTAGCCGGCCGGGTCGTCGGCGTACTCGGGGGCCACCACGTGGGCGCCCAGGTAGGTGGTCTCCGCGGTGTGCGCGGCGGCGATCCGCAGCGCCCGGGCCTCGTCGGCGACGGTCAGGCCGTAGCCGGACTTGCACTCGATGGTGGTGGTGCCCTGGCGCAGCGCCTCGGCGACGAACCGGGCCAGATTGGCGTCCAGCTCGGCGTCGCCGGCGGCCCGGGTCGCGGCGACCGTGGTGCGGATCCCGCCCGCGGTGTAGGCCTGGCCGGACATCCGGGCGTTGAACTCGGCGGTGCGGTCGCCGGCGAAGACCAGGTGGGCGTGCGAGTCGACGAAGCCCGGGAGCAGCGCCCGGCCCTCGGCGTCGATCCGCTGGTCGGCGGCCGGCGCGTCGGCCGCGGCACCGGTCCAGGTCACCACCGAGCCGTCGATCACGACGGCGGCCCGCTCGACCGTCCCGAGCAGGCCGGGGCGGGACGGGTCGTTGGTGACCAGGCTGCCGATGTTGGTGATCAGGGTGCTGCTCATGGGGCCCTCTCGGCGGGGTGGCGGTCAGGGGAACGGCGGTCGGCGAAGGGCGTCAGCGGAGCAGCGCGCCGATCGAGTCGCGCAGCGCGGCCGGGACGTCGGCGACCAGCTGGTGCCGCCCGTCCAGCACGATCGGCCGGCCGCCGACCACCACGTGCCGCACGTCGGCCGCGCTCGCCGCGAAGACCGCGGTCTCCGCGCCCAGTCGCGGGGCCGGCCCGGCGGTGCGCACCGAGTCCAGCGCGATCACCGTGAAGTCGGCCAGCGCGCCGGCCTCGATCCGGCCGGCCTCCGGCCAGCCCAGTGAGGCGTGGCCGTCCTCGGTGCCGGCCCGCAGCAACGCGTTGGCCGTCCAGTGGCCGCGGGTGCGGGTGCGCAGCCGCTCGTCCAGCTCCAGCGCGCGGGCCTCCTCGAACGGGTCGATCACCGCGTGGCTGTCGCTGCCCAGGGTGATCGGGCAGCCGGCGCTGGCCAACCGGCGGGCCGGGCCGATGCCGTCGGCCAGGTCGCGCTCGGTGGTCGGGCACATGCAGATGACCGTCGAGGAGTCGGTGAGGAGCTTGACGTCCTCGTCGCTCAGGTGGGTGGCGTGCACCGCGGAGGTGCGCGGTCCGAGCACGCCGTGGTCGGCGAGCAGCCGGGTCGGGGTGACCCCGTGCGCGGTCAGGCAGGCGTCGTTCTCCGCGGTCTGCTCGGAGAGGTGGACGTGCAGCGGGGCCTGCCGCATCGCCGCCCAGTGCGCGACGGTGGAGAGCTGCTCGGCCGGGACGGCGCGCACCGAGTGGATCGCCGCGCCGATCCGGGCGTGCGGGCGCGGGCGCAGCGCGCTCGCCCGTTCGGCCCAGGCGTGCGCGTCGCCGTCGCCGAACCGGAGCTGGGGCTTGGTCAGCTCGGCGCCGAAGCCGGACGAGAGGTAGCAGGTGTCCAGCAGGGTGATCCGGATCCCGGCCCGGGCGGCGGCCTCGATCAGCACCTCGCCCATCGCGTTGGGATCGTCGTACCGGCCGCCGCCGGGGGCGTGGTGCAGGTAGTGGAACTCCCCCACCGCGGTGATCCCGGCCAGCGCCATCTCGGCGTAGACCGCGGTGGCCAGCGCCAGGTAGCTGTCCGGGTCCAGCGCGCCGGCGAACCGGTACATGGTGTCCCGCCAGGTCCAGAAGGTGCCCGAGCCGACCTGGACGGTGCCGCGCAGCGCCCGGTGGAAGGCGTGCGAGTGCGCGTTCGCCTGGCCGGGGACGAGCAGGCCGTCCAGCCGGACGGCCCGCGGCGGGCAGGGGCCGCTGTCCGGGGTGACCTTGGCGATCGTCCCGTCCGCGGCCACCTCGACCAGCACCTCGGCCTCCACCACCGGGCCGTTGACGTGCGGCAGCCAGGCGAGTTCCGCCCAGTACACCGGGGTCACTGACATGCCAGGTCCTCCAGGACGTCCGCGAGTGCCGCCACTCCCGCGAGGCAGTCGGCCTCCTCGGCGTGTTCGGCCGGGGAGTGCGAGACGCCGCTCGGGTTTCGTACGAACAGCATGGCGGTCGGGACCGCCGATGCCAGGATCCCGGCGTCGTGTCCGGCTCCGGTCGGCAGCACCGGGACGCCGCCCAGGGTGCGGGCCAGCCGGTCCCGCAGCGGCCCGTCGAAGTCCACCACCGGGGTGTAGGACTCGCGGGTCAGCTCGACCTTGACGCCGTCGCGCTCGCCGCGCTCGTCGGCCGCCTGTCGGATCTGCTCGACCACCGCGTCCAGGGTGGCCTCGTCGGCCGCCCGGGAGTCCAACCAGCCGCGCACCAGCGAGGCGATCGCGTTGGTGCCGTTGGGCTCGACGGCGACCCTGCCGAAGGTGGCCAGCGCGCCGGCCAGCCGGGCCTTCTTGCGGGCCGCCAGCACGGTGGTGGCGAAGGTGAGCATCGGGTCGCGGCGGTCGTCGATCCGGGTGGTGCCCGCGTGGTTGGCCTCGCCGTGGAAGTCGAAGCGCCAGCGGCCGTGCGGCCAGATGGCGCTGGCCACGCCGACCGGCTGGTCCTCGGTCAGCCAGCGGCCCTGCTCGACGTGCAGCTCCACGAAGGCGCCGATCCGGGCCAGCCGCTCGGGGTCGGCGCCGATCGCCGCCGGGTCGTGGCCGGCCCGTTCCATGGCGTCCGGCAGCCGGACGCCGTCGGCGTCGCGCAGCTCGTGGGCCTGGTCCGGGGTCAGCAGGCCGGTGGCGAGCCGGGATCCGACGCAGGCGACGCCGAACCGGGCGCCCTCCTCGTCGCCGAAGTTGACCACGGCGAGCGGCCGGTCGAGCCGCGCGCCCCTGCGACGCAGCTCGTCCACCGCCGCGAGGGAGGAGACCACGCCGAGCGGGCCGTCGTACGCGCCGCCGTCCGGCACCGAGTCCAGGTGCGAGCCGGTGACGATCGCGCCGTCGCCGGCGGGATCACCGAGCCAGGCCCACTGGTTGCCGTTGCGGTCCAGCTCGTAGGCCAGGCCGCGGGCCCGGGCCTGCTCCTCGAACCAGGCCCGGCACTCGGCGTCGGCGGCGTTCCAGGCGTGCCGGCGGTAGCCGCCGGACGCGGCGGAGCGGCCCACCGGGAGCAGCTCCGCCCACATCCGGCGGTACGAGGTGGGGTCCAGGGTCACAGCTCACCCATCGGGACGCGAACCCCGCGCTCGTCCGCGACCTCGACCGCGCGGTCGTAGCCGGCGTCCACGTGCCGGATCACGCCCATGCCCGGGTCGTTGGTGAGCACCCGGCGGATCTTCTCGCCGGCCAGCGGGGTGCCGTCGGCCACCGTGACCTGGCCGGCGTGGATCGAGCGGCCGATGCCGACGCCGCCGCCGTGGTGGATGGAGACCCAGGAGGCGCCGGAGGCGACGTTGACCATGGCGTTGAGCAGCGGCCAGTCGGCGATCGCGTCCGAGCCGTCCAGCATCGCCTCGGTCTCCCGGTAGGGCGAGGCGACCGATCCGCAGTCCAGGTGGTCGCGGCCGATCACGATCGGCGCGGAGAGCTCGCCGCTGGCGACCATGTCGTTGAAGCGCTCGCCGGCCTTGTCGCGCTCGCCGTAGCCGAGCCAGCAGATCCGCGCCGGCAGGCCCTGGAAGTGCACCTTCTCCTGGGCCATCCTGATCCAGCGGTGCAGCGACTCGTTCTCCGGGAAGAGGTCGAGCACGGCCTGGTCGGTCTTCTGGATGTCCCGGGCGTCGCCGGAGAGCGCGGCCCAGCGGAACGGGCCCTTGCCCTCGCAGAACAGCGGGCGGATGTACGCCGGGACGAATCCGGGGAAATCGAACGCCCGGTTGTAGCCGGCGAGTTGGGCCTCGCCGCGGATCGAGTTGCCGTAGTCGAAGACCTCGGCGCCCTTGTCCTGGAAGCCGACCATGGCCTCCACGTGCTTGGCCATCGACTCGCGCGAGCGCTGGGTGAACTCGGCCGGCTTGCTCGCCGCGTAGTCCGCCATGTCGTCGAAGTCGACGCCGATCGGCAGGTAGCTCAGCGGGTCGTGGGCGCTGGTCTGGTCGGTGACGATGTCGATCGGCGCGTCCATCGCGAGCAGCTGCGGGAACAGCTCCGCGGCGTTGCCGAGCAGGCCGATGGAGAGCGGCTGCCTGCGGTCGCGGGCGCTGGTGGCCAGGTCGAGCGCGTGGGCCAGGTCGTTGGCCTCGACGTCCAGGTAGCGGTGTTCGATCCGGCGGGAGATCCGGGACGGGTCGCAGTCGATGCAGATCGCCACGCCGCCGTTCATGGTGACGGCCAGCGGCTGGGCACCGCCCATCCCGCCGAGGCCGGCGGTGAGGGTGATGGTGCCGGCCAGGCTGTCGCCGAACTTCTTGGCGGCGACGGCGGCGAAGGTCTCGTAGGTGCCCTGGAGGATGCCCTGGGTGCCGATGTAGATCCACGAACCTGCGGTCATCTGGCCGTACATGGTGAGGCCGAGGCTCTCCAGCCGGCGGAACTCCTCCCAGTTGGCCCAGTCACCGACCAGGTTGGAGTTGGCGATCAGCACCCGCGGCGCCCACTCGTGGGTCTGCATCACGCCGACCGGGCGGCCGGACTGGACCAGCATGGTCTCGTCCTGCTTCAGGGTCCGCAGGGTGCGCACCATGGCGTCGTACGAGCGCCAGTCACGGGCGGCCTTGCCGGTGCCGCCGTAGACGACCAGCTTGGACGGGTGCTCGGCGACCTCGGGGTCGAGGTTGTTCATGAGCATCCGCAGGGCGGCCTCCTGCTGCCAGCCCTGGGCGCTGAGGTTGGTCCCACGGGCCGCGCGCACCTCGCGCGGGCCGCTCGTCTGCTGCACCATGCTTCCGGCCTCCTTGCGGATAGATTCATTCACGATCGGTCGGCCTGAATATATCCAAACAAACGGCCGCCGACCAGACCCCACCTCCCACCATCTGATCAGTCCGGGCACCGACCCGCCAGGGCGCGCGGGCACGCCTCAGGCCGCGCTGTCGCCGTCCCAGTCGATGCCGATCTCGGCCAGCCACGCGCGGTCCCGCTCGGCCGTCTCGGCCGGATCCGCCGGGGTCATCGGCAGCGACGTCGGGCGCGGGATCTCCTGCACCGGGCCCAACCCGTAGCGCTCGGCCGGCCCCGCGGCCGGCCGGGGATCCACGATGCCGATGTGCACCGCGCTCTCGTCGCCCGGGTCCAGCACGGTGAGCCCGGGTTGCCCACCGCCCAGCGCGACCCGCCGGCCGCAGCTGGGACAGGCCCACTCCTCGGCCCCGGAGGAGAGTCTGCCGACCGGTCTCATTTCGTGGATCACGCGCATCGCGGACACCCCCGTTCACCTCTCCGAAGGATGCCCGCCACCGCGGGTCCGTACCCCTACTCCAGGAACAGTCCGCGGGCCGCGGCGGACTGCTCGATGGCCTCCAACCTGGCCTCCGCGTCCGGGAGTTCGTCACACATGCTCTGCAGCAGCACCCGGCCCAGCACCATCGGCGCGCAGGCCGTGTCGAAGACCAGGCCGGTGCCCACCTCGGCCGGCAGCATCAGGTCGGAGAGCTTGGCGACCGGCGCGAAGGCGCTGTCGGCGACGGTGACCACGGTCAGCCCGCAGTCCCGGGCCACCGTCAGGGCGTCCATCAGCTCGCGCGGGTAGCGCGGCAGCGCGAAGCAGAGCAGCGCGCTCGCGCCGGCCGCCGCGGCCTGCTCGATCAGGTCGGCGAGCAGGCTGCCGCCCTCGTTCAGCAGCCGGATGTCCGGGTGCACCTTCGCGGCGAAGTAGGCGAAGCCGCCGGCCTGCGCCGAGGCGGCCCGCAGGCCGAGCACCGGCAGTGGTCGGGAGGCGGCCAGCAGTCGGGCCGCCCGGACGATCGGCTCGGGGTCGGCCAGCAGCTCGGCCAGCCGCCGCAGGTGGGCGATCTCGGCCAGCACCGCCTGCTGGTGCTCGTTGCGCACCGCCTCGTCGGCGCTCTCCGGCGCGGCCGGCTCGCCACCGCCCAGCTCGCGCAGCCGCCTGCGCAGCGCCGGGTAGCCGTCGTAGCCGAGCGCCACCGCGAACCGGGTCACGGACGGCTGGCTGACCCCGGCCAGCTCGGCCACCTCGACGCTGGACAGGAAGGGCGCCTCGGCGGCGTGCCGGACCAGTGCGTGGGCGATCCGACGCTGGGTCGGGGTCAGCCGCTGCTTGTCGAACAGGTCGAGCAGACGGGCGGACGGGCCCAGGGACGGCTCGGCGGTCTCGGACATCGGCGGTCCCTTCGAGGAGGTGCGGACCATGCTGGTCGGCTCGACTGTGCAGCAGCGGCCCCGGGCAGGCAATAACGTCTCGCCCGCCGGGACGCCGGAGCCCGTCCGGGGGCTCTCTCCGGGTCCCTCCGGGGAGACCCTGATTTCCCCCTGAGAGGGCCGCCTCCGGCTGGACCGCGGGGCCCGCCGGGGCTCAGGCTGTCCACCATGGAAACCCGTTCCGGTGACAGCCCGTCAGAACTGAAGCGCGATCTCGAGGCCGCCCTGCACACCCGCAAGGAGCTCGGCGCCGAGTACGAGTCGGAGCTGGTCGACTCCTTCCTCGCCCGGATCGACGCCCGGCTGGACGCCCGGGTGGAGCAGCGGGTCGGCGAGCGGCTGGCCTCGTACGGTCCCGCGCCGTACGAGACCGACCGGCCCCGCCGCGAGCGCCGCCGCTGGGGCGGCAACACGATGGTGCCGATCTCGCTGGTGATGGCGGTCCCGCTGACCGGCATCGCCACCACCAGCGGTCTGGCCGGGACGCTGCTGTGCTGGGCGGGGATCGTCGGGGTCAACTTCGCCGCCGCGCTCGGCCAGCGCCGCGACCGCCAGGAGGAGGAGCGGCGCTCGCGGATCGGGCGGAGCGAGTGGGCCTGAGGCCCGCTCACCCGCGCCCGAACGACGACTAGGCCAGCGGCCCGGTGACCGCCTCGACGGCGCGCACCAGCGCGCCCGAGGCGACCAGCTCCTCGGCCGCCGCCAGGTCCGGGGCGAGGAACCGGTCCCGGCCGGCACCGCCGACCCCGGCCTCCCGGGCCACCGCGACCGCGGCGGCGGTGGCCGGCGCCAGCGGGCTGCCCTCGCCGCCGGCGTGCGCCTGCTCGCGGATCTCCAGCGCGCGGGCCGCGGCGGTCAACTCGACGGCCAGGATCCGGCCCAGGTTGTCGATCGCCTGACGCAGCTTGCGGGCGGCCGACCAGCCCATCGAGACGTGGTCCTCCTGCATCGCCGAGGACGGGATCGAGTCCACCGAGGCCGGCACGGCGAGCCGCTTGTTCTCGCTGACCAGGGCCGCCTGGGTGTACTGGGCGATCATCAGACCGGAGTCCACGCCCGGGTCGTCGGCCAGGAAGGCCGGCAGGCCGTGCGAGCGGGCCTTGTCGAGCAGCCGGTCGGTGCGGCGCTCGGCGATCGAGCCGAGGTCGGCCGTGGCGACGGCGAGGAAGTCCAGCACGTAGGCGACCGGCGCGCCGTGGAAGTTGCCGTTGGACTCCACCCGGCCGTCCGGCAGCACCACCGGGTTGTCGACCGAGGCGGCCAGCTCGCGGTCGGCCACCAGCCGGGCGTGCGCCAGGGTGTCCCGGCCCGCACCGGCCACCTGGGGGGCGCAGCGGATCGAGTAGGCGTCCTGGACCCGCGGGGCGTCGTCCTGGTGGTGCCCGGTCAGGCCGGAGCCGCTCAGCACGGCCAGCATGTTGGCGGCGCTCAGCGCCTGGCCCGGGTGCGGACGGATCGGGCCGTGCAGCTCGGGGGCGAGCACCTTGTCGGTGCCGAGCAGCGCCTCCAGCGACATCGCGGCGGTGATGTCGGCGGTGGTGAACAGCCGGGCCAGGTCGGCGCAGGCCATCACCAGCATGCCGAGCATGCCGTCGGTGCCGTTGATCAGGGCCAGCCCCTCCTTCTCCAGCAGCTCGACCGGGGTGATGCCGGCCTCGGCGAGCAGCTCGCCGGCCGGGCGCTCGACGCCGTCCGGGCCGTACGCGACACCCTCGCCCATCAGCACCAGCGCGCAGTGCGAGAGCGGCGCGAGGTCGCCGGAGCAGCCGAGCGAGCCGTACTCGCGGACCACCGGGGTGATGCCGGCGTTGAGCAGCGCCGCCATGGTCTCGGCGACCAGCGGGCGGACCCCGGTGCGGCCGGAGGCCAGGGTCTTCATGCGCAGGAACATCAGCGCGCGGGTGACCTCGCGCTCGACGGCCGGGCCCATGCCGGCCGCGTGCGAGCGGACCAGCGAGCGCTGCAGCTGGGCGCGCAGCTCGGGGCTGATGTGCCGGACGGCGAGCGCGCCGAACCCGGTGGAGACGCCGTAGACCGGCCGCGGCTCGGCGGCCAGGGCGTCGATCCGGGCGCGGGAGGCGGCCATTTCGGCCAGCGAGTCGGGGCCGATCTCGACCCGGGCGTTGCCCCGCGCGACGGCGAGCACGTCCTCGGCACTGACGTCGGCCTTGCCGACCTGGACGAGGGGCGCGTCGGGGGCCACAGCACTGTGCATATCCATATGCACTATCAGATCAGCTGAATGGAGATATGACAACCAGAGGATCGCACGATGCTCCGTGCCCCATCCTGGAGGGAGAACGGCAGCGGCGGAAGGCGGACGGCATGGCACGGGCGACGGCACGGCGACGGGTGGTACGGCTGCACGGGACCGAGCGGGGGCTGCGGCCGGACGCGCTGGCCGCCGAGGAGCCGCTGGAGATCCGGATCGGCGGCGAGCCACTCACCGTCACCATGCGCACCCCGGGCCAGGACTTCGACCTGGTGGCGGGCTTCCTGGTGGGCGAGGGCCTGCTGCACGAGGCCGAGCAGCTGGCCGCCCTGCGCTACTGCGCCGGCACCGACCCGGACGGGGCGAACGGCTCCGGCGGGAACGGCTCCGGCGCGAACAGCTACAACATCGTGGACGCGACGCTGCGCGGCGACCGTCCGCTGCCGCTCTCCGCCCACCGCAACCTGCTCACCACCAGCGCCTGCGGGCTCTGCGGCCGGGACACCGTGGACGCGGTGCGCACCCACGTCCGCTGGAAGCCCGCCGACGACCCGCTGACCGTCCGTCCCGAGCTGCTCTACGCGCTGCCGGACCGGCTGCGGGCCGCCCAGCGCACCTTCGAGAGCACCGGCGGCCTGCACGCGGCCGGCCTGTTCGGGCCGGACGGCGAGCTGCTCTGCGCCCGCGAGGACGTCGGCCGGCACAACGCGGTGGACAAGGTGGTCGGCTGGGCACTGCGCGAGGGCCGGCTGCCGCTCACCGGCCACCTGTTGCTGGTCAGCGGCCGGGCCTCGTTCGAGCTGACCCAGAAGGCCGCGCTGGCCGGGCTGCCGCTGCTCGCCGCGGTCTCCGCGCCCTCCTCGCTCGCGGTGGACCTGGCCGAGGAGCTGGGGCTCACCCTGGTCGGCTTCCTGCGCGGGGAGCGCGCCAACGTCTACACCCGGCCGGACCGGATCGGCTGAGACCGCCGTCAGCTCGGCGGCGGTGAGGCCGGACCGGACAGCGCCACCGCGACCAGGGTGCGCAGGGCCGGCGCGATCTGACCGAGCGGCAGCGTGGAGTCGTCCGCGAACAGCTCCAACAGCCAGCCGCCGGCCGGATTGGCACCACCCGCCGCGACCATCCCCCGGTAGCCGCCGACCACCAGGACCGCCTCCTCGGCCGGGTCGTTGCCCGGCGTGCCGGTGCGCAGCGCGAAGCTGCCGCCGCGCACCGCGCGCCGGGTCAGCGGGTAGTGGCGCAGGTCGAAGACGGCGTCCGGGGCCTCGATCCGGGCGCGCTGGTCCTCCGCCCGGCGGGCCGCACCCGGTGACACCGCGTTCTCGCCGTAGGCGGACGGCCCCTTGGTCATCCGGTAGACGGCGTGCTGCGTGGTGCGCATCAGCTGCGAGCCGGGCGGCACGTAGGAGACCCACCAAGCCACCGCGTCCAGCAGCCGGGCCGCGGTCTCCGCGACGGTGGTCAGCCGGCCCAGGGTGTCGGCGGGGTGGCTGAGCCGGAGGGTGCCCTCCTGCTGGTCCAGCGCGCCGAGCACGCCGGTCAGCAGCTGCCCCGGGTCGGCGCTGTGCGCGGCGCCGCGGATCCGACGGCGGTCGCCGTGCGGGCCGCGACCGGCGACCGGGCCGGGCCGGCCCCGGCCGTCCGCGCGGTGCCGCGGGTCGGCGGCGTCGGCGAGCAGCACGGTCGGATCGGGTTCCAGGCCCGGGCCGTGGCTGCGGCCGGCCACCACCGGGTGGGCCGACCGGGCCGCCTTGGCCCGGTACTGCGCCGCGTCGGCCAGCCGGAACAGCCGGGCGGGGGTGGAGACCGGGCCGATCGAGTCGCCGGTCGAGGCGATCCCGCAGGCCACCCCCTCCCCGTCGGCCAGCTGCAGCGCGCGGGCGCACAGCTCCTCGGCCACCGCGACCACCTGGTCGGCCTTCTGGCCCTCCGCCAGCAGGCAGAACTCGTCGCCGCCGAGCCGCGCGGCCAGCGAGCCGGGCAGCCTGGCACCGGCCATCGAGAGCTGGTTGGCGAACCGTTCCAGCAGCCGGTCGCCCATCTCGTGGCCGTGCTGGTCGTTGATCCGCTTGAGCCCGTTGACGTCGCAGACCACCAGGGTGACCACGGTGTTGTCGCGGTTGTGGGTGGCCAGCGCGGCCTCCAGCCGGGCGTCCACCGCGCGCCGGTTGGCCAGTCCGGTCAGCGGGTCGGTGTAGGCCAGCCGGCGCAGGTCGGCGAGCCGCTCGGTCTGCGCGAGCCCGGCCGAGATCTGCGCCGCCAGCAGGGTGGCGTACTGGGCGTCCGACTCGGTGAAGACCGGCAGCCCCTCGCCGCGGGCCAGGTAGAGCTCGCCCCAGGCCTGGCCGTGCAGCACGATCGGGGCCACCAGGCAGCAGGACCGCCCGCGCCGGCGCAGACCGGCGGCGCGCTGCTGACAGAACGCGCCCGCGCCCGGATGCGCGTGGACGGCGTGCGGCACCAGGTCATCGGCGGTCTGCACCCAGGCGCGCGGCAGCCGGCCGGTGCTCCAGTGCTCCTCCAGATAGGTGACGATCTCCGGGAAGTCGGCCACCGGGTAGGACTCGTCCTCCGGGATCTCCTCCTCCCCGGCGGCCAGCTCCCCGTGGTTGACCAGGACCCGCAGCCGGCCGGACTCCCGGTCCCAGACCGAGATCGCCGCCATGGTGGCCTCCAGCGCCTCGGTGGCCCGGCCGGCGGCGGACCGGACCGCCTCCAGGGCGCTCTGCGCGCCGGCCATGTCCTGGGCCAGCTCGACCACGGCCTGCAACCGGTGGTCCAGGCCGACGGCCGTCACCTGGTCCGGCCCGGCGGCACTGCCCTCGCCCGGGGCCGCCGGGCCCGGGGCCGGTTCTGGGTGTCCGAGTTCCGCCATCACCTGCGCACCGCCCACGCTCGCCCCTACCGTCCTGCCGCAGCACCGTTCCGGGAACGGTCACCATTCCGGCCCAGGCACCAGCGTAGGGGTGTTTGCTGAGGATATGCCCGGTTCGTGGAGAACGGTGGGGCTTGGGCCGACCGGGTGAGCGGCGGGCGGCGATCGGGCGATCGGCCGCGCGCCGGCCGCCGTCAGCCGTGCGGCCCCTTGGTCCGGCGGGCCAGCAGCCACGGCTCGACCAGCCCGAGCCCGCGCACCGGCCGGCGCCACATCGGGTGCAGCTGGAAGCGCGGCCCGCCGGCCGCCTCGACCTCCCCGGCCCGCTGCCCCAGCGTGCCGAGTGGCGTCCCGGAGGCCGCCGCGAGCGCCTCGGCCAGCTGGGCCTGGGCCGTCCCGGAGCCGTCCGCGCCACCCCGGGAGGCCGCCCCGGCCTGCTCCAGCGCGGCGGCGAACTCACCGTCGATCAGCACCGCGTCCTTCTGCGCGATCGAGGTCAGCCGGCTGGCCAGGTTGACCGTGGTACCGAAGACGTCGCCCATCCGCGAGGTGACCGTGCCGAAGGCCATGCCGACCCGCAGCGCGGGGATGCTCTCCTCCTCGGTCAGCGTCTCGACCAGGCTGAGCGCGATCTCGGCCGCGGTCACCGGGTCCTCGGAGACGTAGAGGATCTCGTCGCCCAGGGTCTTGATCAGCCTGCCGCCCTGACCGGCGATCAGGTCGGCGCAGGTGGACTCGAAGGTCTCCACCAGCGAGCCCAGCTCCTCCTCCTCCAGCCGCCGGGAGAGCCGGGTGAAGCCGACCAGGTCCGCGAAGCCGACCGCCAGCCGACCGCTGGTGATCTCGACGTCGTCGGCGGCCTGCACCACCCGGCCGGTGACCGCGGCCAGCTGCCGGCGCCAGACGTAGACCAGGAACTGCTCCAGCTCCGGCAGCAGCAGCTCGACCAGCGGGTAGGCGACCTCGGCCCGGGTCATCCCCGGCTCGACCGGCTGGGTCAGGTTCTCCAGGAAGGTGTCCATCTGCCAGCCGGCCAGCCGAGCGGTGGTCTGCCCGGTCGACCGGGCCACCTGGATCGCCATCGACTCGCTGATCAGCCCGGACTCCACCAGGCCGGCCAGCCGGCGCAGCGCGATCACGTCACCGTCGTTGAGCGCCCGGGACTGGCCGATGTCCGGGAAGCCCATCGCCCGCCAGAACCGGGTGGCCAACTCCATCGGCACCTCGGCCGTGCGGGCCGCCTGGTAGGGGGTGTAGCGGCGCGGCGCCCCCAGGATCAGCCGCTCCAGATCGAGCGCGACGGTGTGGTCCGCCTCCTCGGGGCCCCCGTTGCCGTTCTGGCCGCTCTGACCGTTGTCACCGTTCGGGCCGTCGCCGTTCGGGCTGTCCTCCGGCTGGTGCCTGCCGTCCTCGTCTGCCACCGGTCCGTCCCCGTGCGGTCGTCGCACTTGCCTCGATGTCCTGCTTCCGCGGTGAGGCCGGCACCGTCGGTCCGACAGTGGCGCGCCTCACACCGTTGCCAGGTGGAATGGTCGCACGGAATCGCCCGATCCGGGGCATCCGGACCCGAGCACCCCTGCTTCAGCCCTGCTTCAGCCCTGCTTGGGCTGCGGCCTGACGTGCAACACGTCGCCCGCGCCGACCGGTTGGCGGGTGCCGTCCGGGGTGCGCACCACCAGCCGGCCGTCGCCGTCCACCGCCACCGCCTCGCCGCGCAGTTCGCGCTCGCCGGGCAGCTGGACCAGCACCTCGCGGCCGAGCGTGCTGCACCGGGCGGCGTACGCCGGCAGCAGCCCGCTGGCGTGCGGGTCGCCCGCCGCGTCCTGCCACTCCCGGTACAGCTCGGCGAACTCGCGCAGCAGCGCGCGCAGCAGCGTGGTCCGGTCGGTGACCTCGGCGCCCGCCAGGGCCAGCGAGGTCGCGGTCGGCACCGGCAGCTCGTCGGCGCGCAGCGAGACGTTCAGACCGAGGCCGGCCACCACCGCGTCACCGCTCAGCTCGGTGAGGATGCCGCCCAGCTTGCGCTCCTCGCCGGCCACCTCGACCTGCAGGTCGTTCGGCCACTTCAGGCCGATCTCCACGCCGGCCACCCGGGCGATCGTGCTGGCGGCCGCCACCCCGACCAGGATCGGCAGCCAGCCCAGCCGCTCGCGCGGCACCCGCGGGCGCAGCAGCACGGAGAGGAAGAGGCCGGAACGGGCCGGGGCGGCCCACCGCCGGTCCAGCCGCCCGCGCCCGGCGTTCTGCCGCTCGGCGATCAGCACCGCGCCCTCGGCCTCGCCGGCCCTGGCCCGGGCGGTCAGGTCGGTGTTGGTGGAGCCGGTCTCGGTGACCACGTCCAGCGCCGTCCAGAGCGCGTCCGGGAGCAGCAGGTCGTGGCGGAGCGCGGCCGCGTCCAGCGGGGGACGGTCGAGGTCGGTCCAGGGGGACGGTCCGTCGTGGCCGAAACCACGAAGTCCGCTGCGGCGGGGGCGATCCGGCTCGGTCATGGCCCCTACCCTAGGGCTTGGCCACGGCGGGTAGCCGTAGGCCGACCCATCGTCCCGCAGAACGAGCGTTAACACACTGTGTCGCTGGCCATAACGACAACTGTCCGGCCGTGGCTACGCTACTGCGCGGTAGTCCCGGCACCGTCCTGCCCGGACTCCGTCGCCGCCCCTCTGTACCGCGACTCTTTCGAGTGAGGAACTCCACGGGATGTCCGAGGCCGCATCGCTCCCCACCACCAGTCCGGCCGATCCGGCCCTGGACCCGCACACCACCGCCGGCAAGCTCGCCGACCTGCGCCGCCGGCTGGACCAGGCGGTGCACTCCGGCTCCGCCACCGCGGTCGAGAAGCAGCACGCCAAGGGCAAGCTGACGGCCCGTGAGCGGGTTCGGGAGCTGCTGGACGAGGGCTCCTTCGTGGAGTTCGACGAGTTCGCCCGGCACCGCTCGACCAACTTCGGCCAGGAGAAGAACCGGCCGTACGGCGACGGCGTGGTGACCGGCTACGGCACCGTGGACGGCCGTCAGGTCGCGGTCTTCGCCCAGGACTTCACGGTCTTCGGCGGCTCGCTCGGCGAGGTCTTCGGCGAGAAGATCGTCAAGGTGATGGACTTCGCGCTGAAGACCGGCTGCCCGGTGGTCGGGATCAACGACTCCGGCGGCGCCCGGATCCAGGAGGGCGTGGTCTCGCTCGGCCTGTACGGCGAGATCTTCCGCCGCAACGTGCACGCCTCGGGTGTGATCCCGCAGATCTCACTGATCATGGGCCCCTGCGCGGGCGGCGCGGTCTACTCCCCCGCGATCACCGACTTCGTGGTGATGGCCGATCAGACCTCGCACATGTTCATCACCGGCCCGGACGTGATCAAGACGGTGACCGGCGAGGACGTCGGCATGGAGGAGCTGGGCGGCGCGCGGGCGCACAACACCAAGTCGGGCAACGCGCACTACCTGGCCGCCGACGAGAAGGAGGCCGTCGAGTACGTCAAGAACCTGCTCTCGTACCTGCCGTCGAACAACCTGACGGACCCGCCGGCCTACCCCGAGGAGGCCGACCTCACGGTCACCGAGCAGGACCTCGAACTCGACACGCTCATCCCGGACTCGGCCAACCAGCCGTACGACATGCACAAGGTCATCGAGCACGTGCTCGATGACGGTGAGTTCCTGGAGACTCAGCCGCTCTACGCCGGCAACATCATCACCGGCTTCGGCCGGGTCGAGGGGCACCCGGTCGGCATCGTCGGGAACCAGCCGATGGACCTGGCCGGCTGCCTGGACATCGCGGCCAGCGAGAAGGCCGCCCGCTTCGTGCGGACCTGCGACAGCTTCAACATCCCGGTGCTCACCTTCGTGGACGTGCCCGGCTTCCTGCCCGGCACCGGTCAGGAGTGGGACGGCATCATCCGCCGCGGCGCCAAGCTGATCTACGCCTACGCCGAGGCCACCGTGCCGCTGATCACCGTGATCACCCGCAAGGCCTTCGGCGGCGCCTACGACGTGATGGGCTCCAAGCACCTGGGCGCCGACCTCAACCTGGCCTGGCCCACCGCGCAGATCGCCGTGATGGGCGCGCAGGGCGCGGTCAACATCGTCTACCGGCGCGAGCTGGCCGAGGCGGCGGCGGTGGACAACGCCGACGCCCGGCGGGCCGAGCTGCTCGCCGAGTACGAGGACACCCTGCTCAACCCGTACCTGGCGGCCGAGCGCGGCTACGTCGACGCGGTGATCGCGCCGTCCGACACCCGGCGGCAGATCGTCCGCGGCCTGCGGGCGCTGCGCGGCAAGCGCGAGGTGCTGCCGCCCCGGAAGCACGGGAACATTCCCCTGTAGACACCGGCTCGCCGAAGAGACCGGCCCGCCGACGAGACGGACGGAAGAGGACTCCCTGATGCCCCCCATCCAGGTGCTGCACGGGCAGCCGACCCCCGAGGAGCTGGCCACCGTCCTGGCGGTGGTCTCAGCCCGGGCCGCCGCCGCACAGGCCGCCGCCGAGGCGGCCCGTGGCGCGGCGGGCGGCCCGGCCTCCCCCTGGCGCGACTACGGCCGCCGCCTGCGCCCCACCCCCCGACCCGGTCCGAACGCCTGGCGCACCTCGGGCTGGGCGGGTTAGGACCCGATAGGGGTGGCGGGGGCGGTAGGGGTGGCGGGGGCGGTAGGGGCAGGCCCTAGGCTGAGCGCCATGACCGACCGCCGCACGCTCGTCCTCGCCTCCGCCTCCCCCGCCCGGCTCGGCCTGCTCCGTCAGGCGGGGCTCGACCCGCGGGTGATCGTCAGTGGCGTGGACGAGGACGCCCTGACCGCCACCACCCCCGCCGAGCTGGCCCTGGTGCTCGCCGAGGCCAAGGCGACCGCGGTGGCGGCGGAGCTGGCGGACGCCGAGCTGGTGATCGGCTGCGACTCGGTGCTGGAGCTGGACGGCCGCGCGCTCGGCAAGCCGGCCGACGCCGCCGAGGCGCTGGAGCGCTGGCGGTCGATGCGCGGACGGTCCGGCGTGCTGCGCACCGGGCACTGCGTGATCGACACCGCGAACGGGCGGCGGGCCTCGGCCACCGCCTCGACCACGGTCCACTTCGGCACCCCGGACGACGCGGAGGTGGCCAGCTACGTCGCCTCCGGCGAGCCGCTCCAGGTGGCCGGGGCGTTCACCCTGGACGGCCGCTCGGCGCCGTTCGTCGACGGGATCGAGGGCGACCACGGGAACGTGATCGGCCTCTCGCTGCCGCTGCTGCGTCGGCTGCTGGGCGAACTGGACGTCCGGATCACCGACCTCTGGGCGTGAGACCCCGGACCTGCGGTCTCACGGCTCGGAACCGCCCGGGCGGTGGCGGTCGACCACGGCTTCGGTGGAAGTCCAGCAAGATCGAAGCGCGCCGCGTACGGTTTCCCCCTGCGGTCCCCCGCGGTCCCCACCGCGGACCCGCCGCAAGCCAGGTCACCCTCCGTGTGGGCAAGCTCACCACTTGGGGCTACTCGCCGGTACTACCACGTCATCCCTAGACTCAACGAGGTTCAAGAAGGGAGCCACAGTGCGCAAGGTGCTCATCGCCAACCGCGGAGAAATCGCCGTCCGCGTCGCCAGGGCCTGCTCGGACGCCGGAATCGCCAGCGTCGCCGTCTACGCCGAGCCCGACCGGGACGCGCTGCACGTCCGCGCCGCCGACGAGGCCTACGCGCTCGGCGGCGACACCCCCGCGACCAGTTACCTGGACATCGCCAAGGTGCTCAAGGCCGCCGCCGACTCCGGCGCCGACGCGGTCCACCCCGGCTACGGCTTCCTCTCCGAGAACGCCGAATTCGCCCAGGCCGTCCTGGACGCCGGCCTGACCTGGATCGGCCCGCCCCCGCAGGCCATCCGCGACCTCGGCGACAAGGTCACCGCCCGGCACGTCGCCCAGCGCGCCGGCGCGCCGCTGGTCGCCGGCACCCCCGACCCGGTCACCGGGCCGGACGAGGTCGTCGCCTTCGCCACCGAGCACGGCCTGCCGGTCGCGATCAAGGCGGCCTTCGGCGGCGGCGGTCGCGGCCTCAAGGTCGCCCGCACCCTGGAGGAGATCCCCGAGCTCTACGAGTCGGCGGTCCGCGAGGCGGTCGCCGCCTTCGGTCGCGGCGAGTGCTTCGTCGAGCGCTACCTCGACAACCCGCGTCACGTCGAGACCCAGTGCCTGGCCGACCAGCACGGCAACGTCGTGGTGGTCTCCACCCGCGACTGCTCCCTCCAACGCCGCCACCAGAAGCTGGTCGAGGAGGCCCCCGCGCCGTTCCTGACCGAGGAGCAGAACGCCGAGCTGTACCGGGCGTCCAAGGCGATCCTGCGCGAGGCCGGCTACGTCGGCGCCGGGACCTGCGAGTTCCTGGTCGCCCTCGACGGCACGATCTCCTTCCTGGAGGTCAACACCCGCCTGCAGGTCGAGCACCCGGTCACCGAGGAGGTCACCGGCCTGGACCTGGTCCGCGAGATGTTCCGGATCGCCGACGGCGAGGAGCTCGGCTACGACGACCCGGCGATCCGCGCCCACTCCTTCGAGTTCCGGATCAACGGCGAGGACCCGGGCCGCAACTTCCTGCCCGCTCCCGGCACGGTGACGCTGTTCGCCCCGCCGTCCGGCCCGGGCGTGCGGCTGGACTCCGGCGTGGAGAGCGGCTCGGTGATCGGCCCCGCCTGGGACTCGCTGCTCGCCAAGCTGATCGTCACCGGCCGTGACCGCAAGCAGGCCCTGGAGCGGGCCCGCCGCGCGCTGGCCGAGTTCAAGGTCGAGGGCATGGCCACCGCCATCCCCTTCCACCAGGCCGTGGTGAGCGACCCCGCCTTCGCGCCGGAGGTCCACGGGTCCGACGGCCCGTTCAGCGTCTACACCCGCTGGATCGAGACCGACTTCGACAACACCATCCCGCCGTTCAGCGGTGGCGCGGTCGAGGGCGAGGAGCCCGACGGCCGGGAGACCGTGGTCGTCGAGGTCGGCGGCAAGCGGATCGAGGTCTCGCTGCCGTCCTCGCTCGGTGTCTCGGCCGCGCCCGCGGCCGGTGCGGCGACGGGCAAGGCCAAGCGCCGGGTCGGTGCGAAGAAGGCCGGCTCCGCGGTCAGCGGTGACACCCTCGCCTCGCCGATGCAGGGCACCATCGTCAAGGTCGCCGTCGAGGAGGGTCAGACGGTCGCCGAGGGCGACCTGATCATCGTCCTGGAGGCCATGAAGATGGAGCAGCCGCTCAACGCGCACAAGGCCGGCACCATCACCGGCCTCACCGCCGAGGTCGGCGCCAGCGTCAGCAGTGGCGCGGCACTCTGCGAGATCAAGGACTGATCGAGCAGCACGCTCACTCGGTGGCCCGCTGGTTCCCGGACTTTCCCGGGCCGGCGGGCCACGTCCGTTTCAGCGCGCCCCGGCCAGCCGGGTCGGCAGGTGGCCGGGCGGCGGACCGCCGTGCGCGCCGGGTCGGCGCTGGCCGGGCAGCGGGGCGGCGGGCGCCGGCCCGGTGGCGCGGCGCGGGACGGCCGGACCGGGCGGATGCGGGGCCAGGCCGCCGTGCCCCGGCGGCTCGGCGGTCAGCCCCAGCGGGGCGACCGAGATCTGCACCCCGCAGTCGGCGAGCGCGTCCAGCTCGCGAGCGGTCGGGTCCTGACCGGCCGTGTGCTCGTCGGTGACCAGGCGGGTGATCGCCTCCGTCGGCACGGTCTGGAACATGGTGTCCGCGCCGAGCTTGGTGTGGTCGGCGAGCACGATCACCTCCCCGGCCGCCTGGACCAGGGCCCGGTCCACGCTGGCGGAGAGCATGTTGGTGGTGGACAGGCCGCGTTCGGCGGTGAGCCCGCTGCCCGAGATGAAGGCCTTGGAGACCCGCAGCCCGTGCAGCGACTGCTCGGCACCGCTGCCGACCAGGGCGTAGTTGGAACCCCGTAGGGTGCCGCCGGTCATCACCACCTCCACCCGGTTGGCGTGCGCGAGCGCCTGGGCGACCAGGAGGGAGTTGGTGACCACGGTGAGCCCTGGCACCCGGGCGAGCCGGCGGGCCAGCTCCTGGGTGGTGGTGCCCGCGCCGATGACGACCGCGTCGCCCTCCTCGACGAGCCCCGCCGCGAGATCGGCGATGGCGCTCTTCTCGGCGGCGGCGAGGTGGGTCTTCTGCGGGTAGCCGGGCTCCCGGCTGAAGCCTCCGGGGAGCACCGCGCCGCCGTGCCGGCGGTCGAGCAGCCCTTCGGCCTCCAGAGCCCGGACGTCTCGACGTACGGTCACTTCGGAGGTCTGGACGACGCGGGCCAGCTCGCGGAGCGACACGGCTCCGTTGGCGCGCACCATTTCGAGGATCAACTGGCGACGTTCTGCAGCAAACACAGAACCGACGGTAACCCCCCTGACCGTCCGCTTTCAGGCGTTTGCCGCTAGTAGCCGGATCTGCTCACGCAACTGCGGCGTGCGACCGTACAATGTGCGCCGCCACACGCGGGCGTGCCCCCGGCCGTCCGGAGGAACCGCCCGCGCGCGCGGGTGAAACGGTCAGGATTCGCTCTCGGCCCGCTTGCGAATGTGCAGCTGGCGGGCCGCTTCGGCGGTCGAACCGGACACCGACGGGTAGACCGTGAAGGCGCTCGCCACCTGCTCGACCGTCAAGTTGTTGTCCACCGCGAGCGAGATCGAGTGAATCAGCTCGCTGGCGCGCGGGGCGACCACGACGCCGCCCACCACGATGCCGGTGCCCGGGCGGCAGAAGAGCTTCACGAAGCCGTCCCGGATGCCCTGCATCTTGGCCCGCGGGTTGCCCCGGAGCGGCAGCTTGACCTCGACCGCGTCCATCTTTCCGCAGGAGACGTCCGCCGCGGTGTAACCGACGGTGGCGATCTCCGGGTCGGTGAAGACGTTCGAGGAGACGGTCTTCAGGTTGAGCGGCTGCACCGCGTCGCCGAGCGCGTGGTACATCGCGATCCGTCCCTGCATCGCGGCGACCGAGGCGAGCATGAAGACGCCGGTGCAGTCGCCGGCCGCGTAGACGCCGGGGGCGCTGGTGCGGGAGACCCGGTCGACCTGGACCTGGCCCCAGTCGTTGAGCTTGACCCCGGCCTCCTCCAGGCCCATGTCCGCGGTGTTGGGGATCGAACCGACGGCCATCAGGCAGTGCGTGCCGCTGATCACCGTGCCGTCGCCCAGGGTCACCTCGACCCGGTCGCCCACCCGCTTGACGGCCTCGGCCCGGGCGCGGCTCATCACGTTCATGCCGCGCCGGCGGAAGACGTCCTCCAGCACCTCGGCGGCGTCCGGGTCCTCGCCCGGCAGCACCCGGTCGCGGCTGGAGACCAGGGTGACCTTGGAGCCGAGCGCCTGGTAGGCGCCGGCGAACTCGGCGCCGGTGACGCCGGAGCCGACCACGATCAGCTCGCGCGGCAGCTCGTCCAGGTCGTAGACCTGGGTCCAGGTGAGGATCCGCTCGCCGTCCGGCCGGGCGTCCGGCAGCTCGCGCGGGTGCGCGCCGGTGGCGATCAGCACGGCGTCGGCGCGCAGCGAGCGGACGGTGCCGTCCGACTCCTCGACCAGCACCTCGCGCGAGCCGTCCACCGCCTGGCCGCCCGGGCCGAGCCGGCCCGTGCCACGCAGGATGGTGACCCCGGACCGGGTGACCGACTGGGTGATGTCGTGCGACTGGGCGATCGCCAGCCGCTTCACCCGGCGGTTGACCTTGCCCAGGTCGACGCTGATCGCGCGTTCGGCGGCGCAGGCGAGAGTGATCCCGAGCTCCTGGTAGGAGCTGTCGAACCCGGTCATCACCTCGGCGGTGGCGATCAGCGTCTTGGACGGCACGCAGTCCGTCAGCACCGCCGATCCACCCAGACCGTCGCGGTCGACGACGGTCACCTCCGCGCCGAGCTGGGCCGCCACCAGGGCCGCCTCGTATCCGCCGGGTCCGCCACCGATGATCACGATCCGAGTCACATCGACCATTGTCCCGCACGCCGAGTTCGGCGCGACCACGGGGCCTTTGATTTGTGCACTCCACCAGCCGTTTGTGAGCACCGTCACGGCGGCGCGCTGTGACCAGCGGCACACCCCGTCCCCGAGCGCCGGCCGCCGACTCCCGTAGGCTGACGCCCATGTCGCTCTACGCCGCGTACGCCACGAACCTCGATGCCCGGCAGATGAGCCGGCGCGCCCCGCACTCACCACTGCGCGGCACCGGCTGGCTGGACGGCTGGCGACTGACCTTCGGCGGCGAGCAGCTCGGCTGGGAGGGCTCGCTGGCCACCGTGGTGGAGGACGAGAAGGAGCAGGTCTTCGTCTCGCTCTACGACGTGGCGCCGATGGACGAGGAGGGCCTGGACCGCTGGGAGGGCCTGCAGCTCGGCATCTACCGCAAGATCCGGTTGCGTGCGCACACACTGGACGGCGACATCCCGGTCTGGACCTACGTGCTGAACGACTACGAGGGCGGCCTACCCGCCGCCCGATACCTGGGCCTGATCGCGGACGCCGCGGAGAGCGCCGGCGCGCCCGACGACTATGTACTGGACCTGCGCCACCGGCCGTGCTGACGCGTGTACACGCACGGGATGGCGCGAGCACGTCGAAGCGTGTACGCGCACAGGACCACTCCAACACCTCGAAGCGTGCACACGCACAGGATCATGTGAACAGATCGAAGCGTGCGCACACACAGAACCGCTCGCTCGCACACCCCGCCGGACACGCCGGAGCGTGCACACGCACAGAACCGCGTGAACAGCCCCTGACCACCTGCTGACCAGCCGGTTTCATCTCAGTCGGCGGATGGACAGACCAGGACAGAACCCCTGGTTCCGGGTGTTCCGGGTAACAATCCGGCAAGGCCTGGCCGTTATGTCTACGCGCGTAGGAATTTCTTGTCTATCCTCGCGGATGTGAACGCATCTCCTGAGACCGCCGTGTCCGCCGACCCCTATGCCGCCGCTCAGGCCGCCGCTGCCCGCCTGCGCGAGCTGACCGGTGCCGAGCGCCACGACGTCGCCCTGGTGATGGGCTCCGGCTGGGTGCCGGCGGCCGACGCCCTGGGCGAGACGCTGGCCGAATTCCCGGTCACCGATCTGCCGGGCTTCCCCGCCCCCGCCGTCGCCGGCCACGCCGGCAAGATCCGCTCGGTGCGGATCGGCGACAAGCTCGCGCTGATCTTCCTCGGTCGCAACCACTACTACGAGGGCCACGGCGTGGCCACCGTGGTGCACGGTGTGCGCACCGCCGTGGCCGCCGGCTGCCAGACCATCGTGCTGACCAACGGCTGCGGTGGCCTGCGCCAGGGCTGGGAGCCCGGTCAGCCGGTGCTGATCAGCGACCACATCAACCTGACCGCGGACTCCCCGATCGTCGGCGCCAACTTCGTCGACCTCACCGACCTCTACTCGAAGCGGCTGCGCGCGCTCTGCCGCGAGGTCGACCCGAGCCTGGACGAGGCCGTCTACGTCCAGTTCCGCGGCCCGCACTACGAGACCCCGGCCGAGGTCAACATGGCCCGGGTGCTCGGTGGCGAGCTGGTCGGCATGTCGACCACCCTGGAGGCGATCGCCGCCCGCGAGGCCGGCGCCGAGGTGCTGGGCATCTCCCTGGTGACCAACCTGGCCGCCGGTATCACCGGCGAGCCGCTCAACCACGAAGAGGTGCTGGAGGCCGGCAAGGCCTCCGCCGAGCGCATGGGCGCGCTGCTGGCGAAGGTCCTCGAGCGGATCTGACCCACGGGGCTTCCTGAAGCTCGGGGGCTGCCCACAGTGCCGCGGCGCTGTGGGCAGCCCCGTTCTCGGTGTTCCCCACCGTTCTCCACCCCGACTCTCCACCCCGACCCTCAACCGGAGTAGGCAGCAGATGGCAAGCACCCCCGACTTCCTCACCCGGGCCCACCAGTGGCTGGCCGAGGACCCCGACCCGGAGACCCGCGAGGAGCTGGCCGCGCTGCTGGCCACCGCCGAGGCCCCGGCGGGCGACGCGGCCCTGGCCGAGCTGGCCGAGCGGTTCGCCGACCGCCTCCAGTTCGGCACCGCGGGCCTGCGCGGTGAGCTCGGCGCCGGCCCGATGCGGATGAACCGCGCGGTGGTCATCCGCGCCGCCGCCGGCCTGGCCGGCTACCTGCGCGCGCAGAACGCCGGCGACCTGGTGGTGGTCGGCTACGACGCCCGGCACAAGTCGTACGACTTCGCCCGCGACACCGCCGCCGTGATGGTCGGCGCCGGCCTGCGCGCCGCGCTGCTGCCGCACCCGCTCCCCACCCCGGTGCTGGCCTTCGCCATCCGCCACCTGGGCGCCGCGGCCGGCGTGATGGTCACCGCCAGCCACAACCCGCCGCGGGACAACGGCTACAAGGTCTACCTGGGCGACGGCTCGCAGATCGTCCCGCCGGCCGACGCCGGGATCGCCGCCGAGATCGACGCGATCGCCTCGCTGGCCGACGTCCCGCTGGCCGCCGAGGGCTGGCAGGTGCTCGGCCAGGACGTCATCGACGCCTACCTGGCCCGCGCCGTCACCGTGGTCGAGGAGGGCGGTCCGCGCGACCTCGACGTGGTCTACACCCCGCTGCACGGGGTCGGCCGGGACGTCCTGGTGGCCGCGTTCAAGCAGGCCGGCTTCGCCGCCCCGACCGTGGTCGCCGCGCAGGCCGAGCCGGACCCGGACTTCCCGACCGTGGCCTTCCCCAACCCGGAGGAGCCGGGCGCGATGGACCTGGCCTTCGCCACCGCGGCCGAGCACGGCCCGGACCTGGTGATCGCCAACGACCCGGACGCCGACCGCTGCGCGGTGGCCGTGCCGGACGCCACCGCCCCGGCCGGCTGGCGGATGCTGCGCGGTGACGAGGTGGGCGTGCTGCTGGGCGCCGCGCTGGTCGCCAAGCGGGCCGCCGGCACCTTCGCCACCACGATCGTCTCCTCCACCCTGCTCGGCCGGATCGCCGAGGCGGCCGGCCTGCCCTACGCCGAGACGCTGACCGGCTTCAAGTGGATCTCCCGCGCCGAGGGCCTGCGCTACGGCTACGAGGAGGCGCTCGGCTACTGCGTCGACCCGGCGGGCGTGCGCGACAAGGACGGCGTCACCGCCGCCCTGCTGGTCGCCGAGCTGGCGGCCGGGCTGAAGCGGGACGGCCGGAGCCTGACCGACCTGCTCGACGAGCTGGCGCTGACCCACGGCCTGCACGCCACCGACCAGCTCTCGGCCCGGGTGCAGGACCTCTCGCTGATCTCCGCCGCGATGCGCCGGCTGCGCGAGCAGCCGCCGACCGAGCTGGCCGGCCTGACCGTGGACCGCGCGGACGACCTGGCGACCGGCTCGGCCGAGCTGCCGCCGACCGACGGTCTGCGCTACTACCTGAGCGGCCCGGCGGTGCGCGCGGCGCGGATCGTGGTCCGCCCGTCCGGCACCGAGCCGAAGATCAAGTGCTACCTGGAGGTCGTCCTCCCGGTCGCCTCGGCGGACGAGCTGCCCGGCGCCCGCGAGCGCGCCGCCGAGCTGCTGGCCGCGATCAAGCGCGACCTGGCGGTGGCCGCGGGGATCTGACCCCGGACGTCAGAGTGGCCCCGACCCGGCAGGGTCGGGGCCACTCCTCGTTCCGTCGCCGGCGTCGTCAGCCGGCCAGCAGCGCGGCCAGCGCGACCGCGCCGGCCACCGTCGGGGCGATCACCCACCAGCACCAGGTCACCGCGATCTCGCCCTTGGCCTCCGGCAGCAGCGCGTTCTGCTCGGCGCTCCGCTGGAGCAGGCCGACCACCTGGTCGGACCAGGCCCGGGTGGGGTCCGGGGCGCCGGCCACCGCGTGCCGCGTGGCGGGCGGCTGCTGGTAGGCCCACTTGCCCGGCTCCGCGTTCTTCCGGACGGCGGCGGCCTTGGCGGCCTGCCGGTTGGCCTTGTTACGGGCGCGCAGGGAGACCGGGACGGCCCAGAGCTGGAAGGTCCGGCCCTCGGCGGTGAGCTCCGCCGAGTACCGCGCCCGCACGCCCTCCACCGAGGCCCACGGCACGGTGATGGTGCGCAGCGGGTTGCGGACCACGATCCGCTGCCTGCCGGCCCGCACCGACGGCCGCACGGTGAAGGCGACCACCGGTCCGGCGCACAGCAGCGCGGCGGCCAGCGCGACCCAGGGGGTGCGGCCGGTGCCGTGGATCACCGCGTCGATGACCAGCCACGCGCCGAGCGCGAGGAGCAGGGCGCCGGTGACGACGCCGGTGTTCGAGCGGAAGACGTGATCGGCGTACTTCGGCCCTTCGGCGGGGGCGGCCTTGCCGGGGTGGGGCGTGCCGTCGGATTCGGTCATGGGACCGATTCTGCCCCATCCACCACCGCTGACCAGGGGCCTCATCGGTCACACTTCGGCCGCAACCGCGACCGCCCGGACCGGCTCGGACCGTACCCGAACGACAGGGCCGGCCCGACCGGGGACGGCAAACACTTGCAGAAACTTTCGGCAACGGTTTCCGTCGGAACCTTGACGTCGCCGTGCCGGGGGCGGGAAGGTCTAGCCGCGCGACGATGCGACCCCCGGGCCCCAACCCCCGGGCCGTTCGTCGTGCGTCGGACGGCTCGGCACCCGTGAGCCTCCGTCAGGAGCCGGCGACCGTACGGTCACGGCTCACGGCAGGCCGTGGCACCGGGCGGGACCCCGGGGCGGCGGCCACCGTACCGAACGGGGAAGAACCCACCCCGGGACGCAGCCGCGCCCCGCTTCCGCCACCGGTACCGGCCCGCCGAGCCCGTCGCACGGGACGCCGCAGCCCCACAGTTCCTGCGCGCGTCCGGGCGGTGCTCGGCCGTGGCCGGGCCCGCCCCCTGGGAGTCCGCCACGATGAGACCGTTCCGCAGCGCCCGGACCGGCACCCCCCGACGCCGCCCGGGCAGCCTCGCCGCCACCGCCGCCCTGCTCGCCGGCACCGTCCTGCCGCTCGGCCTGCCGGCCGCCACCGCCCACGCCGACGCGGGCGTCGGCACGCCCAACGGCGGCGACGTGATCGCCAACCTCTTCGAGTGGAACTGGCCCTCGGTCGCCAACGAGTGCACCACCGTGCTCGGCCCCAAGGGCTACGGCGCCGTCCAGGTCGCCCCGCCGGAGGACTCGGTCCGGCTCAGCCAGTCCACCCACCCGTGGTGGGAGGTGTACCAGCCGGTCGCGTACGACCTGGACAGCCGGATGGGCAACCGGGCCCAGTTCGCCGCCATGGTCACCGCCTGCCACCAGGCGGGCGTCAAGGTGATCGTCGACGCCGTGCTCAACCACACCGCCGGCACCAACCAGACCGGCACCGACTCGTACGGCGGCGCCACGTACAACGCGCAGACGTACTCGTACCCGACGGCCGGCTACACCTCCGCCGACTTCCACGCCTACCCGGGCAACTGCCCCAACTCCAACCTCGCCATCAACGACTGGAACAACGTCCAGCAGGTGCAGGAGTGCGACCTGGACCAACTCTCCGACCTCATGACCGAGAGCGACCACGTCCGGACCATCGAGGCGAACTACCTCAACGACCTGATCTCGCTGGGCGTCGACGGCTTCCGGATGGACGCCGCCAAGCACATCGCGCAGGCCGACATGGCCGCCATCCTGTCGAAGGTCAACAACACCCTGTGGGGCAGCCGTCCGTACATCTCGCAGGAGGTGATCCCCGGCAGCAGCGGCCAACTGGCGCCCAGCGCCTTCGAGTCCAACGGCAGCGTGATCGAGTTCACCTTCGCCGACGACCTGAAGGCCCAGTTCACCGGCAACATCGCCAACCTGAAGACGTTCGGCCAGAGTTGGGGCCTGGAGCCGAGCAACCTGTCGACCACCATGGTGACCAACCACGACACCGAGCGGGACGGCTCGACGCTCAACTACAAGGACGGCTCGACCTACGACCTGGCGAACATCTTCGAACTCGCCTGGGGCTACGGCACTCCGGAGGTCTACTCGGGCTTCGCCTTCACCAACTCCGACGACTCGCCGCCGGCCGACGCCAACGGCTACGTCACCGCGACCGACTGCTCCAACGGCTGGGTCTGCACCGACCGCAACCAGGGCATCTCCAACATGGTCGGCTGGCACAACGCCGCCCAGGGGCAGCCGGTGGCCAACTGGTACGACGACGGGTCCAACCTGATCGCCTTCAGCCGGGGCAACGCGGCCTGGGTCACCATCAACAACGAGACCGGCGCGCAGACCCGGACCTTCGCCACCGGCCTGCCGGCCGGCACCTACTGCGACGTCATCCACGGCAACTACAACGCGGCGGCCGGCAGTTGCACCGGCCCGACGGTCGTGGTGGACGCGAACGGCAACGCCACGGTGTCGGTGGCCGCCAAGGACGCCGTCGCGCTGTACGGGAAGGTCGGCACGGGCGCCGCGCCCGCGCCGGCCGGCCAGGTCGCGGAGACCTTCACGGTCAGCGGCACCCCGAACCCGGGCGGCTCGCTCTACCTCGCCGGATCGGACCCGGCGTTGGGCAACTGGGCTCCGTCGGCGGCGATTCCGATGACCGAGTCGGGGTCGACCTGGACGGCGACCGTCAACCTCCCGCAGGGCGAGGCGCTCCAGTACAAGTACCTCGGCGAGGACGCCAACGGGAACGTGAACTGGGAGAGCGGGAACAACCACGCGGCGACGACGGGGTCGGGCGGCAGTGCCTCGCTGACCGACACCTTCAACGGCGCGACGCCCACGGTCGGCGCGGCGTTCGACGCCAACGTGACCACGTACTACGGGCAGAACGTGTACGTCAGCGGGTCGATCCCGGCGCTGGGGAGCTGGAACACCGCCACGGCGGTACCGCTCTCGTCGACCGGGTACCCGGTGTGGAGCACCGCGGTGACGCTGCCGGCCGGCACCTCCTTCCAGTACAAGTACTTCAAGAAGGACCCGAACGGCACCATCGAGTGGGAGAACGGCTCCAACCGCTCGGCGAGCACCGGGTCGACCGGACCGACCCTCAACGACACCTGGCAGTCCTAGGCCGTCGCCGCCGGCCGCGGCCCCCGTCGGGTCGATCGCGCGGAACGCGCGGCGGCAGCGGGTGGTCCGCGGCTCCGGTGGACACGCCCAGCGGGGCGACGGAGCATGGAGGGGCTAGCACACAGGTTCACGGGTGACCGCGCGTACGCCGTGCGACAGCGGGCACCTGCCCCCTCCCCGAGACCACACGCCCGGTCGGGCCGGGCACGGGTGCGATGTGCGGAGCCCTGAGCCCGTTCAGTGTGCCTGCGTCGTCTCGGCCAGTGCTCGCCTTCGTCGCGTTGTGCCTCTGCCAGCAGGGCCGCCGCCGCACCGGCGCGCTCCTTCCCGCCTTGGGAGGAAGAACGATGATCCGCACCTGTCGTCTCGCGATGCTCGCCCCGCTCGTCCTGTCCTCACTGGCCCTCGGGCCGGCCGCCTCCGCGCACCCGGTGGCGGGGCAGGCGCCCGCCCTCGCCTCCGCCAAGGCGAAGTGTCTGCTCACACAGGACACGGCCAACTCGAAACCCGATGCTCCGAAGTTCATCCTCGCCGGTGCCGGTTTCAAGGCCCACTCGGTGTCGTTCGCCGGCGGCAACGGAGGCGGCGTGACGACGACCACGAACGGGTCCTTCTCCGTCAACGACCTGAATGCCGGCCGCTACACCGCCAAGAGCGACAAGGACGGCACCGTGAACTGCGGCCGCACGCCGCAGGCCACGGGCGGCCAGAAGAACGCCAAGGCCCAGTACCGGCAGGGCTTCTCGGACGGATTCGCGGCGATCAAGAAGGACTGCGAGGCCAAGCCGCCGCAGAGCCTCGCCACGGTGAACCCGAACTACGTGAAGGGCTTCGACGACGGAGCGGCCCTGGCGACCAAGCAGTTCTGCGAGTAGGTCTCGCACCTGGACCGACCAGCCACTCGGGGCGTCGGTGGACCGTGTACGACTACGCGGTCCACCGACGCCCCGGCGACCGCTCCCAGCGGCGTCAGCCACCGGTGTGGTCGGACCTCCGGTCCTCCGGCCGGGCACGCAACCCACGACTGACGATCACCATGAAGCCCAGCCCGCCGGCGGCGATCACCGCGTACCCGCCGTGCCGCCAGTCGGGTCCCGCCCCGACGATCGACGCCACTCCCGCAACGGCGAGCCACCCGACCAACATGGCGGCCAGGCCCGCACAGAACCCGATGAAGGCTTCGAGTTCCCGATCACTTCGCGACATGTCCATCCCCAAGCAGATCAACGGCCACCCGCCCCTCCCATCTCGTGTCTACCCCACCACGCCGCGCGTCACCACGAACCTCCCCCACCGACCGGAGAATTGGCGCCACAACCGCGCCTCCCGTCACAACGACGCACGGTGACCACCCGCCGGATGCGTTCCCGCGGATACTTGCCCGGTGAACCAGCACGACTTCCGTCCGTCGGAGTCGAGTTCGCCCCGCCCCGGCCCCGATGACCGACCACGCACCGCCCTTCGGGGGCGACGGCGAACCGCCGCCCCCGGGCCGATCAGACGGCGCCCTCGCCGGCACGGCCGGGCGAGAAGGGGCCCTCGGTGACGAAGCGGTGCAACTGGCGGGCGAACGAGCGGGCTTCGGCCGGGGGCCAGGCGCTCAGCGAGGCGTCGATGTGGGCGGCCAGGCGCCGCCTGGTCACGTCCACCACCCGCTCGCCCTCGTCGGTGAGGATCAGCAGGGACGCCCGGCGGTCGGCCGGGTCGGGTTCACGGCGCACCAGGCCGGCCTCCTCCAGGCGGGAGGCGCGCCGGGTCACGCCGGAACGGTCCAGCCCCACCTCCGACGCCAGCTCGGCCGCGCTGCACGGCCCGCTCCGGGCCAGCCCGCTGAGCACCGGGTAGGTCAACTCGTCCACGCCGTCGCCGAGCCCCTCGGTCAGGCCCTGGTAGAGGCGTGCCCGGGTGCTGCGCTTGAGCAGGAATCCCAGCGCATCGGCGATCTCGTGTCCCGCTTCGGTCTCCATGACTCCAGGTTAGCGTGCGCAGCGCACGCGTTTGGGGTACAGTCGAGATGCGTGCACGACGCACGCATCTTCCACCGAGAACGCCCCCGGGAGGGACCACCATGAACCGCACCGACATCCGCAGCGCGCTCACCGACCTGCTCTTCACACCCGGGCTGGACCTGGACGAGGCCGCCGACCGGCACTTCGCACCCGACTACCGCCAGCGCACCGACGGCCGCTGGGACGACCGCGAGGAGTTCAAGACGCACATCGCCCACCTGCGCTCGGTGGTGGCACACGGCTCGATCGAGGTCCACGACGAGCTCGCCCAGGGCGACCGGTACGCCGACCGGCACACCGTCAACGCCACCAAGACCGACGGCTCCGTCGTGCGCATGGAGGTCTACCTCTTCGGCGAGTACGCACCCGACGGCCGGTTCCGCCGGATCGAGGAGACCACCCTCATGGTCGAAGGCGCCGCGGCCGACCGGAACCTCGGCAGCGCCCGCTGACCGAGCGCGGCCGGCCGACCGACGGACGGCGCCGGGGTCTCGGATCGGCATCGAAGCAGGGCTGCCCTAGCGGATGACTACGCGCGTAGATATGCTGCTCTGGTGACTATGTCCACTGTTGCAGCCAATGCCCCCGGCGCTGCGGGCGGCGGCCTGAGCGACGTCGCCGCCTCCGAGGCATCGCTCCGCCGATTCCTGCACGGCTTGCCCGGCGTCGACGCCGTCGGCCTGGAAGCCCGCGCCGCCTCCCTCGGTACCCGCTCGATCAAGACGTCCGCCAAGGCGTACGCGATCGACCTGGCCATCTCGATGATCGACCTGACCACGCTGGAGGGCGCGGACACGGTCGGCAAGGTGCGCGCCCTGTGCACCAAGGGGAAGCACCCCGACCCCAGCGACCCGGGCACCCCCCAGGTCGCCGCGATCTGCGTCTACCCCGACATGGTCGCCACCGCCAAGGCCGCGCTGGCCGGCACCGGCATCCAGGTCGCCTCGGTCGCCACCGCCTTCCCGGCCGGCCGGGCCGCACTGCCGGTCAAGCTGGCCGACACCGCCGACGCGGTGGCCGCCGGTGCCGACGAGATCGACATGGTGATCGACCGCGGCGCCTTCCTCTCCGGCCGCTACCTGGACGTCTTCCAGGAGATCACCGCCGTCAAGGAGGCCTGCGAGCGCCCCGACGGGAGCTCGGCCCACCTCAAGGTGATCTTCGAGACCGGCGAGCTGCAGACGTACGACAACGTCCGCCGCGCCTCCTGGCTGGCCATGCTGGCCGGCGCCGACTTCATCAAGACCTCGACCGGCAAGGTCACGGTCAACGCCACTCCCCCGGTGACCCTGCTGATGCTTGAGGCGGTCCGCGACTTCCGCGCTCAGACCGGCGTCCAGGTCGGCGTGAAGCCGGCCGGCGGCATCAAGACCACCAAGGACGCCATGAAGTACCTGGTGATGGTCAACGAGACCCTGGGCGACGACTGGCTGACCCCGCACTGGTTCCGCTTCGGCGCCTCCAGCCTGCTCAACGACCTGCTGATGCAGCGTCAGAAGCTGACCACCGGCCGGTACTCCGGTCCCGACTACGTGACGGTGGACTGACCCCCATGGCCAAGAACCCCAAGAAGACCGAGCGGAACGACGAGCGTCCGGCGCAGCGGAGCGGCGGCCTCTTCGAGTACGCCCCCGCGCCCGAGTCCCCCGCGGCCGCCGGCGACATCGCCACCTCCTACGGCCACTTCATCGGCGGCGAGTTCGTCGACTCCAGCGGCAGCGAGGCGCTCAAGACGGTCAACCCGGCCACCGAGCAGGTGCTCGCCGAGTTCGCCCAGGGCACCGACGAGGACGTCGACCGCGCGGTCAAGGCCGCCCGGGACGCCTTCGCCGGCTGGTCCGCGCTGCCCGGCAGCGAGCGCGCCAAGTACCTGTTCCGGATCGCCCGGATCGTCCAGGAGCGCTCCCGCGAGCTGGCCGTGCTGGAGTCGATCGACAACGGCAAGCCGATCAAGGAGACCCGCGACGTCGACCTCCCGCTGGTCGCCGCGCACTTCTTCTACTACGCCGGCTGGGCCGACAAGCTGGACTACGCCGGCTTCGGCCGCAACCCGCGCCCGCTGGGCGTGGCCGGCCAGGTCATCCCGTGGAACTTCCCGCTGCTGATGCTGGCCTGGAAGATCGCCCCGGCGCTGGCCACCGGCAACACGGTCGTGCTCAAGCCGGCCGAGACCACTCCGCTGACCGCGCTGCGCTTCGCCGAGATCTGCCGCCAGGCGGGCCTGCCCAAGGGCGTCGTCAACATCGTCACCGGTGACGGCCGGACCGGCGCCGCGCTGACCGCGCACCCGGACGTCAACAAGGTCGCGTTCACCGGCTCGACCAACGTGGGCCGTTCGATCGCGCGCCAGCTGGCCGGCAGCCGCAAGAAGCTGTCGCTGGAGCTGGGCGGCAAGGCGGCGAACATCGTCTTCGACGACGCGCCGATCGACCAGGCCGTCGAGGGCATCGTCAACGGCATCTTCTTCAACCAGGGCCACGTCTGCTGCGCGGGCTCCCGCCTGCTGGTGCAGGAGTCGATCCAGGACGAGCTGCTGGACGCGCTGAAGCACCGGATGGCCACCCTGCGCCTCGGCGACCCGCTGGACAAGAACACCGACATCGGTGCCATCAACTCGGCCGCCCAGCTGGCCCGGATCACCGAGCTGGCCGCCACCGGCGAGGCCGAGGGCGCCGAGCGCTGGGCTCCCGAGTGCCAACTCCCGTCCGCCGGCTACTGGTTCGCGCCGACCATCTTCACCGGCGTGAGCCAGGCGCACCGGATCGCCCGCGAGGAGGTGTTCGGCCCGGTGCTCTCCGTGCTGACCTTCCGCACCCCCACCGAGGCGGTGGAGAAGGCCAACAACACCCAGTACGGCCTGTCGGCCGGCATCTGGACGGAGAAGGGCTCGCGGATCCTCTGGATGGCGGACCGGCTGCGGGCCGGCGTCGTCTGGGCCAACACCTTCAACAAGTTCGACCCGACCTCGCCGTTCGGCGGCTACAAGGAGTCGGGCTACGGCCGCGAGGGTGGCCGGCACGGTCTGGAGGCCTACCTCGATGTCTGAGACTGCCATGCGACTTGATGCCCCTGCGCGCATCCAGGTCAGCAAGACCTACAAGCTGTTCGTCGGCGGGAAGTTCCCGCGCTCCGAGAGCGGGCGGGTGTACGAGGTGACCGACAGCAAGGGCCAGTGGCTGGCCAACGCCCCGCTCGGCACCCGCAAGGACACCCGCGACGCGGTCCAGGCCGCCCGTGCGGCGGTCAAGGGCTGGTCCGGCACCACCGCCTACAACCGCGGCCAGGTGCTCTACCGGGTGGCCGAGATGCTGCAGGGCCGGCGCGAGCAGTTCGCCGCCGAGGTGGCCGCCGCCGAGGGCATCGGCGGCAAGAAGGCCGCCGCGCTGGTGGACCAGGCGACCGACCGCTGGGTCTGGTACGCGGGCTGGACGGACAAGGTGGCGCAGATCGCCGGTGCCGCCAACCCGGTGGCCGGGCCGTTCTTCAACCTCTCGGTCCCCGAGCCGACCGGCGTGGTGGGCGTGGTGGCCCCGCAGACCGGCTACGGGCACTCGTTCCTCGGCCTGGTCTCGGTGATCGCCCCGGCGATCGCCACCGGCAACACCGTGGTGGTCGCGGCCGCGGCCGACGCGCCGCTGCCCGCCCTCGCGCTGGGCGAGGTGCTGGCCACCTCGGACCTGCCGGGTGGCGTGGTCAACGTCATCTCCGGCCGCACCGCGGACCTGGCGCCGACGCTGGCCTCGCACCAGGACGTCAACGCGCTGGACCTGACGGGCGCGATCGCGGCCGACGGACCGGCCTCGGCGACCGCTCTGGAGGCCGCGGCGGCCGACACCCTCAAGCGGGTGCTGCGCCCCGCGCTCGACCCGGCGGCCCAGGACTGGACCGAGCAGCCGGGCACCGAGCGGCTGCTCGCCTTCCTGGAGACCAAGACGGTCTGGCACCCGATGGGCCAGTAGCCCGTCACCGCCCCGGGCCCGCGCCACCCCCCTCGGCGCGGGCCCGACCCATGTCCACCCCCCGGCGGGTTCCACTCACGCCCCCGGATGCGTCAGACTGGTGTCTCGTGAGTGACTCCCCGCTGAATTCCGCACCGACCTCCCGCGCCCGCGTGGTGCTGATCTCCGGTCCCTCGGGATCCGGGAAGTCCTCGCTGGCCGAGCGCACCGGGCTGCCGGTGCTCCAGCTCGACGACTTCTACAAGGACGGCGACGACCCCACCCTGCCCGTCCTGCCCGACGGCGGCACTGACTGGGACTCGCCGCTCGCCTGGCACCGCGAGCAGGCGCTGACGGCCATCCGGCAACTGGCCGAGCTGGGCCGGGCCGAGGTCCCGGTCTACTCGATCCCCGCCAACGGGCGCACCGGCAGCCGGGTGCTCGACCTGGCGGGCGCCCCCGCCTTCATCGCCGAGGGCATCTTCGCCGCCGAGATCGCGGCCCAGTGCGCGACCGAGGACCTGCTCGGCGACGCGCTCTGCCTGCGCAACCACCCGCTCACCACGGCCTGGCGCCGGTTCCGCCGCGACGTCCGCGAGGGCCGCAAGTCCATCCCCTACCTGCTGCGCCGCGGCTGGCGCCTGATGCGCGCCGAGCACGGCATCGTGGCCCGCCAGGTCGGCCTCGGCGCGGTCGCCTGCGCCGGCCCCGAAGCCGAACGCCGGGTCCGCGCCGCCGCCGTCCCCCTCCCGGCCGCCCCGGTCCACGCCAACGCCTGAGCACCGCCCGCCGCCATCTCACTCCCCGGCTCGCGCGCCGATGACCGCTTCCGCAAGCCGGGCCTCTACGCCGAGGCGGGCGTCCCCCACTACTGGCGGGTCGAACGCGGCGAGGACGACCTCCCCGAGGTCCACGAGTTCCACCTCCACCGCGAGTCCGGTGTCTACGCCCCCGCTCCCGAGGGCGCCGTCCACACCGGCACCCTCAAGGCGGAGTTCCCGTTCCCGGTGGAGATCGACCTCAGCCGGCTGCTCTACCTCTGAGCCCCGGCAAACAGTCGGGCCCGGCGTCCTCTTCCCCGAACGCCGGGCCCGACTGCTGTGCGGTGGCCGCGTGATCCCCCCCGACACCGTCTCCCCCGAGCGGTGCCGGCTCTCCTGCGGCCTGGTTCCCCGTCCCCCGACGGGAGTCTCAGGTGTTACGCGACCAGCTCGCCGAACGCGTGGGCGGTGTCGCCGGTGCGGTTCAGCTGCTCGTCGTCACGCAGCCGGCGCAGGGCGCGCCAGATGCTGCTCTTCACCGTGCCGACGCTGATGCCGAGGATGTCGGCGATCTCCGGGTCGGTGCGGCCCTCGTAGTAGCGCAGCACCAGCATGGTGCGCTGGTTCTCCGGGAGCTTGGCGAGCGCCTGCCAGAGCACCGCGCGCAGCTCGGTGCCGCCCATCGCGTCGGTGTCGCCGACCGTCTCCGGCAGCTCCTCGGTCGGGTACTCGTTGAGCTTGCGGCGGCGCCAGGCCGAGATGTGCAGGTTGGTCATGGTGCGGCGGAGGTAGCCGCCGACCGCCGCCTTGTCGGTGATCCGGCCCCAGGCCCGGTAGGTGCTGAAGAGCGCGCTCTGCAGCAGGTCCTCGGCCTCGAAGCGGTCACCGGTCAGGTGGTAGGCGGTGGCGTACAGGGAGGCGCGGCGCTCGCGAACGTACGCGGTGAACTCCGCGAGGTGCTCCTCCGCGACGGCCGAGTGCTCCCCCTGCGCGCCTCCCTGCTCGCCCTGGTGCGGGGCGTCCTGCACCGGCGCGAGCCGGAACAGGGTGGTCCCCGCCGTCCTGCGGGCGTCCGGCTCCCCCGAGCCGAGGCCGCGCAGGCCGTTCGTCCCCCCCGGGACGTCCTGGCCCTCAGCGCGCACCGGGAGCACCCCGCGCAGCGTGAGGGTCTGGGTGGTCTCGGACGCACTCCCCATCCGTCCGATCCCGTGCAGCTCCCCGGTCCGGCCCGCGCCGCCCCCACGGCGCGCCCCCGCGCACTGCCCGTCCCGACCGCGCCCCGACGGACGGACGCCACGGACTGCCGGGCTGTGCGCATCCAGGATGCCCCGGGTCTCCAGCGTTGCGTTCATCGTGCGCCCCCATGATCGGTACGAGCGGGTCCTTTCCGAGATCACCGGGTCGTTCCGGCTTCTCGGCCGGTCCGTCGCGGTGACATGGAAAATCCTGCCGTCCGCCCGTCATGACGGTGTCCGCCGACTGTCACAGCGGTGTCACAAGGGGCAGGACCTTCGTCCCGGTACTCGTTCCACCGGCGGTGACGCCGCCCATGGCCGGGCCGGTTCCCGCCGGGAGGCGGCGTGAGCCAGAATGAGCAGGTGCCTTTCCTCCTTCTGATCGAGGACGACGACGCCATCCGTACCGGCCTCGAACTCGCCCTCACCCGCCAGGGCCACCGCGTGGCCGCCGCCGCGTCCGGCGAGGACGGCCTGCGGCTCTTCAAGGAGCAGCGGCCCGACCTCATCGTGCTCGACGTGATGCTGCCCGGAATCGACGGCTTCGAGGTCTGCCGCCGGATCCGGCGCACCGACCAGCTGCCGATCATCCTGCTGACCGCACGCTCGGACGACATCGACGTGGTGGTCGGCCTGGAGTCCGGCGCCGACGACTACGTGGTCAAGCCGGTGCAGCCACGGGTGTTGGACGCCCGGATCCGCGCCGTGCTGCGCCGCGGTGAGCGGGAGAGCTCGGACTCGTCCGCCTACGGCTCGGTGGTGATCGACCGTTCGGCGATGACGGTGACCAAGGACGGCGAGGACCTCCAGCTCACCCCGACCGAGCTGCGGCTGCTGCTGGAGCTGAGCCGCCGGCCCGGTCAGGCACTCTCCCGCCAGCAGCTGCTGCGGCTGGTCTGGGAGCACGACTACCTGGGCGACTCCCGGCTGGTGGACGCCTGCGTGCAGCGACTGCGGGCCAAGGTGGAGGACGTGCCCTCGGCGCCGACCCTGATCCGGACGGTCCGCGGGGTCGGCTATCGTCTCGACCCGCCGGCCTGACCGGCCCGCTCACCCAGATGCCGCCGATCCCCGTTCCCCTGCTGATAGCGACTCCGACACGTGACTGACCATCAGAACGGCCGCCGCTTCGCCCCCGGACCGTGGCGACGGCTGCGGCTGAGCTCGCTGCGGGTGCGGCTGATCGCGGTGTTCGCCGTGGTGGCGTTGACCGCGGCCGCCTCCGCCTCCGGCATCGCGTACTGGCTCAACCGGGACGCGGTACTCAAGCGCGCCCAGGACACCGCGCTCAAGGGCTTCCGCGTCTCGCTCAGCCAGAACGTCTCCGCGCTGCCGCTCAACCCGAGCTGCGCGGACCTGGTCCAGCTGGCCTCGGCGGTGGCCAGCTCCGGGCTCAACTACGACGTCGTGGTGGTGGACGACGCCCAGCCCAGTTGCCCGGCCTACTCCGACCCGCGCTACACCATCACCCAGGTGCCGGCCGCGCTGCGCACCGACGTCACCACGCCGCGCCCGATCACCGCCGGCAACAGCAACGCCTACCACCTGTACTGGCAGCGGGTGAACATCGGCGGCCAACCGTTCGTGGTCGGCGGGACGAAGGTGGTGCCGACCGGCCCGACCGCCTACATGTTCAAGTCGCTCGGCACCGAACGGGCCGATCTCGACACGCTGGGCTGGTCGTTGGCGGTGGCCACCCTGCTGGCGCTGATCGCGGCGACCCTGCTGGCCCAGGCGGCCTCCGCCACCGTGCTCCGCCCGGTCCGCCAACTCGGCGAGGCCGCGAGGCGGTTGGGCGAAGGCCGACTGGACACCCGACTGGAGGTCAAGGGCGCCGACGAACTCGCTGAACTGGCGAGGACGTTCAACCGCACCGCGGAGGCGCTCTCCGAGCAGGTCGAGGAGTTGAGCGCCCGCGAGGCGCAGAGCCGCCGGTTCGTCGCCGACATGTCGCACGAGCTGCGCACCCCGCTCACCGCGATGACCGCGGTCACCGACATCCTGGAGGACGAGGCCGAGTCGCTGGACCCGATGATCGAGCCGGCCGTCCGGCTGGTGGTCAGCGAGACCCGCCGGCTCTCCGACCTGGTGGAGAACCTGATGGAGGTGACCCGCTTCGACGCGGGCACCGCCAAGCTGGTCGCCGACGAGATGGACATCGCCGACCTGATCATGTCCTGCATCGACGGCCGGGCCTGGTACGACGCGGTGGAGGTGGACGCGCCGCGCGGGGTGCTGGCGGTGGTGGACCCGCGCCGGCTGGACGTGGTCTTCGCCAACCTGATCGGCAACGCGCTCAAGCACGGCGGCTCGCCGGTCCGGGTCACCGTGACCAAGCGGCCCGGTGAGCACGAGGACGACGGCGAGGTCGTGGTCGCGGTCTCGGACAGCGGTCCGGGCATCCCCGAGGACGTCCTGCCCCACGTCTTCGACCGCTTCTACAAGGCCGACAAGGGCCGGGCCCGCTCGGAGGGCAGCGGGCTGGGGCTCTCCATCGCGATGGCCAACGCGCAGATCCACGGCGGCACCATCACCGCCGCCAACGCCCCGGCCGGGTCCGGCGGGGGCGCGGTGTTCACGCTGACCCTGCCGGTGGTGCCGCCCGCCCGACGGCAGCCGGCGGCCCGGCCGGGCGGTGCGGGTGGCACGGGCGGGCAGGACTCGGGGGATTCGACGGACGGATCCGAGCGAGATCGGAACAGTGAGCACGGTGCGTAGAACGACGAGCCCGGCGGCGGCGCCCGGCCGACCGTCCCCGCGGGAGTACCGGAGGGTCGCGCCGCCCCGGTCGGCCGCGTTCGGCTGGGCCGCCGCGCTCTTGGTGGCCGCGCTGACCGCCGGGCTGGCGACCGGCTGCGGGATCCGGCCCACCGCGGTGCCGGTGGACGCCGGCTCGCCCGCCGTCCGGACCGCCTGTCCCAGCCCGGGCGCCCTCGGCACGCCGACTCCGGCCAGTCCGAAGGGACCGGTCCGGCTCTCCCCGACGGCGTCGGCGGTCCCGGCGGTCTCCACCGCGCCGAGCGTGCCGACGGCCGGCCCCGGCGGCCCGACGGCCGGTCCCAGCGGCTGCGGCTGAGCCGGGCCGGCCGGGGCCGGGAACCGGAAGTCGGACCCTCGCGTCCTTCGAGGCGTGCAGCGAGATGGCACCGGCGCGCGAACGGCGCACGGCAGCGTGCGGATCGACGACCGGCGGAAGCCCGAGGGGGTACCGCCGCAGGGCCGTCCTTCGCCCGACCCCGACGCGCTGCCGGCCCGCCTCCGGACCGTCGGCGTCGTCCTGCTGGCGCTCTACTTCGTCGCGCTCGGCTGGTACGCGCAGCACGCGGTGGCGATGCCCTGGGCGTATGACGGCAACCTCACGCCGTTCGCCTCGGTCCGCGCCGACCTGGCGGTCGGCGGGACCGACGGCCTGCTCCGGATCGCCGGCGGCCTGCTCGGCACGGCCCCGCTGGGCGTGCTGCTGCCGATGGCCGGCGGACGGCTGCGGGTCTCGGCGGTGGGCTCGTTCCTGCACTGCCTCGGGCTCAGCACGCTGATCGCGACGGCGCTGGAGGCGGCCCGCGAGACGCTGGCCGGGCAGCTGCCCGATGTCGACCGGGTGCTGCTGGGGGTGATCGGCGCGGGCGTGCTGCACCTCGCGGTGGTCCCGGCGGGGCGGGCGGTGCTGCGGGCCAGGCTGCGCCGCCCGCGGCGCGTCGAGCGGGTGGCGGCGGCCCCGGTGGTCGCCCCCGCACCCGCGGCACCCGCGCCCGAGCCGGCACCGGTCGTGCCCCGGCCGACCACCGCCGTTCGCACCTGCCGCTCCGCCCGGCGCACCACGCTCGCCCAGCGGCAGCTCGGCAGCCCGCCGTGCGTCGTGACGGCACCCGACCGCACCGCCGGCGCGCACTGGCTGCACCGCGCCCGCTGGGTGCGGATGCGCCGGGCCGGCTGGCTACGGCGGGCCCGGCGCCCGCACCCCGGACGGCCCGCCGGCACTGCGCCCGGCCGGCTCACCGGCGGGCACCGGACCATCGCCCCGGCCCGCACCGGCCCGGCCCTGCGGCCGCCGGTCCTGGCCAGCGCCGACCTCCGCTGACCAGCGAGCCCTTCGTACGCCCGGTTCGCGCGCTCCCCGCCGCGCTCCCCTGCGGGCCGAACCCTGGGCGGCCCCCGAGAGCGTCCCCACCCGCCCCCGGGAGAGACCGGGGTCGCGAATCGCCATCCGGTCTGACGCCCCCGCGCCGGGCCGCCCCGAGGATGGGATCAGCCCGCCCGGACCAGCCGGGACCGGCCCACTACCGCTCGGAGCCCGCCATGCGCACCCTCGCCCGTCCCCGCCACAACCGTCTGCTCGCCGGAGTCTGCGCCGGGGTCGCCGAGCGCTTCGGCCTCACTCCGTGGACCGTCCGGCTGATCTTCCTGGCGTCCTGCCTGCTCCCCGGCCCGCAGTTCCTGATCTACCTGGCCCTCTGGCTGCTCCTCCCGCAGGAGCCCTGAGGCCGCCCCGGGAACGCCGCGGGGCCGCCCGCACCGCGTCACGCGGCACGAACGGCCCAGGACCCGCAGGACCACCGGAGCCCGCCGGTCGGCCAACCGACCGGAGCCGCTCCGACAGCCCGTCGGCGTCAGCCGCCCAGCCCACCGCCCAGCGGCAGCGCGCCCTTGACCAGCCCGGTGACCTGGTCGCTCTGCGCCGCCTTCGTCACCGCGCTCAGCGGCGTGCCGACCGCCGGCATGCCACGGGTGGCGGCGCGGTTGGCCTGGCCGGCCGGGGCGCCCGCGTTCGGGTTGAGCGTGCCGGTGGTCTGCGAGACCGCGCCGCCGACCGCCGGGGTCTTGTTGAGCGCGCCGGTGGTGGTGTTGGTGAGCCCGCTGGCGCCGCTGGTCAGCCCGCCGGGGCTGCCGAGGCCACCGAGCGGGCCGCCGGCCGCCGCGGCGGAGGCGGAACCGGCCGCGACCGCCGCCAGGGCAACACCGAGCGCCGCGGTACCGGCGGCCTTGAGAGTGGCCTGCTTCATGAGTCCGTCCTCGTGTCCTCGTCGGGCCGGCGCACCGCGATCGCCGGGCCGAGCCGAGGCCGCCCGGGCGTCCGCCGCTGCGCCGTTGTCAGCAGTGACCCGAGAACCGTAGACAGACGGCTGGACGCGAATCAAAGACGCGTCACCCACACGGATGACTCGTCGGGACAATGCGAAGGGCGGCCGGAACAAGCGTCCTGACCGCCCGTCGGCATCAGCTCATCCGTCCGGTTCAGGCACCGCCGCCGAACAGCCACTCCGCCTTGAGCTCCGCGTAGCCGGGCTTGATCACGTCGTTGATCATGGCCAGCCGCTCGTCGAAGGGCAGGAACGCGGACTTCATCGCGTTGATGGTGAACCACGCCATGTCGTCCAGGGTGTAGCCGAAGGCGTCCACCAGGTGCGCGAACTCCTGGCTCATGCTGGTCCCGCTCATCAGCCGGTTGTCGGTGTTCACGGTGATCCGGAACTTCAGCCGGCTGAGCAGCCCGATCGGGTGCTCGGCGTAGGAACTCGCCGCCGCCGTCTGCAGGTTGGAGGTCGGGCACATCTCCAGCGGGATCCGCTTGTCGCGCACGTAGGCGGCCAGCCGGCCGAGCTCGACCGTGCCGTCCTCGTTCACCGTGATGTCGTCGATGATCCGCACGCCGTGGCCCAGCCGGTCGGCGCCGCAGCACTGCAGGGCCTCCCAGATCGACGGCAGGCCGAAGGCCTCGCCCGCGTGGATGGTGAAGTGGTTGTTCTCGCCCTTGAGGTAGTCGAAGGCGCCCTGGTGGCGGGTCGGCGGGTGACCCGCCTCGGCACCGGCGATGTCGAAGCCGACCACGCCGGCGTCGCGGTACCGGTTGGCCAGCTCGGCGATCTCCTGCGAACGGGCGGCGTGCCGCATCGCGGTGAGCAGCGTGCCGACCTTGATCCGGTTGCCCTTGGCCCGGGCGTTGGCCTCGCCGAGGCGGAAGCCCTCGTTGACCGCCTCGACGACCTCGTCGAGGGTCAGGCCGCCCTCCAGGTGCTGCTCGGGGGCGTAGCGCACCTCGGCGTAGACCACGCCGTCGGCGGCCAGGTCCTCGGCGCAGTCGGCGGCGACCCGGACCAGCGCCTCGCGGGTCTGCATCACGGCGCAGGTGTGCGCGAAGGTCTCCAGGTAGCGGACCAGCGAGCCGGAGTCGGCGGCTTCCCGGAACCAGACGCCGAGCTTGACCGGGTCGGTGGTGGGGAGCCCCTGGTAGCCGCTGGCGGCGGCCAGTTCGACGATCGTCTCGGGGCGGAGGCCACCGTCCAGGTGGTCGTGGAGCACGACCTTGGGGGCGCGGCGGATCTGGTCGGCGGTGGGGATGCGCGGGGCCGTGGTGCCCGCGGGAACGGGGATCTGCTTCTCCATTGCGGGAGTGTAAGGCCTACGCGCGTAGATGCATACTCGACGCACCGTCGGATCCGCACGCCGTCCGCCGGCCCCGGCTGCCGCCCGGTCGTGCTCCCGGCCTGGTCCCAGCCGTGGTCCCAGCCGTGGTCCCGGTCGTGGTCTCAGTCGTGGTCCAGCAGCCGCCCCCGACGGGACAGCACGAAGTCCCGGAAGGCCCGGGCCGGCGGCGTCAGCGGGCACCCGGCCACCCAGGCCAGGCCGATCGCCCGGCGGGTCCGCGGCGCCGTCACCGCCAGGTCCACCACCCCCGGCCGCGGCACCAGCCCCGGCGGCAGCAGCGCCACCCCCAGCCCGGCCGCGACCAGCCCGCGCAGCGTCTCGGCCTCCTCCCCCTCGAAGGCGATCCGCGGGGTGAAGCCGGCCTGCGCGCAGAAGTCGTCGGTGATCGCCCGCAGGCCGTAGCCCTTCTCGACCGCCACGAACGGCTCCTCGGCGACCTCCGCCAGCCGGATCCGCCGCCGCCCGGCCAGCCGGTGGTCGGCCGGCACCACCAGGTGCAGCCGCTGCTCGTCCAGCGGACGGGCGACCAGCGCCGGGTCGTCCGGGAGCGGCGAGACCAGGCAGAGGTCCAACTCGCCGGCCCGCAGCCGGTCCAGCATCGCCGCCACGTAGTCCTGCACCAGCTGGAACCGCACCTGCGGGTGCTCGGCCCGGAAGCCGCGCAGCAGCGCGGGCACCGCGTCCGTCCCCATGGTGTGCAGGAACCCGAACGCCACCCGCCCGGCAGCCGGATCGGCCTCCGCCCGGGCCGCCTCGGCACCGCGCTCGACCTCGGCCAACGCCCGCTCCACCGCGCCGAGCAGCAGCCGGCCGGCCCGGGTCAGCCGGACCGTCCGGCCCTCCCGGGCCAACAGCGCCACCCCGAGGTCCGCCTCCAGCCGGGCCACCGCCCGGGAGAGCGTGGGCTGCGGCATGCCGAGCGACTCGGCGGCCCGGGTGACGTGTTCCAGCCGGGCCACCGCGGCGAACTGCGCCAGCCGGGGCGCCAGCAGCACCGCCGGCGCGTCCGGCTCGATCTCGGCCGGCCGCGCCGGCGGGGGCTCGGAACTCCACTCATGCGACACAGCATGAATTATCGGGTTCCCATGCATTGGACGCATCAGAACGCGCGGGGCTAGCGTCAGGGACATGCTTCCCGCCGATACCGGGGCATCCGCTACGGACGTACCGGATGCCCTCACCCCGGACCTCCGACTCCGCCCCGGCCAGCGCGACTTCCGCCGCTCCAACCTGGCCCTCTTCGCGGCGGGCGTGGCCACCTTCGTGCTGCTGTACGCCACCCAGGGCCTGCTGCCACTGCTCTCCGCCGATCTCCACCTGACGCCGGGCCAGGCCAGCTGGACCACCTCCGCCGCCACCTTCGGCCTGGCCCTGGCGCTGCTCCCGGCCAGTGCGCTCTCCGACCGGTACGGACGGATCACGGTGATGACCGTCTCGATGCTGGCCGCCTCGGTGATCGCGCTGGCGCTGCCGTTCGCCCCCGGGCTGGGCGCGCTCACCGCACTGCGGGCGCTCCAGGGCGCGGCACTGGCCGGCCTGCCCGCCACCGCGATGGCCTACCTCGCCGAGGAGGTGCACCCGAGCGCGCTGGCCTCCGCGATGGGTCTGTACGTGGCGGGCAACAGCGTCGGCGGGATGGCCGGCCGGCTGGTCGCCGGCTGGGTCGGCGCGGCCTGGGGCTGGCGCTGGGGGCTGGCCGCCGCGGCCCTGCTGGCGCTGCTCGCCACCGCCGGGTTCCGGCTGCTGGTCCCGGCCGCCCGGCAGTTCCGGCGTGGCCCGGTGGACGCCCGCGCGCTGGGCCGGACCGTCGCCGGCCACCTGCGCAATCCGCTGCTGCTGCGCCTCTACGCGCTGGGCGCGCTCTTCATGGCGGTGTTCGGCACGGTCTACAACACCATGGGCTTCCGGCTGGTCGCCGCGCCCTTCCACCTGCCGCAGTCGCTGGCCGCCTCGATCTTCGTGGTCTACCTGGTCGGCACCGCCTCCTCGGCCGGCGCCGGCCGGCTCACCGCCCGGCTCGGCCGGCGCGGCACCCTCTACGTCGCGATCGGGCTCACCACGGCCGGCCTGCTGCTCTCACTGGCCGACTCGCTCGCCGGCGCGCTGCTCGGCCTGGTCCTGATCACCGCGGGCTTCTTCGCCGGCCACGCGACCGCCTCCTCCTCGGTCGGCCGCAGCACCGCCACCGGCCGCGCCCAGGCCTCGGCGCTCTACCTGATCGCCTACTACCTCGGCAACAGCCTCGGCGGCACCCTCGGCGCCGACGCCTACCACTCCACCGGCTGGCCGGGCGCGGCCACCGTGGGCCTGACCGCGATGGCGCTGGCGGCGGCGATCACGCTGTACGCCAGTTGGCGGGCGAGCGCGGCCCGCGGGCAGGCGCCAGTCGTCACCCTCCAGGCATGAGCCCCGCCCCGGCGACCACCCCGGACGAACGTCGAGCCGGGCCCGCGAGCAGCGACAGCGGCTCGGCGTCCAGGACGGGCTTCGGGGCCGGCAGGTCGGCCGGCCCCGTCGCCCTCACTCGCCGCGCCAGGCGCGGCGCGCCCCCGCGAAGAACGCGGCCCGTTACGCGATGCGGTCCAGGATGATCGGGGCCGGGGTGAACTCGGTGCCCGCCGGGGCGACCTGGATGCCGCCCTCGAGGGACTCGATGGCGTAGTCGAAGCGCTCCGGGGTGTCGGTGTGCAGGGTCAGCAGCGGCTGGCCGGCGGTGACGGTGTCACCGGGCTTGGCGTGCAGCTCGACGCCGGCGCCGGCCTGCACCGGGTCCTCCTTGCGGGCGCGGCCGGCGCCCAGGCGCCAGGCGCAGACGCCGACGGCGTAGGCGTCCAGCGAGGTGAGCACGCCGCTGGCCGGGGCGGTGATGACGTGCTGCTCGCGGGCGACCGGGAGCGGGGCGTCCACGTCGCCGCCCTGGGCGGTGATCATGCGGCGCCAGTGGTCCATCGCCGAGCCGTCCTTGAGCGCCTCGGCCGGGTCCTTGCCGTGCACGCCGGCCGCGGCCAGCATCTCGCGGGCCAGCGCGACGGTCAGCTCGACCACGTCGGCCGGACCGCCGCCCGCCAGCACCTCGACCGACTCGCGGACCTCCAGGGCGTTGCCCGCGGTCAGACCGAGCGGGGTGGACATGTCGGTGAGCAGGGCGACCGTGTTGACCCCGGCGCCGCGGCCGAGGCCGACCATGGTGCGGGCCAGCTCCCGGGCGTCGTCCAGGTTCTTCATGAAGGCGCCGGAGCCGACCTTGACGTCCAGCACCAGCGCGCCGGTGCCCTCGGCGATCTTCTTCGACATGATCGAGGAGGCGATCAGCGGGATCGCCTCGACCGTGCCGGTCACGTCGCGCAGCGCGTAGAGCTTCTTGTCGGCCGGGGCCAGCCCGTCGCCGGCGGCGCAGATCACCGCGCCGGCGTCGCGCAGCACGGCCATCATCTCCTCGTTGGAGAGCAGCGCCCGCCAGCCGGGGATCGACTCCAGCTTGTCCAGGGTGCCGCCGGTGTGGCCGAGGCCGCGCCCGGAGAGCTGCGGTACGGCCGCGCCACAGGCGGCGACCAGCGGGGCCAGCGGCAGGGTGATCTTGTCGCCGACGCCGCCGGTGGAGTGCTTGTCGGAGGTCGGCAGCGGCAGGGCGGAGAAGTCCATCCGGACGCCCGAGCGGATCATCGCGTCGGTCCAGCGGCTGATCTCGCGCAGGTTCATGCCGTTCAGCAGGATGGCCATGGCCAGCGCCGACATCTGCTCGTCGGCCACCTCGCCGCGGGTGTAGGCGTCGATCACCCAGTCGATCTGAGCGTCGGTCAGCTCGTGGCGGTCGCGCTTGGCCCTGATGACGGAGATGGCGTCCATGTGGTGCTCCAGAGGGAAGTGGAAGCGGGGTGGAAGGGAAGAGCAGGAAGAAGGGGAAAAGCGAACGACGCGGGGGCGGCCACTGCTCAAGGCCGCCCCCGCGTCACTCTACGCGCGTCACTGACGCTTCTGCCAGACCCGGTCCAGAGCGGTCCGGGTGGCGTTCCGGAGGCCTACAGGTGCTCGGGCCCGAAGGCCTCCGGCAGCACCTCGGACATCGGCCGGATGCCCGAGGGCAGGTCCACCAGCAGCTCCGGGCCGCCGTGCTCGTACAGCAGCTGGCGGCAGCGCCCGCACGGGACCAGCAGCTGCCCGCGGCCGTCCACACAGGTGAAGGCGGTCAGCCGGCCACCGCCGCTGGCGTGCAGCGCGGAGACCAGACCGCACTCGGCGCACAGGCCGAGGCCGTACGAGGCGTTCTCCACGTTGCAGCCGGTCACCGTGCGACCGTCGTCGACCAGGGCGGCCGCCCCGACCGGGAAGTTGCTGTACGGGGCGTACGCCCGGGACATCGCGTCCCGGGCCGCCGCGCGCAGCGCCTCCCAGTCGGGTGCCGGCGCCGAGGCCCGGTCGGCCGTCACTTGCCCTGGCCCTTGCGGTAGATCTGACCGTCGGCCTTCGGCGGCCGCAGTCGCTGCGCCGACAGCACCAGCACCACCAGGGTGATGATGTACGGGGTCGCCACGATCAGCGGGCGCGGCACCGCGCTGGAGTCCGCGTACCAGGCCGCCAGGCCGGCCGCGCAGGCCAGGCTGACCAGCGCCGGGACGAAGCGGCGGCGGTACAGCTGCCAGAGCGTCAGCAGCGCCAGCACCAGCGCTATCACCAGCAGCAGCACGTGCACCGAGTTCGGGTCGCGCAGCTGGAGGCTGTCGGTGAAGCCGAACAGGCTCGCGCCGACGGCCAGGCCACCCGGCATCCAGTTACCGAAGATCATCGCGGCGAGACCGATGTACCCGCGGCCGCCGGTCTGACCGTCCTGGAAGTTGCTCGCCGCGACCATCGAGAGGTACGCGCCGCCGAGGCCGGCGAAGGCACCGGAGGCGGTCACCGCGAGGTACTTGTACTTGTAGACGTTCACACCCAGCGACTCGGCCGCGGTCGGGTTCTCACCGCAGGAGCGCAGCCGCAGGCCGAAGCTGGTGCGCCAGAGCACGAAGTAGCTGGCCACCAGCAGCACGGCCGCCAGCAGGGTGACCACCGACAGGTCGGTGACGAAGCCGCCGAGCACGCCCGCGACGTCCGAGACGAAGAACCAGTGGTGGTTCTCGATCCCGTCCAGCCAGGACGACAGCCCGGGAACGGTGATGCTGGGCAACTGGGGCGTCGGCGGGGACTTCGAGGCGCCGGCACCGGCCGAGACGTAGTCCGGGTAGTAGATCCGGTTGACGTACAGGCAGATGCCCGGGATCAGCAGGTTGATACCGACACCGGAGACGATGTGGTCCACGCCGAAGCCGACGGTGATCACCGCGTGCAGCAGGCCGCCCAGCGCACCGCCGATCATGCCGGCCAGCAGGCCGACCCAGGGGTTGACCAGGTAGCCGGTCCAGGCACCGCAGAAGGTGCCGGCCGCCATCATGCCCTCGAGGCCGATGTTGACCACACCGGCCCGCTCGGCCCAGAGACCGCCCAGACCCGCCATGCCGATCGGCACGGCCGAACCCAGCGCGGCCTCCATCTGGCCGGAGGAGGTCAGGTCGTGGCTGCCGGTGAGGGCGCCGACCACCGAGAAGAGCAGCAGCGCTCCGGCGATCAGCAGCAGCACGACGGGCAGCGAGAGCCGCTTGCCGCTCTTGGTCGGCGCCGCCTTGGCGGGCGCCTTGGCAGGTGCCGTGGTCGCGGTGCTCATGCCGCCACCTCCTTCTTCACGGCCGAAGCGGCCTGAGCGGCGAGCTGGGCGCCGACCTTCTGCTGCTGGCGCTTGAGGCCGAAGCGGCGCACCAGCTCGTAGGCGACGACCACGCAGATGACGATGGTGCCTTCCATGACGTTGACGATCTCAGGCGGGAAGCCCTGCAACGGCAGCTGGCCGCCGGTGGCGTCCAGGAAGGCCCACAGCAGCGCGGCGAAGGCGATGCCGAACGGGGTGTTGCGGCCCAGCAGCGCGATGGCGATACCGGTGAAGCCGAGGCCCACCTGGAAGCCCTGGCCGAAGACGTGCGAGTTCTGCAGCAGGTCCGGCATGCCGATCAGACCGGCCAGCGCGCCGGAGATGCACATGCTGGTCAGCACCATCCGCTTGACGTTGACGCCGCTCGCGGCGGCGGCCGACTCGGAGCGACCGGTGGCCCGCAGGTCGAAGCCGAACCGGGTGCGGGTCAGCACCAGCTGGAAGCCCACGCCGACGGCGATCGCGACGAAGATGAAGCCGTAGAGCTGGCCGCCCTGGGTGGTGATGCTGAAGAAGTCGCTGGAGGTCGCCATCGTCTTGGTCTGGATGCCGTAGGTGACCCCGCCCGTCTTCGGCGCGAGGATCCCCGGCACCAGCAGCACGCCGATGATGGCGGTGGTGATGGAGTTCAGCATGATGGTCGAGATGACCTCGTTGACCCCGCGGGTGACCTTGAGGACACCCGCGACGCCCGCCCAGGCCGCGCCGATCAGCATCGCGACGATCAGCACCAGCGGGATCTCGATGAACGAGGGCAGGTTCACCGTGGCGCCGACGAACGCGGCACCCATCATCGCCAGCTGGTACTGGCCGTCGGCGCCGATGTTGAACAGGTTCATCCGGAAGCCGAAGGCGACCGCGACACCGGCGAGGTAGTAGGTGACGGCCTTGTTGAGGACCGCGACCTGCCCGTTGGAGGCGAAGCCGTAGTTGGCCATGGTCTGGAAGGCCTGGACCGGGTTCTTGCCGGAGACCAACAGCAGGACCGAGCAGATCAGCACGGAGATGATGACGGCGAGGACGGGCGCGGCGAGGCCGAGAACCATCCGCTCGCGGTCGATCCGCTGCAGGAAGCCGCGCTTGGCGGGTTCAGTGGAGGTGGTCATGTGGGTCACTCCCCCGCCTGGGTGCCGGGGTCGGCGGCGGTGTCGGTGGTGGTGTCGTCCGACTCCTCGGCGGAGGAGTCGTCGGCCGCGGAGTCGTCCGCCGCGGTCGTGTCGGCCGCGGAGTCGTCAGCCGCGGTCGTGTCGGCCGCGGTGGTGTCGGCGGTCGCCTCGGCCGCGTGGCCGTCCAGGTGCCCGCCCGGCTCGTCGCTGCGGCCGTGCTCCTCCGCGGTGATCGCGGCGGCCTCGACCAGCGCCTCGTCGTCGGACTCGATGTGGCCGGCGGCCGCACCGGTCATCGCGGTGCCCAGGTCCTCGGCGGTGACCGTGGCCGGGTCCGCGTCGGCGACCAGACGGCCGCGGTAGATCACCCGGATGGTGTCGGAGAGCCCGATCAGCTCGTCCAGGTCCGCGGAGATCAGCAGGACGGCCAGGCCCTCGCGCTGCGCGGAGCGGATCTGCTCCCAGATCTGCGCCTGGGCGCCGACGTCCACGCCGCGGGTCGGGTGGGCGGCGATCAGCAGCTTGGGGCCGTGGCTCATCTCGCGGCCGATGATCAGCTTCTGCTGGTTGCCGCCGGAGAGCGAGGCCGCGGTGACCTCGATGCCGGGGGTGCGGACGTCGTACTCCTGGACGATCCGCAGGGTGTCCTGCCGCGCGGCGGCCGGGTCGAGCCGGAAGCCCTTGGAGTTCGGCGCCTCGGTGACGTGGCCGAGGATCCGGTTCTCCCAGAGCGGGGCCTCCAGCAGCAGGCCGTGCCGGTGCCGGTCCTCGGGGATGTAGCCGATGCCGGCCTCCCGACGGGCCCGGGTGAGCAGCTTGCTGAGGTCGGCGCCGTCCAGCGTGACGGTGCCGGCGTCCAGCGGGAGCATGCCCATGATGGCCTCGACCAGTTCGGCCTGGCCGTTGCCCTCGACACCCGCGATGCCGAGGATCTCGCCCTTGCGGATCCGCAGCGAGATGTCGTCCAGCACCACGCGCTCGATGCCCTCGGCGTCGCGCTTGGCGATCCGCAGGCCCTCGACCCTGAGCATCTCGGTCTCGGTGACGGTCGACTCGCGGCTCTCCGGGGAGGGCAGCTCGGCGCCGACCATCAGCTCGGCCAGCTGGCGGGCGGTGACGTTCTTCGGGTCCGCGTCGCCGACCGTGGTGCCGCGGCGGATCACGCTGATCGCGTCCGCCACCGAGAGCACCTCGTGCAGCTTGTGCGAGATGAAGATGACGGTGACGCCCTCGGACTTGAGCTCCCGCAGGTTGCCGAAGAGCGCGTCCACCTCCTGCGGGACCAGGACGGCGGTCGGCTCGTCCAGGATCAGGATCCGGGCACCGCGGTAGAGCACCTTGAGGATCTCGACCCGCTGGCGGTCGGCCACGCCGAGGTCCTCGACCAGGGCGTCCGGCCGGACGTTCAGGCTGTACTGCTCGGAGATCTCCAGGATCTTCTGCTTGGCCTTGGCACCGATGCCGTGCAGCTTCTCGCCGCCGAGGACGACGTTCTCCAGCACGGTGAGGTTGTCGGCCAGCATGAAGTGCTGGTGGACCATGCCGATGCCGCGGGCGATGGCGTCCGCGGGGGTGTGGAACTCCACCTGCTCGCCGTTGATGGCGATGGTGCCCTCGTCGGGGCGCTGCATCCCGTAGAGGATCTTCATCAGCGTCGACTTGCCGGCGCCGTTCTCACCCATCAGGGCGTGCACGGTGCCGGGGCGGACGGTGATGTCGATGTCGTGGTTGGCCACGACACCCGGGAAGCGCTTGGTGATACCGCGCAGTTCGACGGCCGCAGGCGCCGTCCCCACGCTGGGGCTACCTCCCTTGCTGAGGGAGGGGTCGGAAGCGGTGATGGCGATCTCCTGGAGGTGAGCAGACGCGTCGTTGCGCTGGGGAGGCCAGTAGTGCTGCGAAACGGCGCTGTGGGACGCCGCGAGCGGGGAGGTGCGCGCGGGTTTCATTCGGGGGCGCACAGCCCCGGAGGGAAGGCAGGGGCCCGGTGGGATGCGCTCGCGCGCGACCCACCGGGCCCCTCCCTGTCATGCGTGGTGCTGGCGGGCGGTCAGCGGCTGTGGGTGCCGCCGCCCGGTGTCAGCGGGTGGATCAGTTGGCCGGCGGCGCGGTCGGCACCGTGATCTGGCCGGAGATGATCTGCTGGGTGGCCGCGTCCAGCTTGGCCTTCAGGTCGTCGATGTGACCACCGGTGGTGGCCAGGCCGACACCGCCCGACTTCAGGTCGAAGCGCTGGATGCCGGTCAGCGGGGTGCCGTTCTTCACGCTCTGGATGTACGCGTAGACCGCGTTGTTCACGTTCTTGAGCGCCGAGGTGAGGATGCTGTTCTTGTACGCGGCCAGCGCGGGCTGCTTGGCCTGGTCGGTGTCGACACCGATCACCCAGGCGCCCGCCTTGGCGGCGACGGCCTGGATGGCACCGGTGCCGGAGGCGCCGGCGGCCGTGTAGATGACGTCGTCACCCTTGTCCAGCTGGCCCTGCGCGGCCTCCTTGCCCTTGGCGGGGTCGGAGAAGCCGGTGTTGTCCGGCGGGGTGGTCAGGTAGGTGACGTCGACCTTGATGCTCGGGTCGACCGAGGCGACACCCGCCCGGTAACCGGCCTCGAACTTCTTGATCAGCTCGGACTGCACACCGCCGATGAAGCCGACCTGCTTGGTCTTGGTCTTGCTGGCGGCGGCGATGCCGGCGAGGTAGGAGCTCTGCTGCTCGGTGAACTCCAGCGAGGTCACGTTGCTCGGCTGGGACGGGTCGTCCGAGTCGATGATCGCGAACTTGACGTTCGGGTGCTCCTTGGCGACCGCGTCAACGGCGGGCTGGTAGAGGAAGCCGACCGCGATGATCGGGTTGTACCCCGCGTCGACCAGGCTCTCCAGGCGGGCCTGCTTGTCGGAGTCGGCCTCACCGGCCTTGGCCTCGGCCTCGTCGACCTGGATGCCGAAGTCCTGCTTGGCCTTGTCGAGGCCCGCGGCGGCGGAGTCGTTGAAGCCCTGGTCACCACGGCCACCGACGTCGTAGGCCATACCGACCTTGAGGCCGGAGGAACCGGAGGAGCTGCTGCTGGTGGTGGTGCTCTGTGCGCCGCAAGCGGCGAGCGAGGCGATGCCCAGGGATCCCGAGAGCACAACCGCGGCGAGCTTTACTGAACGGCGCAAGGGAGTTCTCCTTCTACACACCCGTTTGGCGTGGTCTGGCGGAAACCGTAACGCGCGTAGAACACAGTTGTGTCACGGGCAGCCGGGGCATCCGGGTTGTTATCAAAACGTGGCAATTCAACCCGTCCCATCGGGAACACGCCCGAAGCCGACACCAGCCAACCCCCTTGAGTCGCTTAATGATCGTAATCCGGACACTCACCGACCGGGCGGCGACCCCCTCCCCCTCCTTATGGGGCGACGGACAGCGCGAAGGCCCGGCGGAGGCTCCGCCGGGCCTTCGGAGAAAACACGACTACTTGGCCACGTGCTCCTGGGCGAGCGAGACAAAGAGTTCGACGCCCACCGCGATGGCACGTTCGTCCACGTCGAAGCGGCCCTGGTGGAGATCGCGGACGGTCGTCTCGTCCGGCGCGCGGACGCCGAGCCGGGCCAGCGCGCCGGGGGCGTGCTCCAGGTACCAGGAGAAGTCCTCGCCCCCCAGGCTCTGCTCCGTTTCCTCCACGACTTCTTCACTTCCGTCACCGAACTGAAGATTCATCGCCTTCTCCAGCACGGCGATGGAGCTGACCTCGTTCACCACCGGCGGCACGCCCCGGTGGTAGTCGAGGGTCCACTTCGCTCGATGGGTTTCGGCCAACTTGGTGATCAGCTCGTGCAGCACGTCCGGCGCCTCGCGCCAGCCGGGCAGCTCCAGGCAGCGCACGGTGCCCTCCAGCTCGGCGTGCTGCGGGATCACGTTCGGCGCCGAACCGGAGGCGATCCGGCCCCAGACCAGGCTGACGCCCCAGCGCGGGTCCATCCGGCGGGCGAACGCGGCCGGCAGGTCGGCGGCCACCTTGGCGATCGCGGTGACCAGGTCGGTGGTCAGGTGCGGCCGAGCGGTGTGGCCGCCGGGTCCGTCCAGGTGCAGCACCAGCCGGTCGCAGGCCGAGGTGATCGCCCCGACCTTCAGGCCGACCTTGCCCACCAGCACCTTCGGGTCGCAGTGCACCGCGAAGATCCGCTCCACCCCGGCCATCCCGCCGGCCTCGATCACCTCCAGAGCACCACCGGGCATCACCTCCTCGGCGGGCTGGAAGATCAGCCGCACCGGCCGCCGCAGCCGCCCCTCGCGCAGCGCGTCACCCAGTACCAGCCCGGTGCCCAGCGCGATCGCGGTGTGCACGTCGTGGCCGCAGGCGTGGGCCCGGCCGGGGACCGTCGAGCGGTACGGGACCTCGGACTTGGCGTCGTCGATGGGCAGCGCGTCGATGTCCGCACGGAAGGCCAGCAGCGGTGCGCCGGCCGGCGCGTCGGCCGGCACCAGATCGACCGTCAGTCCGGTGCCGCCGGGCAGCACCTTCGGATCCAGGCCCGCCCTGCGCAACCGCTCGACCAGCAACGAGGTGGTGCGGAACTCCTGTCGCCCCAGCTCCGGGTGGCGGTGCAGGTCGCGCCGGAAGGCGATCAGCTCCGCCTCGTAACCCCCGACCCGCGCCCGCAGCGAACCCCGCCCGGCAGCCGCCGGACCGGGTGCGGCGGACCGGCGTCCGGCGGCTGCCGCGGCGACGGTGGCCGGTGAGGGCGTGCGCCCGGCGACGGAACGGACCTGGGGGGGCGCCTGTTCGGCGGAGTGAGGCTGGTTCACCCCAACAAGGGTATGTCCGCGGCCGGATTTTGGCCTGGGTTCTGCGGAAGAAGCACCCGGATTGGCGCATACACGGCCGGGGGGTGGGTATGACATCGGGATTTGGCCACCTTCCCCGGCTGACGCCGCGCTGGGTCATGGCCCTGTGCAACGACCGAGCGGCCGTCCGGTCACGTCTCGCGGGCACCGCAGGTCACCCAGTGCGCCGGGGGGCGAATCACACCCGAATGGCCGGCACGTTTCAAGATCCGGACGCACTGGTCATGTGCTGGTAAAAAATTCAGACGAAGTCTTGAGCTTCGACCATCCGAGCGAATAGACAACGAGCGCACAGTCAAACCTCGCAGCCGCTCGACACTCCCTCAGGAGCCCGGTCGGGCGGGGCGATCCGCCATGCCCGCGTCCGGCCGCGCCCACGAGGCGCGGCCGAGTCGCCGTCAGACATCCCTGCTTCGCAGGTGATGCGGCCCAGCCATGAGAGTGGGGAACCCACGTGCCAGCAGCTGTTCGCAGCCGGCTCTCCCGGATAGCAGTGGCGGCTCCGGCCGCCGCCGCGCTCGTCCTGGGAACGCTCGCGATCGCCTCCCCCGCGATCGCTGACACCACCTCCGACGGCCCCGGCGCCGCCAAGGCGCTCCAGGGGACCAGCCCCGCCTGGGCCACGCCCCAGGCCGACGCCGGCGCGGTGCCCGACAGCACCCCGGCCACCGCCCGGGTCTACCTGGCCGGCAGGGACCCGCAGGGGCTGGCCGCCTTCGCGCAGGCCGTCTCCTCGCCGGACTCCTCGCAGTACGGCGAGTTCCTCTCCGCGGCCGACGTCAAGGCCCGCTTCGGGCCCAGCGAGCAGCAGGTCAAGGCGGTGACCGACTGGGTCACCGGCGCCGGTCTCAAGGTCACCGCGACCACCGAGCACTACGTCGAGGTCAGCGGCACCACCGCGGGCATGACCAAGGCCTTCGGCACCCGGTTCCGCAACTACCGCACCGCGGACGGCACGCAGAGCGCCCCGGCCTCCGACGCGGTGGTCCCGGCCGGCGTCGCCAACGCCGTGCTGGACATCGGCGGGCTGACCAGCGTCAACCAGAAGTCGGCCTCGCAGGCCGTCTCGGTGGCCGCCGCCGAGGCCAAGGCCGAGGGCCAGAACCCCGCCGCGCAGTCGGCCCGTTCGGCCGCCGCGCCGCAGGCCACCACCGACGCCAAGGGGCAGAACACCCTGCCGACCACGCCGACCTGCTCGGACGACGGTTACGGCTCGAAGACCGCCAAGGGCGCGCCCACCGGCTACGAGAAGAACGACCCCTTCGCGCCGTGCAGTTACGTCCCGAGCCAGCTGCGCAAGGCGTACGGCGTGACCGACGCCAAGCTGACCGGCAAGGGCGCCACCGTCGCGATCGTCGACGCGTACGGGCTGGGCACCATGGAGGCCGACGCCGACCACTTCTCGACCGCGCACGGCGACAAGCCGTTCGCGCCCGGGCAGTACAAGGAGGTCGTCACCCCCGCCAAGTGGACCCACCAGGCCGACTGCGGCGACTGGTCGGGCGAGGAGGCGCTGGACGTCGAGATGGTGCACGGCCTCGCGCCGGACGCCAACGTGGTCTACGTGGGCGCCAACTCCTGCGAGGACGCGGACCTGAGCGACGCGCTGGCCGACATCGTCGACAACCACCTGGCCGACATCGTCTCGAACTCCTACGGCGAGATCATGCACGGCAAGAGCGGTGACCTCGACCCGGCCGTGATCGCCAACGACAACCAGCTCTTCGAGCTGGGCGCCGCCGAGGGCATCGGCTTCAACGCCTCGGCCGGCGACTGCGGTGACAACTCGCCGGGCGCCGCGGCCACCGGTGTCAACTGCCAGGCCGACACCAACCAGGCGCAGACCCAGTGGCCGTCCTCCTCGCCGTGGGTGACCGCGGTGGGCGGCACCGCGCTGGAGCTGAAGGACAAGAAGGGCGACTACGGCCACGAGGTCAGCATGGGCGACGAGCGCTCGGTGCTCTCGACCGACGGCAAGTCGTGGACCCCGGCCCCCGGCCAGGCCCCCTTCTACTTCGGCGGTGGCGGCGGCGTCGTCAAGGGCGAGCCGCAGCCGTGGTACCAGAAGGGCGTGGTGCCGGACTCCATCTCGCTGGTGGCGGCGGACGGCACCAAGTCGGCCACCCCGCAGCGCGCCACCCCGGACGTCGCGATGAGCGGTGACCTGGTGGCCGCCACCCTGGTCGGCTACACCCCGACCGGCGGCGCCTACAGCGAGGGCGGCTACGGCGGCACCTCGGTCTCCTCGCCGGAGTACGCCGGCATCGAGGCCGACGCCATCCAGGCCCGCGGCGGCCGTCCGATCGGCTTCGCCAACCCGGGCATCTACGACCGGGCCGGCACCAAGGCCTTCCACGACGTCAACGACGCGGCCGTGCACACCAAGCGCGGCAACGTGGTCGACCTGGGTGTCGTGGACGGCGCGTTGAAGGTCCGGCTGTACAAGATCGGCGCCGACTACGGCCTGTCGGCCTCGGCCGGCTACGACACCGCGACCGGTGTCGGCTCGCCGGGCAAGGACTTCTTCAAGTCCTACCGGCTGGGCAAGCAGCACTGATCCCGACGGCGAGGCCCGGAGTCCTGGACCCACGAGGTCGGACTCCGGGCCTCGCCCGCGTTCGGTGACGGGTCAGAACCGTTCGACCGGGGTGTAGGTGCCCCAGACCTCCCGCAGCGCGTCGCACACCTCGCCGACCGTGGCACGGGCGGCCAGCGCCTCCTTCATCGGGGGGAGCACGTTCTCGGTGCCCTCGGCGGCCCTGCGCATCCGGGTGAGCGCGCGGCCCACCGCCGAGCCGTCCCGGTCGGCGCGCAACCGGGCCAGCCGGGCGGCCTGTCGGGCCTCGATCGCCGGGTCCACCCGCAGCGGCTGGTACGGCTCCTCGGCCGCCAGCTGGAAGCGGTTGACACCGACGACGGTCCGCTCGCCGGAGTCGGTCTCCTGCTGGATCCGGTAGGCGGTGCGCTCGATCTCCGCCTTCTGGTAGCCGTTCTCGATCGCGGCCACCGCACCGCCCATCTCCTCGACCCTGGCCATCAGTCGCACCGCCGCGGCCTCGACCTCGTCGGTCATCGCCTCGACCGCGTACGAGCCGGCGAAGGGGTCGACGGTGGCGGTGACGTCGCTCTCGTAGGCGAGCACCTGCTGGGTGCGCAGCGCCAGTCGGGCCGACTTCTCGGTGGGCAGTGCGATGGCCTCGTCGAAGCTGTTGGTGTGCAGCGACTGGGTGCCGCCGAGCACCGCGGCCAGTGCCTGGATCGAGACCCGGACCAGGTTGACCTCGGGCTGCTGCGCGGTCAGTTGCACCCCGGCGGTCTGGGTGTGGAACCGAAGCATCTGCGAGCGGGGGTTCCTCGCGCCGAACTCGTCGCGCATCACCCGGGCCCAGATCCGGCGCGCGGCACGGAACTTGGCGACCTCCTCGAGCAGCGTGGTGCGCGAGACGAAGAAGAAGGAGAGCCGCGGCGCGAAGTCGTCCACGGCCATCCCGGCCGCCACCGCGGTGCGCACGTACTCGATGCCGTTGGCCAGCGTGAAGGCGATCTCCTGCGCGGGGTTCGCGCCGGCCTCGGCCATGTGGTAGCCGGAGATCGAGATGGTGTTCCACTTCGGGATCCCGGCCCGGCAGTACCGGAAGACGTCCGCGGTCAGCCGCAGGCTCGGCTTGGGCGGGAAGATGTAGGTGCCGCGGGCGATGTACTCCTTCAGCACGTCGTTCTGGATCGTTCCGGTGAGCCGGTTGGCCGGCACCCCCTGGGACTCGCCGACCAGTTGGTAGAGGAGCAGCAGCAACGAGCCGGGCGCGTTGATGGTCATCGAGGTGGAGACCTCGCCCAGCGGGATCCCGTCGAAGAGCACGCCCATGTCCTCGACGCTGTCGATCGCCACGCCGACCTTGCCGACCTCACCGGCCGCGATCGGGGCGTCCGAGTCGTAGCCCATCTGGGTCGGCAGGTCGAAGGCGACCGAGAGGCCCGTCGTGCCGTGGGCGATCAGCTGCTGGTAACGGGCGTTGGACTCGGCGGCGGTGCCGAAGCCCGCGTACTGGCGCATCGTCCAGGGCCGGCCGGTGTACATCGACGGGTACACGCCGCGGGTGAACGGGTACTCGCCGGGCCGGCCGAGCCGCTCCACCGGCTGGTCCGGGCCGTACAGGGGGTCGATCACGAAGCCCGACTCGGCCCGACGGACAGGCTGCGGGCCGCGCGACTGGGCTGCCATGGGATCCTCCGCGGGATGCAGGTGCGACGCACGGAACGGGCGGACTCGCGGTCGGTGGAGATGATTCCGCTCCCGGGGCCGCCCTCACACCTCTGTTCCTACCCCGACTGCGATGATGGCGCCGGTATCGGGCACGACCGAACGGGAGAGTGGGCAGATGACGAGCGACCGGCAGAGGGTGGCCGTGGTGACCGGGGCGAGCAGCGGGATCGGCGCGGCGACCGCCCGGCGGCTGGCGACCGAGGGTTTCTCCGTGGTGCTGACCGCCCGCCGCACCGAGCGGATCGAGGAGATCGCCAAGGAGATCGAGAGCACCGGCGGGACGGCCCGCGCGGTCACCCTGGACGTCACCGACCGGGCCGCGGTGGACGCCTTCGCCGCCACCTTCGACGAGCTGCACGTGCTGGTCAACAACGCCGGTGGGGCGATCGGCGCGGAGTCGGTGGAGGAGGGCGACCCGGCCGACTGGCTGGCGATGTACCAGGTGAACGTGCTGGGCGTGCTGCACATGACGCAGGCGCTGCTGCCGGCGCTGCGGGCCAGCGACGACGGGACGGTGCTGATCCTCTCCTCCACCGCGGCGCTGGCCGCCTACGAGGGCGGCGGCGGCTACGTGGCCGCCAAGCACGCCGCGCACACCATCGCGGCCACCCTCCGTCTGGAGCTGGTGGGCGAACCCATCCGGGTGATCGAGATCGCCCCGGGCATGGTCCGGTCGGAGGGCTTCGCGGTGACCCGGTTCCGTGGCGACGAGGCCCGGGCGGCCGCCGTCTACCAGGGCGTCTCGCACCCGCTGACCTCGGAGGACATCGCCGACACGGTGGCCTGGGCGGTCACCCGTCCGTCGCACGTGAACATCGACCTGCTGGTGGTCCGGCCGCGCGCCCAGGCCTCCAACTACAAGGTCCACCGCGACTGATCCCGGCAGGCGGGGTCGGGCGAGCCGGTGGTACCTGTGTTCGTGTGAACATATTCCGGTTCGCCCGCCTCGCCGTACCCGTGTCACTCGGCTCGCTGCTGCTGGCGAGCTGCTCCGGGAGTGACCACCCCGCCGACGCCGGCGCTCGACCCGCCGCCGCGAGCCCCACCGCCGCGAGCCCCGTCCCCGCCGTGGCCAGCCCCACGGATCCGGCCCTGCGGTCCTTCTACGGCCAGCGGATCGGCTGGAGCAAGTGCTCGGACGGCTCCGACCTGCAGTGCGGGAAGCTGCGCGTCCCGCTCGACTACGGCCATCCGACCGGCGACTCGATAGAGCTGGCGCTGATCCGGGCGCAGGCCGCGCAGGCCGCCAAGCGCGAGGGCTCGTTGGTGGTCAACCCCGGCGGTCCGGGCGCCTCCGGAGTCGACATGGTCAAGGACGGACTCTCCGACTTCGACGGCCCGCTGCGCGACCACTTCGACGTGGTCGGCTTCGACCCGCGCGGCACCGGCGCCAGTGCCCCGGTGCACTGCCTGAGCGACCAGCAGCGCGACGCCCGGTCCCAGCAGGACTCGCCGACCGACCCGGCGGCCCGCAAGGCCCAGCTCGACCAGCAGGCCAGGACCTTCGCGGCGGCCTGCCAGGCCAACTCCGGCAAGCTGCTCCCCCACGTCGGCACCCGCGACAGCGCCCGTGACATGGACGTGCTGCGCCAGGCCCTGGGCGACGCCAAGCTCAACTACCTCGGCGTCTCCTACGGCACCTACCTGGGCTCGCTCTACGCCGAGCAGTTCCCGCAGCGGACCGGCCGGCTGGTGCTGGACGGTGCGATCGACCCGGCCGCCGACAGGCTGGACTCCAACGTCAACCAGCAGATCGGCTTCGAGAGGTCGCTGGAGCACTTCGCCACCGACTGCGCCACCAACCACGCCGCCGACTGCCCGTTGGGCAGCGACCCGGACACCGCCGCGGACGAGGCCGCCGACTTCCTGGACGACCTGCGGACCAAGCCGCTGCCCACCGACGACGGCCGCAAGCTGACCTCCACCCTGGGCTGGACCGGCACCCTGCTCTTCCTCTACGGCGACCAGACCAGCGCCTGGCCGCAGCTGCGCCAGGCGCTCGGCGCCGCGATGAAGCAGGGCCAGGGCGACGACCTGCTGGACGCCGCCGACCTCTACAGCGGGCGCGGCGCCGACGGCCGCTACGACGCCAGCTCGGACGCCCAGACCGCCATCTCCTGCGCGGACGGCCAGGAGCCGGCGCCCTCCCGGCAGCGCGCCCAGCAGGTGCTGGCCGAGCTCAAGCAGGAGGCGCCGCTGCTCAACCGGGACACCACCGCGGACGACGTGAGCACCCCGGCCTGCGCCGACTGGCCGGTGCGGAGCCCGGAGCACCCGCACACCATCCGGGCCGAGGGCAGTGCCCCGATCCTGGTGATCGGCACCACCGAGGACCCGGCCACCCCGTACGCGGCGGCGCAGAACCTGGCCAAGGGCTTCGCCAACGCGACCCTGCTCACCCGGGAGGGTGAAGGTCACGCGGCGTTCGGCAGCGGCAACGCCTGCATCGACCAGGCGCTCGACGCGTACCTGGTCAACGGCACCATGCCGCCCCCGCACACCAGCTGCGCCAGGTAGTCCCAGCGTCCGATCGACGGCACGGGCGGCACCCCGGTCACAACTTGATAGCTCGTGCGAGTGAATTCCGCGAGCACTCTCCCCAACTGATGGGCACTCAACTACCGTGGTGCCGCTGCCGGGAGGACCGAAGCGCCGCCCGGCCGAGCGCACCCGCACCCGTCGCCGCCGACCTCGCCCGCAACCGCTGATCTCCGCCGTTCGTCCCCGCCGTCACGGCCCGCGGGTGCCGCATGCTTGTTCCGTCCACCCGTCGCGCCGCCGTGCCCCTGCGAGGGGTAGCACAGGAGGAGGATTCCGCTGGCCAGCGACATTCCGGCCGACCGCTCGACGGATCACACCGCCGAGCACCCGTCGGCCGGCCTACCCCCGCAGCGCCCGGACGGCCCGGCGGCCCTGCTGCAGCCGACCCCGCTCCAGCCGCCGGCCGCCGTCGGCCTGCACCGCTTCAACGAGGCCGACCCCGGCGCCGCCGAGGAGGCCCTGCTCGCCTGCTGCGGCAGTCACCGCTGGGCGCTCCGGCTGACCGCCCACCGTCCCTACCCGGATCTGGAGTCCCTGCTCGCCGCCGCCAGCGAGGCCTCCTACGACCTGCGCCCGAGCGACCTGGCCGAGGCGCTGGCCGACGAGAGCTGGATGCCGCAGCCGCTGCTCGGCATGCGCGCCCCCGGCAGCCAGGCGGCGCACACCGCGCTGCGGGCCGCGCACGCCGCCTACGAGTCCCGGTTCGGCCACGTCTTCGTGGTCTGCCTGGACGGCGTGGATCCGGAGGAGATGCTGGACGCCGTGCTCAGCTCGATCCGCACCCGGCTGGCCAACGAGCCGGACGAGGAGCGGCTGATCGCCGCCGAGGAGCTGCGCCGGATCGCGCTGCACCGGCTGGAGCACCTGGTCGCCAGCCACGCCGCGGGCGCCCACTGACAGCTCCGTTGGCATCACCCGGAGTAACCCGGGCGGGCCACATTACGCCGCTCGTGCCTGATTGATCACACTCAAACCCCCCGGAGGCGGGACCCGACAGGGCGTCGATAGGATGACCGCGGCCGGTGGACCGTACCCGGCCGGGCTGACCGACACCGAAGCCGGCCGAGCCCTTCAACCGCTTCCGGAGGGTTTTCCGTGCCGGCTGGAACGCTGTACCGCGGCCGAGAAGGCATGTGGTCCTGGGTGGCTCATCGAGTCACTGGCGTCCTCATCTTCTTCTTCCTGTTCGCACACGTCCTGGACACCGCACTGGTGCGGGTCTCACCCCAGGCGTACGACACCGTCATCGCGACCTACAAGACGCCTCTGGTGAACCTGATGGAGTACGGCCTCACGGCCGCCATCCTGTTCCACGCCCTGAACGGCCTGCGGCTGATCGCGGTGGACTTCTGGTCGAAGGGCCCGAAGTACCAGAAGCAGATGCTGTGGAGCGTCGTCGGCCTCTGGGTCGTCCTGATGGCCGGTGCCTTCTGGGGCATCCTGCAGCACACCCTGCTCACCTGGTTCGGGAAGTGATCCGGCATGTCGACTGACACCACTGACCTGGAGCTGGCCACCGCCCCCCAGGCGCACACCGGGCGGGGCCTCGGCACCGGCAACCCGGCCGACCAGTTCGTCGTCCAGCCGCCGCGCACCCGGTCCACGAAGACCCCGCGCCGCACTCGGACCAACTTCGAGATGCTCGCCTGGCTCTTCATGCGCCTCTCGGGCGTCGTCCTGGTGGTGCTGATCCTGGGCCACCTGACGATCATGCTGCTGCTGGACGGCGGCGTGTCGAAGATCAACTTCGCCTTCGTCGCCGGCCGCTGGGCCTCCCCGTTCTGGCAGGGCTGGGACCTGCTGATGCTCTGGCTCGCCATGCTGCACGGCGCCAACGGCATGCGCACGGTCATCAACGACTACGCCGAGAAGGACTCCACCCGGCTCTGGCTGAAGACCCTCATGGGTGCCGCGACCATCTTCACGGTCCTGCTCGGCACCCTGGTGATCTTCACCTTCGACCCGAACATCTAATCGGCAATCGGCAGAGGCCAGAGGCGAGCTAACCCCCATGCAGATTCACCAGTACGACACCGTCATCGTCGGCGCCGGCGGCGCCGGCATGCGCGCGGCCATCGAGTCGACCCAGCGCAGCCGGACCGCCGTCCTGACCAAGCTCTACCCGACCCGCTCCCACACCGGCGCGGCCCAGGGCGGCATGTGCGCCGCCCTCGCCAACGTCGAGGAGGACAACTGGGAGTGGCACACCTTCGACACGGTCAAGGGTGGTGACTACCTGGTCGACCAGGACGCCGCCGAGATCATGTGCAAGGAGGCCATCGACGCGGTCCTCGACCTGGAGAAGATGGGGCTCCCCTTCTCCCGGACCGAGCAGGGCCGGATCGACCAGCGGCGCTTCGGCGGCCACACCCGCAACCACGGCGAGGCGGCGGTCCGCCGCTCCTGCTACGCGGCCGACCGCACCGGTCACATGATCCTCCAGACGCTGTTCCAGAACTGCGTCAAGCACGGCGTCGAGTTCTTCAACGAGTTCTACGTCCTCGACCTGCTGATCAACGACGGCAAGACCGCCGGCGTGGTCGCCTACGAGCTGGCCACCGGCGAGATCCACGTCTTCCAGGCCAAGTCGGTGGTCTTCGCCTCCGGCGGTACCGGCAAGTTCTTCAAGGTCACCTCCAACGCCCACACCCTCACCGGTGACGGCCAGGCGCTGGTCTACCGCCGCGGCCTGCCGCTGGAGGACATGGAGTTCTTCCAGTTCCACCCGACGGGCATCTGGCGGATGGGCATCCTGCTCACCGAGGGCGCCCGCGGCGAGGGCGGCATCCTGCGCAACAAGGACGGCGAGCGCTTCATGGAGCGCTACGCCCCGGTCATGAAGGACCTCGCGTCCCGTGACGTCTGCTCGCGCGCGATCTACACCGAGATCCGCGAGGGCCGCGGCTGCGGTCCGGACGGCGACCACGTGTACCTGGACCTGACCCACCTGCCGCCGGAGCAGCTGGACGCCAAGCTCCCGGACATCACCGAGTTCGCCCGCACCTACCTCGGCATCGAGCCCTACACGGACCCGATCCCGATCCAGCCCACCGCGCACTACGCGATGGGCGGCATCCCGACCAACGTCGAGGGTGAGGTGCTGCGCAACAACACCGACATCGTCCCGGGCCTGTACGCGGCCGGCGAGGTCGCCTGCGTCTCCGTGCACGGCGCCAACCGTCTGGGCACCAACTCGCTGCTGGACATCAACGTGTTCGGCCGCCGGGCGGGCATCGCCGCCGCCGACTACGCCAACGCCAACGACTTCGTCTCGCTGCCCGCCAACCCGGCGGAGAAGGTGCAGGCGCTGGTCGACGGCCTGCGCGAGTCCGAGGGCACCGAGTCGGTCGCGCAGATCCGCAAGGAGCTGCAGGAGAGCATGGACGTCAACGCCATGGTCTACCGCACCGGCGCCACCCTGAAGCAGGCCGCCGAGGACATCGCGGCGCTGCGCGAGCGGTACAAGCACGTCGCCATCCAGGACAAGGGCTTCCGCTACAACACCGACCTGCTGGAGGCCGTCGAGCTGGGCAACCTGCTCGACCTGGCCGAGGTGCTGGTCGTCTCCGCGCTGGCCCGCGAGGAGTCGCGCGGCGGCCACTTCCGCGAGGACTTCCCGACCCGTGACGACGTGAAGTTCATGCAGCACACCATGGCGTACCAGGAGGTGGCCGAGGACGGCACCACCTCGATCCGCCTTGACTACAAGCCGGTCGTCACGACCCGCTACCAGCCGATGGAGCGTAAGTACTGATGAGCGCCCCCACTCTCGACCAGCCGCACTCCTCGGCGCTCGACGCGGCCGAGTCCGGCGCCGTCCAGCTGATCACCTTCACCCTGCGGATCCGCCGGTTCAACCCGGAGGAGCACCCGGAGCCGGTGTGGGTGGACTACCAGCTGACCATGGACCCGAAGGAGCGCGTCCTGGACGCCCTCAACAAGGTCAAGTGGGAGCAGGACGGCACCCTGACCTACCGTCGCTCCTGCGCCCACGGCATCTGCGGCTCGGACGCCATGCGGATCAACGGCCGCAACCGGCTGGCCTGCAAGACCCTGCTGAAGGACGTCAACCCGGAGAAGCCGATCACGATCGAGGCCATCAAGGGCCTCGCGGTCCTCAAGGACCTGGTCGTGGACATGGACCCGTTCTTCCAGGCGTACAAGGACGTCATGCCGTTCCTGATCACCAAGGGGAACGACCCGACGCGCGAGCGCCTGCAGTCCGCCGAGGAGCGCGAGCGCTTCGACGACACCACCAAGTGCATCCTGTGCGCCGCGTGCACCTCGTCCTGCCCGGTCTTCTGGAACGACGGCCAGTACTTCGGCCCGGCCGCCATCGTCAACGCGCACCGCTTCATCTTCGACTCGCGCGACGAGGGCGCGGAGCAGCGCCTGGAGATCCTCAACGACCGTGAGGGCGTCTGGCGCTGCCGGACCACCTTCAACTGCTCGGAGGCCTGCCCGCGTGGCATCGAGGTCACCAAGGCGATCCAGGAAGTGAAGCGGGCCCTGGTCACCCGCCGCTTCTGAACCACCCCCGCCGAACGGCTGAGGCCCCGTCCACTCGGACGGGGCCTCAGCCGTTCCCGGAACCCGGGTCAGCGCAGCGCGCCGAGGTCCTTCGGGGTGCTCCAGCCGGTGAAGGTCACCAGGTGCCGGCCAGCGGTGACGGCCCACAGGTCGGGCGCGCCGCCGTGACCGGTCAGGTCGCCCGAACTGCCCAGCACCGGGTAGGCCGCGGTGGTGAAGCCCCCGGCGACCGCGTCGGCCGTCGGGTCGGCCAGCGCGGAGAAGTCGGTGCTGCCGTCCGCCTTCTTCGGCAGCGGGTAGGCGTGCAGCTCGCCGGTGGCCCGGTCGCGGGCCCAGAGTGCCAGGTTGCCCTGGGCATCGGGGCCGGGGGCGACCAGGTCGTAGCCGGTCCAGTTGCCGGTGGTGGTGAGCCGGCGGGCGTCTGCGAAGTGGCCCATCCGGTAGCCCTCGAAGAGCCACAGGTCGCCGTGCTCGACGCCGAGCAGGGTGGGCGCCTGCTGGCTCGCGGTGGTGACCGGGCCGAGCGCGACCAACTGGTCGGCGGCGGACCAGTCGGCGCTCAGGTCGGCCGGGCAGCCGATCGCCGCGCCGGAGACGTCCTGGCAGCTGGTGACCGGCATGACCAGGCCGGGGGGCTGGTTCGACTCGATCTGCGGGGAGCCGTTGTCCCGGTAGAGGTAGAGCGCGTTCCGGGCGGTGCTCCGCACGAACACGTCGTCGGCCGGCGCCTCACCCCGGCCCCAGCCACGGTGGTTGATCTCGTCACCGGTCCAGCTGCCCCGCTGGCCGGGTTCCTGGGCGGCCGGCACGACCGCGCTCGGCACGGTGTTCCCCGACCCGCCGCTGATCACCTGGAGGTTCCCGTTGGCGTCCGGCAGCACGATGTCCGGCACTCCGTCGTTGTCCACGTCACCCAGGGCCTGCGGCGGGTTGGGGTTCGAGGGCGCGTAGAAGGTGTACGGGAACGGCTGCGAGACGTTGCCCGCGTTGTCCATCGCCTGGACCTGGAGGGTGTTCGCCCCCCACTGGGTCGGCTTCAGCTGGATGCTCGCGCTGCCGTCCGGGCCCGCCGCGACCTGGTTCGGGCCGCCGCAGCTGGTGAAGACGCCCAGCGAGGCCGGGGCGAGCGCGTACTGGTAGCACGCCACCCCGGAGGCCGCGCCGCCGGCCGGGGCCGGGTCCGTGCCCGTGATGGTGAAGGTGCCGGTCTGTCCCGCGTACTTCACCGGCGTGCCCCCGGACGCCGGGAAGTCGGTGGAACTGACGTTCAGTGTGGGCGGGGTGGAGTCGACCCGGAAGTGGCAGGTCCGCGAGGTCGCCCGGACGCCACCGCGGCCCGAGTGGGCGCGCCAGGAGTAGCTGTGGCCGTCCTGCAGGCCGGACACCTGCACGCTCGCCGTGCCGTCGGGCCGGACCGCGGCCGTGCCGGTGAAGGCCTGGTGGCGCGGCGTGCTGGTCCGGTCGGTGACGGTGATCGTCGGCCCGGTGGTGGCGCCGGCCGGTCCCTGGACGGCGAGCGTCAGCGGGGTGGGGCTGACGAGCGAGACCCAGCCCGGGGTCGTGGTGCGGTCGCACGCGTCGGTGTGCGTCCCGGTGGCGGCGAAGCCCGGCGCGGGCAGCGCGTGCGGACTGCCGTAGGCCGGACCGGTCGCGGCGACGGCGCTCGGTGCGGCGGCGAGCCCGGCGGCCAGGGTCAGCGCACCCGTGGCGGCGGCGAGCAACCGGCTGGAAGAAAGCACGATAGGAGTCCCCCCAAAGTTCGTGGTCGGTGAAGCGGGGAGACTCTGTCAGTCACTGCCTCGTCAGGTCAAAGGCTTTGCGGAGCGCAGGCCGCGGAGGCCGACCAGGCCCACCAGGACGCCGAGAATGAAGGAGGTGATGGCGAGGGTCAGGTGGATCCAGAAGAAGGCGGTGGGGTGGGAGTGGTCGCCGTGGACGAAGGCCTGGCCGCTGGAGTCCTGCCAGAGGTTCTTCACGAAGGTGGTCCAGATGATCATGGACCAGACGCCGAAGGCGGCGAGGAACCAGGAGGTGCGGCGGCTGAGCTTCACGGGACTGTCCTTCGGAGGGGCGGGGCGGATCGGGCCCTTCCAGTATGGGCAGCGGGCCGAACGGCCCAGTCCCCGGTCCCCTTTCGAGGGACATCGGCGGCGCGCCGGGGCGTACCGGGGTCGGCCGGGTACTTTCACACGGTGAAGTCAAATGATCACATGATGTTTCGCGGCAGTCGTCTCTCGGCCGGGCTGGCCGCGCTGCTCGTCCTGGGCGTGACCCCGAGCGCCGTCGCGGCGACCCGCCAGTTGCCGCCGCCTCCGGTGGTCGGCGGCGCCCGGCTGGGGCTCTCCGGCGTCCAGGTCGACCCGTCGCACGAGGTCCCGGAGCTGCCACAGGGCCTCACCGCGATGTCCTGGCTGGTGGCCGACGCCGACAGCGGCCAGGTGCTGGCCGCCTACAACCCGCACCTGCGGCTGCCACCCGCCAGCACGCTGAAGATGCTCTTCGCCGACACCGTGCTGCCCAAGCTGGACCGCAACACCGTGCACCGGGTGGCCACCAGGGACCTCGCGGGACTCGGCGCCGGCAGCAGCCTGGTCGGGGTCAAGGAGGGCCTCGACTACAAGGTGGAGGACCTCTGGCGCGGGGTCTTCCTCAGCTCGGGCAACGACGCCGTGCACGTGCTGGCCAGCATGAACGGCGGGATCGACGAGACCGTCCGGCAGATGCAGGACAAGGCCGACGAGCTGGGCGCCGCCGACACCCACGTGGTCACCCCGGACGGCTACGACGAGGACGACCAGCTCTCCTCCGCCTACGACCTCGCGCTCTTCGCCCGCGAGGGCCTGCGCAACCCGGACTTCCGTTCGTACGTCGCGACCAAGCAGGCGACGTTCCCCGGCGCGGTGGACCGCGACAGCGGCAACCGCGGCTCGTTCGGGATCGCCAACACCAACCGGCTGCTCGGCAAGTACCCCGGGCTGATCGGGGTGAAGAACGGCTACACCACCAACGCGGGCAGCACCTTCGTCGGCGCGGCCCAGCGCAACGGGCGCACCCTGCTGGTCGCCGCGATGCACCCGAACACCTACCAGAAGGTGTACGACGAGACCGCCGAGCTGCTCGACTGGGGCTTCGCGTCCGACGGCAAGGTCTCGCCGGTCGGGGTGCTGGTCTCCCCCAAGGCCTCCAACAGCTCGGACTCCGCCTCGACGGCCGCCGCCCCGCCCCGGACCGACCGGGGCGGCGGCGGGCACCCGGCCGGCCGCGGGCCGCAGGCGCTGCGCCGGACGGCGGCCGACTCGGGCATCACCGGCTGGACGGTGGCGGCGCTGGTGTCGATCGCCGCGTTGGCCACGGCCGGCTGGCTGGCGGTGAACCGGCGGCGCCGGCACACCACGGGGGCCGCCCTGCCGACCGACGGCACCGCGCCGGCCGGGGCCACCGCGCCGCGCCGCGAGTGACGGCTCACGCACCGGCCCCCGCACCAGCTCATGCCGCCGGCGCGGCCGCCTCCGCCCGGGCCGCCTCGGCGGCGTCCAGCGCCCGCCGCCGGGCGGCGTCCGGGTCGGCCAGCGCCGTCCAGGAGACGCAGTAGAGCAGCAGTCGGCAGACGAAGTCGATCCAGAGCAGCAGCGCCACCGGGACGCCGAAGGCGCCGTACAGGCTCTTGCCGGCCACCCTGGAGAGGTACGAGGAGAGCAGCAGCTTGAGCAGCTCGAAGCCGATCGCCGCGATCAGCGCGGCGGTCAGCAGGTCGGCCCGGCGCTGTCCGGGGATCCGCGGGAACGGCGCCAGCAGGTACCAGAAGAGCAGCAGGTCGGCGATGACCGCGAGGACGAACCCGGCGACCGCGAGCAGCACGTGCCCCGGTCCGCGGTCGGCCAGGCCGAGCGCGGACGCCAGCCGCCCGGCCAGCGTGGTGCCCACCGACGAGGCCCCCAGTGAGATCACCGAGACCACGCCGAGCCCGACCAGGACCAGGCAGTCCCAGCCCTTGCGCAGCAGGAAGTTCTCGCTCTCCTCGGGCAGCCGCCAGACGTCCCGGATCGCGCCGCGCATGGTGTCCACCCAGCCCAGGCCGGAGATCAGCAGCACCACGCCGCTGATCGCCCCGACCGCGGCCGCGTTGGCGACCAGCGAGTCCAGCCCCAGCGAGCTGGCCAGGCCCGGGGTCTGATGGGCGATCCGGTTCTTCAGGTCGTCCACCTGGTGCGACGAGAGGGTGGCCACCGCGATCGCCAGGGCCACCGTGAGCAGCGGGAAGAGCGCGAGGAAGCCGAAGAAGGTGATCGCGCCGGCCAGCCGGTTGGCCTTGACGGCGGTGAAGTGCCCGTAAACCCGGTAGGGACGGCTGCGCAGCACGGCGGCGACGACCGGGCCGATGACCGGCAACCTGGTGAGGAAGTCCATGGGCGCAGGCGTACCCGGCCGGGTCGGCGAAAAGTCCTGAAGCGCCCGACTTGCCCTGGAAGAGCTCCGGGGCGGCCGACCCCGGCGTGACCACGCATTGTAGGCCCCAGCCGAACCTGGGATTCCGGCCCCGGAAGGTAGGATCCCGTGGTAGTGCCTGTCCTGTGGCTCCACCGCGGTGGGTCGGAGCCCGCTCAGGCCCGTCGTTCGTCCCCGCGTTCCCGATGAAAGGCCCACGCAGCTGATGGCCCCCCGTCTCTCCGTCGTTGTTCCGATCTACAACGTCGAGCGGTACCTGCAGGAGTGCCTGGAGTCCATCGCCGCCCAGACCATGCGCGATCTCGAATGCGTCATGGTCGACGACGGCTCCACGGACGGGAGCGCGGCGATCGCCGAGGCGTTCGCCGCCCAGGACTCCCGGTTCCGGCTGGTCCGCAAGAAGAACGCGGGCCTCGGCGCCGCGCGCAACACCGGTCTGCTGCACCTCACGGACGGCACCGAGTTCCTCGCCTTCGTGGACAGCGACGACACCCTCCCGCCGAGCGCGTACGAGCTGATGATCAGCACGCTCGACCAGACCGGCTCCGACTTCGCCACCGGCAACGTGCTGCGCTTCCGGGCGGTCGGCCACTACCAGTCCGGCGGCCACGTCAAGCCGTTCCGGAGCACCAAGCTGAAGACCCACATCACCGAGATCCCCGCCCTGGTCACCGACCGCACCGCGTGGAACAAGGTCTACCGGCGCACCTTCTGGGACGCGGCCGGCCTGCTCTACCCCGAGGGCATCCTGTACGAGGACGCCCCGGTCAGCGTGCCGCACCACTACCTGGCCCGCAGCGTGGACGTGCTCTCCGAGCCGATCTACCACTGGCGCGAGCGCGAGGTCGGCGAGATGTCGATCACCCAGATGCGCACCAACCCGCGCGGCCTGATCGACCGGGTCACCTCGATGGAGCTGGTCCGCTCCTGGCTGCTGAAGCAGACCGACCCGAAGTACAAGGAGTACCTGCGCAGCTACGACGAGAACAACCTCGTCGAAGAGATCCCGATGTTCTTCTGGTCGGTGGTCGACGGCGAGCAGGACTACCGGGACGCCTACCTGGAGTGCGTCGGCCGGCTGCTCCGGGCGATCGGCCCCGAGCAGGTCCGCAAGCTGCGCGCCCCGCTGAAGCTCAAGTACCACCTGACCCTGCAGAGCCGGATCGACGAGTTCGTCGAGCAGATGCGCTTCGAGGCGGAGAGCAACGGCGCCGCCCCGGCCCGCGGTCTGCTCCGCCCGTACGCCGACTACCCGTTCCTGCGCGGCGGCCGCAAGAGCGTGCCGACCGACGTGCTGCGGCTGGACAACGCGCTGGTCATGCGCAGCCGGATCTACGAGTCGGCCTGGGAGAACGGCAGGTTCCGGCTCACCGGGCACGCCTTCCCCGAGCACCTGGGCGCCGAGAACAAGCACGACATGGTCAAGGTGATCGTGCTCCGGGAGGCCAAGGGCCGCCGGGTGGTCGCCGTGCCGACCAAGGCACAGCACTCCGCCGAGGCCACCGCCAGCTCCCCGCACGACCTCTACAGCTGCGACTGGGCCGGCTTCACCACCACCATCGACCCGGCCAAGCTGAAGCGCCGCGGGGTCTGGCAGGAGGGCACCTGGCGGGTGCTGGTGGCCGGTGCCGGCAAGGCCGGCCTCTACAAGGGCCGGATCAGCGGCGGCTGGGCGGACACCGCGGAGAACTTCACCCCGCACTGGGTGGACCCCACCACCCGGGTGGTGCCGTTCCTGCGCGACAACTTCCTGCACCTGAAGGTGGAGCGGCTGCGGGCCGCGGTCACCGGGCTGCGCGCCGACGGCGGCGAGATCGAGCTGACCGGGGCCGTGCGCAACGCCGGTGACCTGGCCGGCCTGCGGCTGCGGCTGCGGCACGCCGAGTCCGGCAACCAGCTCGACTTCCCGGTGGAGTTCGGCACCCCGGCCGGCCGGCCGGTGCCGTTCACCGCCAAGGTCCCGATGACCGAGCTGACCGAGGTGCGGCGGGCCTGGGACGCCCTGGACCCGGCCGCCGAGGAGCGCACCGCCGACCACTGGCACGCCGAGCTGCTGCTCACCGACGGGACCGTGCTGCCGGTGATCGTCGACGACCGGGTGCCGCTGGAGCACCTGGACTTCGTGGTGGACCCCGGGGCGCCGGTGGGCACCGCGCGGGCGCTGCGCAGCACCCCGGACGCCACCGGGCACCTGCAGCTGGTCGACCAGCTGCTGCAGCCGGTGGTGGACGGGCTGCGCGCCACCGACGAGGAGGGCTTCGTGCTCTCCGGCAGCTTCGCGCTGCCCGGTGAGCACCGCTACGACCTGGTGATCCGGCACGCCTGGCGGGAGGAGGACTACCTCCACCCGGTGCTGATCCGCGACGGACGGTTCGAGGTCGAGCTGCCGGCCGTGCCGCTGAACGCGTACCGGGGCCGGGTGCCACTGCACAAGGGCACCTGGGAGGTCTTCTTCCGCCCGGTCGACGGCGCCCCGGAGCGGACCTGGCCGCACGCCCAGCTGGCGCTGTCGCTGCACGGCTCGCTGCCCAGCGAGGTCCAGCAGCGCGGCAAGCGGATCGCGCTGGAGCGCCGGCACTTCGACACCCTCTCCCTGGAGGCGCACTCCGACCTCGGCCCGCACGAGCGCAGCGGCTTCCGCCAGCGCGAGCAGCGCAAGGAGGCCTACCCGGCCGCCCAGCACAAGCCGCTGCGCGACGCGGTGCTCTACAACGTCTCGCACGGCGGCCAGTACGCCGGCTCGCCGCGTGCCATCCACGAGGAGCTGGTGCGCCGCGGGCTGCCGCTGGAGCACCTGTGGACGATCGACGACCAGCAGGCCGAGGTCCCGTCCAGCGCCCGCGGGCTGCGCCAGTGGAGCCCGGAGTGGTACGAGGCGCTGGCCACCGCGAAGTACGTCGTGACCAGCGACCACCTGCCGGACTTCGTCCGCAGGCGGTCGGGCCAGGTGATCATGCAGACCTGGCACGGTTCTCCGCTCAAGCGGATCGGCCACGACTTCGAGAAGATCTGGTTCATCGACAGCAACTACCTCAAGCAGCTGGACAAGGAGGTGCTGCTCTGGGACAAGCTGGTGTCGCCGAGCAGCTTCGCCTCGCCGGTGCTGCGGCGCGCCTTCGGCTTCACCGGTGAGCTGCTGGAGACCGGCTACCCGCACAACGACGTGTTCTTCGCGCCGGACCGGGAGAAGCGGGCCGCCGCGGTGCGCGAGCGGCTCGGCCTGCCGGAGGACAAGAAGGTGGTGCTCTACGCGCCGACCTTCCGCGAGGACCGCAAGCGTCCGCAGGGCGGCTACCAGATCGACCTCCGGCTCGACCTGGCCGCGGCCCGCGAGGCGCTGGGCGACGACCAGGTGCTGCTGGTCCGGCCGCACTCCTCGTGCCACGGTACGATCCCCGGGGCCGGCGACGGTTACGTCTGGGACGTCTCGCGCTACCCCGACATGACCGACCTGCTGCTGATCGCCGACGTGCTGGTCACGGACTACTCGGCCTCGGCGTTCGACTTCGCCAACACCGGTCGTCCGATCCTCTTCTTCACGTACGACCTGGAGCACTACCGCGACAACCTGTGCGGTTTCACCTTCGACTTCGAGCGGGAGGCCCCGGGGCCGCTGCTGCGCACCTCGCAGGAGGTGATCGCCGCGCTGGGCTCGGTGGAGTCGGTGGCCGCCGAGCACCGCGAGGCGTACGAGAAGTTCCGCGCCACCTACTGCGACCTGGACGACGGCTCGGCCGCCGCCCGGGTGGTCGACAACATGCTGGGCTGAGGCCCGGGGCGCGCGGCACTGAGCCCCGGGGGCTCCCGCCAGTGGTGGGAGGCCCCCGGGGCTCAGTGCCGCGTGTCGGTGCTAGGAGCGGTCCGCGCCCACCGGGAGCGGGGTGCGGCGGGACCGGTGCGGGGCCGCCCCGGCGGCGGCCTCGTCCGCCCCGGCCGGCTCCGACCCCGCCGACTCGTCGGTCTCCTGGTCGGTCTCCGACGGCTCCGGGTGGCGGGCGGCCTCGACCGGCGGCGTGAGCTCGAACGGCCCGGCCACCGGGAAGTAGTCCTGCAGGAACCTGGTGACGATCCGGTCCTGCTCCACCCGCGGGACGTGGTCCAGATCGCCGTCGTTGAGGCAGAAGGTGTCGATGCCGCGGTCCCGCAGCAGGCCCGGCAGCTGCTCCAGCGCGGCGTAGCGGTCCACGTCGACGTAGCGGTGGCCGATCCGCCCGAAGGCGACCCGCTGACTGAGGTAGCCGACGGTGACCGCCAGGGTGATCGGGGCGAGGTCGGCGCGGGAGCGGAACGCCGCCCGGGCGGTGTCGGTCAGCTCGGCCGCGAACTGCTCGGCGGTCTCGGCGAGCAGACCACGGGTCAGCGGGTGCGCCGCGTGGCTGAGCACGTTGGTGGTGTGCCGGCCGTGGACCCGCTGGACCACCGCACGGGTGTTCTTCTGCGAGGCGACGTACTCGTCGTCCGTCGTCTCGAGTTCACCAGGAGGAATGACCCGTGAGTCGAGAGTGATCAATGGTGCGCCATTGCCGAGGAAGAACTGCTCCGGACTGACCGGGCGACCGAGAAAGACGTCGTCGTTGAAATAGATGAAATGCTCGGAAAGACCCTGGATCCGGTGCAGTTGGGTCTCGATCGCGTGCGAGTTGAAAACCGGCAGAACGCTCGGGTCGGCGAACAGCTCGCGGTGGTGGACCACGGTCAGATCGGGGTGGTCGACACGCAGCCAGTCCGGCACCTGACCGTCGGTGACCAGGTAGATGTGCCGAATCCATGGCGCATACATGGCGATCGAGCGCAGGCAGTACCGGAGTTCATCACGGTTGTGGAACCGCTCCTGCCCGGTGCCGCCGGCCGGCGGCGCGTCCAGCTCGGCCAGCGCGGCGTCCCGCCGCCGGCGCCAGACCGGGTCGCTGTCGTCCACCCAGGTGATCACGGCGTCCACCGGGAACGTCACGTCGGTGAGCAACGGCTGGGTGAAGGCCGCCGCGGTCGGGTAGTCGCGCCCACCGAGCCGCACCGTGGCGGTCGGCTCCAGCGAGGGCACCCACCAGCCGAACGGCGGTTCGTGGATCGACGCGATGGCCCCCTCGGACGGCTCGGCGGAGTCCCAGAACTCCAACTCGCAGCCGTACTCGGCGCCGTAGTACAGGGTCCGACCACTGGTCACCACCGGGCGGTAGAGCCGCACGCCCTTGGCCAGTACGGCCGGGGCCGGGGCCGCGTCCGCCGGCTCGTCCTCACCCTCGCCCTCGGCCTCGCCGGCCGGATCTCGCTCCAACTCGGCTACTGCCTGCGGAAGTTGCTCGGCCAGCACGGTGCCCAGGGTGACGTCGTGACCGAGCAGGTCGGCGTAGACCGGCTGTCCGACGAAGGCCGCGGCACAGGCTTCCAGCACCGCCTCGCGACCGCCGGGCGGGATGGCCACCCGGTAGCGGGGCTCCCGGGCCGGCATCGGCACGAACTCCAGGCCGGCCGCCGTCAGCAGCTCGGTGGCCTCGGTGAAGCCGGCCAACAGGGCGTCCGCCGCGAGCAGATCGTCGCGCACCTCGGCCAGTCGGCCGTCGTGCCGGACGAGTTCGGGCCGCCGCTCGCCCAGCGCGTCCTCCAGCGCCACCGTGCGGTCCGCCTCGGTGGGCTCCGGCTCCGGCGCCTCCTCGACCACCGGCTCCGGCTCCGGCCCGCGCTGCCTCGGAAGTGCGTCGGCCGCCAGGACGATCCGCCGAGCCCGACGGACCGAACCTCGGATCACTCGCCGAAGCCAGCGAGGACTGCGCATCATCTCTCCAGACGGTGGGCACTCTGACCGTTCAATGCCCCCCGGCAGCCATTGGCGCCTAAGTGTAGCTGGCAGATCGCACGGAGATGAATTAGAAGCAACTAAGAAAAAACTATGACATGCCTCTCATGAAAACCTCGCTCATTCAATCAGCGAACTGGTAGCCGCACCACGGCCGCCAGATCTCGTCCGCATCAAAACGGGACAAGGTGAACCCAAAGACCGGGAAGGCCGCATAAAATCCCCGGGCCTCCTGGTGGGCCTCGTCCAGCACCCGCTCGGACAGCCCGTGCGCCAGGGTGACGTGCGGGTGATAGGGAAACTCCAACTCGCGGGCGAGCGGCCCGGAACGGACCGCGGCCTCCAGCACCCGGCATTCCTGGGCACCCTCCTCGACCCGGAGGTAGACCACCGGGGAGACCGGCCGGAAACTCCCGCTGCCGCGCAGCAGCATCCGGAACGGCCGGTGCGCGGCGGCCACCGCCGCCAGGTGCGCCCGCACCTCGGGCAGCCGGGCGACCGGGACACTGGTCGGCGGCAGCAGCGTCACATGGGTGGGTATCGCCCGGGCCAATGGATCGCCGTGCGCGGCCCGGGCGTCCTGAACGGCCGAACCGAACGGCTCGGGGACCGAGATCGCCACCCCGATGGTGATCCGGACCGGCCCTGGGTCGCCGGGGGCGACGGGACCGTCGCCCCCGGCCGGCTCGGCGACCGGCATCAGCGGCCGGCCGGGCGCAGGAATCCGATCCGGTCGAAGACGGTCTCCAGCGTCTCGGACGCCACCGCGCGGGCCTTCTCGGCGCCCACCGCCAGCACCCGGTCCAGCTCCGCCGGGTCGTCCAGGTAGCTCTGGGTGCGCTGCTGGAACGGGACCACCCACTCGCTGTACAGCTCGGCCAGCTCGGTCTTCAGGGCGCCGTACATCTTGCCCTCGAAGTGCGCGACCAGCTGCTCGATGGTCTGCCCGCTCAGCGCCGCGTGGATCCGCAGCAGGTTGGAGACCCCGGGCTTCTTCTCCTCGTCGTAGGAGACCACGGTGTCGGTGTCGGTCACCGCGCTCTTGAACTTCTTCGCGCTGACCCGCGCCTCGTCCAGCAGGTTGACCAGGCCCTTGGCCGAGGCCGCCGACTTGCTCATCTTGGCCGTCGGGTCCTGGAGGTCCAGGATCTTCGCGGTCTCCTTGAGGATGTACGGCTTGGGCAGCGTGAAGGTCGGCCGGTACCGGCTGTTGAAGCGCTCGGCCAGGTCCCGGGTCAGCTCCAGGTGCTGGCGCTGGTCCTCACCGACCGGGACGGCGTCCGCCTGGTAGAGCAGGATGTCGGCGATCTGCAGGATCGGGTAGGTGAACAGGCCGACCGAGGTGCTCTCGCTGCCCTGCTTGGCCGACTTGTCCTTGAACTGGGTCATCCGGGCGGCCTCGCCGAAGCCGGTGAGGCAGTTCATGACCCAGCCGAGCTGGGTGTGCTCGGGGACGTGCGACTGGACGAAGAGGGTGCACCGCTCGGGGTCCAGGCCCGCGCCGAGCAGCTGGGCCGCCGAGATCCGGGTGTTCTGCCGGAGCGCCTCGGGGTCCTGCTGCACGGTGATCGCGTGCAGGTCGACCACCATGTAGAAGGCGTCGTTCGCCTCCTGCAGGTCCACCCACTGGCGCACCGCGCCCAGGTAGTTGCCGAGGTGGAACGAGCCCGAGGTGGGCTGGATGCCGGAGAGCACCCGGGGGCGCTCCTTCGCCGGACCGTTGACCGCTGCGTTGACCATGCCCGCCATTCTTCCAGCTCCGCCCGGCGGTCAGGACAGGGAGTCGTTCGGAGGTTCCGCCAAGCGTGCGGTGCTCACCCGGATCCGGTCGATCCGCCGGCCGTCCAGCGCGGCGACGGTGAGCAGCGCGCCCTCCTCGACCCCGACCTCGGCCACCCGCACCTGGTCACCCACCGACGGCAGCGCGCCGAGTTCGGCGACCACGTAGCCGGCCACCGTCTCGTACGGGCCCTCGGGCAGGGTGACGCCGGTCTCCTCGGCGAAGTCGGCCAGGTTGAGCAGGCCGTTGACCTCCATGCCGCCGCCGGCCAGCCGGCGGCTGGCGGTCGCCTCGTGCGCGTCGTACTCGTCCCGGATCTCCCCGATCACCTCCTCGACCAGGTCCTCCAGCGTGACGATGCCGGCCGTGCCGCCGTACTCGTCGACCACGATCGCCAGGTGGTGGCCCTCCCGGCGCATCTCGCTCATCGCCTCCAGCACCAGCTTGGTGGCGGGCAGCAGCTTCACCGGCCGGGCGATGTCCCGGACCCGGACGGCCAGCTCGCCGAGCGCCCGGTAGAGGTCGCGGACGTGCACGAAACCGACCACCGCGTCGTAGGAGCCCTCCACCACCGGGTAGCGGGAGTGCGGCGAGGTGCTGGTCTCCTCCCGGACCTCGGCGAGCAACTGGTCGGCGTCCAGGAAGGTCACCTCGGTGCGCGGCACCATCACCTCGCGCAACTGCCGCTCGCCGGCCTCGAAGACGTCGGCGATCAACGCCCGCTCGTCGCTGCCCAGTTCGGTGCTGGCGGCGACCAGGCCGCGCAGCTCCTCCGAACTCATCGCGCCACGGCCCGCCTTGGGGTCGCCGCCGAGCAGCCGGACCACCAGGTTGGTGGAGCGGCCGAGCAGCCAGATCACCGGACGCAGCACGATCGACATCACGTCCACCACCGGTGCGGCCAGCAGCGCGAGCGACTCGGCCCGCTGCAGCCCGATCCGCTTGGGGGCCAACTCGCCGAGGACCAGCGAGACGTAGGAGATCAGCAGGGTCAGGCCGACCAGCGCCACGGCGTCCGCGACGCCCTTCGCGAGGCCGAGCGAGACGAAGGCGGGGGCCAGCTTGCCGGCCAGCGTGTCGGCGCCGAAGGCGGCCGACAGGAAGCCCATGCAGGTCACCCCGACCTGCACGGCGGCCAGGAAGCGGTTGGGGTCGGCGGCCAGGTGCGCGGCCCGCTCGGCCCGCTTGCCGCCCTTCTCGGCGAGGGTGCGGATCTGGCCCTCGCGCAGCGAGATCAGCGAGATCTCGGCGATGTTGAACAGCCCACCGAGGACGATGAAGACCAGGACCAGGGCGGCGTCGCCGAGGGTTTCGTTCACGGTCGGCAGTTTAGGCGTACAACTCAAACGAACCCGGACGGCCGCCCCCGGTGGGAGCGGCCGTCCTGGTGCCGCGGGGGGACGACTCAGATCAGGCCGAGGGCCTGGACCGCGTCGCGCTCCTCCTTCAGCTCGTTCACCGAGGCGTCGATCCGGGTGCGGGAGAACTCGTTGATCTCCAGGCCCTGGACGATCTCGAACTTGCCGTCCTTGGTGGTGACCGGGAAGGACGAGATGATGCCCTCCTCGATGCCGTACGAGCCGTCCGAGACGATGCCCATCGAGGTCCAGTCGCCCTCGGCGGTGCCGTTGACCCAGGTGTACACGTGGTCGATGGCGGCGTTGGCGGCCGAGGCGGCCGAGGACGCGCCACGGGCCTCGATGATCGCGGCACCGCGCTTGGCGACGGTCGGGATGAACTCCTCGGCCAGCCACTTCTCGTCGTTGACGGCCTCGGCCGCGTTGACGACGGTCTCGGCCTGCTTGACCTCGGCGTGGAAGATGTCCGGGTACTGGGTGGCCGAGTGGTTGCCCCAGATGGTCAGCCGCTTGACGTCGTTCACGGTGACGCCGAGCTTCTTGGCGAGCTGGGCCACCGCGCGGTTGTGGTCCAGGCGGGTCATCGCGGTGAACCGCTCGGCCGGCACGTCGGGGGCGTTGCGCTGGGCGATCAGGGCGTTGGTGTTGGCCGGGTTGCCGACCACCAGGACCTTGATGTCGTCCGCGGCGTGGTCGTTGATGGCCTTGCCCTGCGGGCCGAAGATGCCGCCGTTGGCCTGCAGCAGGTCGCCGCGCTCCATGCCGGCGGTGCGCGGGCGGGCGCCGACCAGCAGGGCCACGTTGGCGCCCTCGAAGGCGACGTTGGCGTTGTCGGTGATGGTGATGTCGCGCAGCAGCGGGAAGGCGCAGTCGTCCAGCTCCATCGCGGTGCCCTCGGCGGCCTTCACGCCCTGCGGGATCTCCAGCAGGCGCAGGTTCACCGGCACGTCCGCGCCGAGCAGGTGGCCGGAGGCGATGCGGAAGAGCAGCGCGTAGCCGATCTGGCCGGCGGCTCCGGTGACGGTGACGTTGACGGGGGTGCGGGTCATTTCTACCTTCTCCAGCTAATCGCCAGGTGCCCCAGGCACGTCGGCGCGCCGGAGCCGAGGATGTTCTCTCGACATCGAGAGAACCGGCGTCAGGTTATCGCAAGGGGAGCGCCAGGAGTACGCACGGGTGTGGCTGGTGCGTCACACGCCGTCGACCTGGCACGCGGCGTGGGCCCGCCCCTCGACGAGGGGCGGGCCCACGGCATCCGGCCGTCACCCGGCTCAGCGCTGCCGGCCGATGTAGTGGCCGAAGTCCTCCAGGGCCGGGATCTGCAGCCAGGGGTCGGGCTGGGCGAGCAGCGCTATCACCGCGATCGCCAGGCCCAGCACCAGCAGCACCAGCACGTCGGTGAAGCGGCTGCGCACCGCGAGCAGGCCGACCTCCGGCACCAGCGCCCGGAGCAGCGCGCCGAGCATCAGCCCGCCGCCGATGGTCAGCAGCCCGTAGCGGAAGTCGACGGCGCAGGTGAGCCCCAGCCCGATCGTGACCACCGCCAGGACCAGCGTCATCGGCCACTGCCGGATCGGCAGCGGATGGCCCCGGTCCATGGCCGCACCGGAACCCTCCGGCGGGAGGGTCCCCGTGGTCCTCTCCGGCCGCCGACGCGACCGCCCCACTCGTACCGCACTCATCGGACATCTCCGGTGGTCAGCGGGCGGCCTGGCGCTCGGCCGCCTCGACGATGTTGTTGAGCAGCATGGCGCGGGTCATCGGGCCGACCCCGCCCGGGTTGGGCGACAGCCAGCCGGCCACCTCGGCGACCGCCGGGTGCACGTCGCCGACCAGGCCGTCCTCGCTGCGGCTGACGCCGACGTCCAGCACGACCGCACCCGGGCGGACGTCCTCGGCCTTGACCAGGTACGGCACGCCGGCCGCGGCCACGATGATGTCCGCGCGGCGCAGGTGCGCGGAGAGGTCCCGGGTGCCGGTGTGGCAGAGGGTGACGGTGGCGTTCTCGCTCTTCCGGGTGAGCAGCAGACCGATCGAGCGGCCGACCGTGACGCCGCGGCCGACCACCACGACGTCCGCGCCGTCGATCTCCACCTGGTGCCGGCGCAGCAGCTCGACGATGCCGTACGGGGTGCACGGCAGCGGACCCTGGATGCCGAGCGCGAGCCGGCCGAGCGAGGTGGGGTGCAGCCCGTCCGCGTCCTTGTCCGGGTCCATCAGCTCCAGCACCGGGTTGGCGTCCAGACCCTTGGGCAGCGGGAGCTGGACGATGTAGCCGGTGCAGGCCGGGTCCTCGTTCAGCTCGCGGACCACGGCCTCGACGTCGGCCTGGCTGGCGGTGGCGGGCAGTTCACGGCGGATCGAGGCGATGCCGACCTGGGCGCAGTCGCGGTGCTTGCCGCGCACGTAGGAGTGGCTCCCCGGGTCGTCGCCGACCAGCACGGTGCCGAGGCCGGGCACGATGCCCCGCTCCTTGAGGGCCGCCACGCGGACGGCGAGTTCGGACTTGATCGCGGCCGCGGTGGCCTTGCCATCGAGAATCTGGGCAGTCATACCCCCTATCCTCCCGGATCCGCGGCGCTGCTCCGACACCCCCGCCCCGCGGATGGCGGACAGCGCCGGAAAGTGCCGGAACGTGTGGATCCGATTGCGGTTGCGCCACAGTTCTCCCGACGACCGCTCAGCTGCTGGACAGGTCACCGCGGAACGGTCGACGATAAGGGCCGAGTAAGTGATCGGGCCTGCCGTCCGCACCGTGGGGCGGCGGGCGAACGGGGGAACCACGCAGTGAGTAATCCGTACCAGCCGCCGGGGCCGTACGGGCAGCAACAGCCCGGCTACGGGCCGCCGCCGGCGGCCTACGGCCAGCCGCAGCCGTACGGGCAGCCGCGGCAGCCGGATCCCTACGCCCAGCAGGGCGGTTTCCAGCAGGCCGGCTACGGCTACCCGGTCGTCGCGCCGCCGCAGCAGAACAAGATGGCGACCGCCTCCGTGGTGCTCGGCTTCATCGGCATCTTCGGGTTCTGCTTCCCCGGCTCGTTCCTCTGCGGGCCGATCTCGCTCGGCCTGGCCATCGGCGGGCTGAACCGGGCCAGGAGGACCGGCGTCGGCCACCGGCAGGCGGTCGGCGGGCTGGTCATCGGCACGGTCGCCACCCTGGTGCTGGTCGGCTGGATCGTCTTCTACGTCGTGCTGAGCAAGAGCCACTCCGCGTGATCACCCCGGTTGTGACCGCGCCCCTCACCCCGGTGGGCCGGCTGCGGCAGACCGCGCTGCGCTGCGCCCTGGCGGCGGGAGCCGCGCCGGCGGTGGCGACGCTGCACTCCTGGCACGACCCGGGGGTGCTCTGCCCGCTGCGCCGGTTCACCGGGATCCCGTGCCCGGTCTGCGGCAGCACCACGGTCTTCGTCGAAGCCGGCCACGGGCACTGGCTGGCCGCGCTGACGGCCAATCCGGTCACCGTGGTCGCCGTGCTCGGGCTGCTGACCGCGCCGCTCGGTGGCGGCGCGTGGTGGTGGCGGCTGGCGCCGCGCACCCGCGGCCGGTTGATCGCCTCAGCCGCCGTCATCTCCTGGGTCTGGCAGCTGAACCGTCTCGGTGTCGGTTTGTCATGACCCTCCACTAGTCTCACCCGCTGTCCGTCCCCCAGTTGATCCGTCCTGTTCAGAGCACTCCTGCAGTCCCGTTTCCGGAGGAATCCGTGTCCTACCCGCCCGATCCCAACAACCCCTACGGCCAGCCGCAGCAGGCCCCGTACGGCGTCCCGCCGCAGCAGAACCCGTACGGCCAGCCGGGGTACGGACAGCAGGCCGGGTACGGCTACCCGCAGCAGCCCGGGTACGGCATGCCGCCGCAGAACCCGTACGGCCAGCCCGGCTACCCGGTCGCACCGCCGGTCCTCGCCAGCTGGGGCGCCCGGCTCGGCGCCACCTTCATCGACAGCCTGGTGATCGGCCTGCCGGCGATCATCGGCTACTCGGTCGGCATCGGGATGCTGGTCAGCAACGTGGTGAAGTCGACCACCAACTGCCCGGTCGACTCCTACGGGATCCAGAACTGCCCGCCGCCCTCCAGCGGGATCAGCGGCGCCGGCATCGCGTTCATCGGGATCGGCGCGCTGCTGACGATGATCCTGGGCATCTGGCAGCTGGTCCGCGAGGGCGGCACCGGCCAGACCATCGGCAAGAAGGCGCTCAACATCCGGGTGGTCCGGGAGGCCGACGGGCAGCCGCTCGGCTTCGGCATGGCGTTCGTCCGCCGGCTGGCGCACGTCGTCGACGCGATCCCCTGCTACGTCGGCTTCCTCTGGCCGCTGTGGGACGACAAGGGCCAGACCTTCGCCGACAAGATCGTCAGCAGCCTGGTGGTCCGCACCCAGTAGTCCGCCGACGGTCCGGCCCTCCCCCGTCCGGGGCCGGGCCGCCCACCCTGTCCAGGAGAGGCCATGAGCACCCCGTACGACCCGACCACCGCCTACCCGAACCCGCCGGTGCTGGCGCACTGGGGGCTGCGCGTGGCAGCCTTCGCGATCGACTGGCTGATCATGGCGGCCGTCGGGGTGGTGGTCGTGCTGGCCACCGGCTCGTCGGGGCTGGCCGAGATCGTCAACTTCGCCGCGCTGGCGATCATCGCGAACCTGGAGGGCAGCACCGGCCAGTCCCCGGGGAAGCGGATCGTCGGCACCCGGGTGCTGCGGGAGGCGGACGGCGGCCTGCTCGGCTTCGGCCCGGCCCTCGGCCGGCGGCTGCTGCACACGCTGGACGCGCTCTGCTGCTTCCTCGGCTTCCTCTGGCCGCTCTGGGACCAGCGCCGGCAGACCTTCGCCGACAAGATGATCCGATCGGTCGTCATCCGGGCCCGCTGAGCGGTCAACCGACCGTTCGTGGGCGGAGGTTGACACCGCGATCGGCGTTTATCCGACGCTCACCCCGGTGCGTTATCGTTCACGCCTGGTGGGGCATCAGCAGGCCCGTCGTGCACCGCACGACACGAACGAGCAGGGGAGCAACCGTGCGAGAGCGGTTCTACGAGCGGGAAGAGCGCATCGAGCGCGACGGTTTCTTCGGTGGCGAGGAGATCATCGAGCGTGAGGAGATCGTCCGTCGCGACCGCTTCGGGCGCGAGGAGATCGTCGAGCGCGAGCGGGTCGAGGAGCGCGGCGGCCTGTTCGGTCTCTTCGGCGGTGACGAGGTCATCGAGCGCGAGGAGATCATCGAGCGGCGCGACTTCTTCTGAGCCGAGCGACGCGAGGGGCGGGTGCCGATCCGGCACCCGCCCCTCTGCTGTCAGCTCGTCACTTCGTCAGTGGGCGAAGTGACGGGTCCCGGTGAAGTACATGGTGACCCCGGCCGCCGCGGCCGCCGCGACGACCTCCTCGTCACGGACCGAACCACCGGGCTGGACCACGGCCTTCACACCGCCGTCGACCAGGATCTGCAGCCCGTCGGCGAACGGGAAGAAGGCGTCCGACGCCGCGAACGACCCCACCGCGCGCTCGCCGGCCCGCTCGACCGCGAGCTTGGCCGAGTCCACCCGGTTGACCTGGCCCATCCCGACACCCACCGAGGCGCCGTCCTTGGCCAGCAGGATCGCGTTGGACTTGACGGCCCGGCAGGCCCGCCAGGCGAAGGCCAGGTCGGCCAGCTCGCCCTCGGAGAGCGCGTCGCCGGTCGCCAGCGTCCAGGTCGCCGGGTCGTCGCCCGCGGCGTCGATCCGGTCGACGTCCTGCACCAGCACGCCGCCGCTGATCCGGCGCGTCTCGCGCCGCTCGCGGGGCGCCTCGGGGGCGCGCAGCACCCGGAGGTTCTTCCTCCGCGCCAGCACCTCCACCGCGCCCTCCTCGTACGCCGGGGCGACCACCACCTCGGTGAAGATCGGCGCGATCTGCTCGGCCAGCGCGACCGTCACCGGGCGGTTGACGGCGATCACGCCGCCGTACGCCGAGACCGGGTCGCACTCGTGCGCCTTGCGGTGCGCCTCGGCGACGTCCGCGCCGGTCGCGATGCCGCACGGGTTGGCGTGCTTGATGATCGCCACGGCCGGCTCGTCGTGGTCGTAGGCGGCCCGCCGGGCGGCGTCGGTGTCGACGTAGTTGTTGTACGACATCTCCTTGCCGTGCAACTGCTCGGCCGCCGCCAGGCCGCCCGTCCCGTCGGTGTACAGCGCCGCCGACTGGTGCGGGTTCTCGCCGTAGCGCAGCACGCTCCCGCGCTCCCAGGTGGCGCCGAGGAAGCGCGGGAACGCCTCCTCCGACTCCGTGTAACCCGAGGTCTCGAACCAGGACGCCACCGCGACGTCGTACGCGGCGGTGTGCGCGAAGGCCGCACCGGCCAGCCGCTTGCGGGTGAGCAGGTCGAAGCCGCCGGCCTGGACCGCGGCCAGCACGTCCCCGTAGCGGGCCGGGTCCACCACCACGGCGACCGAGGGGTGGTTCTTGGCCGCCGCGCGGACCATCGAGGGCCCGCCGATGTCGATCTGCTCGACGCACTCGTCCGGGGTGGCGCCCGAGGCGACGGTGGCGGCGAACGGGTAGAGGTTCACCACCACCAGGTCGAAGGGCTGGATGTCCAGCTCGGCCAGCTGCGCGCGGTGCGACTCCAGCCGCAGGTCGGCGAGCACGCCGGCGTGCACGCGGGGGTGCAGCGTCTTCACGCGCCCGTCCAGGCACTCCGGGAAGCCGGTCAGCTCGGAGACCTCGGTGACCGGGACGCCGGCGGCGGCGATCCGGGCGGCGGTGGAACCGGTGGAGACCAGCTCGACCCCGGCGGCGTGCAGGCCCTGGGCCAGCTCCTCCAGGCCGGTCTTGTCGTACACGCTGACCAGGGCGCGACGGATCGGGCGAACGTCCTCGGAGACGGGAGGGACACTGCTGGCACTCATGCCGGGATCCATACCTTTCGGTCTTCGATGCGGTGGCCTTCGCGGGCGAGACGGCCCACGACCTCGACGAGCAGGGTGCGCTCGACAATCTTGATGCGCTCGTGCAGCGCTTCGCCGCCATCGGCGTGGTCGGCGTCGGTGACCTCGACGACCCCCTGCGCGATGATCGGCCCGGTGTCCACCCCGGAGTCGACCAGGTGCACGGTGCAGCCGGTGACCTTCACCCCGTACGCCAGCGCGTCGGTGACGCCGTGGGCGCCGGGGAAGGACGGCAGCAGGGCGGGGTGGGTGTTGACGATCCGCCCGCCGTAGGCGCCCAGGAAGCCGCTCCCGAGGATCTTCATGAATCCCGCGGTCACCACCAGGTCGGGCTGGTACGCCCGCACCGAGGCGGTCAGCGCGGCGTCCCAGTCGGCCCGGCCCGGAAAGTCCTTGATCCGGTGGACGAAGGTCGGCAGGCCGGCCCGCTCGGCGCGGTCCAGCCCCGCGACGCCGTCGCGGTCGGCACCCACGGCGACGATCTCGGCGCCGTACGCCGGGTCGGCGACGGCGTCGATCAGCGCCTGCAGATTGGTGCCCGAGCCGGACACCAGGACGACCAGCCGCGCGGGACGGCCGACGGGGGGTGGAAAGGCGAGCGAGGAAACGGCGGCCACTGGCGCGATTCTCCGTACGTCGGTGTGCCTGACCGCTGGTACGTCCACCGGCGGTGGGGCCACTACGGACAGGCGAAACGTCGGCGTGTCCCGCGCTACCGCAGGTCCGGGAACCCGGGAGAGCCGCCGACCGTCACCACGATAACGGCTGGTTGAACGGGCGCTGTACCTGGGAATCCCCTTGACGCGCGTAGATGAGAGCGGGATCTCGCCCCGGCCCGCGAACCGGCCGTCCGCCCGGTGCGGACGCCCCTCCGGCGCCCCTCCGGCGACCGTGGGGGCCGCCGGTTCCGCACCCGAACGGCAGGCCGCCCGCACCCGTTCATCGGCCTGCGGGATCATTGGGTCGCGGTGCCCGCACACGGGGTACCGGATCCAGGCCGGCCCGCCGGCGATCCCCGCCCCCCGGCACCGCCGACGCCCGACAACGATTGAGGACCCCGACGCATGAGCAGCGGCCAGAACAGCGACGAGCGCAACCCCTTCGCGCCGCCGCCGGCAGATGCCCCGGACCAGCCGTGGCGGCCCCGCCTCCCGCAGGGCCAGGCGTCGGGGGCGGGCGGGGCCCAGGGCGGACCGGAGGGCGACGACGACCAGCCGGGGCGCGGTCCCGCGGGCCGGCCGCCGGTGCCCCCGCCGCACCCGTGGAGCCCGAACTGGCAGGGCGGCGGCCGGCCCGAGCGGCCGCAGGCGCCGCAGCAGCCGCGCTTCGACCCCACCGACCCGGTGCAGCGCCGCTCCCGCTACGCGCTGCTCAGCGGGATGGCGGCGCTCTTCTCCGGGCTGTCCGCACTGCTGCCGCTCGCCCTGCTGTTCGGCGCCCTCGCCATGTACTGGGGGATCAGCTCGCTGCTCGCCGCCGGCAAGGACGAGCCGGCGACGGCCAAGGCCGCGCGCCCGAACCCGTTCGCGGCACCGTCCGTGCCGCCCGGTCCGACCGCGCCGGCCGCGCCGAACGCCTGGCCGTACGGGCAGCGCAGCCGGCCGCAGGTGCCGGCCGCGCTCGGCGGGCTGCTCACCGGCGGGGTGGCGGTCGCGCTGGTGCTCGGCTCGTTCGCGCTGCAGCTCGCCTACCGGCCGTACTTCGAGTGCGTGAACGACGCGCTGACCCAGCAGGCCCAGCAGAGCTGCTCCACGCTGGCACCGCAGTGGCTGGTCAGCTACACCGACCCGACGAACTGACCGGCTGACCGGGCGGGTCAGCCGCGGCGCCGCGGGAGCCGGCCGAGGAGCGCCACCCAGCCGGCCCGGCCGGTCCGCCGCCAGCGGGCCGCCCGGTCCGCCAGGCCCCGGCGCGGCACGGGCAAGGGTTCCTCGTCGGGTCCGTCCGAGCCCCCGTCGACCTCGTTGCGGCCACCGTCGTCCCGGCCACCGTCGTCCCGGTCACCGTCGTCGCGGACCCCGTCGTCCCGGTCACCGTCGTCGCGGACCCCGTCGTCCCGGTCACCGTCGACGGCCGGCGCCCGGAGCCGCCACCAGCGCACCACCGCGGCGCCCGGGACCAGCAGCACCGCGAACCACCCGGCGGCCACCGGCCCCACCCACCACGGCGGCCCCAGCACGGCCATCCGGCCCGCACCGAGCGCGCCGCCGGCCAACCATCCGGCCAGCGTCACCACCGCCCCGGCGGCCAGCGCGCTGCCGAGCGCGACCAGCGCCGTCGTCGGGACCCGCCAGGGCTCGGGCGGCCCGTCCTGCGCGCGCCGCCCGCCGGCCGCCGCCGCGCGCCCGAGCAGCCCGGCCGCCACCGCGCCCGCCAGCACCGGAACCACGAAGGCCAACCGCTGCCAGCCCGACGCCGTCCAGGGCACCAGCCCGAGCAGCGGGAAGTTCGGCAGCGCGCCGAGCACCAGCCGGCCGGGGCCGACCGCCGTCCCGGCGCCCAGCAGGAAACCCGGCCCGAGCGCGTAGGAGGCGGACCAGACCACCGCGTTGGGCACCAGCAGCAGGCAACTCAGCAGCAGCCCGGCGAACCCGGCGATGCTGCCCCCCGCCAGCGAGTGGACCGACGGCCCGGTGCGGTCGGCGCGCACCAGCAGGGCGAGCGCGAAGAGCAGCGCTCCCCCGGCGGCCAGCGTGAGCACCCCGACCGCCGCCGCCCGCCAGAGCGGTCCCAGCGCACCGGCCGGCCGGGCCCAGTCGGGCAGCCGGTCCGCCCAGCCGGTCCAGCGCCCCCACTGCTCCCGCCAGCGGGCCGCGCCGGGCAGCACCCGGGCACCGGCCGCGGCCGAGAGGTAGGCCAGCGCGGCGACCGCCAGCACGTCCGGCAACGGACGGGCCCGCAGCCCGCCCGTGCCCACGACGGCCGAGGAGCAGGCCAGCGTGACCGGGAGCGCGATCGCCAGGTATCCCGCGCACAGTGCGCCCGGCACGCTCCCGCGGCGCGCGCCCGCCGACCGGGCGGCCCGGGCGCCGGCCCGGCGCAGCAGCAGCACGGTGAGCAGGGTGGGCAGCAGCGGGGTGAGCGAGCACGGGACGGCCGCGGCGCCCCGGGTCAGCGGGCCGCCGTGGGCGAGCAGCCAGAGGCCGCCGACCAGCCGGGCGGCGTCGCCCGCGTCGGCGGCGGAGTCCTCCGGGCCGGACGAGACGACCCACAGCACGAGCACGGGGAGGGCGGTCGCGGCGAGTCCGAACAGCGCGGCGGTGATGCCGACGACGATCGGGCCGGACGACGAGTTGAGCCCGCGTGGGATCGGACGGCCCATCAGGTGGTGCGTCATGGTCCCTCATGGTGCCAACGTCACCCGTCCTGCCCTCTGCAGGCGCGAGCGTTCGCCGTGTCCCAGATTATGTGCTTATGTGCCGCATCTCAGTCAGCTGCTGCCACGACCGGGCCGGCGCACGCCGCGCCCGGGCCGTCCGTACCGGTGCACTCGGCGGAGGTGGCCGATGACCCACCAGCCGGACAGCACGGACACCCCTGACACCCCTGACACCCCTGACAGCACGGACAGCACGGACAGCACGGACAGCACGGACAGCACGGACAGCACGGACAGCACGGACAGCACGGACAGCACGCCGGAGGACACCACGCCCGGCCCCTCCGCCAAGGAGGTCCAGCTGCTCACCCGGCTGGCCGCCGGTGACGACCTCCCGGCGGCCGCCGCCGACGCCCCCGCCCCCTGCGCCACGCCGTCCGCCGCGACGCCCGTCCCGCCCACCCTGCTGGGCTTCGACGCGCTGCACTCGCGCGCCTACACCGACCTGGTCCAGCAGACCTACCTGCTCACCGCCTCCCCCCACCGGGCCGAACGCGCGGTCTGGCGGGCCTTCGGCTCCGCCTGGAACAGCTGGGCCAAGGTCGCCGCGACGCCCGACCCGGAGTCCTGGGTCCGGGTCCGGGCCTTCGACCACGCGCTCTCGCCCTGGCACGCACTCGGCCCCGAGCGGGGCTGGCGGCTCCCGGGGCTGCCCGGCGCGGCCACCCCCCTGCTGGCCGCCGCCCCCGACCGGTGCCGGGAGCAGCCGACGGAGCAGGACCGGGCACTGCTCGAGGCGGTGTCGCGGCTGTCCCGCCCGCGCCGCCGGGCGCTGCTGCTGCACGACGTGCTGGGCCACTCGGTGCCGGCGATCGCGACCGAGGTGCAGTCCAGCGCGGCGGGCGCCGAACACCGGGTACGGGCCGCCCGGGCGGCGCTGGCCGCGGCGGTGCCGGAGGTGGTCGGTGCCGATCCGGACGCCCCGGGCTTCGGCGAACGGCTGGGCGGCCTGCTCTACCGGGCGGCGATCCGCGGCTGCGTGCTGCCGCCGTGCTCGTCGGGGACCGGGACGCTGCGGACCCGCGCCCGGATGCGCGCGGTCGCGGTACCGGGGGCCGCCGGGCTGCTGGTGCTGGCCGCCGTGCTGGCCGGCTGGACCACGGTGGACGGGCACGGGCCGTCCTCGCTCTTCGCGGTGCCCGCGCCGGAGCCGCTGCCGCTGTGCAGCGGCCCGGAGTCGGGCAGCGCCGGCCCCGCGGCGCCGCCGGGGCCGGGGACGCCGGTCGGCAAGCCGGGACTGCGGACCGAGTGGTGCTGGCCGCTGGACGAACGCCCGGTGGTACTGACCGACCCGTCCCCCACGGCCACCGCGCAGGGGCCCGTCCTGGCCACGGACAGCACCGGCGGTTCCGCGGACGCGCTCGCCCTCCGCCCCGCCCCCTTCGCCCACCGCCCGCTCCCCCGGCCACCGGCCGGCCTGTTCGGCGCCCCGGTCCCGCCGCCCCACGTCCTCCACCCCGCCCCGGCGCCCCCGCGCCCCGCACCCGCACCCGCACCCGGTCCGCATCCCCCGCAGGCCGCGCCGCAGCCCGCACCCGCGCCCGCACCGCACCCCCCGCCCCCACCCGCCGCGCCGGCGGCCCCGGCCCCCGCGCAACGGCCCTGACCGGCCCGCCCCGGAAGGCGGCCCACCCCGGAAAGCCGTGAGCCCCGGACCACCACAGCGGTCCGGGGCTCACTACGTGCTGCTACCGGCTGCTTCAGCCGATCAGCTCGCGGGCCAGCCGCGCGGTCTCGGACGGGGTCTTGCCGACCTTCACGCCCGCGGCCTCCAGGGCCTCCTTCTTGGCGGCCGCGGTGCCCGAGGAGCCGGAGACGATGGCGCCGGCGTGGCCCATGGTCTTGCCCTCGGGGGCGGTGAAGCCCGCGACGTAACCGACGACCGGCTTGGTCACGTGCTCGGCGATGTAGGCCGCGGCCCGCTCCTCGGCGTCGCCGCCGATCTCACCGATCATCACGATGATCTCGGTCTGCGGGTCCTCCTGGAACGCCTTGAGGGCGTCGATGTGGGTGGTGCCGATGACCGGGTCGCCACCGATGCCCACGGCCGAGGAGAAGCCGATGTCGCGCAGCTCGTACATGAGCTGGTAGGTCAGGGTGCCGGACTTGGACACCAGGCCGATCTTGCCGGCGGTGGTGATGTCGGCCGGGATGATGCCGGCGTTCGACTGTCCGGGGGAGATCAGGCCGGGGCAGTTCGGGCCGATGATCCGGGTCTTGTTGCCCTTGCTGCCCGCGTACGCCCAGAAGGCGGCCGAGTCGTGGACCGGCACGCCCTCGGTGATGACGACGGCCAGGCCGATCTCGGCGTCGATCGCCTCGACGACGGCGTCCTTGGTGAACTTCGGCGGCACGAAGATGACCGTGACGTCGGCGCCGGTCTCCTTCATGGCCTCGGCGACGGAGCCGAAGACGGGCACCTCGGTGCCGTCGACGTCAACCGTGGTGCCGGCCTTGCGCGGGTTCACGCCGCCGACGATCTGGGTGCCCGAGGCGAGCATGCGGCGGGTGTGCTTCATGCCCTCGGAGCCGGTCATGCCCTGGACGATGACCTTGCTGTCCTTGGTAAGGAAGATAGCCATGGTGTTAGTCCCCTTCCCTACTTCGCGTTGGCCAGCTCGGCGGCGCGGTCAGCGGCACCGTCCATGGTGTCCACCTGCTCCACCAGCGGGTGGTTGGCGTCGGTCAGGATCTTGCGACCCAGCTCGGCGTTGTTGCCGTCCAGACGGACGACCAGCGGCTTGGTGACCGCCTCGCCCTTGCTCTCCAGGAGGGCGAGGGCCTGCACGATGCCGTTGGCGACCGCGTCGCACGCGGTGATGCCGCCGAAGACGTTGACGAAGACCGACTTGACGTCGGGGTCGCCCAGGATGATCTCCAGGCCGTTCGCCATCACCTCGGCCGAGGCGCCGCCGCCGATGTCCAGGAAGTTGGCGGGCTTGACGTTGCCGTGCTGCTCACCGGCGTAGGCGACGACGTCCAGGGTGCTCATGACGAGACCCGCGCCGTTGCCGATGATGCCGACCTCACCGTCGAGCTTGACGTAGTTGAGGCCCTTGGCCTTGGCCGCCGCCTCCAGCGGGTTGGCCGCGGCCTTGTCCTCCAGCGCCTCGTGCTCCGGCTGGCGGAACTCGGCGTTCTCGTCCAGCGAGACCTTGCCGTCGAGCGCGATGATCTTGCCGTCGCCGGACTTGATCAGCGGGTTGACCTCGACCAGGAGGGCGTCCTCCTTGATGAAGACCGTCCAGAGCTTCTGGAGGACCTCGGCGACCTGGTCGGCGATCTCGGCCGGGAAGTCGGCCGCGGCGACGATCTCGGCGGCCTTCTCCGGGGTGCAGCCCTCGTTGGCGTCGACCGGGACCTTGGCCAGCTTCTCCGGGGACTCCTCGGCGACGACCTCGATCTCCACGCCGCCCTCGACGCTGGCCATGGCCAGGAAGGTGCGGTTGGTGCGGTCCAGCAGGAACGAGACGTAGTACTCGTCCTTGATGTCCGCGGTCTGGGCCAGCATCACCTTGTGAACGGTGTGGCCCTTGATGTCCATACCGAGGATCGCCTCGGCCTTGGCGACGGCGTCGGCCGGGTCGGCGGCGAGCTTGACGCCACCGGCCTTGCCACGCCCACCGACCTTCACCTGAGCCTTGACGACGGCGCGGCCGCCGAAGCGCTCGGCGATGGCGCGAGCGGCTTCCGGGGTGTCGATGACATCACCGTCAAGCACGGGTACCCCGTGCTTGGCGAAGAGGTCCCTCGCCTGGTACTCGAACAGGTCCACGTGTGTTCGTCCTTGTTCGTGGTCGCGGATTGTCTCTGTAACGAGCGTGCCACGGCAGGATCTTCGCTGCGGGTCGTCGGGGCGGTACGGGTACGCAGAATTTTGTTCTTGCGGCCCGAACCGCCACGGGCGCACACGTCAATCAACACGCGCGTCACGTCCGTCTGGCAGGTTATCCCCGCAGGACCGGCGCGATTCGCCCGGGATGGGCCCCGCTTGGGTGAGAACCGTCACAACGGGTGCGTTCCACCGGGCCACGCGCCGGCCGGGGGTCATCCGTCCGTCCGCCCGTTCACCCGCTCGCCCGGTTCCCGTCCGGTACCGGCAGCGGGCGCTTCTCGATCGCGGCGGCCATGATCTCGGGGAAGGCGTCCGGGGTGCAGGCGAAGGCGGGCGCGCCCAGCGCGGCCAGGGCCGCCGCGTGCGCGTGGTCGTAGGCGGGGGCACCCTCGTCGGAGAGCGCGAGCAGGGCGATGAACTGGACGCCGGCCGCCTTCATCGCGGCCACCCGGCGGAGCATCTCCTGCCGGATGCCGCCCTCGTAGAGGTCGCTGATCAGCACCACCACGGTCTCAGCCGGACGGGTGATTCTCGACTGGCAGTAGGCCAGCGCCCGATTGATGTCGGTGCCGCCACCGAGCTGGGTGGCGAACAGCACGTCCACCGGGTCGCTGAGCTGCTCGGTCAGGTCGACCACCGAGGTGTCGAAGACCACCAGCCGGGTGTCCAGGCTGCGCATCGAGGCGAGCACCGCGCCGAAGACCGCCGAGTGGACCACCGAGGCCGCCATCGAGCCGGACTGGTCGACGCAGAGGATGACGTCCTTCTTCACCGCGCGCCGGGCCCGTGCGTAGCCGACCAGCCGCTCGGGGACGACCGTGCCACGGCCGTCCGGGCCGGCGTCCGGCAGGTAGTTCCTCAGGTTGGCCCGGATCGTCCGGTCCCAGTCGATGTCCCGGTGCCGGGGGCGGTTGACCCGGGCACTGCGGTCCAGCGCGCCACCGAGGGTGGCCCGGGTGCGGTCGGCCAGCCGGCGCTCCAGGTCGGCGACCACCTTGCCGACCACCAGCCGGGCGCTCTCCCGGGTGGTCTCGGGCAGCGCGTGCTTGAGCGAGAGCAGGGTCCCGACCAGGTGGACGTCCGGTTCGACGGCGGCCAGCATCTCCGGCTCCAGCAGCAGCCGGTCCAGGCCGAGCCGGGAGATGGCGTCCTGCTGCATCAGCTGGACCACCGAGGTCGGGAAGTACTCGCGGATGTCGCCCAGCCAGCGGGCCACCTGCGGGGCCGAGCCGCCGAGCCCGGCGCTGCGGGCGGCGGCCCGGTCGGGGCGGCAGCCGGCCTCGGGCGTGCCGCGGTAGAGGGCGGCCAGCGCCTGGTCCAGGCCGGTGTCGCGGCCGGTCAGCCGGCAGCCGGTGCCGTCCGCCTCGCCGCCGAGCACCAGCCGCCAGCGGCGCAGGCGCTCGGCGGCGGGATCGAGCGGGGTGCTGGTCATCGGGTGCTCCTCTGCACGGGGTCGTTCGCGGTGGGCAGGCCGAGCAGCAGGGCCAGGGTGGGCAGCGCGGCGTCCGCCCGTCGGGTGTCGAGCGGCTCGGCCGCCGCCGGGCCGCCGGCCGGCAGGGTGCCGTCCCCACCCGGCGGGCCGGCCGCCACCCGTGCGCCGATCGTCCGCCGGACGCCGGCCTCCAGGGCCGAGAAGGTGCGCCGCAGCAGCGGCAGCACGTCGACGAAGGTGTCACCGGAGACCCCGGTGAGCCACTCGTCGAGCAGCCCGAGCAGTTGCGGGTCGTGCAGCAGCAGCGCCCCGCCGCCGGCCAGGAAACCCTCGATCCAACCGGCGGCGTCGGCCGGGCTGTTGGCCGTCGAGAGCACCAGCCGCAGCCGGCGGCCGGCCTCGGCCGTGTCCAGCCGGGCCTCGTCCAGCAGCAGTCGGACCGCCCGGCCGCGCAGCAGACCGGGGACCCCGGTGGCCGGGCCGGCCGCGGGCTCCCGGCGGGCCAGCGAGCCGAGCGCGGCGGCCCAGCGGTCGGCCAGACCGTCCGCCCCGCCGGCCGCCCCCCGCGCCAGCAGCGCGACCGCCGCGTGCACCGCGTCCAGGTGGGCGCGCATCGCCGCCGCGCCGTCCGCGTCCAGCCCGGTGCAGGCGGGCGGCAGGCCGACGCAGATCCGCTCGGCCAGCCCGCGCGCCACGCCGTCCAGCGCACCGCTGTCGGTGCCCCGGACGTCCCCGTAGCGCAGCGCCCGGACCAGGGCCGGCAGCGCCTCGGCGAGCTGTGCGACGTCGGTGTCCAGTGCGGCCCGGTCGGCCAGCTCGCGCATCACCGCGGGCAGCGCGGCGGGCAGCTGGGCCACCAGGCACTGCTCGGCGAGCGTGGTGAGCTCGGCGAGTTCGACGGCGTCGGCCGCCCGGGCCGCGACCTTGGCGGCGGCGGCCTCGGCCACCGTCGTCCCCCACTGCGCGGCCTCCACCACCCGGACGGCGAACTCCGGCTCCCAGCGCAGCCGCCAGCTCTCCCGGAAGGTGCCGGCGGAGTTGACGGCGGACCGGGTCTCGGTGCCCCAGCCGATGCCGAGCAGCCGCAGCCGGTGCAGCAGCAGCGAGCGGGCCGCGTCCAGCTCCTTGCGCAGGTCCAGGGCGAGTTCACGGTCGCCCGGGTCCGGCCTGAGCCGCAGGGTGCGCTGCTGGCGGGTCAGGTCGCGCTGCAACGGCACGGTCGGGGTGCCGGACGGCACCTCTCCGAGCGCCTCGCCGACCACCAGCCGCTCGCGGACCAGCGCGAGCGCGACCTCGGAGCCGTCGCACATCACGGACCGCACCGCGTCCAGCGTCTCGGCCAGCCCGGGCACCGGGCGGCCGCGCATCGCGGCCAGCGTCTCGGCCAGCCGGACCGCCTCGATGACGTGCGCGGAGGAGACCGGGTGGTCCTCGGCCCGCAGCAGTTCGGCGATGCCGGTCAGCCAGCGGGCCAGGCCCTCCGGGCCGTGCCGGAACAGGTGCCGGTACCAGCCGGGCGACTCGATGCCGGCGCCGTAGCCGGTGTGCTGGGAGAGCCGGCGGTGCGTCCAGGGCACCCAGGTGATCTCGGTGCGCACCTTCTTGGGCAGCTCGGCCAGGAGCGCGCGGTCGGCGGCCACCGTGGTCCCGGCGCGCAGCGCGGGGACGTGCCAGGCGCCGCAGACCACCGCGATCCGCCGGTGGCCGGCCCGCCCGGCGGCCCGGATCCGCTGGCGCATGTACGCCTCGCGCAGCTCGTCGCGACGGGCGGCGCCGCGCCGCGGGCCGGGGATCCCCTCCGCCCCCGGCCGCTCGCGCAGCGCCGCCATCGCCTCCGCCAGCGCCGCGAACGGCGCCAGCGCGTCCGCACCGGGGGTCCGGTGTTCGACGACGTCCTCCCACCAGGCCTCGGGGTCGTCGTGCCCGGCCGCCGCGGCGAGCGCCGCGATCGGGTCGACCCGTTCGGTCGGCCCGGCCTCCGCTTCGGCGGACTCCCCGGCAGCCGCGAGCGCGAAGCCGTACCCCGCCGGGAGGTCGATGAAGTGGACCGGGAGCTGCCGGTCCAGTCCGTGACGGATCGCCACCCACTCCGGTGAGAAGGCGGCGAACGGCCAGAACCCGGCGCGGGCCGGATCGTCCACCGCGTGGGCCAGCAGCGCGACCGGCGGCACCATATCCCGTTCCGCCGCCAGTGCGATGATCGGATCGGCCTCGGCCGGCCCCTCGACGAGCACGACGTCCGGTTCCAGCTGCCCGAGCGCGGCGGCCACCGCCCGGGCCGAGCCCGGACCGTGGTGCCGGATCCCCAGCAGCGTCACTTCGGCGTCCACGTCCCCCTCCTCCTTCCGGTTCCCCTCGACTCGGGCGCTCAGCGGGAGAGTTCGCGAGCGGCCCGGTAGAAGTCCTTCCAACCGTCCCGCTCGCGGACCACGCCCTCCACGTACTCCCGCCAGACCAGCTGGTCGGCCACCGGGTCGCGGACCACCGCCCCCAGCACGCCGGTCGCCACGTCCGCCGCCCGCAGCACGCCGTCGCCGAAGTGCGCGGCCAGCGCCAGACCATTGGTGACCACGGATATCGCCTCGGCGGTGGAGAGCGTGCCGGTCGGCGTCTTGACCTTGGTCCGGCCGTCGGCGGTGATCCCGTCCCGCAGCTCGCGGAAGACGGTCACCACCCGGCGGATCTCCTCGGCACCGCCGGGCAGTTCGGGCAGGTCGAGCGAGCGGCCGAGCTGGCCGACCCGGCGGGTGACGATCTCGACCTCCTCCTCGAGCGTCGCGGGCAGGGGCAGCACGACCGTGTTGAAGCGCCGGCGCAGTGCGCTGGACAGCTCGTTGACCCCACGGTCACGGTCGTTGGCGGTGGCGATCAGGTTGAAGCCGCGGACGGCCTGCGTCTCGCCGCCCAACTCGGGGACCGGCAGGGTCTTCTCGGACAGGATGGTGATCAGACTGTCCTGCACGTCGGCCGGGATCCGGGTCAGCTCCTCGACCCGGGCGATCTTGCCGTCCGCCATCGCCCGCATCACCGGGGACGGCACCAGCGCCTCCCGGCTCGGACCGTTGGCCAGCAGCTGCGCGTAGTTCCAGCCGTACCGGACGGCCTCCTCGGGTGTCCCGGCGGTGCCCTGGACCAGCAGCGTGGAGTCCCCGCTGATCGCGGCGGCCAGGTGCTCGGAGACCCAGGTCTTGGCCGTCCCCGGCACCCCGAGCAGCAGCAGCGCCCGGTCGGTGGCCAGCGTGGTGACGGCGACCTCGACGATCCGGCGCGGGCCGACGTACTTGGGCGTGATCACCGTGCCGTCCGGCAGCTCGCCGCCGAGCAGGTAGGTGGCGACGGCCCACGGCGAGAGCCGCCACCGCTCGGGGCGCGGCCGGTCGTCCTGCGCGGCGAGCGCGGCCAGCTCGGCGGCGAACGCGTCCTCGGCGTGCGCGCGGAGGACCTCGGGGGTCGACGTGGTGGTCAAGGGGCTCCTTCAGGTCGGCCGCCGGGCGGGTACACGGGGGCGGTGAGGTGATCGGGGAGCATCGCGAAGAGGGGGCGGGGGACGATCGGTGACCCGGCCCCCGCCTGCGGGAACCACTCTGTCCCCCGCCACTGACAACGCACCGTCGCCGAGCGCCGCGCGGTCGCTACCCTGCGGTGAGGAGGAGGTGCAGAGATGACCGCCACGGTGCCGGAGACCGCACACGACCTGGTACGCCTGCTCGAATTCAAGGTCTACCCGCCCAGGCACCCCTGAGCACTGAGGCCCTGTCAGTCCCCCGCTCTAGCGTTCGAGTCATGGAGGAACGCTGGAGCACCGAACACGTCCTGTCCCTCGCGCCCGACGCCGCTTCGCGGAAGGCGGCGGGGAAGCTGTCGTCGCCGGCGCCGTGGTCCGGGGCGGGGAACGGCCAGGGGGCGCTGTGGGGGTCGTGCAAGGGGAGCGGGAGCACGCCGTACCGGACGGTCGTCGAGCTGGCCACGCCCGCGTACCAGTGCAGTTGCCCCAGCCGGAAGTTCCCCTGCAAGCACGCGCTGGGCCTGCTGCTGCTGTGGAGTGCCGGATCCGAGGCGGTGCCGGGCGGCGCCGAGCCGGCGGACTGGGCGGCCGAGTGGCTGGCCACGCGGCAGCAGCGGGTCGAGCGGGCCGTCGAGCGGCGGGCGGCCCGGGCGGAGGCGGTGGGCGCCGATCCGGCCGCCGCCCGGCGGCGGGCCGATCGGCGGGCGGCCCGGGTCGCTGGCGGCGCCCAGGAGTTGCGACTGCGCCTGGCCGACCGGGTGCGCCGCGGCCTGGCCGACCCGAGCGCCGCGAGCGGCTCCTGGGAGCAGGTGGCCGCCCGGATGATCGACGCCCAGGCCCCCGGACTCGCCGCCCGGGCCCGGGAGTTGGACGAGCTGCCGGAGGACTCCGCGTTGGCCGGCTACGCCCTGCTGCACCTGCTGGCCACCGGCTACGAACGGGTCGGCGAGTTGCCCGAAGCGCTGGCGGCGACCGTCCGCAGCCGGGTCGGCTTCACCGCCGACACCACCGAGCTGCTGGCCGGCCCGACCGTGCGCGACCGCTGGCTGGTCCTGGGCAGCCAGGACAGCACCGACGAGCGGCTGACCACCCGCCGGCTCTGGCTGCGGGGCACCAGGACCGGCCGGACGGCGCTGCTGCTGGCCTTCGGCCGGCCCGGCCAGGCGCCCGAACTGGCCATCCCCACCGGCCAGTCGCTGGAGGCCGAGGTGGCCTACCCGCCGGCCGCGCGCCCGCTGCGGGCCGTCCTCGGCACCCGCCACGGCGCTCCCGCGGCACCACCACCGGAGGCGGCCGTGCCACCCGGGCTCAGCCCCGCCGAGGCACTGGCCGGCTACGGCGAGGCGGTCGCCGAGGACCCGTGGCTGGACTCCTGGCCGGCCGTGCTGACCGGCGTGGTCCCGGTCCCGCCGGCCGGACCGGGCGACGGTTGGTGGCTGAGCGACGGCCGACACGCGCTGCCGGTGCCCGCGGGCGCGCCGCCGGGCGCGCTGTGGCGGCTGGCGGCGGCGTCCGGCGGCCGTCCGGTGACGGTCTTCGGCGAGTGCGGGCACCACGGCTTCGCCCCGGTGACGGTCTGGGACGAGCAGGGACGAGCGACGGGAGTGAGCCGGTGACCGACGACTTCTGGGCGGAGCTGCGGGCCACCGCGCTGCTCGGCACCGACCGCCGACCGCTGCCCGCGCCGGGCGGCGACGGCCCGCTGGCCGTGGCGGCCGGCGCGGTCCGCCGCGACGACCCGGCGACGGCCCTGCTGGAGCTGGCCGCACTGGCCACCGTGCGGCGCCGGGCCGGGCTGCTGCCGGCCGAGGCGCCGCCGGCCGGCCCGGCCGCCGCGCCGGACGACCGCCCGCCGCTGCCCGAACCGGCCGCCCGCCGACTGGCCGTGCTGCTGGCCGGCCGGGCCCCCGGGCACGCCGGCACGCTCGCCAACCTCACCGAGCTGCTGCCGCAGTGGCTCAGCCGGGCGCGGGAGTCGGGTCACCGCCCGCCCGCCGCGCTGGTCCCGGCACTGCTCGACACCGCCCGGGCCCGCGGCGAACTGCGCGGCGACGCCGTGGCGTTGGCCGGTCCGCTGGGCCGCTGGCTGGCCGAGCGCAACCCCGACTGGTCGTACGTGCTGCGCACCGTCCCGGAAGCCGCCGAGCCCGGCCGCCCGGGGGACGAACGGGCTTGGGAGGAGGGCCTGTTCGCCGAGCGGGTCACCCACCTCACCCGGCTGCGCCGGCGCGATCCGGCCGCCGCGCTGGCCCTGCTGGCCGGCAGCTGGCCCACCGAACGGGCGGAGGACCGGCTGCTCTTCCTGGACGCCCTGCAGGAGAACCTCGGCGAGTCCGACGAGCCCTTCCTGGAGGCCGCGTTGGGTGACCGCAGCAAGAACGTCCGGGCCACCGCGGCCGAGCTGCTCACCACTCTGCCGGGCTCGGCCCTCGGCAGCCGGATGGCCGAACGCGCCCGCGCCGCGGTCCGGTTGAGCGAGGGCCGGCTGCTGGTCAGCCCGCCCACCGAGTGCGACCCGGCGATGCGACGGGACGGCATCGCGCCCAGGTCACCGACCGGCCGCGGTCAGCGCGCCTGGTGGTTCGGCGAGATCGTGGCCGCCACCCCACTGCGCACCTGGACCGCCGAACTCGACCTGACCCCGGCCGAGTTGATCGCCCTGCCGGTGGCCGGGGCGACCGCGGAACCGGAGTCCGCCGAGTGGCGGGACGATCTGCGCGAGGCATGGGCCCGGGCCGCGGTCCGGCAGCGGGACGCCGACTGGGCGCGGGCCCTGCTCGGCCCGGCGCCCCGGCGGTCCGGCGCGGTCCGGTCGGCCGGCGCGCCGGCCAGGCTGCTCGCCGTACTGCCGCCGGCCGAACGGGCCGCCTGGACGGCCGCGTTCCTGCGCAGCCACGGGCTGGGCGACGCCTTCCAGCTGCTCGGCGCCTGCGCCACCCCGTGGACGCCGCCGCTCAGCACCGCGGTGGTCGCGGCGCTGGAACGGGCCGCCGCCGCCGGCTCGTACCCGTGGAGCCACAGCGGCGTGCTGGGCATGACCGAGCGCTCGCTCTCGCCGGCCGCCGCTCCCGCGGTGGAGGCGCTGGCAGCGGACGCCGTGCCGGACAGCGCCTGGGCGGAGACCTTCGGGCGGCTGGCCGGGACGCTGCGGTTCCGAGCGGCGATGCTCGCCGAGCTGAGCCCCGGCGACGGGCCCTGAGCCGGGACGAGCCCCGAGCCGGCGGGCCGGGCGGCCCGACCGCCCGGCCCCGGGCTCAGCCGGCGGCCCGCAGGTTGGCCTGGACCCAGGCCACCACGTCACGGGTCGGGGTGCCCGGGGTGAAGATGTCGGCCACCCCCATCGCCTTCAGCTCGGTGATGTCCTCGTCCGGGATGATCCCGCCGCAGAACACCTTGATGTCCGCCGCGTCGCGCTCCTTCAGCAGCTCCATCACCCGGGCGCAGAGCGTCATGTGCGCGCCCGAGAGGATCGACAGGCCGATGCCGTCCGCGTCCTCCTGGATCGCGGTGTCGACCACCTGCTCGGGCGTCTGGTGCAGGCCGGTGTAGATCACCTCCATGCCGGCGTCGCGCAGGGCACGCGCGATCACCTTCGCGCCCCGGTCGTGGCCGTCGAGCCCCGGCTTGGCGACCACCACCCGGATCGGGCCTGACACACCCATCACTGCCTCCACGTTAACCAGCAATAACACGGACCTGAGGGGAGGTTAGCGCCAGCGGCGCCCGGCCACGGATCCGCGAGTCGAGAGGAGGGGAAAATCACAGCACGCCTACAGCTTCTCCACCGGCGCGTAGCGCAGCAGCAGCACCTTGCGGCCCGACGAGCCGAAGTCGACGGTGGCCTTGGCCCGGTCGCCGGTCCCGGCGACCTCGGCCACCGTGCCGAGCCCGAAGGTGTCGTGGCTGACCCGGTCACCGACCGCCAGCGCGACCACCTCGCGCTCGGTCGCCTTCCGCGCCGACTTGCCCCAGCCCGCCTGCGGCGAAGCCGTGCCGGAGCCGCGTCCGCCCGACCCGCCCGAGCTCCACGAGGAGCCGCGCGAACCCCCCGTGCCGAGGCCGCGCGAGGCGGGCACCGCCGCCGCGCCGGTGCGCTTCCAGTCGACCAGCTGGTCCGGGATCTCCTCCAGGAACCGCGAGGCCGGGTTGTAGGCCGGCTGCCCCCAGGCGCTGCGCAGCACCGACCGGGTCAGGTAGAGCCGCTGCCGGGCCCGGGTGAGCCCGACGTAGGCCAGCCGGCGCTCCTCCTCCAGCTCCTTGACCTGGCCGAGCGCCCGCATGTGCGGGAAGATGCCGTCCTCCATGCCGGTCAGGAAGACCACCGGGAACTCCAGGCCCTTGGCGGTGTGCAGGGTCATCATCGTGATGACGCCCTGCCCCTCCTCGTCGTCCGGGATCTGGTCCGAGTCGGCGACCAGCGCGACCCGCTCCAGGAAGTCGGCCAGCGAGCCGACCGGCGGCGCGCCCTCCTCGTCCGCGTCCGGGCGCTCGCCCGGGTCCTGTTCGTACTCCAGCGCGACCGAGGCCAGCTCCTGGAGGTTCTCCACCCGGGTCTCGTCCTGCGGGTCGGTCGAGGCCTGCAGCTCGGCCAGGTAGCCGGTCTCCTCCAGCACGGCCTCCAGCACCGCCGCCGGGCCGGCGCCCGACTCGACCACCTGGCGCAGCCCGGCCAGCAGCTCGTTGAACTTCCGCACCGCGTTGGCCGAGCGCGCGGCCATCCCGTACGCCTCGTCGACCCGCAGCAGCGCCTGGGCGAAGGAGATCCGCTCGCGGGCCGCCAGCGCCTCGATCATCGCCTCCGCGCGGTCGCCGATCCCGCGCTTGGGCACGTTGAGGATCCGGCGCAGCGGCACGGTGTCCTCGGGGTTGGCCAGCACCCGCAGGTAGGCCAGCACGTCCCGGACCTCGCGCCGCTCGTAGAAGCGCACCCCGCCGACCACCTTGTACGGCAGGCCGACCCGGATGAACACCTCCTCGAAGACCCGGGACTGCGCGTTGGTCCGGTAGAAGATCGCCACGTCGCCGGGCCGGGCCGCGCCCGCGTCGGTCAGCCGGTCGATCTCGTCGGCGATGAACTGCGCCTCGCCGTGCTCGTCGTCGGCGACGTAGCCGACCACCTTCTCGCCGTGCTCGCCGGCCGTCCAGAGCTTCTTCTCGCGCCGGTTGGCGTTGCGCTCGATCACCGCGTTGGCGGCGCTCAGGATGGTCTGCGTGGAGCGGTAGTTCTGCTCCAGCAGGATGGTGGTCGCGCTCGGGTAGTCCTCCTCGAACTGGAGGATGTTGCGGATCGTCGCGCCGCGGAAGGCGTAGATCGACTGGTCGGCGTCGCCCACCACGCACAGCTCGGCGGCCGGCACCTCGGCCAGCGCGGCCGCCGCCGGGTTGACGAGGTCACCGTCCACCGTCCGCCTGGGCGCCGCGCCCGCCGCGCCGCCGCTCAGCTCGCGGACCAGGGTGTACTGCGCGTGGTTGGTGTCCTGGTACTCGTCGACCAGGATGTGCCGGAACCGCCGCCGGTAGTGCTCGGCCACGTCCGGGAAGGCCTGCAGCAGGTGGACGGTGGTCATGATGATGTCGTCGAAGTCCAGCGCGTTGGCCTCGCGCAGCCGCCGCTGGTAGAGCGTGTACGCCTCGGCGAGCTTGCGCTCCATCGGGTTGGCGGCCTGGCCGGCGTAGGTCTCCTCGTCGACCAGCTCGTTCTTGAGGTTGGAGACCTTGGCGGTGAACGACTTCGGCGGGAACTGCTTCGGGTCCAGGTCGAGGTCCCGGCAGACCAGCCCCATCAGCCGCTGCGAGTCGGCCGAGTCGTAGATCGAGAAGCTGGAGGTGAAGCCGAGCTTCTTGCTCTCCCGGCGCAGGATCCGCACGCAGGCGCTGTGGAAGGTGGAGACCCACATCGCCCGGGCCCGCGGGCCGACCAGCTGCTCGACGCGCTCGCGCATCTCGCCGGCCGCCTTGTTGGTGAAGGTGATCGCCAGGATCTCGCCGGGGTGCACCCCGCGGGCGCCCAGCAGGTGGGCGATCCGGTGGGTCAGCACCCGGGTCTTGCCGGAGCCGGCGCCGGCCACGATCAGCAGCGGCGAGCCCGCGTGCAGCACGGCCTCGCGCTGCGGGTCGTTCATCCCCTCCAGCAGCTGCGCGGGGTCGACCACCGGCCGGTGCGCGCCGTTGCGGTAGAAGGCGTCCCGCTCGGCGGCCGCGGCGTAGTCGGTCTGGAAGAGATCGTGGGGGATCTCCTCCTCGTACCCGCCCTCCGGGCCGTAGTAGTCCTCCGGCGGAGGCTCCTCGGCGTGGTCCGCGGGCGTCGCGTCGGACGGCTTCGCCTCGAAGGGCTCGAAGCCGGGCAGCGGGAGGTCGTCAAAGAGGCTACTCATGGCGCATCCGAGTCTAGGGCCCGGCACCGACACCGCGGCGCGGAACCGTCCCCCCGCCCCGGGGAGACGGTTCCGCCGGGTCAGCCGGCCGCCTTGGTGCGCTCCAGCAGCGACACGGTGATCCCCTGCACGTGCTTGACCTGCTCCTGGTCGAACTCCGAGGTCAGCACCTTCACCTCGTCCGCCGGCAGCCCCTTGAGCGGGTCGCTCTGGTCGCCGTAGGTGACCACCCAGAGCCGGTCGGTGCCGCCGGCGCAGCTGTCCGCGTCCGGGCAGGTGACCGAGTAGAGGTCGTTGTTCTGCACCGGCGTCTTCTCCGCGAAGACGTCCTTCGGGTGCACGTCCCGCGGCAGGTAGTAGGCCATCGCGAAGTCCAGCATCATGTACGCCTGGTCGCCCCGGACCGGGACGATGCCGTCGCCGGTGTGGTAGCCCTTGGCGATGATCCGGGCCGCGCCGCGCTCGTCGGCCCACTCGTGCGAGGTGCGGGTGCGCAGCGCCTGCTGGTCCTGCAGGCCCAGCAGGGCGGTGCCGATCAGGCCGACCGCGATCAGCGGCCTCGGGCGCAGCGAGGTCAGCCCGGCGCCGGCCAGCACGGCCCAGGCGGGCACCGTGAAGAGCAGGTAGCGGTCGAGGAAGTAGGACGTGCTGCCCTGCGAGACGACCCAGACGGCGAGCACCGGCAGCGCGGCCACCAGGCCGATCTCCACCGCCCGGCGGCGGCTGCGCGGCCAGGCCACCGGCAGCGCGCAGAGCACCAGCACGCACAGGCTGACCAGCGCCGAGCCGAACATGCCGTGCCAGGTGGTGACGAAGTCCTGCAGGGTCGGGGAGTGCAGCCAGGAGATCTGCCGGCCGACCTGGCGCCGCCCGACGATCACCAGCGGCACCATCGGGAGCAGCGCCACCAGCACGGCGACCGGGAAGCCGATCAGCAGCGCCCGCCGGCGCTCCCGCCGCCAGCGCAGCAGCACGATCAGCGCGTGGCTGGCCAGCACGGTCAGCGTGACCATGTGGAAGAGACCGGCCGCCATGACGCTCACCGTGTACGGGAGCCAGCGCAGCACGCTGCCCGGCCGCTCCACCGCCCGCAGCAGCAGCCAGGTGGCGGCGGCCACCGCGAGGACGGCGAACGCGTAGGCGCGACCCTCCTGGGCGTACCGCGAGATGCTCGGGAAGATCGCGAAGAGCAGGCCGGCGGCCAGCGCGGTCCGGGTGTCGAAGAGCTTGCGGGCGGCCAGCACCACGCAGGCGGCGGCCCCCGCCATGGCCAGCGCGGACGGCAGCCGGAACATCGTCGGCGAGTCGCCGAAGACCGATATCCACCCGTGCATGAACAGGTAGTAGGTGCCGGACACCGCGTCGACGTGGTGCAGCATGGCCCACAGCTGGCCGGTGCTGCGGGTGGCCGCGCTCCAGGTCGCCAGCTCGTCCCGCCACAGCTCCGGGCGGGCGCTGCCGCGGACCCCGAGCCCGAGCGTGACCAGCGCGGGCCACAGCCAGACGAGCCGGACCGCCCAGTCACGCGGGCCGGCCGGGGCCTGGACGTCCTCACCAGCCGCCGGTTCCGGCCGCTTCCGCACGGGACCTGACGCCTCGACGACGTCGGACTCGGCGCTGGTACTCATTCTCTTCTCAAACCTTCCAGACGTCACGGCGAGTTGGTGTAGACGAACGCGAGGTATCCGCCGTACAGCGCGGAGGCCACGGCTGCCGAACCCAACACGATCGCGACCGCGCCGCGGGTTCTTACCCGGGCCAGGTGGCCGGCGAGTGGGAACAGCAGACCGACGGCGGGCAGCAGGAAGCGCGCCCGCGAGTTGAAGTATGCCGCGTCCCCCAGCGCGATCACGAGGGTGAGCCCGCTGAAGGCGAGCAGGGGCAGGGGCTGGCGTTGCAGCACCGAGAGCAGGAACAGGACCACCGCCGCGCCGAGGCTGAGGCCCACCACCACCTCGGCCAGCCACAGGGTCGTGCTGTAGGTCAGCATGTGCGCGAACGCGCGGACCGTCGAGGCGCCGGCGTCGAAGTGCGACGCCCAGGCGTCCTCGATCTTGAAGTAGGCGTCCGCGTTGCCCTTCACCAGCCCGACCCAGGCGATGAAGGAGACCACGCCCACCGGGGCGATCAGCGCCCCGAGGACGGGACGCCACCAGGCCACCCGCTCGGCGTCGGGCAGCTCCGCGCCGCGGTCGCGCCGCCACTGGGAGACCAGGGCCCACAGCGCGCCGAGGCAGACCGCCCCCGCCACCGCGACGGCGGTCGGCCGGGTCAGCCCGGCCAGCAGGCTGAGCCCGCCGGCCCAGATCCAGCGCCGGGTGATCGCCGCGTAGACCGCCCAGACGGCGAAGGCGGTGAACATCGGTTCCGAGTAGGCCAGGCTCTCCACCAGGGCGTAGGGGATCACCCCCCAGAGCACCGTGGCGATCACGCCGGCGCGGTGCCCGTACAGCCGCGCGCCGATCGCGTACGTCCCCCAGGCCGCGACGAGCGAGGAGACCCAGGCCACCAGCAGCGCGACCAGTCCCAGCGAGACCGGCAGCAGCCAGCCGAGGACCCGGATCGTCATCGGATAGGCCGGGAAGAAGGCGTAGGCCTGGTAGAAGCCCTTGGGGCCGGGCACCAGCGGCGTGCCCGCGTAACCGTGCTGGGCAATCTGCTGGTACCACCAGGCGTCCCACATGCTGCTGAGCTGGTGCAGGCCGGAGCGGCCGTGCTTGTGGTACCAGCAGAGCACCGCCAGCACGCCCAGGGCGCGGACCGCCGCGTAGCCGGCCAGCGCCGGGGTCGCCCGGCGGAGCGCGGGGAGCAGCCGGTGCCCCCACGGGCTGCGGACCGGCCGCGGACCCCGCGGTGGGTCGTCGCGACGGGCCGCCGCGTCATCACGCGCCTGCGGCCCCGCAAGCTGAGCAGTCACCGGCACTCCCCTGAGGAACCATCACAGAATCAGGACGACACCCGACAAAACCTCGGATCGCCAAGAGGATTCCTACCAGATTTGTCCAACGCGCGACGGCGGCCCCCCGGTCCGGCAAACCGGACTGCCGGCCGAATTGATCGTGATCAGCAGAACATTCTCCCGAAAGGGCCGCTATAACCAGTACGGCCGGCGGGGACCTTGACAGTCTCCGCCGGCCGTACGGGCAGGTCAGTGGCTAGGCGCGGCGCCGGACCGGCGGGTCCAGGCGGGGCAGCGTCAGCGAGGGCGAGTCCAGCAGCCGCTTGAGGAGCCGCGACAACGGTCGCTCGGCGTACTTGTGGACGATCCAGGCCAGCAGGAGGATCACCGCCAGGCAGCAGAGCAGCAGCGGCTTGGGGCTCATGTGGTGCTCCCGGCCCCAGCGGATCAGGGCCCAGCCGATCTCCTGGTGCAACAGGTACACCGGGTAGGTGAGCGCGCCGGCCACCGAGAGCCACTTCCAGCGGACCCAGTCGAAGGCCCCCAGGGCGACCAGCAGCATCACCAGGAAGGCCGCTCCGGAAAGGGTCGCCATGACCGGCCAGGAAAGGTGGTGGGCGACCTCGTACTCGTAACTGCCCTCGGTGATGTGAATACGGTTCTGGGCAATCAGCCAGGAGAATCCGACTATACCCAGCAACATTGGCGTGGCACCGAAGCGGTAGATCAGGTAGAGCGCCATGCCCGCGATGAAGTACGGGCAGTCCTCGGGCTGCGTGATCGAGTTCAGGAAATCATTGTTGGGGAAGGCGCCGGTGATCACCGCCGCAATCGTCCAGATTCCACAGAAAGCGACCACCCGACGGTAGGTCAGGCCGATCACCGCGAGAATCGCGAAGAGCAGGTAGAAACGGAGTTCGATCCAGAGCGTCCAGTAGACGCCGTCGGCCTCCGTCACGCCCATCGGCCGTTCCAGCATGGTGAAGTTGGTCAGCACGTCACTGATGCTCATGTGCTGCCGGTCCGGCCGCGTGGTCGGCCAGTAGTTGATCACCGCCGAGGTCAGCAGCACACCGACCCAGTAGGCCGGGTAGAGGCGCACCACGCGGGAGGTGAAGTACTGCCGCGGGGTCTTGCCCCAGGCGGACATGCAGATGACGAACCCGCTGATCAGGAAGAAGAGCTGCACCCCCAGCCAGCCGTAGGAACCGAACCGGTGCAGGTGCGGCATCAGCACCCGCGGCGCCTTGCCCCACACGGATGGATGGATGTCGACACCCGTCCAGTGGAACGCCACCACGCCGAGCGCGGCGATCAGCCGCAGCCCGTCGAGGACGTACAGGCGGTTACGGGGAGGAGCCGACTTGGCAGGCTCGGGGGACGCCCCGCCGGCGACCGTCGCTCCATCCGATTGGAGTGGCGGTGTGATAGTTGACATGACGGCACTCTCAGTGTCGGGTCCAGGGGGACGGACTCGCAGTGTCGGGTCCAGGGGGGACGGACTCGTGGCTGACTCCCGACCCCACGAACAGGCCCGAACGCCACGGAAGACCATATGCGCTGCGGCTCGAGTTGTGGACCCCGGGCTTACCCCCGGGCCCGTCACTCCTGATCAGCCGCCCATCCGCGCCGGTCACCGCGTCAGGCCCGATCAGGCCTGTTCAGCACCAGCGCGGCACCACCCGCCCCGTCCACCCCATCGGCGGGCAGTCCGTGGCCGGCGGCCGCCGGCAGCCGGGTCCCGGACGGGTCGGCGGCGTCCGTACCGGTGTCCGGGTGGCTCGCAGCCCGGCGCAGCAGCACGGCGGCGGTGGTCACGTTCAGCGTCGCCACAGGATAGGCCCAGTTCTGGGCCGGAGCGAATTCGGGCAGGTCGAAGCCGGCGAACCGGGGCAGCAGGGCGAGCCAGAACCAGGGGGAGCGGGCGGCCGCCCGTGGCCGGACCGTCGAGGCGAGCAGCACCGGGAGGACGACCAGGAGGTAGTGGTCGAACGAAGGGCGATTGACGATCAGGGCGGCCACCATGAGCATGGCGCCGGTCTCGACCAGTCGCAGGCCCTCGTCCCCGCCCAGCCGCCAGCGCCGCCAGGCACCCAGCACGAGGGCCGCGGCGAGCAGCCCGGCCACCCCGAGCGCCATCCGTTCCGACACGCCGAGCCTCGGGAGCAGCGTGCCCAGCGAGGCGTCGTAGGGGCGGGCGAAGTCGTCCTGGCCGTGCAGGACGAACGGCAGGGTCCTGGTGAAGAAGAGCCGGGAGTCCGGCATCAGGTCCGCGGCCAGCACCGCGGCCAGCACCGGCACCACGACCGCCAGCAGGAACGCCCGGAGCTGGCGGGCGAAGAGGAAGAGCAGGGTGAGCGGCACCAGCATCGGCTTGCCGGCGATCGCCAGCCCGACCACCAGGCCCGCCCAGCCCCAGTGCGACCGGCGGGCCAGCAGCAGCGCGGCCGGCAGGGCCAGTGCGGAGCAGGCGGTCCAGTTCCCGAGCTGCACCAGGTTGCGGAACGGCTCCAGGAAACTGATCAGCAGCACTCCGGCCGCGGCCAACCTGCTGCGGAGCGGGACCCCGAAGATCCGGACCGCCAGCAACCAGCCGGCCAGCACCATCAAGGCGGTCACGGCCGGCACCAGCCAGCTCAGCAGCGGGTCCGGAAGACCGGTCTGCGGCACCGCCAGCAGAACCGAACTCGGAAAATAGAGGAATCGTTTGTCGGCGTACGGTGATCCACCGGCCAGAAAGGTCCGGGCGGCCATCACGACGACACGGTCGTCCATCGTGTTGTTTCCGGACCAGGTGGCCGAATAGACGGTGAGCAGGAAACCCAGTCCGGCGGCCCCCAGCAACGGAATGGGCGCCGGCGCCCTGAGCCAGGCCTCCGCTCCCGGTCTCGGCGAAGCTTTCACACTCACGGTGACAACCTGCCTCGACTCGACCTGCCGCTCCGACGCACTGGTAGCGACATCGTAAGCAGCGGTCCGGGCGGCAGCCAATCAAGTGTCCGCCCAGAGTGTCATTCGGCGGTCGTGCACGGAACGACGACCCGGTATCGGCTCGCCCCCACCGAACGGTGGGATCGTCGCCGTGCCGGGCCGTCGAAAGTCGGAAACCGGACCCCGGAAAACCGGAATCGGCGTTCAGACCAGCCGGCGGGCGGTCGCCCAGCGGGTCAGCTCGTGCCGGTTGCTGAGCTGGAGTTTGCGCAGCACCGCCGAGACGTGGCTCTCCACCGTCTTCACCGAGATGAAGAGCTGCTTGGCGATCTCCTTGTACGCGTAGCCGCGGGCGATCAGCCGGAGCACCTCGCGCTCGCGCTGGGTGAGCCGGTCGAGGTCCTCGTCGACCGGCGGGGTGTCGGTGGCCGCGAAGGCGTCCAGCACGAAGCCGGCCAGCCGCGGCGAGAAGACCGCGTCGCCGTCGGAGATCCGGAAGATCGCGCTGACCAGGTCGCCGCCGGTGATGGTCTTGGTGACGTACCCCCGGGCGCCGCCGCGGATCACGCCGATCACGTCCTCGGCCGCGTCGGAAACCGAGAGCGCCAGGAACTTCACGCCCCCCGGCTCGCCCATCGCGCCCGCCGAGCGGCGCAGCACCTCGACCCCGCCGCCCCCGGGCAGGTGGACGTCGAGCAGCACCACGTCCGGCCGGGTCTCGGCGACCACCCGGACCGCGGACTCCACGTCGTCGGCCTCGCCGACCACGTCGATGCCGGTGACCTCGGTCCGCCCGATCTCGGCCCGCACCCCGGTGCGGAACATCCGGTGATCGTCGACCAGCACCACCCGGGCCACCCTCCCGGCCGCCGGGCCGGGGGCGGCTGCCCCCGGCTGCCCGGTCGACCCGACGTCAGTCGGGCCGGACGCCGATACGGACTCAGTCATCAGCAGCTCTCTCCATTTCCAGCTCGACCTCGGTCCCGCCGTCCGGCGCGGGCCGCACCCTCGCGGTGCCCCCGTGCCGCTTCATCCGGCCGATGATCGACTCCCGTACGCCCAGCCGGTCCTCCGGCACGGTGTCCGGGTCGAAACCGGGGCCGTGGTCGCGCACGAACACCGACACCGTTCTCCCCTCCACCTCGGCGTAGACCTGCACCGGTCCCCCGCCACCGTACTTGGCCGCGTTGACCATCGCCTCCCTCGCGGCCTGCATCTGCGCCGAGATCCGGTCGTCCATCGGGCAGTCGCCGACGCAGACCAGCTCCACCGGCACCCCGTGCCGGTCCTCGACCTCGGCGACCACCTCGCGCAACCGCTCGGCCAGGGTGTCCGGGGCGGCCTCGGCGGCGGCCTCCGGGCGGTAGAGCCAGAGCCGCAGCTCGCGCTCCTGGGCCCGGGCCAGGCGCTGGACCTCCTTGGGGTCCTCGGCCCGACGCTGGATCAGGGTCAGCGTGTGCAGCACCGAGTCGTGGATATGCGCGGCGATCTCGGCCCGCTCCTGGGCCCGGATCCGGGCGGTCCGCTCGGTGGCGAGGTCCTGCCACATCCGCAGCGCGTACGGGCCGGTCAGCACCAGCACCCCGGCCAGCACCGCGAGCGAGGCCTCGATCACCGAGGCCAGCGTCGAGCCGGCGCCCTGCAGCACCAGGAAGCCGATGATGCCGACGGTCACCAGCAGCACGCCGGCGCCGACCCGGACGAAGGCGCTGCTGCGCTTCTTGCCGGTGTCCAGCCCGAACCAGCGCTGCCAGCGCGAGTCGTCGGCCTGCCGCCAGACCAGCGCCACACCGACGCCGATCGCCAGCAGCGGCCAGACGTACGGCCGCGAGGACTGGATGTGGAGCGCGTTCAGCAGCGCCATCACGCCGACGACCAGCATCAGCAGCGCGGCCAGCTGCCCGAGGTTCTGCCGGCTGGCCGCGCCGCCGGACGGCGCCTCGCCGCCCTCCGCCGTGCCGGCGGGCACCGGATCGCCCTGGAAGGTCTGCTCCAGCAGGTCGCGCAGCCGGCCGAGCCGGCCCTGGCGGCTCTTGCGCAGCGGGCCGGGGGTGGCCCCGGCGGTGCCGGCCGGGACGAACTCGCCGTTCACCCAGACGTAGCCGCCGAGCCCGCCACGGGCCGGCTCGCCGATGCCGATCGGCACCACGAACCAGAAGGCCGCGTAGAGCAGCCCACCGATCCCGTTGGCGAAGAAGAGCAGTACGAAGGCGAGGCGCACCCAGGCGACCGGCAGCCCGAGGTGGACCGCCAGGCCGTGCGCCACCCCGCCGAGCATCCGCCGGTTCGGGGTCCGGTACAGCTTGCGGAACGGCGGCCGGCCACCGTCCGGGGTCGGCTCGGCGCCGCCGGACGGCGGGCCGTCGGAGGCGGGCGGAGCGCTGCTGGGTTCGGTACCGGGGACTGCCACGCCACCGATGGTCACACGTCCGGGCCCCCGGACACATCAGGGTGCGCCCCTAGGGCGTCCGGATCGCGGCCCCGCCCACCGCGGGCGACCCGGCGGAGCCAATCCGGTGAGATTTTCTCCTGATTCACTTCGAATCAGCTTGCGAATCGATCATCTGGTTATTCTCGAGCTGCCGTGACCGGATTCCGGTGAACCGTTGGCAGAACGGTTCCCGTGCGCCGGGGCGGCACCGCTCGGCCCTGTATCTCCGTGCCCCGTCCGCCGGCTGAGCACCGCGACGCGCCGGCGGATTCCCGCCGAACCGCCGCGCGGCAGACAGCCGAACCGAATACCGCAGGACGGCCGCAGGAATGTCACCGGTGATTCCACCGGCGCTCGGCGCTCCACTCATCCTTCCGTCTGCGAGGAACCATGAAGAGAAGCCTCGCTGCCGCCCTGGCAGCTCTGGTCACCGTCACCGGTGGTCTGCTCGGCAGCGCCCGACCGGCCCAGGCCGGCCCGGCCGTGGGCCGCGGCGGCGACGATCCGCTGCCCACCGTCCGGCTGATGCCGCTCGGGGACTCGATCACCGTCGGCGTCGGCAGCACCACGGGCGCCGGCTACCGCCTGCCGCTCTGGAACCTGATCCTCCAGCAGTCCCGCTTCCGGGCGCACTTCGTCGGCTCGCAGCGCGGCGGCGCGTTCCCCCAGCCCGACCACGAGGGGCACAGCGGCTGGACCATCAACGACATCCGGGGCAAGGTGGACGGCTGGCTCGCGACCGCCCGGCCGGACGTGGTGCTGCTGCACATCGGCATCAACGACCTCGACCGCAACGAGGACACCCCGCACGCCGCCGACCGGCTGGGACACCTGGTCGACCAGATCTACGCCGACGAGCCGGGCGTGACCCTGATCGTCCAGGGGCTGATCCCCACCACCAACGGGCTGCAGGACCTGGTGCAGCGGTTCAACGACCAGGCCCGCCGGCTGCAGCGCACCGAACGGCAGCGGGGCCGGCACTTCGGCTACGTCGACGCGCCCGCCCTGACGTCCACGGAGTTCGCCGACCAGCTGCACCCCAACGACCAGGGCTACGACCGGATGGCGCGGACCTTCTTCGGCGCGCTGCACCGGGACCTCACCCCGCTCTGGGTCGGCGGCCGGCCGCTGCTGCCGAGTGACGACGACGGGCCGGTCCGGCAGCGCAGCCGCACCAGCGCCTGAAGCCGGGGGCGCTCGGGGACGCTGGTCGGAGCGCCCCCTGAGCCGCTCTCAGGGAGAGATCAGGGTAGGGGCAGGGCTCCCACCGGTGCCGGCAGCCGGCCGCAACCCGCAGGATAGAGCCATGACGGACGAGCAGAGCGCGGCCCAGGACCGCCCCGCCGGCGAGGCCGGGCCCGAGGACCAGCGCCCGCCGCTGACCCGCACCGAACGGCACCGGGTGGTGGCCGGCGTGTGCGGCGGGCTGGGCCGCCACCTGGACATCGACCCGGTGGTGTTCCGGGTGGTGGTCGCGGTGCTCTGCCTGACCGGCGGGCTCGGCCTCTTCCTGTACGGGCTGGCCTGGCTGGTCATCCCGCTCGAACACCCCGAGGGCAAGCACGGCCGGACCGAGCTGCAGCGGGTGCTGACCGGGCGGGTGGACGGCCAGTCGATCGGCGCGGTGCTGCTCACGGTGATCGGCACCGGGGTGTTCTTCTCCTGGATGGGTAGCGGCGACTCGGCCTTCCCGCTGGTGCTGCTCGGGGCGATGATCTTCTTCGCGGTGCGCTACGACCCGGAGCGCCGGCGCCGGGCGGCCGGGCTCGGCACCCCACCGCGCCCGGGCGGCCCGTACGACCGGCCGACGGCCGGGGCGAACTCCGCGCTCACCGACTGGAAGACCTGGCGGCAGGAGTTCCACGAGGACTGGACGGCCCGCAAGGCCGCCATGCACCGCGAGTGGGAGGCCCACCAGGCCGAGCTGCACCAGCACGTGAACCTGTTCAAGGAGCAGAGCCGGTCCTGGGCGGCCGGGGGGCGCGGCACCGAGCCGGCCGACGCCCCGCCCACCCCGCCGCCCGGGGCCACCGGCTACCTCTGGGACCCACGGCACCCGGAGCGCAACCCGTACGGCGACCGCCACGCCTCCACCGCGCCGGGCGCGCCCGCGCAGCCCTGGTGGCAACGGACGGACCTGCCGGCGGGCGACCCGCTGCGCAAGTCCGACGCCAAGCGGTCGGCGCCGCTCCCGCCGGAGCGGCCGTGCCGCCCGCGCTCGTTCCTGGCCCCGCTCGGCCTGCTGGTCTCGGCCGGCGCCGGCTGGGCGGTCTGGTGGACGCACGGCCGGACGATGAGCACCTCGGGCACCTTCGCCACGGTCCTCGCCACCGGCCTGCTCGGGCTGGGCCTGACCATGCTGCTGGGCACCAGGTTCGGCCGGGCCCGGGTGCTGGTGCTGCCCGCGCTGGTGATCACGCTGACCCTGGCGGTGTTCGGCAGCACCGGCTCGATGAGCGCCACCATCGGCGACCGCAGCTGGGCGCCGGCCACCGCGAGCGACGTCCAGCGCCAGTACGACCTCGCCGCCGGGGACCTCGCCCTCGACCTGTCGGCGGTGGACCCGGGCGGCGGCACGGTCGGCACGGCGGTCCGGGTCGGCGCGGGCGACGTGCACGTCACCGTCCCGTCCGACGTCGCGGTGGACCTCACCGTGCACACCGCGGCCGGCGACGTCCAGCTCCCGGCCGGCGGCAGCCACGGCGGGCTGGGCACCGACCGCAGCGTCCGGCTCGCCCCGGCGGACGGTGTGCGGTCCAAGGGTGACCTCACCCTCGACATCCAGGTCGGTCTCGGCGACGTAGAGGTGGTACAGGCATGAAGCGGCACCGGATCGACCCCTTCTCGCTGATCTCCGGCGCGCTCTTCACCGGGATCGCGCTGCTCTACCTGGTCGCCTCGCTGAACGACGTCACGGTGAACGGACGGATCGTCATCCCGGTCACCTTCATAGTGCTGGGCACCGCCGGGCTGGCCGGGGCGGTGGCCGCGATGGCCCGTCGCGGCCGGTCGGCCGAGCCCCCGTCACTCGACCGCGAGGGCTGACGGACGAGCCGCCGGGGCCCGTCCGACGACTCCCGCCGGGCGCGCGACGACAGGACCCCGGGGACGGCAGGCCCTAGGACTGCTGGATCGGGCCGAGCTCGAGCCGGTCGCCGGACTTGCTGACGGTGTACCGGGGCAGCGGCTTGACCGCCGGGCCGGCCAGCACCGCGCCGGTGGCGGCGTCGAACCGGGAGCCGTGGCAGGGGCAGCTGAACTGGCCGTCCTTCGGCGGGTCGACGGTGCAGCCGGCGTGCGTGCAGATCGAGGAGAAGCCGCAGTACTGGCCGGCCTCGGGCTGCACCAGGTAGACGGTGTCCCCGGTGGCCGGGTCCTGGACGGCGGTCGAACCGCCCACCGGGACGGCGTCGGCCGGCGCCGACACCGTGCCGCCCCCGCCCGCCGGAGCACCGGCGGTGACCGGACGCGGCTTCTTCCGCACGATGGTGGCGGTCAGCGAGCCGAGCAGCAGCCCGGCCCCGCCGAGCGCCACGGCCGCGATGCCGCCGTCGACCACGATCCGGCGGCGCACCTCGGACTCGACCAGCCCGCGCCCGCGGTCCCGCTCGGCCCGCCGGGCCAGGTAGCCGTCGACCGACAGGTACGGCGTCCCGGCCAGCAGCAGGGTGGTCCAGGCCATCAGGTAGGGCAGGTCGTTGCCGAGGTAGTAGGGCGAGACGTTCCAGCTGGCGGTGAGGAAGAAGGTCAGGCTGAGCGTGGCGCCGCCGAGCGCGGCCAGCCGACCCCAGAGCCCGAAGAGCGTGCCCAGCCCGACCGCCAGCTCGCCGAAGGCGATCAGCAGCGCGAAGGGGGTCGGCTCGTGCAGGGCCGGGGTGAGCAGCCAGCCGATCGGGCTGTGCACCCGGTAGCCGGCGGTCATCGCGGTGAAGGAGAGCGGGTCGCCGGCCGCGGCCAGGTAGTGGCTGTCGGCGAGCTTGTCCAGGCCCGCGAAGCAGTAGGTGACGCCGAGGAAGAGCCGCAGCGGCAGCAGCGCGTAGCGGGTGGCGAGGGCTCGGCGCTGGGCGGCCCGGACCTCACGGTCCGTCCGGCCGTCGGCACCGGCCTCCCCCAGCGGGCCTCCGGTCCCGAGCGGCTCTCTGGTCCCCTCCAGCATGGGCGTCACCTTCCCGTACAGCCCGCCATGTCCTGACGGGTCCGGTCCGCATTCTGCCCTTTTTCGAGCATGAGCAGCGGCACCCGAAACGCTTATCGTCAGAACAGACTGCAGATCTGCCGCAAACGGCCGCACCGCCAGCCACGGATACGTGGCTGGCGGTGCGGCCGTTCAACGGGTGGGGACTACTCCCACTCGATGGTGCCCGGGGGCTTGCTGGTGACGTCCAGCACCACCCGGTTCACGTCCGGGACCTCGTTGGTGATCCGGGTCGAGATCTTCGCCAGCACCTCGTACGGGACCCGCGACCAGTCGGCGGTCATGGCGTCCTCGGAGGAGACCGGGCGCAGCACGATCGGGTGGCCGTAGCTGCGGCCGTCGCCCTGCACGCCCACCGAGCGGACGTCGGCCAGCAGCACCACCGGGCACTGCCAGATGTCCCGGTCCAGGCCGGCCGCGGTCAGTTCGGCGCGGGCGATCGCGTCGGCCTCGCGCAGCAGGTCGAGGCGCGCCTTGGTGACCTCGCCGACGATCCGGATGCCCAGGCCCGGGCCGGGGAACGGCTGGCGCCAGACGATCTCGGCGGGCAGGCCGAGCTCCAGGCCGACCATCCGGACCTCGTCCTTGAACAGCCGGCGCAGCGGCTCGACGAGCTGGAACTGCATGTCGTCGGGGAGCCCGCCGACGTTGTGGTGCGACTTGATGTTGGCGGTGCCGGCGCCGCCGCCGGACTCCACCACGTCCGGGTAGAGGGTGCCCTGGACCAGGAACTCCACCGGCTCGCCGGTCGCGCCGGCGTCCTCGACCACCTCGCGGGCGGCCTGCTCGAAGACCCGGATGAACTCCCGGCCGATGATCTTGCGCTTCTCCTCGGGGTCGGTGACCCCGGCCAGCGCGTCCAGGAACCGCTGCTGCGCGTCGACCACCTTCAGCTTGACACCGGTGGCGGCCACGAAGTCCTTCTCGACCTGCTCGGCCTCGCCCTTGCGGAGCAGCCCGTGGTCCACGAAGACGCAGGTCAGCTGGTCCCCGACGGCCTTCTGGACCAGCGCGGCGGCGACCGCGGAGTCGACTCCGCCGGAGAGACCGCAGATCACCCGCTTGGTCCCGACCTGCGCGCGGACCGCCTCGATCGACTCCTCGACCACGTTGCTGGTGGTCCAGCTCGGGGTCAGGCCGGCGCCGCGGTAGAGGAAGTGCTCCATCACCTGCTGGCCGTGCGTGCTGTGCAGCACCTCGGGGTGGTATTGGACGCCGTAGAGCCGCAGCTCGTCGTTCTCGAAGCCGGCCACCGGAACGCCCTCGGTGCGGGCGGTGACGGTGAAGCCCGCGGGAGCGGCGGAGCAGGCGTCGCCGTGCGACATCCAGACCGACTGGTCGACCGGGGTGCCCTCGAAGAGGGTGGAGCCGGGCTGGGTGACGGTCATCGGGGTGCGGCCGTACTCGCGGTTGCCGGTGTTGTCCACGGTGCCGCCGAGCGCCTGCGCCATCAGCTGGAAGCCGTAGCACATGCCGAAGACCGGGATCCCCGACTCGAAGATCGCACGCTCGATCGAGGGCGCGCCCTCGGCGTACACGGAGGACGGGCCCCCGGAGAGGATGATCGCCTTCGGGTTCTTGGCGAGGATCTCCGCCACCGGCATGGTGTGCGGGACGACCTCGCTGTAGACCCGGGCCTCACGCACCCGACGGGCGATGAGCTGGGCGTACTGGGCGCCGAAGTCGACCACCAGGACGGTGTCGACCGACGGTGCGGACTGGTCGGGCGGTGCAGAGGACACGGACAGCCTTCCGGCAGCAAACGGGGGTGTCGCCGCGCAGCGCGTCCGTGGGGGTGGCGGCGGGCGACGGATGGGCGGGTGTCGTTCCCGAGTCTACCGGCCGGGCCGCATCACCCGTCTGCCACGCCCCCGTGTCCGCTCCCGGCCCGGACTCGTTGCACCGGCCGACCGTACGACCGTGCCGCGCCCGCCAGGCGCGGCACAGCACGGCCAGGCGCCTGGACCGTCGCGACGTACGGCTCGGCAGGACCACGCGTGGAAGCACCAGTCCACTCGCGCACGTGGCACTCCCGACTCCCGGCCCGGCCGGGCACCCGGGGTGCCGTGGGACCGTGCGCGGGTGCGGTGGACCGGCGGCAGGGGACAGCGGCCGGCCCACGACTGCACCCGGAGGTGCGGCGGTCGGCCCGGGGACGCCCGGCCGTCGCCGCACCGCCCGGTGCACCCACCGATCAGCTACCGACAGTGACCACTTCTCGCCGGCCCGTCCACGCCGGCCGGCAGCTGCTGACAGCGTGTCAGGAGCGCCGCCGGGAGAAAATGGACTGTGCCGAACTGTGCCGAACCGGTTGCAGAGCACGGCCTCCGTCCACCACGATGCTCAGGAGGGGTTCGGCGGAGGTGGTGCCCACTGGGGCCCACCGGGATGCCGCCGGCCGCTCACTCCGGGTGAGCGAACACCCGCTGTCACTGCCGATCGGCCGTGCCACCCACGCGTGACCCGCGTGCCCGGCCCGCCCGGCGCACCGCAGAGCCAACCGAATAGACGGCGCTCCTCCCCCAGCGCCGTCGCCCCAGCACCGGCGCTGCCCTGACGCCGCGTGCTGAGCGACAAAGGGCCCCGTCCCCCCGCGGGGCCCTTTGCCCTGCCCTAGTCCTCCTGCGTCCCTGCCGGCCGGGCGGGCACCACCGGGACCGGCAGCAACGGCAGCCGCAGCGCCGCGAACGCGCCCTCCGGCACCGCCGCCCGCGCCGGCGGCACCGCCGCGACCCGCCGGTACGACTCGTCCTGGGCCGGCCGCGGGTCCGGCTCGCCCTTGTTCGGCCACATCGCCATCGCCCGCTCGGCCTGCGCGGTGATGGTCAGCGACGGGTTCACCCCGAGGTTGGCGGAGATCGCCGAGCCGTCCAGCACGCTGATCCCCGGGTAGCCGTACAACCGCTGGTACGGGTCGACCACGCCGGTGCGGGCGCTGTCCCCGATCGGGCAGCCGCCGATGAAGTGCGCGGTCATCGGGATGTCGAAGACCTCCCCGATCGTGCTGCCGGCGAAGCCGTTGATCTCGGCCGCCAGCGCCCGGGCGCCCTCCTCCGCCGCCGGGATCCAGCTCGGGTTGGGCGCGCCGTGCCCCTGCCGGGAGGTCAGCGAGCCCCGGCCGAGGCCGCTCTTCTTCCGCGAGACCGTGATCGAGTTGTCCAGCGACTGCATCACCAGGCCGATGATGGTCCGCTCCGACCACTTGCGGTTGCTCAGCGAGCGGGCGAAGACCCCGGGGTGCCGCAGCCAGGTGGCACCGGCCCGCAGCCAGCGCGGGCCCCGGCCGCCGCCGGGCACCTGCATGATCGACAGGAGGCCCATCGCGTTGGAGCCCTTGCCGTAGCGGACCGGCTCGATGTGGGTGTTCTCGTCGGGGTGGATCGAGGAGGTGATCGCCACGCCCTTGGTGAAGTCCGCCGGGGCGCCGTAGCGCCGGTCGGTGGTCTGCGCGCCGACCAGTGCCTCGGAGTTGGTGCGGGTCAGCTCGCCGAGCCTGGCCGAGATGGCCGGCAGCCGGCCCTCGTCGCGCATCCGGTGCAGCAGGGTCTGGGTGCCGTAGGTGCCGGCCGCGACCACCACCCGGGCCGCGGTCAGGGTCCGCGCGCCGGCCCGGCGGGCGTCCCGGGAGCGGGCGTTGGTGCGCTTGACGTCCACCGCGAAGCCGCCGCCGCGCGGGCGGATCCGGGCCACCGTGGTGAGCGGGTGGATCTCCGCGCCGTTCCGCTCGGCCAGGTGCAGGTAGTTCTCGGTGAGGGTGTTCTTGGCGCCGTGCCGACAGCCGGTCATGCACTCGCCGCACTCGACGCAGGCCCGCCGCTCGGGCCCGGCGCCGCCGAAGTACGGGTCCTCGACGGACGCGCCCGGAGCGGCCTTGGCCGTCCCGTCGGCATCCCGGCCGTCGCCGAAGAAGACCCCGACCGGCGCGGGGTGGAAGGTGTCACCGACGCCCATCCGCTCGGCCGCGCCCTTGAGGTGGACGTCGGACGGCGTGGTGGTGGGGTTGGTCCGCACGCCGAGCATCCGCCGGGCCTGGTCGTAGAAGGGCCGCAGCTCCTCCTCCCAGTCGGTGATGTGCCGCCACTGCCGGTCCTCGAAGAAGGCCTTCGGCGGGACGTACAGGGTGTTGGCGTAGTTGAGCGAGCCGCCACCGACCCCGGCCCCGCCGAGCACCAGCACGTTGGCCAGCAGGTGGATCCGCTGGATCCCGTAGAGGCCCAGCGCCGGGGCCCACAGGTAGTTGCGCAGGTCCCAGGAGTTCCTGGGCAGGTCGTCCCGGGTGAACCGGCGCCCGGCCTCCAGCACGGCGACCCGGTAGCCCTTCTCGGTCAGCCGCAGCGCCGCCACCGACCCGCCGAAGCCCGAGCCGACCACCACCACGTCGTAGTCGAAGTCCTCCGCCACGCTCGACTCTCCCTCCTGGCCGGTCACTTGAAGCCCATCGCCTTCAGTGCGCGCAGGCCCCCGGTCAGCACGGCCGCGAAGGCCTGCTCGTCCAGGCCGAACGCGGGACGGATCGGCATGATCCGCTGGGTGGCGATGGTCTGCGCCTCCGTGTAGCGCAGGATGCCCTCCGTGCCGTGCCGGCGACCGAGACCGGAGTCGCCCATCCCGCCCATCGGGGAGGCGACCGAGCCGTAGGCCGCCGCGTAGCCCTCGTTGATGTTGACCGTGCCGGTGCGCAGCCGGGCGGCAAGCCGCGCGCCGTGCCGGGTGTTGCGCGTCCACACGCTCGAGTTCAGGCCGTACGGCGTCGAGTTGGCGGCGGCGACGGCCTCCTCCTCGGTGTCGAACCGGTACACCGAGACCACCGGGCCGAAGGTCTCCTCGGCGCAGACCGCCATCTCCGGGGTCACACCGTCCAGGATCGTCGGCTCGAAGAAGAACGGGCCGACGTCGGGCCGGGCCTGGCCGCCGGCCAGCACCGTGGCGCCCGCCTTGACCGCCTCCTCGACGTGCCGGGTGACCACCTCCAGCTGCCCCGCGGAGGCCAGCGATCCCATGTCGGCGCCGTACGCCAGGCCGGTGCCCAACCGCATCGCGCGGGTCCGCTCGGCGAACCTCGCCAGGAACGCGTCGGCCACCGAGCGGTGCACGAAGAGCCGCTCGACCGAGACGCAGAGCTGCCCGGCGGAGGAGAAGCAGGCCCGCACCGCGCCCGCCGCGGCCTGGTCCAGGTCGGCGTCGGAGAGCACCAGCATGGCGTTCTTGCCGCCGAGCTCGAGCGAGGCGCCGACCAGCCGGGCGGCCGCCCGCTGGGCCACCTCGCGACCGGTGCGGGTGGATCCGGTGAACGAGACGTAGTCGGCCCGCTCGACCACCTCGGGCCCGACCACCGGGCCGTCGCCCACCACGACCTGCCACAACTCGGCCGGCAGCCCGGCCTCGACCAGCAGCTCGCGGGCCCAGAGCGCGGTCAGCGCGGTCTGCGTGTCGGGCTTGTTGACCACCGCGTTGCCCGCCGCGAAGGCCGGCAGCGCGTCGCCGACCGAGAGCTCCAGCGGGAAGTTCCACGGCGAGATCTGGCCGACCACGCCCTTCGGCCGGCGCGCCTCGACGGTGTGGGTCAGCACCGGCAGCGCGCCGTTCCGCCGGTGGTCGCGCAGCTGGCCGGGTGCGCGCCGCCCGTAGTAGCGGGCCGCCATGGCGACCGAGAGGATCTCGTCGAAGGCGTGCAGCCGGGACTTGCCGGTCTCCGCCTGGATCAGGTCGAGCGCCTCGTCCTGTCGCCTGAGCAGCAGGTCGTGGAAGCGCAGCAGCACCGCCGCCCGGCGGCGCACCGGCTGCGCGGCCCAGTCCCGCTGCGCCTGGCGGGCCAGCCGGTAGGCGCGCTCGACGTCCGCCGGGGTGGACTGCGGCAGCTCGGCCAGCGGCTCACCGGTCAGCGGCGCGATGGTCCGTACGGTCTCCGCGCCGGCGGCGGCGTTGACGCCCCGGGCCAGCCGGGCTACCAGGGAACGGGGGACCGCCGAGGCGACCGTACGGCCGGCGCCCGGGGCCACGGGGTTGCGGCCGGAGCCGCGGCTGACTGCCGTGATGTCGGTCATGCGCGCAGCCTAAGGGCTGGATGGCCGGACCGGTACCCGCCGGTAACCGGAAACCCACCAGCAGGTTTCAGGAGGTGGGGGTGAAGTTGTTGAGCACCGCGGTGAACCACTGCTGGGTCAGCGTCCAGTCCGAGGGGTTGTCGGGGCAGGACATCAGGATCGCGTAGGAGGTGCCGTCGGCGTCCATGTACTCCTCCTCGATCACGTGGCGCGGCCCCGGGTTGGTCGGGTTGACGCTGCTGTAGGTGAACTCCCAGCGGGCGCCCTGCAGGCCGCGGACCTTGTTCGCGGCCAGGGTGATCCGCTGGTAGGCCTTGAGCTTCTTGCGGACGTCCACCTCCAGCTGGGTCAGGTGGTCCAGCGGGGAGAGCGACTGGCCCACGTTCACCGCGAACTGCAGCACGTGCCGCTGGTTGTCCGGGCTGTAGTAGATCTGGTTGGAGCTGTCCGTGGTGCGCTGCCAGGTACCGATGGCGGTGGGCAGCTGGAAGCCGAAGCCGGCCGGGTCCTGGGTCCACTGGTAGCCGGGCAGCACGCTGCCGGGCGCCAGCGGGGAGGCGCTGGCGTCGTCCGGGACCAGGCTCGCGCTCGTCGAGGGTGACGGGGACGGCGTGCCGGGGGTGGCACTGCCCGTCGAGGTCGTGCGGCCCAGCTGGTGCAGCGCCACCAGCGCGCCGGCGCCGCCGATCACCAGCACGGTCAGCACGACCAGCGCGATCCGCACCCGCGAGCGGCGGCGGCGCGGGGCGGGCGCCGGCGGGGTCGGGGTCGGGGTCGGGGCGGGCTGTTCGGGCGACCGGAGCTCGGTCGGCCCGGTCGGCTGGTGCTGCTCCTCGGCCGCGAACTCCGGCTGGGACTCCGGCTGGGACTCCGACTGGAACTCCGACAGGTACTCCGGCTGCGGCCCCGGCCCCGGCTCCGGCTCCGGCTCCTGGCGGTCCACCACCGGAACCGCCTGGGTCGGCGTCCGGTGCACCTGCTGGGCCTGCCGCGGGGCCTGCGCCATGCCGATGGTGTGGCCGGCCATGACCTCCTGCAGCATCCGCAGCGCCTCGTCGGCCTCCGGCCGGTCGCCCGGCTCCTTGGCCATCAGCGCGGCCAGCACCGGACCGAGCGCGCCTGCCCGGCGCGGCTCGGGCAGCGGCTCGTCGACCACGGCGGCCAGCGTGCTCAGCGGGGTGTCCCGGCGGAACGGGGACTGGCCCTCGACCACCGCGTACAGCGTGGCGCCGAGCCCCCACAGGTCGGAGGCCGGTCCGGGACGCTCGCCCTGGGCCCGCTCCGGCGCCAGGTAGTCCGGGGAGCCGACCAGGTCGCCGGGGCGGGTCAGCTCGGAGTCGCCCTCGAACTTGGCGATGCCGAAGTCCAGCAGCACCACGCGGCCGGTGCCGCGCTCCAGCAGCACGTTGGCCGGCTTGACGTCCCGGTGCAGCACGCCGAGCTGGTGGCCGCGGTGCAACGCGGCCAGCACCTGGGCGCCGATCCCGGCGGCCTCGCGGGCGTTCAGCGGGCCGTCCTGCGAGATCACGTCGGCCAGTGAGCGGCCGTCGACCAGCTCCATCACGATCCACGGCCGGCCGTCCTGCTCCAGCACGTCGTGGATGGTGATCACGCCGGGGTGCTTGATCCGCGCCGCGGCGCGGGCCTCCTGCTTCATCCGGGACTGGAGGATCGCGAGGTCCTCCTCCGGCAGGTGGTTGACGGTCAGCTCCTTGACCGCGACCTCGCGGTCGAGCATCAGGTCGCGGGCGCGCCAGACCGTGCCCATGCCACCCCGGCCGAGCCGGTCACCCAGCTCGTAGCGGCCGGCCAGCATCCGCACTTCCTGGTCCCGTCCGCTCATGGCGACCGCTCCCCCTCTTCGGTGCACCATGCAACTGATCACCGCTCGAACAACGTATCCCTCACAGCCTAGGCGCCCGGCCCGCCAGCCGGAATCGCGCCCCGCTCACGTGACCCTGCTGTGACGTGACCCACAGGCGGCGGGCGGGTCGTCAGCCTGCCAACCAGACGATGGCCGTCAGCGCCAGCAGCGTAGCGGTCAGTACACCCACCACCAGCAGCACCGGCAGGAGCGTCGACGGGCGGTGCCGGGCGTGCCGGGCGTGCTCGCTCGGCACCGCTTCGGCGGCCCCGCGGCGCCAGCGCACCAGCCGCCCGGCCGGACGCGGCACCGGCAGCGGCTCCTCGGCCGGACGCTCCTCGGGATACGGCTCCGGGGCGTTCGCCAGCAGCTCCGCGAGCACGAGCACCGCCTCCTCGGCGGTCAGCCGGGCGGCCGGGTCCGGGTCGAGCAGCCGGTCCACCAGCGGGCGCAGCGGCCCGCAGTCCGCGGTGCCCTCCGGCCCGCCGGCGCGGACCGCGGCGAACAGCGCGGCCGGGGTGTGCTCGGGGAACGGGCCGCGGCCGGTCAGCAGCCGGTACAGCAGCACGCCGAGCGCCCAGCAGTCGGCGGGCTGGCCCGGCTCGGCGACCGGACCGGGCGCCGCCAGCAGCTCCGGCGCCCAGCGCTCGGCCCGCGGCCCGACCAACTCGGCGCGGACCGGCACCCAGCGCCGACCGTCCGGGCCGCCCAGCGTCCGGGCCAGCGTCTCCTCCGCCGCGCCCGAGGCGTGGCCGCCGAGCAGCGCGGCGCCGTCCTCGCAGAGCAGCACGGTCTGCGCGAGCACCTTGCCGTGCACCCGACCGGCCCGGTGCACGGCCCGCAGCGCCCGCGCCAGGTCCGCCGCCAGCTCGGCCACCCGGTACGGCGGCAGCGCCCCGCCGGCCAGCCGCGCCGGCAGCCCGACCGCGGCCGGCCGTTCCACCGCGCACCAGAGCACGCCCTCCTCGGCCAGCGCCGCGAAGGCCTGCTGCAGCCGCGGGTGCTCCGGACAACCGTCGATCGCCGCGGTGGCGGCGGCGAGCACCTCGGCCGGGTCCAGCCAGCGACCGGGGCCCGGCGACTCACTGCCGTACAGGTCGGGGGCGAGGACTTCGGGCAGCTCCAGCGGCTCCAGCCGCACGGGCGTGCCGTCCCGCAGGTCGACGGCGTCCAGCGGCTCGCCCGCGGCGGACGGCTGCCGGTCGTCCGTCAGCCGGTACCGGCCGCCGACCACCCGGTCGGACTCCGCGCGCATGCCCTCCCCGTCCCCGTCCCGGCTCAGGAGGCCGGCTGGAAGGTGGCGAAGCCGGTGTCCCGGGCCTGGCTCAGGTCCGGGGAGTTCCAGTCGCTGTCGTTGGCCGTCCAGTAGATCGCGTAACCGTACTTGCCGTTGCCGGTGACGAAGCCGCGGTTCAGCGAGTGCTGCCTGGTGCCCGAGCCGAAGGTCCACTCCCAGTCGGCCGCGTTGCTCCACCGCCAGCCGGACACCGCCTGCAGCTGGACCAGCTGGTAGTCGCTGGCGTGGAAGCCCGCCGCCTCCTGCTGCCAGTCGGCGAGGGCGCTGGCGTCGGCGGGCGACTTCCACTCGACCACCAGCGTGACGTCGCGGCCGGTGAACCGGCTGCTGTCGGCGGAGTCGCTGGTGTGGCCCTGGTAGCTCAGCCAGTCGGGGAGCTGGATCGAGTAGCCGGACGGGTCCTGGTGGAGCGTGTAGCCGGACGGGACGGCGGAACCGGACGGGACGGCGGGCGAAGCGGCGACCGAGGCCGGAGCGGCGGCGGCCGGGCCGCTCGCGGAGGCCTCGGACCCCTGCGGGGCGCTCGCGCTCGCCGCCGGGGTGCTCGGGGCCGGCGACAGCGACGCGGCTCCCGCCCCGGCCGGCGTGCTCTGCGCGGCCAGCGACATCGGGTCGCTCGGCCCGGCGGCGGCCTTCCCCGCGCCCTTCCCGCCGGACGCCATCGCCAGCCCGACCAGCCCGGCTATCAGCAGCAGCAGCACGACCACCAACAGCAGCTGGCGGCGCCGCAGCCGGAGCCGCGAGGGCGCGCCGAGCGTCTCGCTGCGGGTCCAGCCGCCGGTGTCGGCCGGCTCACCGCCCGCGGGGGCGGCCGGCGGCGCTTCCTCCTTGGCCGGGCTCGGCGTCGCGGCCTCCGGCGCGGGCAACCGGCTGCCGACCCGGACCGTGCTCAGCCCGGGCACCTTCGGCAGCTGCTTCGGCTTCTTCCCGCCGGCCGGCTCGACCTCCTTCGCCGGCTCGGCCGGCTCGACCTGCTCCCGCTCCTCCGCCGTGGTCTTCTTGGCCGGCTTGCGCGCCGGCATCGCCGACTGGGTGGTCGACTCGGCCCGGCTGGTCGACTCCGCGATGATCCGCTTGAGCATCGACCGGGTGGTCGAGTTGTCCAGCCGCTGCTCCGGGTCCTTGTCCAGCAGCCCCTCGATCACCGGGCGCAGCGGGCCGGCGTTGGCCGGCGCGGGAAGCTCCTCGGTCATCACGGCGGTGAGGGTGGCCAGCGCGGACCCGCGGTCGTACGGCGGTTTGCCCTCGACCATCGCGTAGAGCGTGCCGCCCAGCGACCAGAGGTCGGCCGGCGGGCCGGGCTTCTGCCCACGGGCCCGCTCCGGCGAGATGTACGAGGGCGCGCCGACCAGCATCCCGGTGGAGGTGACCGAGGAGTCGCCCTCCACGCTGGCGATGCCGAAGTCGGTGAGCACCACCCGGCCGTCCTCGCCGATCAGCACGTTGGACGGCTTGACGTCGCGGTGCAGGATGCCGTGGCTGTGCGCGGCGCCGAGCACGCCGAGCAGTTCGAGCGCGATCTCGGCGGCCCGGGACGGCGCGACCGGGCCGTCCTGCTTGATCACCTCGGCCAGTGAGCGGCCGTCGACCAGCTCCATCACGATCCACGGCCGGTCGTCCTCCTCGACCACGTCGAAGACCGTGACCGCGGCGGCGTGCCGGATCCGGGCGGTGGCCTTGGCCTCGCGCAGGGTGCGAACGATCAGACGGTGCTTCTCGTCCTCGTCGACCCCGCCGTGCATCCGGAGTTCCTTCACCGCCACGATCCGGCCGAGCATCTCGTCCTCGGCCCGCCAGACGGTCCCCATCCCACCGCTGCCGAGGATCGAGTCGAGCCGGTAGCGGCCGGCCAGGACGCGTCCGGAAGTGCCCTGCGGCTGGGTCATTCGGGCGTTCCCCCATGTGCTGCTGCCGATCGGGTGACGGACCGTCGGTCCTCAGCGGGACGTAGAGGACGGCCAAGCCTCCATCATCCCCTGTGTCGAGGGCGGACGTTCACTCGACCCCTGGATTTTCCCGCATCCCGATCGGAATCCGCCACTCTCCGGAACGCGTGTGGCCCCCGCCGGACGGCGGGGGCCACACGCGGGCAAGCGTTCTGACGACGGATCAGCGGTGGCTGACCGTCACCTCGACCCGCTGGAACTCCTTCAGCTCGGAGTAGCCGGTGGTGGCCATCGCCCGGCGCAGCGCGCCGAACAGGTTCATCGTGCCGTCCGGGGTGTGCGAGGGACCGGTCAGGATCTCCTCGGTGGTGCCGACCGTGCCCAGGTCGACCCGCTTCCCGCGCGGCAGCTCCTCGTGCACCGCCTCCATGCCCCAGTGGAAGCCCTTGCCGGGGGCATCGGTGGCCCGGGCCAGCGCGGCACCGATCATCACCGCGTCCGCGCCGCAGGCCACCGCCTTGGCGATGTCGCCGCTGTAGCCCACGCCGCCGTCGGCGATCACGTGCACGTAGCGGCCGCCGGACTCGTCCATGTAGTCCCGGCGGGCCGCCGCGACGTCGGCCACCGCGGTGGCCATCGGCACCTGGATGCCCAGCACGTTGCGGGTGGTGTGGGCGGCGCCGCCACCGAAGCCGACCAGCACACCGGCCGCGCCGGTGCGCATCAGGTGCAGGGCCGCGGTGTAGGTGGCGCAACCACCGACGATCACCGGGACGTCCAGCTCGTAGATGAACTGCTTCAGGTTGAGCGGCTCGGCCGCGCCGGAGACGTGCTCGGCGGAGACCGTGGTGCCGCGGATCACGAAGACGTCCACACCGGCGTCCACGACCGCCTTGGAGAACTCGGCGGTGCGCTGCGGGGAGAGCGCGGCGGCCGTGACGACGCCCGACTCGCGCACCTCCCTGATCCGCTGGCCGATCAGCTCGGCCTGGATCGGCGCGGCGTAGATCTCCTGCAGCCGGCGGGTCGCCTGGGCCGCGTCACTGATCGCGGCGATCTCGTCCAGCAGTGGCTGCGGGTCCTCGTAGCGGGTCCACAGACCCTCCAGGTTGAGCACCCCGAGGCCGCCGAGCCGGCCGATCGCGATGGCCTGTGCGGGCGAGACCACGCTGTCCATCGGAGCTGCCAGGAAGGGCAGCTCGAACCGGTAGGCGTCGATCTGCCAGGCGATCGAGACCTCCTTCGGGTCCCGGGTCCGGCGGCTGGGGACGACGGCGATGTCGTCGAAGGAGTACGCCCGGCGGCCGCGCTTGCCTCGCCCGATCTCGATCTCAGTCACTTCGAGCCTCTCTGCTTGCTGCTCACAATCGCCCCCCAGTATCCCGGACGCCCGCCGCCCACGCGCACGAAGGCCCGCCACCACCGGTGGCGGGCCTTCGAAGGATCTTCGTCAGCGCGCGGTGTAGTTCGGCGCCTCGACCGTCATCTGGATGTCGTGCGGGTGGCTCTCCTTGAGGCCCGCGGAGGTGATCCGGCAGAACCGGCCCTTGCTCTCCATCTCGGCGACGGTGGCCGCGCCCACGTAGCCCATGGTCTGCCGCAGGCCGCCGACCAGCTGGTGCAGCACCGCGGAGAGCGGACCGCGGTAGGGCACCTGGCCCTCGATGCCCTCGGGCACCAGCTTGTCGTCCGAGGCCACCTCGGCCTGGAAGTAGCGGTCCTTGGAGTACGACCGGCCCTGTCCGCGGGACTGCATGGCGCCCAGCGAGCCCATGCCGCGGTACGACTTGAACTGCTTGCCGTTGATGAACAGCAGCTCGCCCGGGGACTCCTCGCAGCCGGCCAGCAGGCTGCCCAGCATCACGGTGTCGGCGCCGGCGGCCAGCGCCTTGCCGATGTCGCCGGAGTACTGCAGGCCACCGTCGCCGATCACCGGCACGCCGGCCGCGCGGCAGGCCAGCGCCGCCTCGTAGATCGCGGTCACCTGCGGCACGCCGATGCCGGCGACCACCCGGGTGGTGCAGATCGAGCCGGGGCCGACGCCGACCTTGACGCCGTCCACGCCGGCGTCGATCAGCGCCTGGGCGCCGTCCCGGGTCGCCACGTTGCCGCCGACCACGTCGACCGCGACGGCCGACCTGATCTTGGCGATCCAGTCCAGCGCGTTGTGGCTGTGGCCGTGCGAGGTGTCCACCACCAGGAAGTCGACGCCCGCCTCGACCAGCGCCTGGGCCCGGTCGAACGCCTCCGAGCTGGCACCGACGGCCGCGCCGACCAGCAGCCGGCCCTCGGCGTCCTTGGCCGCGTTCGGGTACTTCTCGGCCTTGACGAAGTCCTTGACGGTGATCAGGCCCTTGATCCGGCCCTCGTCGTCGACCAGCGGCAGCTTCTCGATCTTGTGGCGGCGGAGCAGCGCCATGGCGTCCTCGCCGGAGATCCCGACCTTGCCGGTGATCAGCGGCATCGGGGTCATGATCTCGCGGACCTGGCGGCCGCGGTCCGACTCGAAGGCCATGTCACGGTTGGTGACGATGCCCAGCAGCTTGCCGTCCGGGTCGGCGATCGGCACGCCGCTGATCCGGAACTTGGCGCAGAGCGCGTCCGCCTCGCCCAGGGTGGTCTCCGGGCCGACCGTGATCGGGTCGGTGACCATGCCGGACTCGGAGCGCTTGACCAGGTCGACCTGGTTGACCTGGTCCTCGACGGACAGGTTGCGGTGCAGCACGCCGACGCCGCCCTGGCGGGCCATCGCGATGGCCATCCGGGCCTCGGTGACCTTGTCCATCGCGGCGGAGAGCAGCGGGATGTTCACCCGGACGTTTCGGGACACCCGGGAGCTGGTGTCGACCTGGTTGGGCAGCACCGACGAGGCCCCGGGCAGCAGCAGGACGTCGTCGTACGTGAGCCCGAGCATCGCGAACTTCTCGGGTACGCCTGCGGCGTTGTAAGACATGGTGGGGGATACCTTCCCGTGGCCGGCCTGGTCGGTCTGAGCGCGCCCTGTGAAGGGTCGGGGGCGCATGTCACGCGCGACGGAACGGTCGGCTGCCGTGGTACGGCCGCCTCGCACCCGCGCGCTCACCGGCACAGGTCAGGCCGCCAAGAACCACCGCACTTGGAGGAACATCCAAGAGAAAGCCGCTCACACGTGCGGATCTTTGGCAACCCGTCCAGGCGCCGATACCCCATGGTACTGGCATCGCGAATGTCCACTCGCGCCCCCTTGACAACAGCTCGATCACGTGTGTGCTTCCGGCACGGAGCGTGGTCGGCCGTTCCCTCGGCCACCCCCTCGGGTGGGTCCCTCGGACGGCCCCCTCAGGCGGACTCCTCCGCCAGCGCCCGCAGCCGGCTGAGCGCCCTGTGCTGGGCCACCCGGACCGCCCCCGGCGACATCCCGAGCACCTCGCCGGTCTCCTCCGCCGAGAGCCCGGCCGCCACCCGGAGCAGCACCAGCTCGCGCTGCCGGGCCGGCAGGTTGGAGAGCAGCTCCCGGGCCCAGGCCGCGTCACTGCTGAGCAGCGCGTGCTCCTCCGGGCCGAGCGCCTCGTCCGGCAGCTCCGGCAGGTCGTCCGGCGGGATCACGGTCGAGCCGGGCCCGCGCATCGCGGCCCGCTGCAGATCGGCGATCTTGTGCGCGGCGATGCTGTAGACGAAGGCCTCGAACGGGCGCCCCTCGTCGCGGTAGCGCGGTAGCGCGCAGAGCACCGCGACGCAGACCTCCTGCGCCACGTCGTCCACGTGGTGCCGGGCACCGCCGGGCAGCCGGACCAGCCGGCCGCGGCAGTACCGCAGCACCAGCGGGTGAACGTAGGCGAGCAGCGCGTCGGTGGCCGGGCCCTCGCCCCGGACGGCCGCCGCCACCAGCTCGGCGACCAGCGGCGAGGTGCCGACCCGGTCCGCGCTCCGGCGGCCGCGCCGGCCGGCGGACGAAAGATCGGACGACTCGTCGCCGGAGGCACCGTCCGTCACGGCACCACCCGGATCTGCCTGGCCGGGGTCGGCGGCCTCGTCGTCACGCATCGGTCCATGGTGCCTGGTCGTTCCTTCGAGCGTCGCACCGCACCCGGAGTTGTGCATCGGAACGTTATCCGCCGCGGGCACCGCCCCACCCCCGTTCACGTCACCGTCGACCCCGTCGTTCTCGGTCGTGCCGACCACGGCTGCGAGATCCGCCGCAGTGCCTGTCCGCTGCTCCCCGAGATGCTCCACCCCTCCATGGTGCAGCCTCCGGGGCCCGGCGGCCTATATCCGGGCGCGCTCCGCCCTCCGTTGCGAGGAGGGCGGAGCGCGCCACCGGGCCGGCGGACGGGCTCAGCGGACCAGGCCCCAGCGGAAGCCGAGCGCGACCGCGTGGGCGCGGTCCGAGGCGCCGAGCTTCTTGAAGAGCCGCCGGGCGTGGGTCTTCACGGTGTCCTCGGAGAGGAAGAGCTCGCGACCGATCTCCGCGTTGCTGCGCCCGTGGCTCATGCCCTCCAGCACCTGGATCTCACGCGCGGTCAGGGTGGGCGCGGCCCCCATGTCCGGGCTGCGCAGCCGACGTGGCGCCAGGCGCCAGGTCGGGTCGGCCAGCGCCTGGGTCACGGTGGCCCGCAGCTCGGCCCGCGAGGCGTCCTTGTGCAGGTAGCCGCGGGCGCCGGCGGCCACCGCGAGGGCCACCCCGTCGAGGTCCTCCGCGACGGTGAGCATGATGATGCGGGCTCCGGGGTCGGCCGACAGTAGCCGGCGGACCGTCTCGACCCCGCCGAGTCCGGGCATCCGGACGTCCATCAGGACGAGATCCGAGCGATCGGCCACCCAGCGGCGGAGGACCTCCTCACCGTTTGTCGCTGTGGTCACCCGGTCCACACCGGGGACGGTCGCGACCGCCCGGCGCAGCGCCTCCCGGGCGAGCGGTGAATCGTCGCAAACGAGAACGGATGTCATGACCGTCCTCCGCAGCTGATCCGCGTCACGTTGAGCCTCCTGGCTGGTACGAATCTCTCCGACACGGCCTCTTCGGCGCCGACCCCGTTCGGACCGCCGGTCACCCGACGATCACCCTGGGCGTCCGGCACCCGCCAACCGCCTCCACGCTTCCAACGACCGTCACTCGAATGAGTTACGGGCCTCAGGGCCATATCCACCACTGTACGTGGCCGTCCCATTACCGATCAGCCGCATCGCGGGGCAGACGCCGCTCTTTTGTGCTCACGGCGCGCGCCGGTCACCGGCCGCGCACGCCGGAGCACGGCCACGGACAGCCTCGAACCCGGGCGCGCCGACCACTCCGCGCCACCCGATTGCCACGCCAGCGCCCGCCGATTCTCATGCCCCGATCGTCCGTTTTAATAGCTTTTGTACGATGATTGACTGATGTGCAACTGTGTGGGTGACTTGTCCCGTGGGTCGCCGTAAGTCATATTTCCAGGTGTCCATCCCGACACCTCGAAGCCTCGCCGAACGGACGCCTTCACCGAAGGGAATGAGCCATGGCAGATTTCTCCCGACTCCCCGGCCCCAACGCGGATCTGTGGGACTGGCAGCTCTCCGCCGCCTGTCGCGGCGTGGACAGCTCGCTCTTCTTCCACCCCGAGGGGGAACGCGGCGCCGCCCGCAGCTCACGCGAGCAGAGCGCCAAGGAGGTCTGCATGCGCTGTCCGGTCCGCACCGAGTGCGCCGCCCACGCGCTGGCGGTCCGCGAGCCGTACGGCGTCTGGGGAGGACTGACCGAGGACGAGCGCGAGGAACTGCAGGGCCGCTCGCGCAACCGGCTGGTCGAAGCGCCCCTGAGCGTCCGTCAGTAAGCAGAAACGTTTCTTCAGTGCGCCTCCGTGGTGCGGCGCATCAACGACGCCCGGGCCGCGACCCCACGAAGCGGCTCAACGGCCGGCCGCCACCGAGGCGAGCCGGTCGAGCATGAGCGCCACGGCCGGCACCTCGGCCAGATCCGGCAGGGTGAGCGCGACCACCTGTCGCACCGCGGGCCCACCGGGCACCGCGTGCACCGGCACCGCCGCCACCCCGTCGTGCCGCACCGCCGTCAGCGCCAGCCTCGGCAGCACCGCCACCCCCAGGCCGGCCGCCACCAGGCCGACCACCGCCGGGTAGTCGTCGGTCGCGAAGTCGATCCGGGGCTCGAACCCGGCCCCGGCACAGAGCTCCACCAGGTGCCCGCGGCACTGCGGACAGCCCGCGATCCACTGCTCCCCGGCCAGCTCGGCCAGCTTCACCGGCTGCCCCTCGGCACGCTCCGCGAGCCGGTGCCCGACCGGCAGCAGCCCCACCAACGGATCGTCAAGCAACGGGCGCACCACCAGGTCGGACCAGTCGCCCGCGGCCGCCGTCTCGGCCGCCGCCAGCACCGCCTCGGCCCGGGCCGCCCGGGTGCCGCCGTGCGCGGGCACGGCCGGCGGCGCCACGCCGTCCGAGTAGCGGAAGGCCAGCGCGACCTCGCACTCGCCGCCGCGCAGCATCGCCAGCGACTCCGGCGGCTCGGCCTCCACCAGCGACACGCGCACCCCCGGATGGGCGCCCCGCAGCTGGGCGACAGCGGGCGGCACCAGGGTGGAACTCGCGGTCGGGAACGAGACCAGCCGCACCCGCCCGGCCCGCAGCCCGGCGATCGCCGCGACCTCCTCCTCGGCCGCGCTCAGCCCGGCCAGGATCCCGGTGGCGTGCTTGAGCAGCACCTCGCCGGCCTCGCTCAGCTGCATCCCGCGGCCCGCGCGGACCACCAGCGGCAGCTCGACCGCCTTCTCCAGCGCCTTCATCTGCTGGCTGACGGCCGGCTGGGTGCAGCCCAGCTCGCGCGCGGCGGCGGAGAAGGAGCCGGTCCGGGCGACGGCGCGCAGGACCCGGAGATGGCGAGCCTCGATCATGCGTCCGTTATAGGCCCTCGCCCGGCCGGGGCAAAACGCCGCCGGTTCCGGGGCCGGGAAACGGCCGGGGCCCGGCCACCCCCGCGGTGCGGGAGCGGCCGGGCCCCGGTGCGGTACCGGTACCGGCTCGCGTCAGTGCGAGTGGCCGTGGCCGCCGTGCGAGTGGCCGGCCTCGGCCTCCTCCTCCTTCTTCTCCACCACCAGGGTCTCGGTGGTGAGCAGCAGGGAGGCGATCGAGGCGGCGTTCTCCAGCGCGGAGCGGGTGACCTTGACCGGGTCGATGACGCCGGCCTTCACCAGGTCGCCGTACTCACCGGTGGCGGCGTTGTAACCCTGGCCGGCCTCCAGCTCGGCGACCTTGGAGGTGATGACGTAGCCCTCCAGGCCAGCGTTCTGGGCGATCCAGCGCAGCGGCTCGGCCAGCGCCTTGCGGACGACCGCGACACCGGTCGCCTCGTCGCCGTCCAGGCCCAGGCCGCCGTCCAGCACCTTGGCGGCGTGCACCAGGGAGGCGCCACCGCCGGCGACGATGCCCTCCTCGACCGCGGCGCGGGTCGCCGAGATGGCGTCCTCCAGGCGGTGCTTGCGCTCCTTGAGCTCGACCTCGGTGGCCGCGCCGACCTTGATCACGCAGACCCCGCCGGCCAGCTTGGCCAGGCGCTCCTGCAGCTTCTCGCGGTCCCAGTCCGAGTCGGTGTTGGCGATCTCGGCCTTGATCTGGGCCACCCGGCCGGCGACCTCGTCGGCCGCGCCGGCGCCGTCGACGACCGTGGTCTCGTCCTTGGTGATGGTGACCCGGCGGGCGGTGCCGAGCACCTCCAGGCCGGCCTGGTCGAGCTTGAGGCCGACCTCCTCGGAGATGACGGTGGCACCGGTCAGGGTGGCCAGGTCGCCGAGGATGGCCTTGCGGCGGTCACCGAAGCCCGGGGCCTTGACGGCCACCGCGTTGAAGGTGCCACGGATCTTGTTCACCACGAGGGTGGAGAGCGCCTCGCCGTCCACGTCCTCGGCGATGATCAGCAGCGGCTTGGAGGCACCGCCCTGCAGGATCTTCTCCAGCAGCGGGAGCAGCTCCTGGATCGAGGAGATCTTGCCCTGGTTGATCAGGATGTACGGGTCCTCCAGGACCGCCTCCTGGCGCTCCTGGTCGGTGACGAAGTACGGCGACAGGTAGCCCTTGTCGAACTGCATGCCCTCGGTGAAGTCCAGCTCCACGCCGAAGGTGTTGGACTCCTCGACGGTGATCACGCCGTCCTTGCCGACCTTGTCGATCGCCTCCGCGATCAGCTCGCCGACCTGCGGGTCCTGGGCGGAGAGGGAGGCGACGGCGGCGACGTCGTCCTTGCCCTCGATCTCGCGGGCGACCGAGAGCAGGTGCTCGGTGACTGCGGCGACGGCCTTGTCGATGCCCTTCTTCAGGGCGGCCGGGCCGGCGCCGGCGGCGACGTTCCGCAGACCCTCGTTGACCAGGGCCTGGGCCAGCACGGTGGCGGTGGTGGTGCCGTCACCCGCGACGTCGTTGGTCTTGGTGGCGACCTCCTTGACGAGCTGCGCGCCGAGGTTCTCGTACGGGTCGTCGAGCTCGACCTCACGGGCGATGGTGACACCGTCGTTGGTGATGGTCGGGGCGCCGAACTTCTTGTCGATGACGACGTTGCGGCCCTTGGGACCGATGGTCACCTTGACGGTGTCGGCCAGCTTGTTGACACCGCGCTCCAGCGAGCGGCGGGCGTCCTCGTCGAACTGCAGGATCTTCGCCATGATTCCGTTTCCTCGGGATATCTGCGTCACGTGGACCAACAACCGCGCCCCGGGCCCCTGTCACGGGTCCCGGGGCGGGGCGAGGTGGCGGACCGTCAGCCCGCCGGGGCTTGCTTACTTCTCGATGATGGCGAGAACGTCGCGAGCCGAGAGGACGAGGTACTCGTCGCCCTGGTACTTCACCTCGGTGCCGCCGTACTTCGAGTACAGGACGACGTCGCCGACGGCGACGTCGAGCGGCAGACGCTGGCCGTCCTCGAAGCGGCCCGGGCCGACGGCCAGGACGACGCCCTCCTGGGGCTTCTCCTTGGCGGTGTCCGGGATAACCAGGCCGGAGGCCGTGGTGGTCTCGGCGTCGAGCGGCTGGACCACGATGCGGTCCTCAAGCGGCTTGATGGCAACCTTGCTGCTGGTGGTCACGTCCGAGCTCCCCTTCGGAGATTACGGGGTTGTCTAACAGGTAGGTGGGCGACGTCCACGGTCTGCCGTCGCGGGGGTCAGACCGGTTCGGTCGCGTTAGCACTCCCCCTGGGGGGAGTGCCAGGAACGACCATAGGCGGCGGTTAGCACTCAGTCAACCAGAGTGCCAACGGCGCGCCCGACGTCTTTCGCCGGGCCGCTCGGCGCGGGGGCGGAACCGGGACAATGACCGGGTGGAGACCGAGAACTTCGAGCGCCTGCTCACCGACCAGGGCCAGCTGCTGCTGGCCGAACTGCGCGACTACGCGCCCGGGCAGGAGCTGGCGTTGGCCACCCGGCTGCGCCGCGACCACCCGGCGGAGCTGGTCACCGCGGCGCTCGGGCAGGCCGCGCTGCGGCAGCGGGCGGCGGCCAAGTTCGGCGCGGACGCCGAACGGATGTACTTCACCCCCAACGGTGTCGAGCAGTCCACCCGGCGCAGCGTCGCCGAGTGGCGGGCCGGCCGGTTCGCGGCGCTCGGGGTGCGCCGGCTGGCCGACCTGTGCGCCGGCATCGGGGGCGACGCGATCGCCCTGGCCCGGGCCGGGATCTCCGTGGTCGCCGTCGACCGGGACCCGCTGACCTGCGCGGTGGCCGCCGCGAACGCCGCCGCGCTGGGCCTCGCCGAGCTGATCGAGGTGCGCTGCGCCGACGTCACCGAGACCGACCTGACCGGCTTCGACGCGGTCTTCACCGACCCGGCCCGGCGCACCTCGCACGGCCGGGTGTTCGACCCCGAGGCGTACGGGCCGCCGCTCAGCTGGGCGATCGGCGCCGGGCGGGCGGCCCGGTTCGGCGCGCTCAAGGTGGCGCCGGGCATCCCGCACGAGGCGGTGCCCGAGGACGCCGAGGCGGAGTGGGTCTCCGACCACGGCGACGTCAAGGAGGCGGTGCTCTGGTTCGGCACCGACGCCGGCGCCGACCGACCGCACCGGGCCACCCTGCTGCCCGGCGGGCACACCCTGACCGGCGGCCGACTGCCCGACCCGCCGGTGCTGCCCGGCGGCGGGCGCTGGCCGGCGGCCGGGCAGGTCCGCCAGTACCTCTACGAGCCGGACGGCGCGGTGATCCGCGCCCACCTGGTGGCCGAGGTGGCCGAGCTGGTGGACGGCACCCTGATCGACCCGCGGATCGCCTACCTGACCTCCGACCGGCTGGTGCCCACCCCCTACGCCCACGCGTTCGAGCTGACCGACGTGTTGCCGTTCCACGTCAAGCGGCTCAAGGCGCTGCTGCGCGAGCGCGGCGTCGGGACGGTCGTGATCAAGAAGCGCGGGGTCGGGATCACCCCGGAGGAGCTGCGCCGGCAGCTGCGGCCGAGCGGGCCGAACGAGCTGACCGTGATCCTCAGCCGGACCGACCACGGGCCGCTGATGATGCTGGGTCAGCCGGCGCGCGGCCGGGTTCAGCCGGTGGGGGCCTGTATGTAGTCCTCCAGGCGGGCCACGGCGAAGCCCTGCTCCTGGATCCGGCTGAGCAACTCGCCGAACATCTGGGTCATCGTCTCGCCCTTGAGGTCCTGCGGGCCGCGGAAGTGCGCCAGGATGATGTCGCCGGGCCTCAGCTTGTGGTCCCCCGTCTGGTACTGCATGTCGTGTATCTGCATGGTCTCCTGCCAGAGCACGACGGCGCGCGGGCCGCACTGCTGCACGGCGGTGTTGAGGTTGGTGCTGTGCGCGCCGTCGCCGTACGGCGGGCGGAACAGGAACGGCGCGCTGCCGTACTGCTGGGTGAGCACCTGCTGGTCGCCACAGACCTCGGTCTTCTGCTGGGCGAGCGACTTGGTGCTCATCGCCGGGTGGTGCAGCGTGTGGTTCTGGATGTGGTTGCCGAGCGCCTGGAGCGGCTTGAAGTAGCCGTAGTCGTTCCTGATGGCGTCGTCCATCAGGAACATGGTGACCGGGACCTTCAGGTCGTTCATCATCTCGACGAACTTCGGGTCCTTCTCCGCGCCGTCGTCCAGGGTCACGAAGACCACCTTGTCGGTGGTGGGGATCGAGCTGATCACCGGAACCGGGCCGGCGGCGGTCAGCTTGACCGGCTTGTCCACCGGGGCGGCCGGGGCCGGCGGCAGCGGCTGGAGGTTCCACTTCGTCCAGGCCGCGGCAGCGGCCGCGGTGGGCGTGCCCGAGGCCGGGGCGGCCGGGCTGGACGGCACGGCGGACGGGGCCGGGGGCGGCGCGGCGCCGGTGCTCGTCGTGCCCCCACCACTGCCGCCACAGCCGCACACTGCCGCGAGGATCGCCAGCACCCCCAACGCAGAAACCTTTCGCCGGCTCCCGCCCCGCCTCGCCACCACGTGCTCCCCAAGCCCCTGTTTCGAACAGATTCTGGGGAGGAACGCTACCGCGCTTGTACGATTTTCTCACTTACGAAGGACCAGCGATGCGGCGGCCGGGCCAGCAGCCCGGCCGGCGGCTCCGGCACCGCGCCCGGCTCCACGCCCTCGGGCCACCAGCCGATCAGCAGCACCCGCTCGCCCGGAGCGCTGAACAGCTCGGCCCGCTCGGCGCCGGCCAGCGCCGCCAGCGCCGTCGCCTCGGCCCAGGCCAGCAGCTCGGCGCCGCGGCCGTCCGCCGCCCTGGCCTCCCACATCGCCGCCAGGGTCATGCCCCGCCGCCCAACTCGCGGTAGGCCTGGCCGTGCACGTCCCCGTGCGGATCGGAGACCGCGGGTACCGACACCTCGGTGACCGGGAGCGAGGAGTCGGCCGAGAGCTCGATCGCGGAGGGCGAGCGGTCCCGGCGGACCATCTCGGCGCCCAGCGCGGCCACCATCGCGCCGTTGTCGGTGCACAGGCCCGGGCGCGGCACCCGCAGCCGGATGCCGGCCTTCTCGCAGCGCTGTTGGGCCATCGCCCGCAGTCGGGAGTTGGCCGCGACCCCACCGCCGATCATCAGGTGGTCGACGTCGTTGTCCCGGCAGGCCCTGATCGCCTTGCGGGTCAGCACGTCGGTGACCGCCTCCTGGAACGAGGCCGCCACGTCCGCCACCGGGACCGGCTCACCGGCCCGGCGCCTCGCCTCCACCCAGCGGGCCACCGCGGTCTTCAGACCGGAGAAGGAGAAGTCGTACTCCGGGTCGCGCGGGCCGGTCAGCCCGCGCGGGAAGGCGATCGCCTTCGGGTCGCCCTCGCGGGCCATCCGGTCCACCACCGGGCCACCGGGGAAGCCCAGCCCGAGCACCCGGGCCACCTTGTCGAAGGCCTCGCCGGCCGCGTCGTCGATGGTCGCGCCGAGCGGGCGGACGTCGCTGGTGATGTCGGTGGTCAGCAGCAGCGAGGAGTGGCCGCCGGAGACCAGCAGCGCCATCGTCGGCTCGGGCAGCCGGCCGTGCTCCAGCTGGTCCACGCAGATGTGCGAGGCGAGGTGGTTGACCCCGTACAGCGGCTTGTCCAGCGCCCAGGCGTACGCCTTGGCCGCCGAGACGCCGACCAGCAGCGCGCCGGCCAGGCCGGGGCCGGCCGTGACGGCGATGCCGTCCAGATCGCTGCCCTTGATCCCGGCGGTGTCCAGGGCCCGCTGGATGGTCGGGACCATCGCCTCCAGGTGCGCCCGGCTCGCGATCTCCGGGACGACCCCGCCGAAGCGCGCGTGGTCGTTGACGCTGGACGCCACCGCGTCGGCCAGCAGCGTGGTGCCGCGCACGATGCCGACGCCGGTCTCGTCGCAGGAGGTCTCGATGCCCAGGACGAGCGGTTCGTCAGCCATGCGGGGTTTCCTTCGTGTCGGGCTGCTCAAGGTCGTCCGGCTTCAGGTCGTGCCGGTTCGGGTCGTGCCGGTTCGGGTCGGGGTGGTCGAGGCGCATCACCAGGGCGTCCACGTTCGCCGGCTGGTAGTAGCCGCGCCGGATGCCGATCGGTTCGAAGCCGAAGCGCTCGTAGAGCCGCTGGGCCCGGATGTTGTCGATCCGGACCTCCAGCAACAGCTCCGCGCAGCCGCGCCGGGCCGACTCGGCGACCAGGTCGGCCAGCAGCAGCGCGCCGAGGCCACGGCCCTGGTGGGTCTCGTCGACGGCGATGGTCTGCACGTCGCTCTCGACGCCGATCGCCATCAGGCCGGCGTAGCCGACGATCCGGCCGGCCGGACCGGTGGCGACCGTGTAGTACCGGCTGCCGCCCGGATGGGCCTCGGCGAGTTCGGACCAGAACATGCCCGGGGACCAGGCGTCCTCCGGGAAGAGCCGCCGCTCCAGGACCATCAGCGGCTCGATGTCCCACCAGCGCATCGGGCGCAGCGCGGTGGGCGGGCTCACCGCGGTCACGCCGGGAGCACCGCCTTGTAGCCGGCCGGAACCTGGGCGTCGGGCCGGCGCAGGTAGAGCGGGCGGGGCGGCAGCAGCTCGCGGCCGGCGGCCAGCTCGGTGACCGCGAAGTCGGCCAGCGCGCCGGCCGAGACGTGCTCCGGGCCGCGCGCCTCCGGGAAGGTCCCGGGGTAGAGCAGCGCGCCGGCCCCGACCGCGCCCGGCCGGACGGCCAGCTCGCCCGGGCGGTCCACCGCCGGACCCTCGACGCGGCGCCCCTCGGCGTCGTACGAGGCCCAGTAGACCTCCTTGCGCCGGGCGTCGGTGGCGACCGTGAACGGGCCGGTCACGCCCTCGGCCCGGGCCTGGTGGGCGATCGCGTCCAGCGTGCAGACGCCGTGCACCGGCAGGCCGAGCGCGTGGCCGAGCGCGGCGGCGGTGACCAGGCCGACCCGCAGCCCGGTGTACGGGCCCGGGCCGACGCCGACCGCCAGCGCGGTCAGCCGGCGCTTGTCCACCCCGGCCTCGGCGAGCACCCGGCCGATCGCGGGCAGCAGCAGTTCGCCGTGGCGCCGGGCATCGATCTGGAAGGCCTGCGCCAGGACGGCCGTGCCGTCGTGGACGGCGGCGGTGACGGCGGGGGTAGCGGTGTCGAACGCGAGCAGCAGCACGGGTCCAGGTTAGAGGGTCGGCCGGGTCGGCCTTTTGTCCCGGTACGGAACACACGTTCCCGACGGCAGGGAACGGGCCGGGGAACCTGGCACGATGAGCCCGACGGCCCTACGGATGGCGGGAGCACTCATGGCAAGGCTGGGTCCTGGAGTCGTGGTCACCGGGCTGACCCTGGGCGCGCTCGGCGTGGTCGGCCTGCTCGCCGCGCAGGCCGACGGCGCGCAGAACCGGGCCGTCACCGACCAGTCGCAGAGCCGGGTGAGCAACCTCGCACCGGACTCGGCCACCCCCTCCCCCGGTGCCGCCGCCTCCCCGGCCGCCGTCCCCGCGCTGCCGGCCGGCTCGGGCACCGGGCGCCGGGTGGTCTACTCGGTGGGTTCGAAGGCCGTGTGGCTGGTCGACCCGAAGAAGAACCCACAGGTCCAGGCCGCCTTCACGGTCCAGCGCGGCTCGGTGGACCCGGCCCCGGGGACCTACGCGGTGTTCAGCCGGTCGGCGGCGACCACCGGCGGCGACGGCCGGCAGGTCGAACACGTGGTCCGGTTCACCCAGCTGGGCGGCGTGGTGATCGGCTTCAGCGCGGCCGTGGACGGCTCGACCCCGGCCGCCGACCCGACGGCCAGGACCGGCGGCATCCGGGAGACCCGGCAGGACGCTCAGTCGCTCTGGGACTTCGCCCCGACCGGCACCCGGGTCACCGTCGTCCCCTGAGCCTTCGCCTCGGGCTTCCCCTGCTGGGCCGGGGCCGGCTTCGGCGGGGTGCAGACCGCGGCGGCCGCCGCGTTGGCGGCCAGCAGTTCGCGCATGCCGACACCGGCAGTCGGCTCGGGACCGCGCTTGACGGTCGCTTCGGAGCTGGCGGTGCTCGACATGGCGCCTCCCTAGTTAGGCACACCTAACTGCAAAGACCATCCCATCACGCGCACCGCTCCGGCCGCAACATCTTGCCGACACACTGTCGGGAAACCGCACCCAGGGGTGAACCGCACCTCAGTCGCGTTCCAGCGCGGCCAGGTCCACCCCGTCCCAGCGGCTGCCCAGCCCGGTCAGGGTGACCCGGCGGGGGTCGCCGGCGTCCTCGGCCGGGTCGCTCGCGTCGTCCCCGACGGCCCGCTCGATCCGCACCTCCAGCCGCTCCTCGGCGAGCTGCTCGACCTTGCCCTCTCCCCACTCGACCACCACCACCGACTCCGGCAGCGAGACGTCCAGGTCGAGGTCCTCCATCTCGTCCAACCCGCCGCCGAGCCGGTAGGCGTCCACGTGCACCAGGGCCGGGCCACCGACCAGCGAGGGGTGCACCCGGGCGATCACGAAGGTCGGCGAGGTGACCGGGCCGCGCACGCCCAGTCCCTCCCCCAGGCCACGGGTCAGCGTGGTCTTGCCGGCGCCGAGCTCGCCGGAGAGCAGCACCAGGTCGCCGGGGCGCAACAGCCCCGCCAGCCGGCCGCCCAACCGGTTCATCCGCTCGGCGGTGGGGACGGTGAGAGTCGTGTACGCGCCCATGGTTCCTCTGTCCGGGATCGGTCGGTCCGAGCCCAACGGTGCCACATCGGGGGCGTGGAACGTCGACCCGTCCGGGCGAGGACGGGACGGGCGGCGGTCAGTCGCCGATCGGCAGGTCGCGGACGGCCGGTGGAACCGGGAGGGCCGCCCGCTCGGCGGCCCGCCGGAGCAGCGCGGCCAGCTCGCCGTTCACCCGTTCGGGCGTTTCCAGCATCACCAGGTGGCCGGTGTCGGGCAGCAGCACCAGCTCGGCTCCCGGCAGCTCGCGGGCGATCGCCTCGCTGTAGACCGGCGGGGTCAGCAGGTCCTTCGTCCCGGCCAGTACCAGCGCCGGCAGGCCGGCCAGCGCCCGCAGCGCGGCGGTCTTCTCGTGCCCGGCGAAGACCGGGTAGAACTCCGCGACCACGTCGATCGGCGTGCTGTCCAGCAGCTGCTCGGCGAACCGGACCACCGCCGGATCGACGGCCTCGGAGCCGAACGAGAACCGGCGGTAGAGCACCCCGGCGAAGTCCGAGCCGACCCGCCGGGCCGCCTCCACCAGGCCGGTCTGGCTGCCCAACAGCTTCACCACTCCCGGCCCGACCCGCCGCCAGAGCCGCGCCCCGGCCGGCGGCAGCCCGAAGGTCGCCGCGTCCCAGCCGCCCGCCAGGGTGCCGAGCAGCGCGACGCCCACCACCCGGCCGCCCGGGTCGGCCCGGAACAGCTCGGGGTGCTGGTCGGCCAGCGCCATCACGGTCATGCCGCCCATCGAGTGGCCCACCAGCACCAGCGGCCCGGTCGGCGCCACCGCGTCCAGCACCGCCTTGAGGTCGGCGCCCAGCTGGTCGATGCTGGCCGGCTCGCCCGCGAGGTGGGAGCGGGAGCGCTCGGAGCGGCCGTGGCTGCGCTGGTCCCAGAAGACCAGCCGCAGGCCGGCCGCACGGAACGCGGCGCGCTGGAAGTGCCAGGAGTCCTGGTTGAGGCAGTAGCCGTGGCAGAAGACCACGGTCAGCGGCGCGGCCGTGGCCGACTCCGAACCGTCCTGCCCCGGCTCGTCGACCTCGACGTACAGGCCGGTGGCGTCGGGCGCCGGGACGGTCCGGGCCCGGCCGCGCAGCGAGCCGAACGGCGCCTCCGCGTCCAGCGCGGCGCGGGCCGCGCGGCGGGTGGCCCGACCGACCGTCAGCCGTTCGATGGCCACCCCGGCGGCGGCACCCGCGGCCAGCACACCGAGCGAGATGCCGATCAGCCCGGCCCGGCTCACCCCGCTGGTGGCCTGCTCGGCCGCCCGGGCGAGCGCCCGGACCGGGTTGCCGCCGACCGCGTCGGCCGGCTCGGTCATCCGGTGGCCCCGCCGACGTAGCGGCGCGGGACCCGCGGGCCGATCCGGGTGACGATCTCGTACGCGATCGTGCCGGCCGCCCGGGCCCAGTCCTCCGCGGTCGGCTCGCCCTGCTCGCCGGTGCCGAAGAGCAGCACCTCCTCGCCGGTCTCGGGGGTGTCGCCGCCGAGGTCCACCACGAACTGGTCCATCGCGATCCGGCCGGCGGCCGTCCGCCACTTGCCACCGACCAGCACCGGACCGGCGTCGCTGGCATGCCGGGGCAGGCCGTCCGCGTAGCCGACCGGGACCAGCCCGAGGGTGGTCGGGCCCGGGGTGGTGTAGTGGTGGCCGTAGCTGACGCCGTGTCCGCCGGGGACGGTCTTGACCAGCGCGAGCCGGGCGCTGAGCGACATCACCGGGCGCAGCCCGAAGTCGGCCGGCGCGCCCACCTCGGGGACCGGCGACACCCCGTACATGGCCAGACCGGTGCGGACCAGGTCGTAGTGCGTCTCGGGGAGCAGCAGGGTGGCCGGCGAGTTGGCGATGTGCCGCACCTCGGGCCGGACCCCGGCCCGCTCCGCGTACTCCAGCGCGGCCGCGAAGGCGTCCTGCTGCTGCCGGATGGACGGGTGGCCGGGCTCGTCGGCGGCGGCGAAGTGCGACCAGACGCCGACCACCTCGACCATCCCGGCGGCCTGCGCGCGCAGCGCGGCGTCCACCAACTCGGGCCAGTCGTGCGGCTGGCAGCCGTTGCGGCCCAGCCCGGTGTCCGCCTTGAGGTGGATCCGGCCGGGTACCCCGGTGGCCCGCACCGCGGCCAGCAGCTCGTCCAGTGCCCACCGGCCGCTGACCGAGACGTCCACGCCGGCCCGCAGCGCCTCGGCGAACGGGCCACCCGGCGTCCACAGCCAGCAGAGCACGCGCGCCTGGTCCGGGCCGATGCCGGCCGCGCGCAGCGCCAGCGCCTCCTCGGGAGTGGCGGTGCCGAGCCAGCGGACGCCCGCGGCCACCGCCTCCAGCGCGCAGCGGATCCCGCCGTGGCCGTAGCCGTCGGCCTTCACCACGGCCATCACGGCAGCGCCGGAGACCCGCTCGCGGAGCGCGGCCAGGTTGCCGCGGAGCGCGGCCAGGTCAATGGTCGCCTCGGCGCGTCGGCCCTCGGTGAGCAGGACGGTGGCAGTGTTCGCAGTCGTCATCCCGATCAGTCTCCCAGACCTGCGGTGCTTCGCCTCCCACCACCCTCGACCACTCCGCGCCAGGCGGCGGGCAGCGCCGCGGCGACCTCGCCGGCCGTGATGGGGGCACCGCCCCACGGCGGCGCGCTCGGCGGGTAGGACTGCTCGCCGCTCCGCTCCGGTTCCCACGGGTCGGCGACCACGCGGCGGGCCGGACCCGAGCCGGCGAAGACCCCGACGCCGCCGCCCGATGGCAGGGCCGGACGGTGCCGGACGGGCGCGGCCCGGCCCGGCTGGCCACCGCTCTCGCCCGCCGCGGCCAGCCGGCCGGCCAGTCCGTGCAGGTGGGCGGCGGCCGGTGCGGCGTCCCAGGGGTCCAGGCCGGCCGCCAGCAGCGCGCCGGCCAGGCCGGCGAGCACGTCCCCGCTGCCCGCGGTGGCGAGCCAGCCGGTGCCGGTCGAGTTCACCCGGACGGCCCCGTCCGGGCGGGCCACCACCGTGGTCGAGCCCTTCAGCAGCACCGTCGCACCGTAACGGGCGGCCAGCTCGCGGGCGTACCGCAGCCGGGCCGCCGCGACCTGCTCCGCGGTCACCGCGCCGCCCAGCAGCCGGGCCGCCTCGCCGGTGTGCGGGGTGAGCAGGGTCGGCGCGCTGCGGCCGACCAGCGTGCCGGGTCCGCGCCGGGCCAGCTCGGTCAGCCCGTCCGCGTCCACCAGGACCGGCACCTCGGAGGCCAGCACGTCGGTCAGCGCGCCGGGGGCGTCGTCGCCGGAGCCCGGGCCGACCACCCAGGCCTGCACCCGGCCGGGGGTCAGCAGCACCTCGGGGTGGTGCCGCACCACCTCCTCGCCCGGCCGGCCCTGGTAGCGGACGGCGCCGGCGCCGCCGTGCAGCGCGCCGGCCACCGCGAGCAGGGCCGCGCCCGGGTAGCGCTCGGAGCCCGCGAGCAGCCCGAGCACACCGCGCCGGTACTTGTCGCTCTCCGCGCCGGGCCGTGGCAGCAGCGCGGCCACGTCGGCGTGCTGCAGGGCCTGGACGGCGGCCGGCGGCGCGGTCATCCCGATCGGGACGAGCTGCACCACCCCGGCGTAACCCGCGCCCGGGTCCACCAGCAGCCCGGGCTTGTACGTCCCCATGGTCACCGTCAGGTCGGCCCGCAGCGCCGCGCCCGGGACCTCGCCGGTGTCGGCGTCCACCCCGCTCGGCAGGTCCACCGCGACCAGCAGCCCGGTCCGTTCGGCGGACGCGTAGGGTTGCGCCGCGGGACGCAGGCCGCCGCGTCCGCCGATGCCGACGATGCCGTCGAGAACGAGATCGGCGCGGCGGAAGTCGGCCAGGCCGACTTCCTGATCGGTGGTCACCTGACTGCCAGTGGCCCGCAGCGCGGCCAGCGCCGCCGGGTGCGCCTTGTCGGGGCTGAGCAGCACGGCGCTGACGGCGGCTCCGCGCCGGGCCAGCCGGGCACCGGCGAAGAGCGCGTCCCCGCCGTTGTCCCCACTGCCGGCCAGCACCAGCACCCGGCTCCCGTAGACCCGGCCACGTCGCTCCGTCAGCAACTTGGCGCAGCTGGCGGCGAGACCGGCCACCGCGCGGTCCATCAGCGGCTGCCCGGCCAACAGCGCCTCGGCGGCGCGAACCTCTTCGACGGTGTGTGCCTCACGCATACCTCGACGCTACCCCGCGCGAGGACGGCTAGCCTTCGGCGATCACCATCGCCGAGGCCACCCCGGCGTCGTGACTCAGCGAAAGGTGCCAGGACGACACCCCGAGCCGCTCGGCGCAGGCCGCCACCGTGCCGCGGATCGACAGGTGCGGTCGGCCGGCCGGATCCACCTGCACCTCGGCGTCGTGCCACTCCAGCCCGCCCGGCGCGCCCAGCGCCTTGGCCACCGCCTCCTTGGCGGCGAACCGCGCCGCCAGCGAGGCGATCCCGCGCCGCTCGCCCGAGGGCAGCAACAGCTCGTCCGGGGTGAAGAGGCGGTCGGCCAACGCCGGGGTCCGTTCCAGCGTGGCGGCGAAGCGGTCGATGGAGGCGACGTCGATACCCACTCCGATGATCATGGCGCCGACGATATACCGGTCCCCCGCGGCCGGGCCGCAGGGGACCGGGAACCTCCTACTCCACGGTGACCGACTTCGCCAGGTTGCGCGGCTGGTCCACCTCGTGCCCCTTGGCGGTGGCCAGCTCGCAGGCGAAGACCTGCAGCGGCACGGTGGACACCAGCGGCTGGAGCAGCGTCGGCGTCACCGGGATCCGGATCAGGTGGTCGGCGTACGGGACCACCGCCTCGTCGCCCTCCTCCGCGATCACGATGGTGCGGGCGCCACGGGCCCGGATCTCCTGGATGTTGGAGACGATCTTGTCGTGCAGCAGCGACCGCCCGCGCGGCGAGGGCACGACCACCACCACCGGCAGACCCTCCTCGATCAGCGCGATCGGACCGTGCTTCAGCTCGCCCGCCGCGAAGCCCTCGGCGTGCATGTACGCCAGCTCCTTGAGCTTGAGCGCGCCCTCCAACGCCACCGGGAACCCGACGTGCCGGCCGAGGAAGAGCACCGAGCGGGCGCCGGCCAGCGAACGGGCCAGCTCGCGCACCGGCTCCATGGTCTCCAGCACCTGCTCGACCTGGCGCGGCGCGTCGGCCAGCTGCTGGATGACGGCGAGGATCTCGTCGCCCCACTTGGTGCCGCGCACCTGGCCGAGGTAGAGCGCGACCAGGTAGCAGGCGACCAGCTGGGTGAGGAACGCCTTGGTCGAGGCGACCGCGACCTCCGGCCCGGCGTGGGTGTACAGCACCGCGTCCGACTCGCGCGGGATGGTCGAGCCGTTGGTGTTGCAGATCGCCAGCACCCGCGCGCCCTGCTCCCGGGCGTGCCGCAGCGCCATCAGGGTGTCCATGGTCTCGCCCGACTGCGAGATCGCGATCACCAGCGTGCGGTCGTCCAGGATCGGGTCGCGGTAGCGGAACTCCGAGGCGACCTCGACCTCGCACGGGATCCGGGTCCAGTGCTCGATCGCGTACTTGGCGATCATGCCGGCGTGGAACGCGGTGCCGCAGGCCACCACGACGATCTTGTCGACCTCGCGCAGCACCGAGTCCGGGATCCGCACCTCGTCCAGGGTCAGTCGCCCGTCGGTGCCGATCCGGCCGAGCAGGGTGTCGGAGACCGCCTTCGGCTGCTCGGCGATCTCCTTGAGCATGAAGTAGTCGTAGCCGCCCTTCTCGGCGGCCGAGGCGTCCCAGTCCACGTGGTACTCGCGGACGGCGGCCGGCCGGCCATGGAAGTCGGTCACGGTGACGGCGTCCGCGCGCAGCTCCACCACCTGGTCCTGGCCCAGCTCGACGGCCTCCCGGGTGTGCGCGATGAACGCGGCGACGTCCGAGGCGAGGAAGTTCTCGCCGGCCCCGCGGCCGACCACCAGCGGCGAGTTGCGGCGCGCCCCGACCACCACGCCGGGCGCGTCGGCGTGCACCGCGACCAGCGTGAAGGCGCCGTCCAGCTGGCGGCAGACCGCCCGCATGGCCTCGGCCAGGTCGCCCTGGTACGCCTCGGCCAGCAGGTGGGCGACCACCTCGGTGTCGGTCTCCGAGCGCAGCGTGTGGCCGCGCTCGGCGATCTCGGCCCGGAGCTGGGCGAAGTTCTCGATGATGCCGTTGTGGACCACGGCCACCCGGTCGGCGTCGTCCAGGTGGGGGTGGGCGTTGGCGTCGGTGGGGCCGCCGTGGGTGGCCCAACGGGTGTGCCCGATGCCGGTGGTGCCGCCGGGGAGAGGGGTCTCGGCGAGCGACTTCTGAAGGTTGGCGAGCTTCCCGGCCCGCTTGTCGGTGGCGAGACTCCACTGCCCTGAGGAGTCCGCCGTCTGGATGGCCACGCCGGCCGAGTCGTATCCTCGGTACTCCAGCCGCTGCAGGCCGGCGATCACTACGTCGAGCGCGGGCTGCGCGCCCACATAACCAACGATTCCGCACATATGTGTCAGCATAAGGGCGGCTTGTTTTCGAAGAACGCGCACCGGGGCACCGTGCGTGACCGACGCCACACCATCCGCCCCTGCCGCGACGGCCCACAATGGACCATGTGCTGACCGAACTCTGTACCCGGGGCGCCGCCACGCCCGGACCGTCGCCGTCTCCGTACGTCGACCTGGACCGGTCCGAGTGGAGCGCCCTGCGCGACCGTACTCCGCTGCCGCTCAGCGCGGAGGAGGTGGAGCGGCTGCGCGGTCTCGGCACCGCGCTCGACCTCGACGAGGTGCGCGACGTCTACCTGCCGCTCTCCCGGCTGCTCAACCTCTACATCCACGCCACCCACGAGCTGCGCGGCGCCCTCGGCACCTTCCTGGACACCCCGGACACCGAGCGCACCCGCACCCCGTTCATCATCGGCGTGGCCGGCTCGGTGGCGGTCGGCAAGTCCACCACCGCCCGCCTGTTGCAGGCCCTTCTGGCGCGCTGGCCCGAGCACCCCCGGGTCGAGCTGGTCACCACCGACGGTTTCCTGCTCCCCAACGCCGAGCTGCGCCGCCGCGGCCTGATGGCCCGCAAGGGCTTCCCGGAGTCCTACGACCGGCGCGCGCTGATGCGCTTCGTGGCCGACGTCAAGGCCGGCAAGCAGGAGGTCAGCGCCCCGGTCTACTCGCACCTGGTCTACGACATCGTGCCGGACCGGCGGCTGACCGTGCAGCGGCCGGACATCCTGATCGTCGAGGGCCTGAACGTGCTGCAGCCGGCGCTGCCCGGCACCGACGGCCGCACCCGCCTCGCGGTGGCCGACTACTTCGACTTCTCGATCTACGTCGACGCCCGCACCGACGACATCGAGAGCTGGTACCTCTCCCGCTTCAAGAAGCTGCGGGACACCGCCTTCCTGGACCCCAGCTCCTACTTCCGCCGGTTCACCGAGGTGCCGGAGGAGGAGGCGATGGAGTACGGCCGGCAGGTCTGGCGCACCATCAACAAGCCCAACCTGCTGGAGAACGTGCTGCCCACCCGCGGCCGGGCCACCCTGATCCTGCAGAAGGGCGCCGACCACAAGGTCCGTCGCGCCCTTCTGCGGAAGCTCTGAGCGGGTCTCAGCCCAGGTACGTGCGGACGGCCTCGGCCAGGCGCTCGGCGACCGCCTTCGCCTGCGCCTGGTCAGCGGCCTCGACCATCACCCGGACCAGCGGCTCGGTGCCGGACGGACGCAGCAACACCCGTCCGGTGGCGCCGAGTTCGGCCTCCGCCTCGGAGACGGCGGCGGTCAGCTCGGCGCAGCCGGCGACCCGGGTGCGGTCCACACCCTTGACGTTGACCAGCACCTGCGGCAGCCGGGTCATCACCGCGGCGAGGTCGGCCAGCGGCTGCTTGGTGGCGGCCAGTCGGGCGCCGAGCATCAGACCGGTCAGCGTGCCGTCGCCGGTGGTCGCGTGGTCCAGCAGGATGACGTGGCCGGACTGCTCGCCGCCGAGCGCGTAGCCCTCCGCCTTCATCGCCTCCAGCACGTAGCGGTCGCCGACCGCGGTCTGCACCAGCTCGATGCCCTCGCGCTCCATCGCCAGCTTGAAGCCCAGGTTGGACATCACGGTGGCGACCGCGGTGTTGCGGCGCAGCGTGCCGGCCTCGCGCATGGCGACCGCCAGGATGGCCAGGATCTGGTCGCCGTCCACCTCGTTGCCCTCGGCGTCGGCGGCCAGGCAGCGGTCCGCGTCGCCGTCCAGCGCCACGCCGAAGTCCGCCCGGTGCTCCAGCATCGCGGCCCGCAGCTGGTCCAGGTGGGTCGAACCGACGCCGTCGTTGATGTTCAGGCCGGTCGGCTCGGCACCCAGGGTGTAGACCACCTCGGCGCCGGCCCGGGCGAAGGCCTCCGGGGCGACCCGGGCCGCCGCGCCGTGCGCGCCGTCGATGACGACCTTGATCCCGTCCAGCCGGTTCGGCAGCACCGCGACCAGGTGGGCGACGTACTTGTCGAAGCCCTCGGTGTACTCGTGCACCCGGCCGACCGCCGCGCCGGTGGGCCGCTTCCAGTCCGCCGCGGTGCCGTTCGCGTAGCGCCGGTAGTGCGCCTCGATGGCGTCCTCGACCGCGTCGTCCAGCTTGTGGCCGCCGCGGGCCAGGAACTTGATCCCGTTGTCGGGCATGGCGTTGTGGCTCGCCGAGAGCATCACGCCGAAGTCGGCACCGAGCGCGCCGGTGAGGTACGCGACCGCCGGGGTGGGCAGCACCCCGACCCGCAGGACGTCCACGCCGGCGCCGGCCAGCCCGGCGATCACCGCGGCCTCCAGGAACTCGCCGGAGGCCCGCGGGTCGCGTCCGACCACCGCGACCGGCCGATGGCCGGCGAACGCGCCGGCGTCGCCCAGCACGTGGGCGGCCGCCGTGGAGAGACCGAGAGCCAGTTCCGCGGTCAGGCCCTCATTGGCCACACCGCGGACGCCGTCCGTACCGAAGAGTCGTGCCACTGTCCCGTCCTTCGTTGCTCGTCACCGGGCAGGGCGTTGTGGTCCGCCCTGGTCGGCGGGGAGGACTCCCTGGCCGCCTGACCGGTCCAGGGAGCACGACGCCCCGGGGCACACGAAGTGCTCCGGGGCGTACGAGTCCCACCTGCGGGGTGCGCACCAAGGGCGGTACGCACCCCGGGGCGCGACTAGCGCTTGCTGTACTGCGGGGCCTTGCGGGCCTTCTTCAGACCGGCCTTCTTGCGCTCGACGGCGCGGGCGTCACGGGTCAGGAAGCCGGCCTTCTTGAGGGCGCCGCGGTTGTTGTCCACGTCGGCCTCGTTCAGGGCGCGGGCCACGCCGAGGCGCAGCGCGTAGGCCTGACCCGACACGCCGCCACCCGCGATGCGGGCCACGACGTCGTAACGGCCGTCCAGCTCGAGGAGCTTGAAGGGCTCGTTCACGGTCTGCTGGTGCACCTTGTTGGGGAAGTAGTTCTCCAGGGTGCGGCCGTTGATCTTCCACTTGCCGGTGCCCGGGACGATCCGCACGCGGGCGATCGCCTCCTTGCGACGGCCGAGGCCGGCGCCGGGGACGGCCTCGCCGAAGCGGCCGGCCAGCGACTCGCTGGTGTACTCGGAGGTCTCGCCCTCGGACGTGTACTCGGTCACGTCCTCGTCGAAGTCGACCTCAAGGGTGGTCTCAATGGCAGTCTCGGCCACGGTGTTCCTCAGCTCTGTTCAGTGATGGGGTTGGGTGGCCGGAATTACTGCGCGACCTGGGAGATCTCGAACGGCACCGGCTGCTGGGCAGCGTGCGGGTGCTGGTCGCCCGAGTAGACCTTCAGCTTCGAGAGCATCTGGCGGCCCAGGCTGTTCTTCGGGATCATGCCCTTGATGGCCTTCTCGACGGCCTTCTCCGGGTTCTTGTCCAGGAGGTCGTCGTAGCGGACCGAGCGGAGACCGCCCGGGAAACCGCTGTGGCGGTAGGCCAGCTTCTGGGTCTTCTTGTTACCCGAAAGGTGCACCTTGTCCGCGTTGATGATGATGACGAAGTCACCAGTGTCAACGTGCGGCGCGTAGATCGCCTTGTGCTTGCCCCGGAGGAGGTTGGCGGCCTGGGAGGCCAGGCGGCCGAGCACGACGTCGGTCGCGTCGATGACGTGCCACTGACGCTGGACGTCGCCGGGCTTGGGGCTGTACGTACGCACGGTCGTAGCCTTCGCTTTTCAGTGAGTGAGTCCTGACAGGAGCACCCGGACGAGGAGATCAGCCTGGATCCGCTTGGACGCAATTCAAGAGGAGCCGCTGGTCATCGGCCTGGTATCTCCGGCGTACCGACCTCTCACGTGAGATGGAGCGAGCCAATACGCACAACAAGTGCCCAGCCTACCGGGCAGGTCCGTACGGGTCAAAAACGGTCGCCGTCAAACCGGTCAGCGGTCACGCTGGACCCGCTTCTCGTCCCAGACCGGCTCGGGCGACTCGTAGACCCGGCCGTCCGCGCCGAAGACCAGGAAGCGGTCGAAGGTGCGGGCGAACCAGCGGTCGTGGGTCACGCAGAGCACCGTGCCCTCGAAGGCCTCCAGCCCCTCCTGCAGCGCCTCGGCGCTCTCCAGGTCCAGGTTGTCGGTGGGCTCGTCGAGCAGCAGCGCGGTGGTGCCGGACAGCTCCAGTTTGAGGATCATCAGCCTGGCCTGCTGGCCGCCGGAGAGCGACTCGAAGCGCTGCTCCTCCTGCCGGTCCAGCTCGTAGCGGCGCAGCGCGCCCATCGCGGCCTTGCGGTCGAGGGCGTGCTCCTCCTCGATGATCGAGCGGACGGTCCGGCCGAACAGCTCGGGGTGCGCGTGGGTCTGCCGGAAGTGGCCGGGCACCACCCGGGCGCCCAGCTTCCAGCTGCCGGTGTGCGCGACCGACTCGTCACCGGCCAGCAGCCGCAGGAAGTGCGACTTGCCGGAGCCGTTGGAGCCCAGCACGGCCACCCGCTCGCCGTAGTAGACCTCCAGGTCGAAGGGCTGCATCAGCCCGCTGAGCTCCAGCTTCTCCAGGGTGACCGCCCGCACGCCGGTCCGGCCGCCCTTGAGCCGCATGGTGATGTTCTGCTCGCGCGGCGGTGCCTCCGGACGGCCCGCCTCCTCGAACTTCTTCAGCCGGGTCTGCGCGGCGGCGTAGCGGGAGGCCATGTCGTGGCTGACCGCGGCCGCCTGGCGCAGGGTGACCACCAGCTTCTTCAGCTTGGCGTGCTCCTCGTCCCAGCGGCGGCCGAGCTCCTCGAAGCGCTCGAAGCGCTCCTTGCGGGCGGCGTGGAACGAGTCGAAGCCGTTGCCGTGCACCCAGACGCTGCTGCCGGTGACACCGGTCTCGACACTGATGATCTTCTCGGCGGTCCGGGAGAGCAGCTCACGGTCGTGCGAGATGAAGAGCACGGTCTTCGGGGTGGCCTTGATGGCCTCCTCCAGCCAGCGCTTGCCCGGGACGTCCAGGTAGTTGTCCGGCTCGTCCAGCAGCAGGACCTCCTCCGGGCCGCGCAGCAGCGCCTCCAGCACCAGGCGCTTCTGCTCGCCGCCGGAGAGGGTGTTCAGCCCGCGCCACTGGGCCCGGTCGAAGGGCATCCCGAGCGCGGCCGTGGCGCAGACGTCCCAGATCGTCTCGTACTCGTAGCCGCCGGCGTCGGCCCAGTCGGCGAGCGCCTGGGCGTAGGCCATCTGGGTCTTCTCGTCGTCCTGGGCCAGCATGGCCAGCTCGGCGGCGTCCACCGCGCGGGCCGCGGTGGCGATCCGGGCCGGCGCGACGGAGACCAGCAGGTCGCGGACCGAGGCGTCGGCGGGCAGCGCGCCGGGCGTCGCCTTCTGGTCCTCCCGGCCGGTGGTCCCGACGAACTGGCGCATCACGCCCAGGCCGCCGCTGACCGTCACGGTGCCGCCGTGCGGCTGGGTGTCGCCGGCGATCATGCGCAGCAGGGTGGTCTTGCCCGCGCCGTTGGCGCCGACCAGCGCGACCGCGGCGCCCTCGCCGACCCGGAAGGACGCGTCGTCGAAAAGCACCCGCCCGTCCGGCAGGTAGTACTCCAGATGTGAAATCTCGACGTGTCCCATGGCTCGGAATTGTGCTACGCCCGCGCCATCAGGCCCAAACGGATTACGACTGGCCCGGCAGCGTGCGCATCCGACGGGCCGCCCGGTTGCGCTCGGCCAGCTGGTCGTCCGGCGGGTAGCCGACCTCCTCCAGCGTCAGCCCGTACGGCCGGACCACGTTGACGGCGCTGTTGCGCACCCGGCCGGCCAGCACCTGCCCGGGGAACTCCACCGGCCGGTGGCCGTCGCCGACCAGCAGCATCGCGCCGACCAGGGCCCGCACCATGTTGTGGCAGAAGGCGTCCGCGCGGACCGTGGCCACCGCCAGCGGCCCGGCCACCCCCGCGGTGTGGTGGTCCGCGGCGACCCGCTCCCAGTGCAGGTCGAGCAGGGTGCGGATGGTGGTGGCGCCCTCGCGCTTCTTGCAGTACGCGGCGAAGTCGTGCTCGCCGAGCAGCAGCCGGGCCGCCTCGTTCATCTTCTCGATGTCCAGCGGCCGGTCGTGCCAGAGCACGTGGCCGCGGAGCAGCGGGTCCACCCCGCCCGGGTGGTCGGCCACCCGGTAGGCGTACCGGCGCCAGATCGCGGCGAACCGGGCGTCGAAGCCCGCCGGCGCCTCGGTCATCCGGTAGACCCGGACGTCGCCGGGCAGTCGGCCGGCCAGCCGGCGCAGCAGCTTCTCGCCGTGCGCGGCCCACAGCTCGACCGGCAGGTCCACGTGCGCCACCTGGCCGCGGGCGTGCACCCCGGCGTCGGTCCGGCCGGCCACCGTGAGGTCGTAGCCCTGCTCGCTGCGGGTGACGATCCGCAGCGCGTCCTCGATCTCGCCCTGCACGGTCCGCCGGCCGGGCTGGCGGGCCCAGCCGGAGAAGTCGGCTCCGTGGTAGGCCAGGTCGAGCCGGATCCGGACGGTCCCGTCGGCGGGGCCCTCCTGCGGCTGCGGCGGCTGCTCGCAATCCTTCAGCACGTGCGTTGACTCCAGGGAATCGTTGACTCCGGGGGTATCTCCGGGCAATGAGGAACGGGCCCGCCCCCCGGAGGGAAGCGGGCCCGAGCTGCACCTAAAGGTGTCAGGCGTTCTCGACCTCGGCGGTCTCGTCAGCCTTGGGGGCCTCGGCGGCAGCGCTCTCGGCGGCCTCCTTCGAGGCGCGCTTGGTGGCGGCCTCGGCCTCGCCGACGGCGGTCTGCGCGACGGTCAGCGCCTCGACCAGCTCGATCACGGCCATCGGGGCGTTGTCGCCGCGACGGGTGCCGATCTTGGTGATGCGGGTGTAGCCACCCGGGCGGTTCTCGTAGCGCGGCGCGATCTCGGTGAAGAGGGTGTGCAGCACCGAGACGTCGGTGATGGTCTTGCGGACCAGGCGACGGTTGTGGATGTCGCCCTTCTTGGCCTTGGTGATCAGCTTCTCCGCCAGCGGGCGCAGGCGGCGGGCCTTGGCCTCGGTGGTGGTGATGCGGCCGTACTGGAACAGCTCACGGGCCAGACCGGCGAGCAGCAGCGGCTCGTGGTGCGGGCCGCCGCCGAGGCGGGCACCCTTGGTGGGACGCGGCATGGATGACTCCTTGAATCTCCGACCACGGCCGTATCAGGTACCGCGGCGGGCGGCCGGGCACGGTTGCCCGGACGACTTTTCGGTGCATTTCTGCATTGAAGCGGGGGCGACCCACGAGGAGTCGCCCCCACCACAAACTCTTAGTACTGCTCGGTCTCCGCGTAACCCGCGTCGTCCAGGTCGTCGGCGCCGAAGGCGTCGGCGGCAGCGGTCGGGTCGAACCCGGGCGGGCTGTCCTTGAGGGCCAGGCCCATGCCGGCCAGCTTCGCCTTGACCTCGTCGATCGACTTCGCACCGAAGTTGCGGATGTCGAGCAGGTCGGCCTCGGAGCGGGCGACGAGCTCACCCACGGTGTGGATGCCCTCGCGCTTGAGGCAGTTGTACGACCGAACGGTGAGCTCCAGCTCCTCGATCGGCAGCGCCAGGTCGGCGGCCAGGGCGGCGTCCGTGGGGGACGGGCCCATGTCGATGCCCTCGGCGTCGATGTTCAGCTCGCGGGCGAGACCGAACAGCTCCACCAGGGTCTTGCCGGCCGAGGCCATGGCGTCCCGCGGACGCATGGCGGGCTTGGTCTCGACGTCGACGATCAGCTTGTCGAAGTCGGTCCGCTGCTCGACACGGGTGGCCTCGACCTTGTAGGTGACCTTCAGCACCGGGCTGTAGATCGAGTCGACCGGGATCCGGCCGATCTCCTGGCCGGAGGCCTTGTTCTGCACGGCGGAGACGTAGCCGCGACCGCGCTCGACGGTCAGCTCCATCTCCAGCTTGCCCTTGCCGTTCAGCGTGGCGAGGACCAGCTCGGGGTTGTGCACCTCGACACCGGCCGGCGGCGCGATGTCGGCGGCGGTGACCACACCCGGGCCCTGCTTGCGCAGGTACATCACGACCGGCTCGTCGTGCTCCGAGGAGACGACCAGCTGCTTGATGTTGAGGATGAGGTCGGTGACGTCCTCCTTGACGCCCGGCACGGTGGTGAACTCGTGCAGGACGCCGTCGATGCGGATGCTGGTGACAGCGGCACCCGGGATCGAGGAGAGCAGCGTGCGGCGGAGAGAGTTGCCGAGGGTGTAGCCGAAGCCCGGCTCCAGCGGCTCGATGACGAACCGCGAGCGGTATTCGTCGACAACCTCTTCGGTCAGCGAAGGACGCTGAGCGATCAGCATGGTTCTGGATCCTCCAGTTGTCTTCGGCACCCACTATTTGATGCCGACAGGACCAAGCGTACGGGGTCCCGTGGGAAACGGGACCCCGTAGCAGGTTCAAAGCACTGCGGAAACGCCCAGCGCGTCAGACGCGGCGACGCTTCGGCGGACGGCAGCCGTTGTGCGGGGTGGGGGTGACGTCCTGGATCGAGCCCACCTCCAGGCCGGTGGCCTGGAGCGAGCGGATCGCGGTCTCGCGGCCGGAGCCCGGACCCTTCACGAAGACGTCGACCTTGCGCATGCCGTGCTCCTGCGCGCGACGGGCAGCGGCCTCGGCGGCCATCTGCGCGGCGAACGGGGTGGACTTGCGCGAGCCCTTGAAGCCGACGTGACCGGCGGAGGCCCAGGAGATCACGTTGCCCGCGGGGTCGGTGATCGAGACGATCGTGTTGTTGAACGTGCTCTTGATGTGCGCGTGGCCGTGAGCGACGTTCTTCTTTTCCTTGCGGCGGATCTTCTTCGCGCCGGCAGCCTGACGACCCTTGGGGGGCATAAGTCTGTTTCTCCTACTGAGGTGGTCGGTCCGCTAACCCGCGGGCCGGAGGGATGTCCGGTTAACGGGCGGACTACTTCTTGCCCGGCTTCTTCTTGCCGGCAATCGCGCGACGCGGGCCCTTGCGGGTACGCGCGTTGGTGTGGGTGCGCTGACCGCGGACGGGCAGGCCACGGCGGTGACGCAGACCCTCGTAGCAGCCGATCTCGACCTTGCGGCGGATGTCGGCGGCCACCTCACGGCGGAGGTCACCCTCGACCGTGTAGTTGGCGTCGATCCACTGCGCCAGCTTGACGAGGTCTTCCTCGGAGATGTCGCGAACGCGGATGTCGGGGTTCACGCCCGTCTCGGCCAGCGACTGCTGGGCGCGGGTACGACCGATGCCGTAGACGTACGTGAGGGCGATCTCGATCCGCTTCTCGCGGGGGAGATCAACGCCGGCGAGGCGTGCCATTCATGGCTCCTGTGGTTCTTCAGAGGTCTTACGAGTCGCCTACTCGGAAGCATCTCCCGGCCCTGCGGACCTCGGAGAGATGAGAGCCCCGGCCTCTGACCGGGGGTGGCAGTCCTGCCGTGCGGCAGGATCGGGCGGCCCGTGTATGACGTTGTGCGCGTCGCGCGAAGTACTACGAGAAATGCGGAGAGATCAGCCCTGGCGCTGCTTGTGGCGCAGGTTGTCGCAGATCACCATGACCCGGCCGTGGCGGCGGATCACCTTGCACTTGTCGCAGATCTTCTTGACGCTCGGCTTGACCTTCATGGTTCAGGTTCTCCGGGTCTAGATCTGACGGTGGAACTACTTGTAGCGGTAGACGATCCGACCACGAGTCAGGTCGTAGGGGCTGAGCTCAACGACCACCCGGTCGTCCGGGAGGATACGGATGTAGTGCATCCGCATCTTGCCGCTGATGTGCGCGAGGACCTTGTGACCGTTCTGAAGCTCGACCTTGAACATGGCGTTCGGAAGAGACTCGATCACGGTGCCCTCGATCTCAATGGCGCCTTGCTTCTTTGCCATGAACTACGAGATCCACCTTCCGGGACCGGCTACCGTATGCGGCACGCTCGTGCGAACCTGGGTCCACCCCAACCCAGCGGGAAGAGGGCGTGCCGAAGCACGCTACGAGTGAGCCGACGGTCCATCGTACGTTAGGCACCAGCCCCACACCAAACCGGGGGGCCGGGCGCACCGAGCCGGGCTCAGCGCTGCGCGCCGATCCGGTCCTGGACGAGCACCGCGGTGCAGGCCGGGCAGCGACTGGCGGCCTCCGGGATCTCGGTGAGGCACTCCGGGCACGGACGCCTGACGACCTTCGCCTTCTTCGGCAGGTACCGGGCACTGGCCTTGGTGACCGGCAGCACCACGCAGAAGTACAGCACCGCGGCGGTCAGCAGGAAGGCGATCAGGTCGTTGAGGAACTGCCCGTAGGGGAACGTGACGTGGTGCACGGTGAACTGGTCGGCGCTGAAGTCGCCGGCCGCCCCGACCACCAGGCCCACCAGCGGGGTCAGGAACGCCTTCACGAAGCCGTTCACCACCCCGGTGAAGGCCGCACCGATGACGACACCGACCGCCATGTCGACGACGTTGCCGCGCATCATGAAGTCGCGGAACCCCTTGAGCACCCGTTCTCTCCTCTATGTCCGATTCGTCCCTCGGGGGGCAACGATACCGGTTCAGCCGAGCGGGTCCGGCGCGGCCGTCACGCCCAGCGCCGCCAGCTGGGCCTTGCCCCCGTCGAAGGCGGTCAGCACCAGCGGGCCCTGTTCGGTGACGGCGACCGAGTGCTCCCAGTGCGCGGCCCAGGTCCCGTCGTTGGTGACGACCGTCCAGTCGTCCTCCAGCACGCTGGTGTGCGGCGTGCCCAACGAGACCATCGGCTCGATCGCCAGCACGGTGCCGGGGATCAGCTTGGGGCCCTTGCCGCGCCCGCGCTCGACGTAGTTCAGCACGTGCGGCTCCATGTGCATCGCGGTGCCGATGCCGTGGCCGCCGTAGCCCTCGGTGATGCCCCACTTGCCCTTGGGCGGCAGCGGCTGGCGGCGGATGAAGCCCTCGATCGCCTTGGAGACGTCGACCAGCCGGTTGCCCTTCTTCATCTGGGCGATGCCGGCCCACATCGAGCCCTCGGTGACCTTGCTGAGCATCGCGACCTCCGGGCGGACCTCGCCGACCGGCACGGTGATCGCCGCGTCGCCGTGCCAGCCGTCCACGATCGCACCGCAGTCGATCGAGATGACGTCGCCCTCCAGCAGCACCCGGTCGCCCGGGATGCCGTGCACCACCTCGTTGTTGACCGACGCGCAGATCACCCCGGGGAACCACAGACCACCGTGGTGGGCGCGGAAGTTGGAGGTGGCGCCGTGATCGGCGATCACCTTCGCCGCAATGTCGTTGAGCTCCTGGGTGCTCACGCCCGGGGCGACCGCCTCACGGCAGGCCTTGAGCGCCTCCGCGACGACCAGCCCGGCCACCCGCATCTTCGCGATCTGCTCGGGGGTCTTGATCTCCACCATCTGGCCAAGCCTTTCGTCCGTGTGCCGCCCGGTCCTTGCCGGCCGGCCCTTCGCTGAAACCACCGTACGACGCCGCACGGCCGCGGCGCCCCGGTGCGGGGCGCCGCGGCCGTGCGGCACGCGGAGTGCGCTCAGTCCTCGGTGCGCTTGTTCAGCGCGTCCACCGCGCGCTGGGTCACCTCGTCCACCTTGCCGAGCGCCGGGATGGTGGTGACCAGCCCCTGCTCGACGTAGTAGCCGATGATCGGCTCGGTCTCGCTGTGGTAGACCTTCAGCCGGGTCCGCACCGCGTCCTCGGTGTCGTCCGAGCGCTGGTAGAGCTCGCCACCGCACTCGTCGCAGACGCCCTCGACGGCCGGCGGGTTGTAGACCACGTGGAAGACGTGGCTGCCGTCGTTGCGGCAGAGCCGGCGGCCGGCGATCCGCTTGACCACCTCGTCCTCGGGGACCTCCAGGTCCAGCACGGCGGTGAGCGCGATCCCGCTGTCGGCCAGGAAGGCGTCCAGCGCCTTCGCCTGGACCAGGTTCCGCGGGAAACCGTCCAGCAGGAAGCCGTGGGCGGCGTCCGGCTGCGCCAGCCGGTCCTTGGCCATCCCGATGGTCACCTCGTCCGGCACCAGCTCGCCGGCGTCCATGTAGCCCTTGGCCTCGAGCCCGAGCGGGGTGCCCTGGCTGATGTTGGCCCGGAACAGGTCGCCAGTGGAGATGTGGGGGATGGACAGGGTCTTGGCCAGAACGTGCGCCTGAGTACCCTTCCCGGCCCCGGGAGGTCCGACGAGGACGATACGCATCAGCGGAGGAACCCTTCGTAATTACGCTGCTGGAGCTGGCTCTCGATCTGCTTCACAGTTTCGAGTCCGACACCGACGATGATCAGGATGCTGGTGCCACCGAACGGGATGGTGGTGCTCTGGTTGAGGGCTACCAGGCCGATCATCGGGATCAGCGCGATGAGGCCCAGGTACAGCGAACCCGGCCACGTGATGCGGGTCAGCACGTAGTTCAGGTACTCGGCGGTCGGTCGACCGGCGCGGATACCCGGGATGAAGCCACCATACTTCTTCATGTTGTCGGCAACTTCTTCGGGGTTGAAGGAGATCGCGACGTAGAAGAAGGCGAAGAACACGATCAGTACGAAGTACGCGACCATGTAGACGGGGTGGTCACCCTTGGTGAAGTTGTTGTTGATCCAGATCGCCCACCCCGCCTTGCTGCTCGTCAGCTGGGCCACCAGGGCCGGGATGTACAGCAGCGAGGAGGCGAAGATGACCGGGATGACACCCGCCTGGTTGACCTTGAGCGGGATGTAGGTGGAGGTCCCGCCGAAGGCCCGCCGGCCGATCATGCGCTTGGCGTACTGCACCGGGATCCGGCGCTGGGCCTGCTCGACGAAGATGACCAGGACCACCACCACGATGCCGACCGCCAGGACGGCGAAGAAGTCGACCCAGCCGCCGCCGATCTTGCCGGCCTTCTTGATCGCCCAGAGGTTGCTCGGGAAGCTGGAGGCGATCGAGGTGAAGATCAGGATCGACATGCCGTTGCCGATCCCGCGGTCGGTGATCAGCTCGCCCAGCCACATGATCATCGTGGTCCCGGCGGTCATCGTGGTGACCATGACCATGATCCGGAAGATCGAGGTGTCCGGCACGACCTCGTTGCTGTACGGGCAGCTGCCGAACAGCGCGCCGTTCGAGGCGGTGGCCACGATGCCGGTGCCCTGCAGGATCGCCAGCGCGATGGTCAGGTACCGGGTGTACTGGGTGATCTTCGTGGTACCGGCCTGGCCCTCCTTCTTCAGCGCCTCGAGTCGCGGGATCACGACGGTCAGCAGCTGCAGGATGATGCTGGCGGTGATGTAAGGCATGATGCCGAGCGCGAAGATCGTCAACTGCAGCAGCGCGCCGCCGCTGAAGAGGTTGACGAGGCCGAAGAGGCCGTTGTTGGCCTGCTTCACGCAGTTGTTCACGGCGACGAAGTTGACGCCCGGGATGGGAATGTGCGCACCCATCCGGAACAGCACCATGATGCCCAGCGTGAACAGCAGCTTCTTGCGCAGGTCGGGCGTCTTGAACGCCCGCGCGAACGCACTGAGCACGGTGCCTCCTGCGCCTCCCACGCGTCGTCGGCGGGAGGGTCGGTCCTGATGGGGGGTCTTGGAGCGGTTCGCCCGTCGGGCAGACGACAGGGCAGCCTGTCGCAGCCTACAAGGGAACTCCACGGACTCTAACAGTGTGTGGCCACTCGCATGAAGCGTGTGCGCCGTTCCCGGGCCGTCGGCGGCCCCGGATGCCCGGATTTCACCCGTGATGAGCCCGTGATCGGTCGGTGATCCGTGGTTCTCCACGGAGAAAACGACCGGGCCCCGTACCTCTCGAAAGAGGTACGGGGCCCGAACGCTGGTGTCAGCCGAGTCAGATGAGCTCGGTGACGGTGCCGCCGGCGGCCTTGATCTTCTCGGCGGCGGAGCCGGAGACGGCGTCCACCGAGACCTGCAGCGCGACGGAGATCTCGCCGGTGCCGAGCACCTTGACGAGCGAGTTCTTGCGAACCGCGCCCTTCTCGACGAGACCCTCGACCGTGACCTCGCCACCCTGCGGGTAGAGCTCGGCCAGCTTGTCGAGGTTGACGACCTGGAAGGTCACCTTGAAGGGGTTCTTGAAGCCCTTCAGCTTCGGCAGGCGCATGTGGAGCGGCATCTGGCCACCCTCGAAGCGCTGCGGAACCTGGTAGCGGGCCTTGGTGCCCTTGGTACCACGACCGGCGGTCTTACCCTTGGAGCCTTCACCGCGACCCACACGGGTCTTCTCGGTCTTGGCACCCGGGGCGGGACGCAGGTTGTGGATCTTGATCGGCGAGTCAGCCATCTCAGTCCACCTCCTCGACCGTGACGAGGTGACGCACGGTCTGGGCCATCCCGCGGATCTCGGGACGGTCCTCCTTGACGACCACATCGTGCATGCGCTTCAGACCCAGCGAGCGCAGCGTCTCGCGGTGGTTCTGCTTGCTGCCGATGTAGGACTTGGTCTGGGTGATCTTCAGGCGAGCCATCAGACACCAGCCCCAGCCGCGGCGGCGGTGCCGGCGGCGCGAGCGCGCAGCAGGGCAGCCGGAGCCACATCCTCGAGCGGCAGGCCACGACGGGCGGCGATCTCCTCGGGGCGAACGAGGCCCTTCAGAGCCACCACGGTGGCGTGCACGATGTTGATCGCGTTGTCCGAGCCGAGCGACTTCGACAGGATGTCGTGAACGCCGGCGCACTCCAGGACGGCACGCACCGGGCCACCGGCGATAACACCGGTACCGGGGGACGCCGGCTTCAGCAGCACGACGCCGGCGGCCTTCTCGCCCTGGATCGGGTGCGGAATGGTGCCCTGGATACGGGGGACCTTGAAGAAGTTCTTCTTGGCCTCCTCAACACCCTTGGCGATGGCGGCCGGAACCTCCTTCGCCTTGCCGTACCCGACACCCACGGTGCCGTCACCGTCGCCCACCACGACCAGCGCGGTGAAGCTGAAACGACGACCACCCTTGACAACCTTGGCGACACGGTTGATCGCAACGACACGCTCGACGTAAGCGGTCTTCTCGACGGCGGGGGCGTTGCCCCGGTCGTCACGCTTACGGTCGCGCCGCTCGCCACCGGTGCCGCCGCCGGCGCCGCTACCGCGGCGCTGGGGTCCAGCCATTGGAATTACCTCTCTCGATTACGTCCGTCGACTGAGCCGACGAGCGGCTTAGAAGTCGAGCCCGGCCTCGCGGGCCGCGTCCGCCAGGGCGGCGATGCGCCCGGCGTAGCGGTTGCCCGCGCGGTCGAAGACGACCGACTCGATGCCGGCAGCCTTGGCGCGCTCGGCGACCAGGCTCCCGACCTTCTTGGCCAGCTCGGTCTTGTCGCCCTCGGCGCCCTTGATGGACACGTCGAGGGTGGACGCCGACGCCAGGGTGTGACCCTTGGCGTCGTCGATGACCTGGGCGACCATGTGACGGTTCGAGCGCGTCACAACGAGGCGCGGACGCACCTCGGTGCCGACGACGCGCTTGCGAACGCGGATCGCGCGGCGCTTGCGGGCGGCGTTCTTGTAGCCGTTGCCCTTGCCGATCTTGACAGAGACACTCATGGCTTACTTACCACTCTTTCCGACCTTGCGGCGGATGACCTCGCCCGCGTACTTCACGCCCTTGGCCTTGTACGGGTCGGGCTTCCGCAGCTTGCGGATCTTCGCGGCGACCTCGCCGACCTTCTGCTTGTCGATGCCGTCCACGTGGAACTTGGTGGGCGACTCGACGACGAAGGAGATGCCGTCCTGCGCCTCGACCAGGATCGGGTGGCTGTAGCCGAGCGAGAACTCCATGTCGGAGCCCTTCGCCGCGACGCGGTAACCAACACCGCTGATCTCCAGCGACTTGCGGTAGCCCGCGGTCACGCCGGTGATCATGTTCGCCACCAGCGTGCGGCTCAGGCCGTGCAGGGCCTTCGACTGACGCTCGTCGTTCGGGCGCGAGACGACCAGGGTGCCGGTCTCGTCCTTGCTGATCTCGATCGGCGCGGCGACGACGTGGGTGAGGGTGCCCTTGGGGCCCTTCACCGAGACCGTCTGGCCATCGATGGTGACGTCCACGCCGGCGGGAACCGGGATGGGCAGCCGTCCAATACGCGACATTGCTGTACCTCCGTTTCCCGAATTACCAGACGTAGGCGAGAACTTCTCCGCCTACGCCCTTCTTGGCGGCCTGCTTGTCGGTGAGGAGGCCGGAAGACGTGGAGATGATCGCCACGCCCAGGCCGCCGAGCACCTTCGGCAGGTTGGTGGACTTTGCGTAGACCCGCAGGCCCGGCTTGCTGATGCGCTTGATGCCAGCAATGGAGCGCTCACGGTTGGGGCCGAACTTGAGCTCGATGGTCAGCTTCTTGCCGACCTCGCCCTCAGTGGGCTCCTCAACCTTCCAGGAGGAGATGTACCCCTCCTGCTGCAGGATCTCGGCGACGTGCGCCTTGATCTTGCTAGCCGGCATCGCCACGGAGTCGTGGTACGCCGAGTTCGCGTTACGCAGACGCGTGAGCATGTCTGCGATGGGGTCGGTCATGGTCATGATGGCCTCAGGCCTCTCTCGCCGTGGTTTCTCCGCGCCAGGTCCCCCCACCGCACTCCGGGGAGTGCGACAGGGGCACAGACGCAGGGGACCTGCGGCGTTAGTAAGACTGGGTGCGAGCCCGTCCGAAGACGGGCCGCGAGCATCCATGGAGATGCCGCGGCAGGGGGCCCGACCCCACTACCTTACGGGAGTCCGTACGGGTACCCAAATCTGGGTGATGTGGGGTCGGGCACGCCTGCTTCGCCTATGCGGTAACCAGGGTCCTGAACTACCAGGAGCTCTTGGTCACGCCCGGCAGCTCGCCGCGGTGCGCCATCTCACGGAGGCAGACACGGCACAGGCCGAACTTGCGGTACACCGAGTGCGGACGGCCGCAGCGCTGGCAGCGGGTGTAACCGCGGACAGCGAACTTCGGCTTGCGCTCGGACTTCGCGATGAGGGACTTCTTCGCCATTGGCTCACGCCTCCTTGAACGGGAAGCCCAGAGCGCGCAGCAGCGCCCGGCCCTCGTCGTCGGTCTGAGCGGTGGTCACGACGGTGATGTCCATACCGCGCTGACGGTCGACCTTGTCCTGGTCGATCTCGTGGAACATAACCTGCTCGGTCAGACCGAAGGTGTAGTTGCCACGGCCGTCGAACTGCTTCGGCGAGAGGCCGCGGAAGTCACGGATACGCGGCAGCGCCAGCGACACCAGACGGTCCACGAACTCCCACATGCGGTCACCACGGAGGGTGACGTGGGTGCCGATCGGCTGGCCCTCGCGCAGCTTGAACTGCGCGATGGACTTACGGGCCTTGGTCACGGCCGGCTTCTGACCGGTGATCGCGGTCAGGTCGCGGATCGCGCCCTCGATCAGCTTGCTGTCACGGGCAGCCTCGCCGACACCCATGTTGACCACGACCTTGACCAGGCCGGGGATCAGCATGACGTTCTCGTACTTGAACTGCTCCTGCAGCTGACCCTTCACCTCGGAGTTGTAACGCTCCTTGAGGCGGGGGGCCACCTTCTCAACAGTCGTCTCAGACATCAGATGTCCTCACCGGTTCGCTTGGCAACGCGGATCTTGTTGCCCTCGTCGTCGAAGCGGTAACCAACGCGAGTGACGACCTTCTTGCCGTCCTTCTCCACGACCAGCTGCACGTTGGAGACGTGCACCGGGGCCTCGACGGTGACGATGCCACCGGCGGTGCCCTGGCCGGGCTTGGTGTGCTTCTTGACCCGGTTCACACCCTCGACGAGGACCTTGTTCTCGGCCGGCAGGGCCTGGATGACCTTGCCCTGCTTGCCCTTGTCCTTGCCGGTGATGACCTGAACCAGGTCACCCTTCTTGATCTTCATGCTGTTCGCCATGGGTTAGAGCACCTCCGGCGCCAGCGAGATGATCTTCATGAACTTCTTGTCACGCAGCTCGCGGCCCACCGGGCCGAAGATGCGGGTACCACGGGGGTCACCCTCGGTGTTCTTGAGGACGACGGCGGCGTTCTCGTCGAACCGGATGTAGGAACCGTCCGGACGACGGCGCTCCTTCACGGTACGAACGATGACGCACTTGACGACGTCACCCTTCTTCACCGAGCCACCGGGGATCGCGTCCTTGACGGTGGCGACGATGACGTCCCCGATACCGGCGTAGCGGCGACCGGAGCCACCGAGAACGCGGATGCAGAGAATCTCCTTGGCACCCGTGTTGTCGGCGACGCGCAGTCGCGACTCCTGCTGGATCACAGCTTTCTCCTGATCGTCAACGAGAGTCGACGGGCCGGCCGCTGCTCACACCAGCGTCTCGCACAGTGACGTGCGGGGACCTGATGCACATACGGCCGTACCTCATCGGCTTCGTTACTTGGCCTTCTCGAGGATCTCGACGACGCGCCAGCGCTTCGTCGCGGACAGCGGGCGGGTCTCCGCGAGGAGGACCCGGTCGCCCACGCCGCACGCGTTCTGCTCGTCGTGCGCCTTCAGCTTGTTCGTACGGCGGATGACCTTGCCGTACAGAGCGTGCTTGACGCGGTCCTCGACGGCGACGACGACGGTCTTGTCCATCTTGTCGCTGACGACGAGACCCTCACGGGTCTTGCGGAAACCGCGCGTCTCGTTGGTGTTCTCAGTCATCAGGCGTTCTCCACCGTCTCGATGCCCAGCTCGCGCTCGCGCATCAGGGTGTAGATCCGCGCGATGTCCTTACGGACCAGCCGAAGCCGTCCGTGGTTGTCGAGCTGTCCGGTCGCCGCCTGGAAGCGGAGGTTGAACAGCTCCTCCTTGGCCTCGCGGAGCTTGGCAACGAGGGCCTCGTTGTCCAGCTCGCGCAGCTCAGCAGCCTTGGTGCCGGCCGACATCAGCTCTCACCTGCCTCGCGCCGGACAATCCGGCACTTCATCGGGAGCTTGTGAGCAGCGCGGGTGAGCGCCTCACGAGCCACCTTCTCGTTGGGGTACGACAGCTCGAACATGACCCGACCCGGGTGCACGTTCGCGATCCACCACTCCGGCGAACCCTTACCGGAACCCATGCGGGTCTCGGCCGGCTTCTTGGTGAGCGGGCGGTCCGGGTAGATGTTGATCCAGACCTTGCCACCACGACGGATGTGACGCGTGATCGCGATACGAGCGGACTCGATCTGCCGGTTGGTCACGTAGGCCGGGGTCACGGCCTGGATGCCGTACTCGCCGAACGCGAGCTCGGTGCCACCCTTCGCAGCGCCGCGGCGCTTCGGGTGGTGCTGCTTGCGGTGCTTGACCCTACGAGGGATCAGCATGAGGTCAGGCCTCCGTTCCGGTGCTCTCGGCAGCCGGCGCCTCGCTCACCGCGGCCGCGGGGGCCTCGGTGTTCGCGGGACGACGACCGCCACGGGCGCCACCACGCTCGCCGCCACGGCCACCGCGCTCGCCGCCACGCGCGGGGCGGGCGTCGTTGCGGGCCGGACGGTTGCCCGAGCGGGCAGCAGCGTTCTCAGCGCGGACCTCGGCGATGTTCTTGACGTCGCCCTTGTAGATCCAGACCTTCACGCCGATCCGGCCGAAGGTCGTCTTGGCCTCGAAGAAGCCGTAGTCGACGTTCGCGCGCAGCGTGTGCAGCGGCACACGACCCTCGCGGTAGAACTCCGAACGGCTCATCTCGGCGCCGCCGAGACGACCGGAGCACTGGACCTTGATGCCCTTGGCGCCGGACTTCATGGTGCCCTGCATGCTCTTGCGCATGGCACGGCGGAACGACACGCGGGAGGACAGCTGCTCCGCGACGCCCTGAGCCACGAGCTGGGCGTCCAGCTCGGGGTTCTTGACCTCGAGGATGTTCAGCTGGACCTGCTTGCCGGTCAGCTTCTCGAGGTCGCCGCGGATGCGGTCGGCCTCGGTGCCACGGCGACCGATCACGATGCCGGGGCGGGCGGTGTGGATGTCAACGCGGACGCGGTCGCGGGTGCGCTCGATCTCCACCTTGGAGATGCCGGCCCGCTCCATGCCCTTCGTCATCATGCGACGAATGGCGACGTCTTCCTTGACGTAGTCCTTGTACAGCTTGTCGGCGTACCAGCGGGACTTGAAGTCCGTGCTGATGCCGAGGCGGAACCCGTGCGGGTTAACCTTCTGGCCCATTACCGGGTCCCTTCCTTGCTGCTGACGACCACGGTGATGTGGCTGGTCCGCTTGCGGATCCGGTAGGCGCGGCCCTGGGCGCGCGGCCGGAACCGCTTCAGGGTCGGGCCCTCGTCAACGTACGCCTCAGAGATGTAGAGGTCGTCCACGTTGTTGTGGTTGTAGTTGTGCGCGGCGTTGGCAATGGCGCTGTCGAGCACCTTGCCGACCGGCACGGTGGCGGCCTGCGGAGCGAAACGCAGGACGGCCTGGGCCTCCGTGGCGTTCAGGCCACGGATGAGGTCCACCACGCGGCGGGCCTTCATGGGCGTGACGCGGATGTACCGCGCTTGGGCCCTGGCTTCCATGGTTGTCCCCTTAATGGAGTAAGTCATTGAGTCGTTCTGGCGGTGAAGCTCAGGCGACTAGCGACGCTTCGACTTGCGGTCGTCCTTGACGTGGCCGCGGAAGGTGCGGGTCGGAGCGAACTCGCCCAGCTTGTGGCCGACCATCGACTCGGTGACGAACACCGGGACGTGCTTGCGACCATCGTGAACCGCGATCGTGTGACCGAGCATGCTCGGGCTGATCACGGAGCGACGGGACCAGGTCTTGATGACGTTCTGGGTACCCGCCTCGTTCTGCGCGTCCACCTTCTTGATGAGGTGGCCGTCGATGAAGGGGCCCTTCTTGAGACTGCGCGGCATCTGACCTGCTCCTAGCGCTTCTTGTTGGTCTTGCGGCGGCGCACGATGAGGGCGTCCGAAGCCTTGCCGGGCTTACGGGTGCGACCCTCCTTCTGGCCCCACGGCGAAACCGGGTGGCGACCACCAGAGGTCTTACCCTCACCACCACCGTGCGGGTGGTCGATCGGGTTCATGGCCACACCACGCACGGTCGGGCGAACGCCCTTCCAGCGCATACGGCCGGCCTTGCCCCAGTTGATGTTCGACTGCTCGGCGTTGCCGACCTCACCGACGGTGGCGCGGCAGCGCACGTCGACCAGGCGGATCTCACCGGAGGGCATGCGCAGGTGCGCCATGCGACCCTCACGGGCGAGCAGCTGGATGCCGGAACCGGCGGAGCGGGCCATCTTGGCACCGCCACCGGGACGCAGCTCCACCGCGTGGATGGTGGTACCGACCGGGATGTTGCGCAGCGGCAGGTTGTTGCCCGGCTTGATGTCGGCCGCGGGGCCGTTCTCGATCCGGTCACCCTGCGCAACGCCGCGGGGGGCGATGATGTAGCGCTTCTCGCCGTCCGCGTAGTGCAGGAGCGCGATGCGCGCGGTGCGGTTGGGGTCGTACTCGATGTGCGCGACCTTGGCCGGCACGCCGTCCTTGTCGTGACGACGGAAGTCGATCACGCGGTAGGCGCGCTTGTGACCGCCACCCTGGTGGCGAGCGGTGATACGACCGGCGTTGTTACGGCCGCCCTTGCTGTGCAGGGGGCGAACCAGCGACTTCTCCGGCGTGGACCGCGTGATTTCTACGAAGTCGGCCACGCTGGAGCCACGACGGCCCGGCGTAGTCGGCTTGTACTTGCGGATGCCCATTTGGCTCTCTCGTCCTCGTCCTAATCGACGATCACGATCTCCTGGTTCAGGAGACCGGACCACCGAAGATGTCGATGCGGTTGCCCTCGGCCAGCGTCACGATGGCGCGCTTGGTGTCCTTGCGCTTGCCGAAACCGGTGCGGGAGCGCTTGCGCTTGCCCTGGCGGTTGATCGTGTTGACAGCCTCGACCTTGACCGAGAAGACCGCCTCGACGGCCTGCTTGATCTGGGTCTTGTTGGCGCCCGGCGACACGATGAACGTGTACTTGTTCTCGTCGAGGAGCGCGTAGCTCTTCTCGGAGATAACCGGCTTCACCAGGACGTCACGGGGGTCCGTGAACGTCTTGCTCGTAACGTCGCTCATCAGGCGGCGCTCCCTTCGAGCTCGCCCTCAGCGGCAACGGCCTTGGCGGACGCGGCCGGACCGGCCACGAAACGCTCGAAGGCGGCCTGGGTGAAGACCACATCGTCGGAGACGAGCACGTCGTAGGTGTTCAGCTGACCGGCGTCCAGGATGTGCACGTTCGGCAGGTTGCGAGCGGACTTGTAGCCCAGCTCGTCCGCACGCTCGACGACCAGGAGGACGTTCTTGCGGTCGGTGATCTTGCCGAACAGGCCCTTGGCGGCCTTGGTCGACGGCGCCTCGGTCGCGGTCACGTCGGTGATGACGTGGATGCGGTTGTGGCGGGCCCGGTCGGTGAGCGCACCGCGGAGCGCGGCGGCGATCATCTTCTTCGGGGTCCGCTGCGAGTAGTCGCGCGGCACGGGACCGTGCACGACGCCACCGCCGGCGAACTGCGGCGCACGGGTCGAGCCCTGACGGGCGCGGCCGGTGCCCTTCTGACGGTACGGCTTCTTGCCGCCACCGCGAACCTCGCCGCGAGTCTTGGTCTTGTGGGTGCCCTGACGGGCCGCAGCGAGCTGCGCCACGACGACCTGGTGCATCAGCGGAACGCTGACCTTCGCGTCGAAGATCTCGGCCGGCAGCTCGATGCTGCCGGTCTTGTCGCCAGCCGGCGACAGGATGTCAATGGTGCTCATTTCCTCACAGCCCCTTCGCCGCGGTGCGGACGAGGACGAGGCCGCCGTTCGGACCCGGGACAGCGCCCTTGATCAGGAGCAGGCCCTTCTCCGCGTCGACCGCGTGCACGGTCAGGTTCTGGGTGGTCACACGCTCGTGACCCATCCGACCGGCCATGCGCAGGCCCTTGAACACGCGGCCCGGGGTGGCGCAGCCACCGATCGAACCGGGCGAACGGTGCTTGCGCTGGGTGCCGTGACCGGCGCCGAGGCCCTTGAAGTTGTGACGCTTCATGACACCGGCGAAGCCCTTGCCCTTGGAGGTGCCGGTCACGTCGACCTTGACACCCGCCTCGAACAGCTCGGCGGTGAGCTCCTGGCCCAGCGTGTACTCGGACGCGTCCGAGGTACGCAGCTCCACCAGGTGGCGGCGCGGGGTGACACCGGCCTTGGCGAAGTGGCCCGCGAGGGGCTTGTTCACCTTGCGGGGGTCGATCTCGCCGAAGCCGATCTGCACGGCGTCGTAGCCGGCAGCGCTGTCAGCGGTGTGGACCTGGGTCACGACATTCGGCCCGGCCTTGACGACGGTCACCGGAACGATCCGGTTGTTCTCGTCCCAGACCTGGGTCATGCCGAGCTTCTCGCCCAGGATGCCCTTAATCTGCTTTGCCATCTTCGTCGCGCCTCTCAGAGCTTGATCTCGATGTCGACGCCGGCCGGAAGGTCGAGGCGCATCAGCGAGTCAACGGTCTTCGGGGTCGGGTCGAGGATGTCGATCAGACGCTTGTGAGTGCGCATCTCGAAGTGCTCGCGCGAGTCCTTGTACTTGTGCGGCGAGCGGATGACGCAGTAAACGTTCTTCTCAGTGGGCAGCGGCACCGGGCCCGCGACCTGCGCACCAGTACGGATCACCGTCTCGACGATCTTCTTCGCCGAGGAGTCGATGACCTCGTGGTCGTAGGCCTTGAGCCGGATGCGGATCTTCTGTCCCGCCATGGCTACTCGTAGTCCTTAGTCGTCTTGTTGCCTCTGCGGCCGGATTCGTCCGGGTGGACTGGTCCGGCGGCAACCCTGGGTGGTTTCCCGCCGGTCCCCGCGCTCGGGCGTGTCGCGCTCGCGCCTAAGAAAAGGGAAAGAACCCTCTCCTGGGATCCGGGTCGGTCTTGCACCCACGGGTGCCGGATCGAGGCCCCGCCCACGCTTCCCAGAAGATTCCCGTACGTCCGCCCCGCAGCTGCCGCGGTGTCGCTTACACACCACTGCATTCACACACAGCACGTGAACACATGAACGGCCATCACGGGAACGACGAGTACATGGGACTCGCTTCCGGTCCTCCCGGCGGGAGGCGCGCAGCATCGGCACTCAACCGAGCAACTTGACTATCTTGCCATACCACGAGGCCAGGACGCCAATCGGCACCGGCCGCCCCGGCGCGCACCAGCGGCCGGGCGCCCGGCCGGCGCGGGCCCGACAGGCGCTCAACTCCGCCGCCCCGCGCCCGCGGTGGCACCGGCGGACGTTCCACCGGCAGCGCCCCGCACGGCCGCCGCCGGCGCCCCACCGTGACCGGTCTCACGCCCGGCCCCGGGCACGGCGAAGGGCCCCGACTCCCGTCCGTGCGGACGGGGGCCGGGGCCCTTCGCGCTGACAGCCTGCGGTACAGGCAGGTCAGATCAACAATTACTTGATGATCTTGGTGACCTGGCCGGCGCCGACGGTACGGCCACCCTCACGGATGGCGAACTTCAGGCCCTCCTCCATGGCGATCGGCTGGATCAGCGCGACCGTCATACCGGTGTTGTCGCCCGGCATGACCATCTCGGTGCCCTCGGGGAGGGTCACGACGCCGGTCACGTCCGTGGTACGGAAGTAGAACTGCGGGCGGTAGTTGTTGAAGAACGGGGTGTGGCGGCCACCCTCGTCCTTCGACAGGATGTAGGCCTGGGCCTCGAAGTCGGTGTGCGGGGTGACCGAACCCGGCTTGATGATGACCTGGCCGCGCTCGACGTCCTCGCGCTTGATGCCACGGAGCAGCAGACCGACGTTCTCACCGGCCTGGCCCTCGTCGAGCAGCTTGCGGAACATCTCGATGCCGGTGACCGTGGTGGTGGTCTTGGTCTCCTTGATGCCGATGATGTCGACAGTCTCGTTGACCTTGAGGATGCCACGCTCGATACGACCGGTGACGACGGTGCCACGACCGGTGATCGTGAAGACGTCCTCGATCGGCATCAGGAACGGCTGGTCCACGGCGCGAGCCGGGGTCGGGATGGCCTCGTCGACCGCGGCCATCAGGCCGAGGAGCTTCTCGCCCCACTCCTTGTCGCCCTCCAGCGCCTTCAGCGCGGAGACGCGGACGACCGGCAGGTCGTCGCCCGGGAACTCGTACTCGGAGAGGAGCTCACGGACCTCGAGCTCGACGAGCTCCAGGATCTCCTCGTCGTCCACCATGTCGGCCTTGTTCAGGGCGACGACGATGTAGGGAACGCCGACCTGGCGGGCCAGGAGGACGTGCTCCTTGGTCTGCGGCATCGGGCCGTCGGTGGCGGCGACGACGAGGATCGCACCGTCCATCTGGGCCGCACCGGTGATCATGTTCTTGATGTAGTCCGCGTGACCCGGGCAGTCAACGTGGGCGTAGTGACGCGCCTCGGTCTGGTACTCGACGTGCGCGATGGAGATGGTGATACCGCGCTGCCGCTCCTCCGGCGCCTTGTCGATCTGGTCGAACGGCGTGAAGGGGTTCAGGTCCGGGTAAGCGTCGTGCAGCACACGGGTGATCGCCGCGGTAAGGGTCGTCTTACCGTGGTCGATGTGACCGATGGTGCCGATGTTGACGTGGGGCTTCGTCCGCTCGAACTTCGCCTTCGCCACTGCAGTCCTCCTGAGGACAGTTCTGTACGCCGTACGACGTCAGTTGGTCTTTGATCGGGTTTGGGTACGGGCGCTGGTTCGCGCCCATGCCGTCCCGCGGGTGGGGGCCGGAGGCACCGGCGGGGTCGGGTGTGACCCCGCCGGGTTTGCCTCCATACAGCCTAAGGGTTGTGAATCGTCCCGATATGCGGGACTTACTCGCCCTTGGCCTTGGCGATGATGTCGTCCGCCACGTTCCGCGGAACCTCGGCGTACGAGTCGAACTGCATCGAGTAGCTCGCGCGACCAGAGGTCTTGCTGCGCAGGTCACCGACGTAGCCGAACATCTCGGAGAGCGGCACCAGCGCCTTCACGACGCGGGCGCCGTGACGCTCCTCCATGGCCTGGATCTGGCCACGGCGGGAGTTGATGTCGCCGATCACGTCGCCCATGTAGTCCTCGGGCGTGGTGACCTCGACGGCCATCATCGGCTCCAGCAGGGCCGGACCGGCCTTCCTGGCGCCTTCCTTGAAGGCCATCGAACCGGCGATCTTGAACGCGAGCTCGGAGGAGTCGACGTCGTGCGAGGCACCGTCGAGCAGCGTCACGCGGACACCCTGGAGCGGGTAGCCGGCGAGCACACCGAACTCCATGGCCTCCTGGCAACCGGCGTCGACCGAGGGGATGTACTCCTTCGGCACGCGGCCACCGGTGACCTTGTTGACGAACTCGTAGCCCTCGCCGCTCTCCAGAGGCTCGATCGCGATCTGGATCTTGGCGAACTGGCCGGAGCCACCGGTCTGCTTCTTGTGCGTGTAGTCGATCCGCTCGACGGCCTTGCGGATCGTCTCGCGGTACGCGACCTGCGGCTTGCCGACGTTGGCCTCGACCTTGAACTCACGCTTCATACGGTCGACCAGCACCTCGAGGTGCAGCTCGCCCATACCCGCGATGATGGTCTGGCCGGTCTCCTCGTCCGTGTTGACCTGGAAGGACGGGTCCTCCTCGGCGAGACGCTGGATGGCGACACCCAGCTTCTCCTGGTCGCCCTTGGACTTGGGCTCGATCGCGACGCGGATGACCGGGGCCGGGAAGTCCATGGACTCCAGGATGACCGGGTTCTTCTCGTCGCTGAGGGTCTCGCCGGTGGTGGTCTGCTTCAGACCCATGACGGCGATGATGTCGCCGGCGCCGACCGACTCGATCTCCTCACGCTTGTTGGCGTGCATCCGGTAGATCTTGCCGATGCGCTCCTTCTTGCCCTTGACGGAGTTCAGCACCGAGGTGCCGGACTCCAGGCGACCGGAGTACACCCGGACGAAGGTGAGCTTGCCCAGGTGCGGGTCGGACATGATCTTGAACGCCAGCGCCGACAGCGGCTCGTCGTCCGAGGCCTTGCGGGCGATCTCCACCGACTCGTCGCCGGGCTTGTGACCCTTGATGGACTCGATGTCCAGCGGCGACGGCAGGTAGTTGATGACCGCGTCGAGCAGGGGCTGAACGCCCTTGTTCTTGAACGCGGTGCCACAGAAGATCGGCGTGAAGTCCGAGTTCAGCGTGCCCTTGCGGATCGCGGCGATCAGCAGCTCCTCGGGGATGTCGGTGCCCTCCAGGGCGGCCTCCATCACCTCGTCGCTGACGTTCGACACGATGTCGATCAGCTGCTCGCGGTACTCGGCAGCCTTCTCCTCCAGCTCGGCCGGGATGTCGACGACGTCGTACATCTCGCCCTTGGTCGCCTCGGGCGACCAGACCAGGGCCTTCATCCGGACCAGGTCGACAACGCCGACGAAGTCGGACTCGGCACCGATCGGGAGCTGCATCACCAGCGGGGTCGCGCCGAGGCGGTCCACGATGGTCTGCACGCAGAAGAAGAAGTCCGCGCCCGTGCGGTCCAGCTTGTTGATGAAGCAGATCCGCGGGACGCCGTAGCGGTCAGCCTGCCGCCACACGGTCTCGGACTGGGGCTCGACACCGGCAACACCGTCGAACACCGTCACGGCGCCGTCGAGCACGCGGAGCGAACGCTCCACCTCGACGGTGAAGTCGACGTGACCCGGGGTGTCGATGATGTTGATCGTGTTGTCGACGCCGTCAAGCGTCCAGTGGCAGGTCGTCGCGGCCGACGTGATCGTGATGCCGCGCTCCTGCTCCTGCTCCATCCAGTCCATGGTGGCAGCGCCATCGTGGACCTCACCGATCTTGTACGAGACACCGGTGTAGAACAGGATCCGCTCGGTGGTGGTGGTCTTGCCCGCGTCGATGTGCGCCATGATCCCGATGTTGCGGACCTTGGCGAGGTCAAGGGAGGTTGCAGCCATGGTGGCTCGTTCTCTCTCTGTCTAGTGACGGGGTACGGACTACCAGCGGTAGTGCGCGAAGGCCTTGTTGGACTCGGCCATCTTGTGGGTGTCCTCGCGACGCTTCACGGAAGCGCCGAGGCCGTTGGAGGCGTCGAGGATCTCGTTCATCAGACGCTCGGTCATGGTCTTCTCGCGACGGGCGCGGGAGTAACCGACCATCCAGCGCAGCGCCAGGGTGCTGGCGCGGCCCGGACGGACCTCGACCGGAACCTGGTAGGTCGCGCCACCGACACGGCGGGACTTGACCTCGAGGGCCGGCTTGACGTTCTCGAGCGCGCGCTTGAGGGTCACGACGGGGTCGGAACCGGTCTTCTCACGGACGCCCTCGAGGGCGCCGTAGACGATCCGCTCGGCGGTGGAGCGCTTGCCGTGCAGCAGGATCTTGTTGACCAGCGACGTCACCAGCGGGGAGCCGTAAACCGGGTCGATGATGACCGGGCGCTTCGGGGCGGGGCCCTTACGAGGCATTCTTACTTCTCCTTCTTGGCGCCGTAGCGGCTGCGGGCCTGCTTGCGGTTCTTGACACCCTGGGTGTCGAGCGAACCGCGGATGATCTTGTAGCGGACACCAGGAAGGTCCTTCACACGACCACCGCGCACCAGCACGATGGAGTGCTCCTGCAGGTTGTGGCCCTCGCCCGGGATGTAAGCGGTGACCTCGATCCCGCTGGTGAGGCGCACACGGGCGACCTTACGAAGCGCCGAGTTCGGCTTCTTCGGGGTGGTCGTGTACACACGCGTGCAGACCCCGCGACGCTGGGGCGAGCCCTTCAGCGCGGGAGTCTTGTTCTTCTCGACCTTGTCCTGCCGGCCCTTTCGGACCAGCTGCTGGATCGTAGGCACCGTTTCTCCGTTTTCTGTGTGCCAAGGCTTGGTGGAACTAACCTGCGGTGTTCCCAGCTCACGCCGACCCACGAGGTCGGGTGTGTTGGGCTCCTACCGCCCGGGAGCGGAACAGGAGAACGCGCGGAATCCATGGTGCTGATGTGCCGCGACGGCGCTCGCGCGAGCGGCGCGCTCTCGTGGGAACGAGGGCGCTCCGGTTTGGCGCGGCGGCCGGTGTGCATGCACGCACAAGGACCCGGGGACACCCCAGGCACAAGGTCAGAGCGTACCTAGCGCATCGAGCGCGGTCAAAACAAATGCACCGCCGCAGGTCGTGGCGCTGCTGGCGGTCGGCCCGGGGGCGGAGCACCGCCGGGGCCCGACGCCCGGCCGCTTATAGCACAGGAGGCCCCGCGCGGCGATTCGGCGGCCCGCCGACTCAGTGCCCCGACAGCCCGCGGACTCAGTGCCCCGAAACGAAGAGCAGCATGCCGAGGAGGATCAGCAGTGACCAGCCGGCCACCCAGGTGTAGCCGATCACCAGGCCCGCGGTGGCCATCCCCTCGCCGCGCTCCGCGGTCTGCTTCATCTGCCGACGGGCCAGGTGTCCGGTGGCCACGGCCGGCAGCGCGAGCGCCCCGAGGGTCGGCACGCTGAGCACGCCGAGCACCAGCGAGGCGATCGCCATGCTGTTGTTGCGCGGCGGTGCGAAGGCGGTCGGGGAGAGGAAGGTCGGCGGGACGACCGCCCCCTGCGGGGCCACCAGCGGGCCGCTCGGCAGGTCGGCCACCAGTTGGGCCAGCTGGCCGTACGTCTGGGCGCGGTTGGCGACCTCGAAGCGCTGCGAGTACTCCTCGGCGGAGAGCCGACCCTCGGCGTACGCCGCCTTCAGGACGTCCACCGTGCGGTCCCGGTCGGTGTGCGCGGCGCGCATCGCCGACTGCGGGCCCGCGGCCGGCTGCCACCCCGCGGCGTACGGTTGTGGCTGCGGCTGCGCTCCCGGCCACGGCTGCACGTCACCCATCCGGTCTCCCTCCCGTGCGGCAGCGACCCCTGGGGTCCCGTCCGCCGTCGACTGGCGCTTCCACTGTGCAGGACGAACCGGGGTCGGCACAGGGTTCCGGCCCGTTGAGCCATCATCCCCGGTCGGCGGCTCCGGCATCATGGCGGGGTGAGCAGGGAACAGCGGCGGCCGAACGGCGCCGAGACCACCGAGTTGCTGGAACGCGCGGTCGACGCGGTGCTGGGCGCGCCCGACCGGCGGCTGGAGGAGGCGGTGGACGACGCGGCCTCGCTGCTCGCCGCCTCGGCCGAACGGTGGCCGGAGCTGAGCCGGGCCGTGCTGGTGCGGACCGGCCGTTCGCTGCGGCTGCTCTGGGAGCGCGGCTGGCGCCCGGCCGACCTCGCCCGGCTGACCCGGCGCGACCTGGCCCCGGTCCACCTGGCGCTGCTGGTCGACCTGGTCGCCGCCGAGGCCCGCGGCTACTCCCCCGCCGCGCTGGACCGCCGCTGGCAGGAGCAGCTGCGCGAGCTGGCGGCCGAGGCCTGGTGGCCGGCCGACGACGCCTTCCTGCCCGGCTTCGGCGAGCGGCACCGGCTGGACCGCTTCGCGTTGGCCGGTGCCGTGCTGGAGCTGCTGCGGCTGCTCGGACGGCTGCCGGCGATCGCGCCGGTCGGCCCGGCGCCGGGCGCCCGTCCGGTGGAGCACCGGGCGTTGCGATCGGTGCCCGGAGAGCCGCGGATGCTGGGCCGGATCCGGGCCCTGCTGGCGAAGGCGGAGTCCACCGAGTTCCCGGAGGAGGCCGAGGCGCTGACCGCCAAGGCCCAGCAGCTGATGGCGCAGCACAGCATCGACGAGGCGCTGCTGGCCGCCGGGCACACCGGCACCGACGGCCCGGCGGCGCTGCGGATCGGGGTGGAGAACCCGTACGAGGGCCCGAAGGCGATGCTGCTGGACGCGGTCGCGGCGGCGAACCGCTGCCGGGTGGTCTGGGCGAAGGAGTTCGCCTTCTGCACGGTGGTCGGCTTCGACCCGGACCTGGACGCGGTGGAGCTGCTCTACACCTCGCTACTGGTCCAGGCGACCAGTGCGATGCAGCGGGCGGGCAGCCGGCAGCACCTGGACGGCGCCTCCCGGACCAGGGCGTTCCGGCAGTCCTTCCTGGTCTCCTACGCGGCCCGGATCCGCGAACGGCTGACCGCCGCCACCGAGCAGGCCACCAGCGACGCCGCGGCCGGCCGGCACCTGCGTCCGGACGGCAGCGCCGAGCAGCTGGTGCCGGACGAGCGGCTGCTGCCCGCACTGGCCGCCCGCGAGGAGGCGGTGGACTCCGCCACCGACCGGATGTTCCCCAAGCTCACCGCCCAGCGGGTCCGGGTCAGCGACGGCGAGGGGTGGGCCGCCGGCCGCGCCGCCGCCGACCGGGCCGCCCTGCACGGGCGGGGCCGGGTCACCCGCGGCCGCAAGCGCTGAGCCCGCCTCGCGCCCGCCCCGGACAAGGTCGGCAGCCGAACGACGATCAAGGGGGATCCGGCGTCGGGCACTCGTCCGTCCGCTCAGTCCCAGAGCGCGCCGAAGGCCAGCAGCTCGTCCCGGTGCTCGATCCGCGCCACCCACTCCCCCGGCCAGGCCGCAGCGCCGGCGTGCGCGCCCGCGAAGGCGCCGGCCAGGCAGGCGATCGAGTCGGAGTCCCCGGACGAGTACGCGCCCCGGCGCACGGCCGCCACCGGATCGTCCGGCAGGAGCAGGAAGCAGAGCAGCCCGGTGGCCAGCGCCTCCTCGGCGATCCAGCCCTCCCCGGTGGCCAGGCAGGGGTCGGACTCCCGGTCGCCCTCCGCCAGCGCACCGTCCAGCCGGTCGAGGGCCGCCAGGCACTCGTCCCAGCCGCGCGCGATGAACTCCGCCGGGCCGGGGTCCTGGGCCGACGCCGCCAGGTCGCCCAGCCAGTCGGCCCGGTAGCGGGTCCGCTGGGCGTGCGCGTGGTCCCGCAGCAGCGCGGTGAGTTCGGCCGGTGCCGCGCCGCGCACCAGCAACCGGACGGCCAGCGCCGTCAGTTCACTCGCGGCCAGCGCGGTCGGGTGGCCGTGGGTGAGCGCCGACTGGAACTGCGCGGCGCCACCCAGCTGGTCGTCGGTCAACTCCTCGACCAGGCCCAGCGGAGCGACCCGCATGTTGGCACCGCAGCCCTTGGAGCCCAACTGGCTCGCCTGCTGCCAGCGCCGCCCGGGCGCCGTCAACCGCTCACAGGCGGTCAGGCAGGTCATCCCGGGCGCCCGGTTGTTCTCCGGCGAGCGGTACCAGGCGATGAACTCCGCGCGCAGCGGCGCTTCCAGGAGCTCGGCACTGAGCGGGCCGGCGGCGGCCGCGGTGCGCAGCGCACGGGCCAGCGCGAGCGTCATCTGGGTGTCATCGGTGATCAACGCCGGCTCCGGCAAGGGAAGTTGGCGCCACTCCGGGCAGCGGGCCGCGATGTCCCCGACCTCGTCGAACTCGGTCGGGTACCCCATCGCGTCGCCGATCGCCAGCCCCAGCAGCGCACCCGTGGCCCGCCCCGTCCCGCTCACCGGGCCGCCACCAGCAGCCGGGTCAGCCCGCGGATCACGTACCCCGGCTGCCAGACCGGCTCCTCGACCAGCTCCAGCCGGGCCGTGCCACGCAGCAACGCGCCGTAGGACTCGGCGAGTTCGAGCCGGGCCAGCGGCGCGCCGAGACAGAAGTGGATGCCCGCCCCGAAGGTGACGTGCGGGTTGTCGGCGCGGGTGACGTCGAGCCGGTCGGGGTCGGCGAAGCGGACCGGGTCCCGGTTGGCCGAGCCGAAGAGCAGCGCCACCTCGGCGCCGCGCGGGATCGCCGTGCCGGCCACCTCGATGTCCTCCAGCACCCACCGCTCGAACATCTGCAGTGGGGTGTCGTACCGCATCAACTCCTCGATGGCAGTGGGGAGATGACGGTCCACATCGGAGCGGAGCAGGGCCAGCTGCTCGGGGTTGCGGAAGAGCGCCAACCAGCCGTTGCCGGTGGTGTTGACGGTCGCCTCGTGCCCGGCGTTGAGCAGCAGCACGCAGGTCGAGACCATCTCCTGCTCGCTCAGCGCGTCGCCCTCGTCCTGGGCCTGGATCAGCGCCGAGACCAGGTCGGAGCCGGGCCGCCGGCGCCTCTCCCGGATCAACCCGCGCAGGTAGTCGGAGAACTCGACGCTGGCGTCCACCGCCCGCTGGGCCACCTCGGCCGTCGGGTTGAGCTCGAACATCCCGGTGATCGCCGCCGACCACGGCCGCAGCAGACCCCGGTCGGCCTCCGGCACCCCGAGCATCTCGGCGATCACCGCCACCGGCAGCGGCTCGGCCACCGCGGCGATCAGGTCCCCGCCGCCCTCCGCCAGCAGACCGCCGACCAGCTCACCGGCCAGCCGGGCCACCGTCGGACGCAGCGACTCGACCATCCGCGGGGTGAACGCCTTGGAGACCAGTCGACGGATCCGGGTGTGGTCCGGTGCCTCCAGGTCGAGCAACCCGTTGCCGTTGAGCGTGTGGAACGGCTCGTGCGCCGGGTCGGGCGGGGTCTGCCCGAACTCCTCGTGGCCGAACCGATGGGTGTACGTCCGCCCCAGCCGCCGATCCCGCAGCAGCGCGCTGACGTCCTCGTGCCGGGAGACCAGCCACTGCCCGGTCGGCTCGTAGTACGCGACCGGCGTACGCTCCCGCAACTCGGCGTACGCGTCGTACGGATGCGCGATGAACTCCGGTGACCAGGGGTCGAACAGTTTCACCCGGCCAGCCTAGCGACGAGAGCGGGGAGCGCGACAGAGATCGGTTCCCGGATGATCTCGTGCGCGACCGGGTCGTAGGGAGTGGGCTCGGCGTTGACGATGATCAGCCGGGCGCCGCCCTCCAGCGCGATCTCGACCAGCGCGGCGGCCGGGTGGACCTGCAACGAGGTGCCGATCGCGATGAACAGCTCGCAGGCCCTGGCTATGGCATCGGCCTGCTCCAGCACCACCGGATCGAGCGCCTCGCCGAACATCACCGTGGTGGGCCGCAGCACGCCTCCGCAGTCCAGGCAGGCCGGGTCGGGCTCGCCGGCCGCGACACGGTCGAGGGCCGCGCTCATCTCGCTCCGCCGGTTGCACCGCTGGCACTTCACCTGCCGGACGTTGCCGTGCAGTTCGAGCACCTTGCGGGCCGGCAGCCCGGCCTTCTGGTGCAGCCCGTCGACGTTCTGGGTGAGCACCCGCAGCGGCAGCACGCGCTCCAGCTCGACCAGGGCCCGGTGACCGGCGTTGGGCTCGCGGCCCAGCGCCCCGCCCTCCCGACGCAGCTGCCAGGACCGCCGCCGGATCTCCGGATCCGCCAGGTACGGCCCGATGGTGACCAGCTGCTGCGCCGCGGGATCGCGCTGCCACAGCCCCTGCGGGCCGCGGTAGTCGGGGATCCCGGAGTCGGTGGAGATCCCGGCTCCGGTCAGGACGGCGACGAGCTGGCGACGGTTCATGACACGAACGCTAGGGACACGGACGGGCGCGCGCACCCGGGTTTCCCACCGCGGGAGCCACGGAACGCCGCAGGGCGGCCACCCCGGTGGGGTGGCCGCCCTGCGGCGTCAACCATGGACTCAGCCGGTGTACGGGCCGTAGTCGTAGTCGTCCAGCGGGACCGCCTGGCCGGAGCCGGCGCCGAAGGGCGACAGGTCGTAGTCGTCGTAGCCGACGGCCGAGTACATCGCGGCCTTGGCCTCCTCGGTCGGCTCGACCCGGATGTTGCGGTAGCGGGGCAGACCCGTACCGGCCGGGATGAGCTTACCGAGGATGACGTTCTCCTTGAGGCCCAGCAGCGGGTCCGACTTGGCGTGGATCGCCGCGTCGGTGAGCACCCGGGTCGTCTCCTGGAAGGAGGCGGCCGACAGCCAGGACTCGGTGGCCAGCGAGGCCTTGGTGATACCCATCAGCTGCGGACGGCCGGAGGCCGGGTGGCCGCCTTCCGACACCACGCGACGGTTCTCCTGCTCGAAGCGGCCGCGCTCGACGAGCTCGCCCGGGAGCAGCTCGGCGTCGCCCGACTCGATGATCGTCACGCGGCGGAGCATCTGCCGGATGATGATCTCGATGTGCTTGTCGTGGATCGACACACCCTGCGAGTTGTAGACCTTCTGGACCTCGGCCACCAGGTGGACCTGGACGGCACGCTGGCCCATGATCCGCAGGACGTCGTGCGGGTTGGTGGCACCCATGGTCAGCTTCTGGCCGACCTCCACCGACTCGCCCTCGCTGACCAGCAGCTTCACACGCTTGGAGACCGGGTAGGCGATCTCCTCGGTGCCGTCGTCGGGGGTGACGACGATCTTGCGGGTCTTCTCGGTGTCCTCGACCCGGACCCGGCCCTGCGCCTCCGAGATCGGGGCCACACCCTTGGGGGTACGGGCCTCGAAGAGCTCGACGACACGCGGCAGACCCTGGGTGATGTCGTCACCGGCCACACCACCGGTGTGGAAGGTACGCATGGTCAGCTGGGTACCGGGCTCACCGATGGACTGGGCGGCGATGATGCCGACCGCCTCACCGATGTCGACCAGCTTGCCGGTGGCCAGCGAACGCCCGTAGCACATGGCGCAGGTGCCGACGGCCGACTCACAGGTCAGGATCGAGCGGGTCTTGACCTCGCCGATGCCGTGCCGGATCAGCTCGTCGATCAGCACGTCACCGAGGTCGGTGTTGGCGGTCGCGATGAGCTTGCCGTCCACCGAGATGTCCTCGGCGAGCATCCGGGCGTAGACGCTGGTCTCGACGTCGTCGGCCTTGCGCAGCACACCGTCCGCGCCGACCGAGCCGATCGCCAGCTTGAGGCCGCGCTCGGTGCCGCAGTCCTCCTCGCGGATGATCACGTCCTGCGAGACGTCCACCAGACGACGAGTCAGGTAACCCGAGTCGGCGGTACGCAGCGCGGTGTCGGCCAGACCCTTACGGGCACCGTGGGTGGAGATGAAGTACTCCAGCACGGACAGGCCCTCACGGAAGGACGCCTTGATGGGACGCGGAATCGTCTCGTTCTTGGCGTTCGACACCAGACCACGCATACCGGCGATCTGACGCATCTGCATCATGTTTCCACGAGCACCCGAGTCGACCATCATGAAGATGGGGTTGGTCTTCGGGAAGTTCGCGTTCATCGCCTCGGCGACCTCGTTGGTCGCCTTGGTCCAGATGTTGACGAGCTCCTGCTTGCGCTCGTCGTTGGTCATCAGACCGCGCTCGTAGTTCTTCTGGACCTTCTCGGCCTGCGCCTCGTAGCCCTCGAGGATCTGGGGCTTGCTCGGCGGCACGACGACGTCCGAGATCGAGACGGTGACACCGGACCGGGTCGACCAGTGGAAGCCGGCCGCCTTCAGGTTGTCCAGGGTCGCCGCCACGGTGACCTTCGGGTACCGCTCGGCCAGGTCGTTGACGATCGCGGAGAGCTGCTTCTTGCCCACCTCGTAGTCGACGAACGGGTAGTCCTCGGGCAGCAGCTCGTTGAAGAGCGCGCGGCCCAGCGTGGTGTTCAGGCGGAAGGACTCGCCCTCCATCCACGTGGCCTGGCCCTCCTCGTCCACCGGCGGGGTCCAGCCGCGGGGCGGCACGGTGCCGATCGGCAGGCGCAGGTCGATCGGGGCCTGGACGTCCAGCTCGCGGGCGTCGAAGGCCATGATCGCCTCGGCGGTCGACGAGAAGGAGCGGCCGGCGCCCTTCACGTTCTCGCGGTCCGAGGTCAGGAAGAACAGACCGAGCACCATGTCCTGGGTCGGCATGGTGACCGGACGGCCGTCGGCCGGCTTGAGGATGTTGTTCGAGGACAGCATCAGGATGCGGGCCTCGGCCTGCGCCTCCGCGGAGAGCGGCAGGTGCACGGCCATCTGGTCACCGTCGAAGTCCGCGTTGAACGCGGTGCAGACGAGCGGGTGGATCTGGATGGCCTTGCCCTCGACCAGCTGCGGCTCGAAGGCCTGGATGCCGAGGCGGTGCAGGGTGGGCGCACGGTTCAGCAGCACCGGGTGCTCGGCGATGACCTCTTCGAGGACGTCCCACACCACCGGGCGGGCGCGCTCGACCATGCGCTTGGCCGACTTGATGTTCTGCGCGTGGTTCAGGTCGACCAGGCGCTTCATCACGAACGGCTTGAAGAGCTCCAGCGCCATGGCCTTGGGCAGACCGCACTGGTGCAGCTTGAGCTGCGGGCCGACGACGATGACCGAACGGGCCGAGTAGTCGACGCGCTTGCCGAGCAGGTTCTGGCGGAACCGACCCTGCTTACCCTTCAGCATGTCGGACAGCGACTTCAGCGGACGGTTGCCGGGGCCCGTGACCGGGCGACCACGGCGGCCGTTGTCGAAGAGCGCGTCGACGGCCTCCTGGAGCATGCGCTTCTCGTTGTTCACGATGATCTCGGGCGCGCCGAGGTCGAGAAGCCGCTTCAGGCGGTTGTTGCGGTTGATCACGCGGCGGTACAGGTCGTTCAGGTCGGAGGTCGCGAAGCGGCCACCGTCCAGCTGCACCATCGGACGCAGGTCCGGCGGGATCACCGGGACGCAGTCCAGCACCATGCCGTTGGGCTTGTTGGTGGTCTGCAGGAAGGCGGAGACGACCTTGAGGCGCTTGAGCGCCCGGGTCTTCTTCTGGCCCTTGCCGGTGCGGATGATCTCGCGGAGCCGCTCGGACTCCTCGGCCAGGTCGAAGGTCTCCAGGCGGTCCTTGAGGGCCGCGGCACCCATCGAGCCGGAGAAGTACGTGCCGAAGCGGTCACGCAGCTCGCGGTAGAGCAGCTCGTCGCCCTCGAGGTCCTGGACCTTGAGGTTCTTGAAGCGGGCCCAGACCTCGTCGAGGCGGTCGATCTCGCGCTGCGCGCGGTCGCGCAGCTGCTTCATCTCACGCTCGGCACCCTCGCGCACCTTGCGGCGCACGTCGGCCTTGGCGCCCTCGGCCTCCAGCTCGGCCAGGTCGGTCTCGGCCTTCTTGGCACGGGCCTCGAGGTCCGCGTCACGGCGGTTCTCGATCTGCTGGCGCTCGACCGAGACGTGCGCCTCAAGGGACGGCAGGTCACGCTGACGGCGCTCGTCGTCCACCCAGGTGATCATGTAGGCGGCGAAGTAGATGACCTTCTCGAGGTCCTTCGGCGCCAGGTCGAGCAGGTAGCCCAGACGCGACGGGACACCCTTGAAGTACCAGATGTGCGTGACCGGGGCGGCCAGCTCGATGTGGCCCATCCGCTCACGGCGCACCTTGGCGCGGGTCACCTCGACGCCGCAGCGCTCACAGATGATGCCCTTGAAGCGGACGCGCTTGTACTTACCGCAGTAGCACTCCCAGTCCCGGGTGGGACCGAAGATCTTCTCGCAGAAAAGGCCGTCCTTTTCCGGCTTCAGCGTGCGGTAGTTGATGGTCTCCGGCTTCTTGACCTCGCCGTGCGACCACTGGCGGATGTCGTCAGCCGTGGCCAGGCCGATGCGGAGCTCGTCGAAGAAGTTGACGTCAAGCACTGGTCGTCAAGCCCTCTTTCGTAAGTCGAGAGTCGTTCATGTGGTCTGAGGGGGGCCTGGGGGCGGGCCGGCCAGCGAGTGGCCGGCCCAACCTCCGTCAGACCTCTTCGACGCTGCTCGGCTCGCGCCGGGACAGGTCAATGCCGAGCTCCTCGGCAGCACGGAAGACATCCTCGTCGGAGTCCCGGAGCTCGATGTTGGAGCCGTCCGAGGACAGCACCTCCACGTTGAGGCAGAGCGACTGCATTTCCTTGATGAGCACCTTGAAGGACTCGGGAATGCCCGGCTCGGGGATGTTCTCGCCCTTGACGATCGCCTCGTAGACCTTCACGCGGCCCAGGACGTCGTCGGACTTGATGGTGAGCAGCTCCTGCAGCGCGTAGGCCGCGCCGTACGCCTCGAGGGCCCACACCTCCATCTCACCGAAGCGCTGACCACCGAACTGCGCCTTACCACCGAGCGGCTGCTGGGTGATCATCGAGTACGGGCCGGTCGAACGGGCGTGCAGCTTGTCGTCGACCAGGTGGTGCAGCTTGAGGATGTACATGTAGCCGACCGAGATCGGCATCGGGAACGGCTCGCCGGAGCGGCCGTCGAACAGCCGGGCCTTACCGGTGGAGTTCACCAGGCGCTCACCGTCACGGGTGAGGGTGGTGTTGTCCAGCAGACCGGTGATCTCGTCCTCACGGGCGCCGTCGAAGACCGGGGTGGCGAGGTTGGTGCCACCCTCGACCGTGTCGGCGCCGATCGCCTGGAGGCGGCGGGCCCACTCGTCGGCCAGGCCGGAGACGTCCCAGCCCTGCTTGGCGAGCCAGCCCAGGTGGATCTCCAGGACCTGTCCCGGGTTCATTCGGGACGGGACACCCAGCGGGTTGAGGATGATGTCGACCGGGGTGCCGTCCTCCAGGAAGGGCATGTCCTCGACCGGAAGGATCTTGGAGATGACACCCTTGTTGCCGTGGCGGCCGGCGAGCTTGTCACCGTTGGTGATCTTGCGCTTCTGCGCGACGTAGACGCGGACCAGCTGGTTCACGCCCGGGGGCAGCTCGTCGCCCTCCTCGCGGTCGAAGACGCGCACGCCGATGACCTTGCCGGACTCACCGTGCGGCACCTTCAGCGAGGTGTCACGGACCTCACGGGCCTTCTCACCGAAGATCGCGCGGAGCAGGCGCTCCTCCGGGGTCAGCTCGGTCTCACCCTTCGGGGTGACCTTGCCGACCAGGATGTCGCCGGTGACGACGTCCGCGCCGATCCGGATGATGCCGCGCTCGTCGAGGTCGGCGAGGACCTCCTCGGAGACGTTCGGGATGTCCCGGGTGATCTCCTCGGGGCCGAGCTTGGTGTCACGGGCGTCGACCTCGTGCTCCTCGATGTGGATCGAGGAGAGGACGTCGTCCTGCACGAGGCGCTGCGACAGGATGATCGCGTCCTCGTAGTTGTGACCCTCCCACGACATGAACGCCACGAGCAGGTTCTTGCCCAGCGCCATCTCGCCCTCGTCGGTGCACGGGCCGTCGGCCAGCACCTGACCGGCCTCGACCCGGGCGCCCTCGTCCACGAGCACCTTCTGGTTGAAGGAGGTGCCCTGGTTCGAGCGGGTGAACTTGGCGGCGCGGTACGTGTTGTACGTGCCGTCGTCGTTGGCCACCGTGACGTAGTCGGCCGAGACCTCCTGCACCACACCGGCCTTCTCGGCGGTGATCACGTCGGCGGCGTCGACCGCGCAGCGGTACTCCATGCCGGTGCCGACCAGCGGAGCCTCGCTCTTCAGCAGCGGCACCGCCTGGCGCATCATGTTCGAGCCCATGAGCGCGCGGTTGGCGTCGTCGTGCTCGAGGAACGGGATCATGGCGGTCGCGACCGACACCATCTGGCGCGGCGAGACGTCCATGTAGTCGATCTCGGTGCCGGGGATGTAGTCGATCTCGCCACCACGGCGGCGGACCAGGACGCGCGGCTCGGCGAAGTGCAGGTCCTCGGTCAGCGGCGCGTTCGCCTGCGCGATGACGTAGCGGTCCTCCTCGTCAGCGGTCAGGTAGTCCACCTGCTCGGTGACGATGCCCTCGACGACCTTGCGGTACGGGGTCTCGATGAAGCCGAAGGCGTTCACCCGGCCGTACGAGGCCAGCGACCCGATCAGACCGATGTTCGGGCCTTCGGGGGTCTCGATCGGACACATGCGCCCGTAGTGCGAGGGGTGCACGTCACGGACCTCGAAGCCGGCCCGCTCACGGGAGAGACCGCCGGGGCCGAGGGCCGACAGACGACGCTTGTGGGTCAGGCCCGACAGCGGGTTCGTCTGGTCCATGAACTGCGACAGCTGGCTGGTGCCGAAGAACTCCTTGATGGAGGCGACGACCGGCCGGATGTTGATCAGGGTCTGCGGCGTGATCGCCTCGACGTCCTGGGTGGTCATGCGCTCGCGCACGACGCGCTCCATACGGGCGAGACCCGTACGGACCTGGTTCTGGATGAGCTCGCCGACGTTGCGCAGGCGGCGGTTGCCGAAGTGGTCGATGTCGTCGACCTCGACCACGATGTCGCGGCCGGTCTCGTCCTGCCAGTCGGTCTCACCGGCGTGCAGCTTGACCAGGTACTTGATCGAGTTGATGATGTCCGGCTCGGTGAGCACGCCGGAGTCCAGCGACTCGCTGTTGCCGAGCTTGCGGTTGACCTTGTAGCGGCCGACCTTGGCCAGGTCGTAGCGCTTCGGGTTGAAGTACAGGTTCTCCAGCAGCGTCTGCGCGGCCTCGCGCGTGGGCGGCTCGCCCGGGCGCAGCTTGCGGTAGATGTCCAGCAGCGCGTCGTCCTGGCCCTGGGTGTGGTCCTTCTCCAGGGTGGCGCGCATCGACTCGTACTCGCCGAACTCCTCGAGAATCATCTCGTTGGTCCAGCCGAGCGCCTTGAGCAGCACGGTGACGGACTGCTTGCGCTTGCGGTCGATGCGGACGCCGACCATGTCGCGCTTGTCGATCTCCATCTCCAGCCAGGCACCACGCGAGGGGATGACCTTGCAGGAGTAGATGTCCTTGTCGGACACCTTGTCCAGGGTGGAGTCGAAGTACACACCCGGGGAGCGGACGAGCTGCGACACGACGACACGCTCGGTGCCGTTGATCACGAACGTGCCCTTGTGGGTCATGAGCGGGAAGTCGCCCATGAAGACCGTCTGAGACTTGATCTCACCGGTCTCGTTGTTGGTGAACTCGGCCGTGACGAAGAGCGGAGCCGCGTACGTGAAGTCGCGGTCCTTGCACTCGTCAATGGAGTTCTTCGGCGGCTCGAAACGGTGGTCGCGGAAGGTCAGCGACATCGACCCGGAGAAGTCCTCGATCGGGGAGATCTCTTCGAAGATCTCCTCGAGGCCGGACTTGGTGGGGACGTCCTGACCACTCTCCAGGGCCGCCTCGACCCGGGACTTCCAGGCCGCGTTGCCGAGCAGCCAGTCAAAGCTCTCGGTCTGCAGGGCCAGGAGGTTCGGGACCTCAAGGGGCTCCTTGATCTTCGCGAACGAGACGCGGAGCGGGGCGGTGGATGCGGCGGAATTGTTCGAGGCGTTGCGCGGCGCGGCCAAGAGGGGGGTCCTTCCGAGGGCTCGGAGCTCACTACGCGCGTACCGGCCGGGCCTTGCCGGGCTCGGTCCCGCCTCCGTCGCCGTGGGTCTCAGCCGGGGGATGAATCCCAGGTCAGAGCCGCTTTGCGGAGGCGATGCCAGACCCCGTCAGGGCAGCGCACACTCCGGGCGACGAGTCACGGAGCAGCTAACAGGCAGCGCAAAGGGACAGTGTAGCCAAACGGCACACTGCTGTCCAGCCCAGATTCGGAGACCGAATCGGACACTCCCTCCGGTAGCCACCCGGACGGTCCTGGCCCCTCCCGGGGCCGGTCCGCGGGCGGATCCCTGCGTTCCTGCCACTGCGCACCGCAGCGGTGCTCAACCTCGCCTGAGGCCGGCACCGCGACTCACGTGGAGTCATTTCCCGCCCGGCCCCCGGTTATGCATCCGGGGCCACCCAAACTAACGGCGGGCCGACTCCGCGGTGTCGGCGTGCGCCTTGAGAATCGCGCGCCGCGTGCGGTTCGTCAAGGCCCAGCCGGAGCGTGGACCTCGCGCTGTTCATCGCTCCGGGCGCCCACGGCGTTACAGGAAGCCGTGGTGGGGGCCCTGGTGGCGACGACAGCGATCACCATACCGGTCCGGACCGACAGCGGCCGAGCGGGCGTTCGGCCACCTCGGCGGACCCGGGAAACCACCCCGGCGGACCCGGGAAAACAGAGCAGGCCGGGGGGGGGCCCCCCCGCGGGGGGCCCCCCCCCCCCCGCCGGGGCCCGCGGGGGGCGGGGGGGGGGTGGCGGGTGCAGTTGGGCCGCGGGGGCGGAGGGCGGGGGTGGGGTTATGGGG
>NZ_JBITZU010000001.1:236997-591045 GCF_044547075.1 Kitasatospora sp. NPDC052896
CGGGGGGGGGGGGGGGGCCCCCCCCCCCCCCGCCCCCCCCCCCCCCCCCCCGCGCGGGCCCCGGCGCGCCCCCCCCCCGCCCCCCCCCCCCCCCCCCCCCCCCCCCCCCCCCCGGCCCGAAGAGCTCCGTCAGGAGCGCTGGGTCACTTGACGGTGACCTTGGCGCCAGCGGCCTCGAGGGCGGCCTTGGCCTTCTCGGCGGCGTCCTTGGCAACCTTCTCCAGGACCGGCTTCGGGGTGCCGTCAACGAGGTCCTTGGCCTCCTTCAGGCCGAGGGAGGTCAGGGCGCGCACCTCCTTGATGACCTGGATCTTCTTGTCGCCGGCGCTCTCGAGGATGACGTCGAACTCGTCCTGCTCCTCAGCGGCCTCGGCCGGGGCGGCCGGGCCACCGACGACGGCGACGGCGGCCGGGGCGGCAGCCTTGACGTCGAACTTCTCCTCGAAGGCCTTGACGAACTCGGAGAGCTCGATGAGGGTCAGCTCGGCGAACTGCTCGAGCAGCTCTTCCTGGGACAGCTTCGCCATGATGGCGTCCTTCCACTAAATCGGCAGGTGCCGGATGTACGGGATGGCGGGCGTACGGGCCCGCTGCGACCGGAGGTACCGGACGCTGAGCGTTCAGGCCGGAGCCTGATTACTCGGCAGCCTCGGTGGTGTCCTCGGCCTCGGCGGGAGCCGGCGTACCGGCACCGCCCTGCTCGACCTTCGCCCGGAGCGCCTCGGCAGTGCGGGCGAACTCCACCAGCGGAGCCTGGAAGGTAGCCGCGGCCTTGGCCATGGACGCCTTCAGGCCGCCGGCCAGCTTGGCGAGCAGCACCTCGCGGGACTCGAGGTCCGCGAGCTTCTTGATGTCATCGGCGGACAGCGCCTTGCCATCAAGGACACCGCCCTTGATGATCAGAGCGGGGTTCTCCTTGGCGAAGTCACGCAGAGCCTTCGCCGACTCCACCGGGTCACCGGCGACGAAGGCGACAGCCGTCGGACCCGCGAACAGGTCGTCGAGCTCGTTGATCCCGGCCTCGTTGGCAGCGATCTTGGTCAGCGTGTTCTTCACCACGGCGTACTGGGCGTTCTCGCCCAGCGAGCGACGCAGGGTCTTGATCTGCTTCACCGTGAGACCGCGGTACTCGGTCAGCACGGCCGCGTTGGAGCTGCGGAACTTGTCCGCGATCTCCGCGACGGCAGCGGCCTTGTCGGGCCTTGCCATAGGCTTACGCCTCCTTCCGTGATGTCGAGGTCGGCCGACCTTGGACCAGTCGACCTACTGCGCCTCGGACCGCACGGAGAAGGAAGCTCCTGCACAAAACAGTGAGAGCCCCGGTGCGCAGGCGCACGGGGCTCAAGAGAACCTCGACGGTGGCACGGCAAGCCGCGCGGACCGGAAGTCCAAGCTCCAAACACTCCTGCGCGGGCTGCCTGCGACGAAGCGCAGATCCTTCGGCCACCCGTCTCCTTGCGGACACGCGGCGACAACCAGCGGTCTTTGGCTTGGACGACTGTACCCCATCCCGGGAACCTCGACCAAATCACCGCATCACCGGCACCTGGGGCCAGGACCCGCCCGCCGGACGGATCCTGGCCCTGTCCTAGTCCTGGGTGTCGCTCTCGGCCGGGGCCTGGACCGCGAAGGCGCCGCCGTAGTCGCTGTAGTCGACGGTGTGCTCCAGGGTGCCCTGGCTGCCGCTGCCGAGCAGGTGCAGCTGGACCGGCTGGTCCTTGTCGTTCAGCCAGAGGTCCAGGGTCAGGGTGGTCACGCCGCCCTGGGAGAGCGCGCCGGCCAGCGCCTGGGAGCGGGCGGGGGTGAGCAGCGCCTGCTGGGCGGCGGCGTAGTCGGCCACCGTGACGGTGGCCTGGTAGTGCTCGGTGCTGGCGTCGCCGACCTTCTCCTCCCCCAGCAGCTGGAGGTCGGGGGCGGCTGCCGCGGCGGTCACCGCGTACAACGGGTTGATCTGGTCGATCAGGGTGGAGAACGGGATCTCCGGGCGGCCGTCCGGGCCTGTCGTCTCGTCGGTCTTCTGCCAGTGCTTGCCGCCGAGCTTGGCCGCGGTGGCCGCGTCGCCGCCCTGGTAGGCCACGGTGTCCAGGACGATCAGCTGGTCGGTGGCGCCCGGGGTGGTGTGGGTCAGCTGCATCACCGTGCGCGGCGCCCAGAACAGCACCCCGTCCGCGCTGTCCACGTCGGTGGCCGCCGGACCGGTGAACTGGTAGCTGAACTTGGCCCGACGGGCCGACTGCAGCTCCAGCGCGGAGGAGAGCATCACCCCGCGCGGCGAGCGGTCGGTGGGCCGGGCCCCGGTGGGGGACGGCGAGGCGGTGGACGGGGAGGGGGACGGGCCGGCCCGGTGCGACGAGCCACCGCAGGCGGCCAGGCCGCCGATCAGCCCGGCGGCCACCACCAGCGCCGCCGCCCTCCGCCGTGCTGCCACGTCCGCCTCCTGGTCCCGTTCCGTCCCTTCAGGTTGCCACGCGACCGCTCAGCAGCTCCGGGCGGGCCGGGTCAGCCGCCCAGCGCGCCCACCAGCTTGGCCGCGTCCGCCGGGCTGATCAGGTCGTTCGAGGCCGGAGTGGCGACGCTCACCGCGGTGCCGAAGTCGGTGTAGCCGACCGTGAGCGCCACGGGGGCCGCCTGGGCGGAGCCGCCGGAGCTGCTCTCCTTCTGCTGGACCAGCTCGCCCTTGGCGTCCAGCCAGAAGTCCGTGGTGACGGTCGAACCGGGCTGCAGCAGGGCGAGCACGGCCTGGCGGTGGGCGGCGTCCAGCGCGGTCAGCCCGTCCACCAGGGTCTGGGCCGGCACCGTGCTCCGGTAGTGCTGGGTCGGCACACCGTTCACGGTCTCCGCGCCGACCGCGCTGAGCTCGCCGCTCTGGGTGGCGGCACCGAGCTGGAGGGCCGGGTCGAGCAGCGCGGTCATCGCCTGCAGCTGGGCGCCCTGGCCGCCGGCGGCGGTGGAGAGCTTCAGCCAGTGCTTGCCACCGGTCAGCGCGGCCTGCTGGGCGTCGGCGCCGAGGTAGGGCTGGCCGTCGACCACCCGGACCTGGACCGGCTGGCCGGCCTCCGTCATGGTGACGTCCAGGTCGCCCTGGCCCTGCCAGGAGTACACCCCGTTGCCGTTGTACGGCGCGCCCAGGGTGACCTTGGCACTGCCGAGCTTCTGCATCTGCGCGGCGGCGGCCAGCAGCGCCACCTTCGGGCTGCCGGCGGCGCTCCCGGCGGCCGGAGCAGCGGCGCCGGCCGACGAGGCGGCGGCCGGCGCCGGGCTCTTGGCGCTGCTCCCGCAGGCCGACAGGGCACCCAGCAGCAGCGCGGTGGCGGTAACCGTCGAAGCGATCCGTACAACTCGCACGAACATCCCCTTTTGAGCTGAATTGCTCATCTCGGACGACAGCGGACTCCAGTCGAGAGAACGGACTGCCGGGCGGGGGGATTCGGTTCCCGGGCGCGGGAACGCCGAAGGGCCCGTACCCCGGGAAGGGGTACGGGCCCTGACGGTGCTTCAGAACCTTGTGGTTCGGACCAGGTGGGTCAGACCGACGCTGTGCCCATGGGCTGGTCCTGCCACCTCGCTCGCAAGCTCGCTCGGCGTCAGACCGACGCTGAGCTTCCTGGCTGGTCCTGCCACCTCGCTCGCAAGCTCGCTCGGTGTCAGACCGACGCCGGGTCCTCCTCGACGAGGAGGTTGCGGGTGCGGTTCGGGTCCACCTGGATGCCGGGGCCCATGGTGGTGGAGACCGCGGTCTTCTTGATGTAGCGACCCTTGGCGGCGGACGGCTTGGCCCGGAGGATCTCGTCCAGCGCCGCGGCGTAGTTCTCGACCAGCTGCTCGTCGGTGAAGGAGGCCTTACCGATGATGAAGTGCAGGTTCGAGTGCTTGTCGACGCGGAACTCGATCTTGCCGCCCTTGATCTCCGTGACAGCCTTCGCCACGTCCGGGGTGACGGTGCCGGTCTTCGGGTTCGGCATCAGACCACGGGGACCGAGCACGCGGCCCAGGCGGCCGACCTTGCCCATGAGGTCCGGGGTGGCGACGACGGCGTCGAAGTCCAGACGACCCTTGGCCACCTCGTCGATCAGCTCGTCGGAGCCGACGATGTCGGCGCCCGCAGCCTCCGCAGCCGCGGCACGGTCGCCGGTCGCGAAGACCAGGACCCGGGCGGTCTTACCGGTACCGTGCGGCAGGTTGACGGTGCTGCGGACCATCTGGTCGGCCTTGCGCGGGTCGACACCCAGGCGCATGGCAACCTCGACGGTCGCGTCGAACTTGGTGGTGGAGGTCTCCCGGGCGAGGCGGATGGCCTCGAGCGGGGCGTACAGGCGGCCGGGCTCGACCTTGATGTCGGCGGCCTTGAGGGCCTTGCTGCGCTTCACTGCTGCTCCTGATTGCTTGGAGTCGTGGTGTACGGGCCGCGCCGGCCCTACCACGCGGGACTGGCTCGCGTCAGTCCCAGGGATGGGGAAGGAGGTCAGCCCTCGACGGTGATGCCCATGGACCGGGCGGTACCCGCGATGATCTTCTCCGCGGCGTCCAGGTCGTTGGCGTTCAGGTCGGGGAGCTTGGTGGTGGCGATCTCACGGACCTGGGCGCTGGTGAGCTTCGCGACCTTGGTCTTGTGGGGCTCGCCGGAGCCCTTCTCCACGCCCGCGGCCTTGAGGATCAGCTTGGCGGCCGGCGGAGTCTTGGTGATGAAGGTGAAGCTGCGGTCCTCGTAGACCGTGATCTCCACCGGCACGACCATGCCACGCTGCGACTCGGTCGCGGCGTTGTAGGCCTTGCAGAACTCCATGATGTTGACGCCGTGCTGACCCAGCGCGGGGCCGACCGGCGGGGCCGGGTTGGCCGCACCGGCGTTGATCTGGAGCTTGATAAGCCCCGTGACCTTCTTCTTCTTGGGAGGCATGTCTCTCCGGGTCCTTCCTTCGATGGGTGTGCGTACGGCTCCGGGGCGACACCCGGCTGTGGGTACACACAGCTGACCAGGCTAACGCTTGCGCGTCGCTGGACCAAAACGGGTTCGGGGTGGGGCCGTGGCCCCACCCCGAACCCGAAGATCTGGACTAGTTCTTCTGGATCTGGTCGAACGACAGCTCGACCGGGGTCTCCCGGCCGAAGATCTCGACCAGGCCCTTGACCTTCTTCGAGTCCGGGTTGATCTCGTTGATGGTCGCCTGCAGGGTCGCGAACGGGCCGTCGGTGACGGTGACCGAGTCGCCGACCTCGAAGTCGAGCACCTGGATCTCGACCGGGCGGACCGGCGAGGCCTTGCCGGCCTCCTTCGCGGCGGCCCGCTCGACGTCGGGGGCGAGCATCTTGACGACCTCGTCCAGGGTCAGCGGGTACGGGTCGTAGGCGTTGCCGACGAAGCCGGTGACACCCGGGGTGTTGCGCACCACGCCCCAGGACTCCGGGGTCAGCTCCATGCGGACCAGCACGTAACCGGGGAGCTTGTTCTGCCGGATGGTCTTGCGGTCACCGTTCTTGATCTGGACGACCTCCTCCTGCGGCACCTCGGCCTGGAAGATGTAGTCCTCGACGTTGAGCGAGACGGCGCGCTGCTCCAGGTTCTGCTTCACCCGGTTCTCGTAGCCGGCATAGGTGTGGATCACGTACCACTCGCCGTACATGCCCTTGAGTTCCTCGCGGAACTTGGCGACCGGGTCGGTCTCGACCTCGGCCTCCTCGACGGCGGCCTCGTCACCGGCCTCGGCGGACTCGGCGACCAGCTCCTCCTCGGTCACCTCGTGCATCGCGGCCTGCTCGGCCGGCAGGCCGGCCTCGGCCTCGTCGGCCGCCTGGACCTCGTCCTCGTCGCTGTCCACGGCGTCGACGATCTGCTCGGCGTCCGCGGTGCGGGCGCCGGCCTCGGCGTCGTCGGCAGCCTCAGCCGCATCCTCGGCGGCGACATCCGCAGCCGCCTCGCGGACGGTCTCGTCGGCGTCGTACAGGGGGGACTCAGACACGGTGGCTGCTTCTTTCCTGGAGGGGTGGAGATGGTACGCGTCCGCGCCGCAACCGCTCGCGCCGGCGACGCGGGCGTGGTGGGTTACGGCTCGACGTCTCAACAGTACCGAGTCAACGGTAGCGGGCTCGTCCGGTCGACGCCGACAGCGCGACCCGGGCCGTTGGTCCGGCCCGGGTCGTGGGGGGTGCTGCGGCGGCTGTCCGCGCGGATCAGCCGAAGATCAGGAAGGTCAGCTTGGCGAAGCCCGAGTCCAGCCCGGCCACCACGCCGATGATCACGGCGACGAACACGACCACGACGCTGGTGTAGCTCATCAGCTCGCCGCGGGTGGGCCAGACGACCTTGCGGAGTTCCGCGATGATCTGCCGGTAGTACAGCCCGATGCGGGCGAACAGGCCGCGCTTGGCGCGCTTGCCCGACTTCTTGTCGCCACCGCCGGCGCGCTTGCGCTCGCGCCGCGAGAGGGTCTTCTCGGCGCCCTCGGCGACACCGTCCGACGCCGCGTCGGCGCCCTCGTGGTTGCCGCTCTCAGGCGTTGCGGTGGAGCCCGTGGTCTCCGTCACTCGTCCTCACCTGAATCCGGGTCCTGCCGAGTGTCACTGACGTACTCCTGGTGAGTACGGGCGATCCGGCGAAAGGCAGTACTGAACAGGGCCCTCTCTGCATCAAGCCCGCTCGCTCTGGTGGAGCGAACGGGCTGACACGGAAAAAGCAGCAGGGCACGAGGGACTCGAACCCCCAACCACCGGTTTTGGAGACCGGGACTCTACCAATTGAGCTAGTGCCCTACAGTGCCTCACGGCACTTGAGATGTCCCCAACCTACCCCATCGATCCCCCTGCGCGGTGAACGCCCGGGTGATGCGGTGCGGCCGGAGCCATCGATCAGTGAGTGTACGGGTTCCTCGGCGTTTGGTCGAACCTCTTCCGGAGCAACCCCTCCGACGGATCCGCAGGTACGGATCGTGAAACCCCGCCGCACGCGCCCTGCGGGTTCTGCGACCATGCAGGTATGAGCGCTTCTTCCTCCGCCCACACTGCCCCCGCCGACCGCCGGGTCTCCGCTCGGATCGGCGCCATCGCGGAGTCCGCGACCCTCGCCGTCGACGCCAAGGCCAAGGCTCTCAAGGCCGCCGGCCGCCCGGTGATCGGCTTCGGCGCCGGCGAGCCTGACTTCCCCACTCCGGACTACATCGTCGCGGCGGCCGTCGAGGCCTGCCAGGACCCGAAGAACCACCGGTACACCCCGGCCGGCGGGCTGCCCGAGCTCAAGGCGGCCATCGCGGCGAAGACGCTGCGCGACTGCGGCTACCAGGTGGACCCCTCGCAGGTGCTGGTGACCAACGGCGGCAAGCAGGCGATCTACGAGGCCTTCGCGGCCATCCTCGACCCGGGTGACGAGGTCATCGTCCCGGCGCCGTACTGGACCACCTACCCGGAGTCGATCCGGCTCGCGGGCGGCGTGCCGGTCGAGGTGGTGGCCGACGAGACCACCAACTACAAGGTCTCGGTGGAGCAGCTGGAGGCCGCCCGGACCGAGCGCACCAAGGTCGTCCTCTTCGTCTCGCCGTCCAACCCGACCGGCTCGGTCTACACCCGGGCCGAGACCGAGGCGATCGGCCGCTGGATCGCCGAGCACGGCCTGTGGGTGCTCACCGACGAGATCTACCAGCACCTGGTCTACGGGGACGCCGAGTTCAGCTCGCTGCCCGCGCTGCTGCCGGAGCTGGCGGACAAGTGCATCGTGGTCAACGGGGTGGCCAAGACCTACGCGATGACCGGCTGGCGGGTCGGCTGGCTGATCGGACCCAAGGACGTGGTGGCCGCCGCCGCCAACCTCCAGTCGCACGCCACCTCGAACGTCAACAACGTGGCGCAGCGGGCGGCACTCGTGGCGGTGAGCGGTGACCTGTCCGCGGTGGACGAGATGAAGGCCGCCTTCGACCGCCGCCGGCGCACCATCGTGCGGATGCTCAACGAGATCGAGGGCGTCTACTGCCCCGAGCCGGAGGGCGCGTTCTACGCCTACCCGTCGGTCAAGGCGCTGCTGGGCAAGGAGATCCGCGGCCGCCGTCCGCAGACCTCGGCCGAGCTGGCGAGCCTGATCCTGGAGGAGGCCGAGGTGGCCGTCGTCCCGGGCGAGGCCTTCGGCACCCCGGGCTACCTGCGGCTCTCCTACGCGCTGGGCGACGCCGACCTGGCCGAGGGCGTCGGCCGGATGCAGAAGCTGCTGGGCGAGGCCCGCGACTGATCCCGGCGGTCCCCCGGAACGTGGCGCCCCCTTCACCCCTTCGGGGGACCTGAAGGGGGCGCTTCCCGTTCCGGGGGTGGATGCGGCAGGATCAGCGAATGGACCACCTGTCAGGCTCCCGCGACCTCCGGCAGCTGCCGAAGGCCCATCTGCACCTGCACTTCACCGGCTCGATGCGCCCGGCCACCCTGCTGGAACTGGCCGAGAAGCACCGGGTGCGGCTGCCCGAGGCGCTGAGCTCGGGGCAGCCCCCCAGGCTGCGGGCCACCGACGAGCGGGGCTGGTTCCGCTTCCAGCGCCTCTACGACACCGCGCGCTCGGTGCTGCGGGACGAGCAGGACATCCGCCGGCTGGTCCGGGAGACCGCCGAGGACGAGCTGGCGGACGGCTCGCGCTGGCTGGAGATCCAGGTGGACCCGACCTCCTACGCGCCCCGGCTGGGCGGGCTGATCCCGGCGCTGGAGCTGATCCTGGACGCGGTGCGGGAGGCCTCCGCCGCCACCGGGGTGGGGATCCGGGTGCTGGTCGCGGCGAACCGGATGAAGTCGCCGATGGACGCCCGGACGCTGGCCCGGCTGGCCGTCCGCTACGCCGACCAGGGCGTGGTGGGCTTCGGCCTCTCCAACGACGAGCGGCGCGGGCTGGCCCGCGACTTCGACCGGGCCTTCGCGATCGCCCGGAAGGCCGGGTTGCTGGCCGCCCCGCACGGCGGCGAGCTGGCCGGCCCGGAGTCGGTCCGGGACTGCCTGGACGACCTGGGGGCCGGCCGGATCGGCCACGGCGTGCGGGCCGCCGAGGACCCGCGGCTGCTCCAGCGACTGGCCGACCGGCAGATCACCTGCGAGGTCTGCCCGGCCTCCAACGTGGCGCTCGGGGTCTACGAGAAGGCCGAGGCGGTGCCGCTGCGGACGCTCTTCGAGGCGGGCGTGCCGCTCGCGCTGGGCGCGGACGACCCGCTGCTCTTCGGCTCCCGGCTGGCCGAGCAGTACGAGCTGGCCCGCCGGGTGCACGGTTTCTCCGACGCCGAACTCGCCGAGCTGGCCCGGCAGTCGGTGCGGGCCACCCGGGCGCCGGAGGAGACCCGCAAGGAGCTGCTGGCCGAGATCGACGCCTGGCTGGCGGCCGAGTAGCCGGGGCCTGTCCCCTTCCTACGGCTCGACTCCCTACAGCTCGACGCCGACCAGGACCGGCTCGTTGACCAGCTCGACGCCGAACGACGCCCGGACGCCGTCCCGGATCTCCCGGGCCAGTGCGAGCAGGTCCTCGGTGGTGGCCCGGCCGCGGTTGGTGAGCGCCAGGGTGTGCTTGGTGGAGAGGGTCGCCGGGCCCTTGCCGTAGCCCTTGCCGAAGCCGGAGCGGTCGATCAGCCAGGCGGCGGAGGTCTTGGTGTGACCGTTCGGCGCGGGGTAGGCGGGCGCGGCCAGGTCGCCGAGCCGGCTCAGGAACGCCTGGTACTCGTCCGGGGTGAGGATCGGGTTGGTGAAGAACGAGCCGGCCGACCAGGTGTCGTGGTCGGCCGGGTCCAGCACCATGCCCTTGCCGCCGCGCAGTGCCAGCACGGTCTGGTGGGCGGTGCGCAGCGGCACCCGCTGACCGGCCTCGACGCCGAGGGTCCTGGCCACCTCGGCGTACCGGACCGGGCTGGAGGCACCGTCGGCCCGCTCCAGGCCGAACCGGACCCGCAGCACCACGTAGCGCTCGGGGGTGGCCTTGAAGCGGCTGTGCCGGTAGGAGAAGGCGCAGTCGGCGTTGCCGAGGGTGACCGTCTCCCCCAGCTCGCGGTCGTAGGCGACCACCTCGGTGATGCTGCCGGCCACCTCCTGGCCGTAGGCGCCGACGTTCTGCACCGGGGTGGCGCCGGCCGAGCCGGGGATGCCGGCCAGGAACTCGATGCCGGCCAGGCCCGCCTCCACCGTGCGGGTCACCGCGTCGGCCCAGACCTCGCCCGCGGCCAGCTCCAGCGCGGTGCCGTCCAGGGTGAAGCCGGTGGTGGCGATCCTCAGCACGGTGCCGTCGAAGCCGGCGTCGCCGATCACCAGGTTACTGCCGCCGCCGATCACCAGCAGCGGCTCGCCGGCGTCGTCGGCCGCGCGGACGGTGTCGATCACCTCGGCGTCGGTCTCCGCGACGACCAGGCGGCGGGCCGGGCCGCCGAGCCGGAGGGTGGTCAGCGGGGCGAGGGGGGCGTTTTCGAGTACCTGCACGCCCTTAGCGTACGGGGACCGCCGCGACCGACCGCCCGCGGCGGCGGCCGGACGCGGTATCCCCCGGTGGCCGGTCAGGCCTCGACGCGCTCGAGCGGCACGGGGGCCGGCCCGGCCGGGGCGTCGCCCGGCCGGCGGCGCGGGAGCAACGTGGCGGCGACGGCCGCCACCGCGACCGCCGCGGCGCCGGTGTACAGCGCGGGGACCAGGCCGTCGACGAAGGTGTGGGCGGTGCCGTAGCCGCCCCGGGCGGAGAAGACCGAGGAGAGCACGGCCACCCCGAGCGCCCCGCCGACCTCGCGCATCGCGTTGTTGGCGCCGGAGGCGATCCCCTGTTCGTGCGGGGCGACGCTGGCCATCACCAGACTGGCGGTGGGCGCGAAGTAGAGCGACATGCCGACCCCGCAGACCACCAGGGTGGGGATCTGGGCGCCGTACGAGCTGCTGTGGTGCGCGATGGTGGCGAACATCGCCAGGCCGAGCGCCTGCAGTGCCAGCCCGGTGACCACGATGGGCCGGCCGCCGATCCGGTCGGAGAGGGCGCCGGCGAGCGGCGAGACCAGCAGCGGCATCCCGGTCCAGGGCAGCATCCGCACGCCGGCCTCGGTCGGAGTGGTCCCCAGCACGCTCTGCAGGTACTGGCTGATCAGGAAGATCGAGCCGAACATGCCCAGGAACATCAGCAGGCTGGCGACGTTCACCGCGGTGAAGGCGCGGCCGCGGAAGAGCCGCATGGGCAGCATCGGGTGCGCGGCGCGCAGCTCGTGGCGGACGAAGCCGGCCAGGAAGCCCGCGCCGGCGACCAGGCCGGTGAGCACCGGCGCGCTGGTCCAGCCGTCGGCGTTGCCGCGGACCAGGGCGAAGACCACGCCGAACAGGCCGAGGCTGACCAGTACGGTGCCCGGCACGTCCAGCGCCCGGCCGGTGCCCCGGCTCTCGGTGAGCCGGCGGAGGGCGAACGGGAGCAGCAGCAGGCCGATCGGCACGTTCAGCCAGAAGATCCACTGCCAGGAGAGGTGCTGGGTGAGCGCGCCGCCGATCAGCGGGCCGGTGGCGACGGCCAGGCCGTTGACGCCGGACCAGATCCCGAAGGCCGCCCCGCGCCGGGCTTCCGGCACCGCGGTGGTGAGCAGGGTCAGCGTCAGCGGCATCATCACCGCGGCGCCGGCGCCCTGCACGGCCCGGGCGACGATCAGCGCGTTGATGCCCGGGGCGAGCGCGGCAGCGGCCGAGCCCGCGGTGAAGACGGTCAGGCCGGCCAGGAAGAACCGGCGGCGGCCGAACCGGTCACCGAGCGCGGCGCCGAGCATCAGCAGCACCGCGAAGGTGAGGGTGTAGGCGCTGACGGTCCACTCCAGGTCGGAGAGGCCGCCGCCGAGGTGGGCCCGGATGGACGGCAGGGCGGTGGTGACGACGAGGTTGTCCAGCGAGGCCATGAAGCCGGCCACGCTGGTGATCACCAGGGTCCAGACCGCGGTGCGGCCGAAGCCCGGCGTGCGGTCGGTGCTGTCCTGCATCGGAGGTTTCCCCCTATTAGTAGTTATTGATCAATAACTTCTGTGGGTCGAAAGAAGGGCCCGCTCCCGCGGGCCCTTCTCCGGCTACTCGGCCGACTGCTCGGCCTTCTCCTCGTCCCCCTCGTCGTAGAAGGCCCAGATCGGGTGTTCCATCGGGAAGCCCATCGCGACCAGGGCGTTGATCAGCATCCCTTGACCGAAGAACTCGGCGGCGCCGAGGTGGTCACCGCCCATCCGCAGCCGGCTGTTCTCCCAGAGCTCGACCCAGGACGCCCGGACCGCTTCGCCGAGCTCGACGTCACCGCCCGCCTCCGCGCCGGCCACCGCGACCTGCATCTGCATCTGCATCAGCAGCTGGTCACGGTCGGCGATGAACTCCAGGTAGGCCGCACCCATCGCAGCCCGCGCCTCGGCGCCGGTCAGCCCTTCCGAGGCCCGGTCGAAGGCCTGCCAGACGTCCCGGCAGCAGCGCCGGCAGGCCTCGATGAAGATCGCCTGCTTGCCGGGGAAGAGCCGGAAGAGGTACGGCTGCGAGACCCCGACCCGGCGGGCGATCGCCTCGGTCGAGGTGCCGTGGTAGCCGCCCCGGGCGAACTCGATCAGCGCCGCGCGGATGACGCTCTCGCGCCGCTCCTCGGCCGTCATCCGGATGCTCGCCCTTGCCATGGGCGATAAGTTAGTGGCCAATCACTACTTGGTCAAGCGGGAAAAACGGGCGGGCCCACCCGGGGCCCGCCCGTCGTCGCCCGTCAGGCCAGCTGGACCACCGCGCGGCTCATCCCGAGCACCTTCTGGCCGGCGCTGGTGGCGACCAGGTCCACCCGCACCCGGCGGTCCTCCAGCAGCGCGGCGACCTTGCCGGTGACCTCGATCACCGCGCCCACGCCGTCGTTCGGGACCACCACGGGCTTGGTGAAGCGGCAGCCGTACTCGACCACCGAGGCCGGGTCGCCGGTCCAGTCGGTGACCACCCGGATCGCCTCGGCCATGGTGAACATGCCGTGCGCGATGACGTCGGGCAGGCCGACCTCCAGCGCGAACCTCTCGTTCCAGTGGATCGGGTTGAAGTCGCCCGAGGCACCGGCGTACTGGACCAGGGTGGCCCGGGTCACCGGGAAGCTGCCGGCCGGGAGCTCGGTCCCGACCTCGACCTCGTCGAAGCTGACGGCCATCGTTACTCCCCCGCCTCATCGGTGGCCGCCCGCGCGACCAGCGTCATCAAGGACGTCACCACGTGCTCGCCGCCGTCGTCCAGCAGCTCGCCGCGGACCGTCAGGACATCGTTGCCCGCCAGCGACTTGATGGCGTCGATCGAGATGACCACGCTCAGCCGGTCGCCCGCGCGGACCGGGCGGGTGTAGGCGAACTTCTGGTCGCCGTGCACCACCCGGCTGAAGTCCAGCCCCAGCTCGGGATCCTCGACCACCTGGGCCGCCGCCCGGTAGCTCAGCACGAACGGGAAGGTCGGCGGGGCGATCACGTCCGGGTGACCGAGGGCCTTGGCCGCCTCCGGGTCCCGGTAGGCCGGGTTGGCGTCACCGATCGCGGTGGCGAACTCGCGGATCTTCTCCCGACCGACCTCGTACGGCTCGGTGGGCGGATACGTCCGCCCGATGAAGGAGGGGTCGAGCGGCATGGACTACTCCTCAGATTCCGTGGTGCGAATACGACTTCAGGCCGCACCCCGACGGGATGCGGCCTGAAGGCGAGGACCTGGTGCTCACACGGGCCCGATGACTCCCTGCGGGGTCAGCGGGTCTCGCGGTGGGCGGTGTGCGAGTTGCAGCGGGGGCAGTGCTTCTTCATCTCAAGACGGTCCGGGTCGTTGCGCCGGTTCTTCTTGGTGATGTAGTTCCGCTCCTTGCACTCCACGCAGGCCAGCGTGATCTTCGGGCGGACGTCGGTGGCAGCCACGGGAGTGCCTTCCTTGGACAATGGGTGATGACACGACAAGAGTAGCCGATCGGGAGTACGACCTCCCGATCGACTACGCGGGGTAGCGGTGACCGGACTTGAACCGGTGACACAGCGATTATGAGCCGCTTGCTCTACCAACTGAGCTACACCGCTTTGGATGATCGAGATCCCAGCGAAGTGGAAATCCCGCTCACCAGAGCCCCCATGCGGAATCGAACCGCAGACCTTCTCCTTACCATGGAGACGCTCTACCGACTGAGCTATAGGGGCGAACCGGTCGAACGAGGAAGACATTACACGGTTCCGGCCCAGAGATGAAATCCGTATCCGGGCCGGAAGATCGCAGGTCCGAGGGCCGCACGGGCGGGCGGAGCGAGGCCGGGCGTTCGGCCGACCGGCGACTCGCGCGAGCCTCCCGGCTCCGTACCCGCGCGGACCATAGGCTCGGCCGCCAGTGATCGCTCTGCCCCGACCGTTCCGGCCCGCGGGACGGGGGCGGCAGGGCGACGGGCACAGCAGGACTGGGAGGAGCCGGCCGATGAGCGCGAACAGCGCACCCGCCGACGGACCAGAACCCGGCCCGACCGGCCCCGGTGGCCCGCCCTCGCCGCCGCACACCGGCCCGGAGGGGCCGCTCAGCCACGGGCCGGTGCTGCTGCTGGCCGGCGCCCGGCTGGTCGACGGGCGCCTGGTGGACGTCCGGATCAGCGGCACCCGGATCCAGGCGGTCGGCACCGCCGGCAGCCTCGGCCCGCTGCCGCAGAGCGCCCTGCCCTGCGGCAGCGCGACGGTGACCGGTGCCCGGATCGACCTCACCGGCTACCTGCTGCTGCCCGCCCCGGCCGAGCCGCACGCGCACCACGACAGCGCCTTCTCCGCCACCGTGCCGCCGCCCACCGCGCTGCCGGCCGCGCCGCCCGCGACGCCGGCCGCCGCCCCGGGCGATCCGGAGACCCCGACGGAGCTGGTCCGCCGGGTCACCGAGGCCGCGCTCACCTCGCTCGGCTACGGCGCCACCGCGCAGCGCACCCACGTCCGGATCGGCGACGTGCACGGGCTGCGCCGACTGGAGGCCGTGCTCACCGCCCGGCAGGCGCTGCGCGGGCTGGCGGAGCTGCAGGTGGTGGCCGTCCCGCGGCTGCTGACCGGGGTCGCCGGCGCGGACGGCCGGGCCCGGCTGCGCGAGGCGCTCCGGCTCGGCGCGGACGCGATCGGCGGCTGCCCCGAGCTGGACCCGGACCCGGTCGGCTACGTGCAGACGCTGGCCGGCGCGGCGCTGGACTTCGACTGCCCGGTCGATCTGCACACCCGGGCCGCCGACCAGGCCCAACTGGCCAGGATCACGGCGGCGTTGGCGCCGCTGCGACCGCGGGTGGCATTCGCGCCGTGCGACCGGCTGACGCCCGGCGGGGCAACCGTTCTGCGGACGGCCGGAGTTCGGGTGGTCTGCCTGCCGCAGAGCGGCTCCTGCTGCGGGGTGGACGGTCAGCCCGAGGGATTGAGTCCCCTGCTGGTGAGGGAGTTGATCGACCGTCAGATCGCCCTGGCGGCCGGCAGCGGGGCGCTGCGCGACCTGGCCAACCCGGTCGGCCGGGCGGACCCGCTGGAGGCCGCCTACCTACTGGCGGCGGGCGGCGGGCTGGGCACGGTGGCGGCCTACGAGGCGGTGAGCAACCAGGCCCGGCTGGTGATGGGCCTGCCGCCGGTCCGGGTGGATGCCGGGTTCCCGGCCGAGCTGCTCGCGGTGCGCGGGGACAGCCTGGCCGGGGCGCTGGCCGGCGGACACAGCCGGCTGGTGGTGCACAGCGGCCGGGTGGTCTCCCGGACCAGCGCGGTACGGGAGTTCGCGGACACCGTGGCGCTCGCCCTGCCCCGGCAGAGCGGGCACCGCTGAACCGGCTCAGCGGTACTCGCGCAGCCGGGGGCGGACCCCGAGGACGCTCAGGCCGACCACGAGCAGCAGCAGGACCCCGCCGAGCACCGTGGTGCCGGTGCCCAGGTCGCCGTCGGCGGCCGAGACTGCCTGGTCGAAGGCGTGCTGGTTGATCCCGATCACGTTGTCGAAGGCGTTGCTCAGCACCGTGAAGTCGCCGTCGGACTGGCCGGGCGCGGTGCCGGTGTCGAAGGCGATGGCGTCCGACAGCTCCCCCTCGGCCTGGAGCGAGCGGATCTTCCGGTCGTCCGCCTGGTAGGTCTGGAACGAGGTCAACACCTTGTCCGCGGCGGCCTGTTCGCCGGGGAAGGTGATGTTGCGCAGCTCGTCGCCGAGGTAGCCGCCGAACCCGACCTTGGCCGGATCGGCCAGCACGGCGGCGGTCAGCGGGGCGAGTCGGCCGTCGTAGCTGTCCAGGGTCGCGCCGTCGATCTGGACGATCGACTGGGTCTTGTCGAAGAAGCTCTGCTGGTAGGCGACGGCCCGGGAGGGGTCGGTGAGGTAGCGGCTCTCGTCGGCGTTGCTGTCGTAGGCCACCGCCTTGGCCCGGCTGAGCGCGATCACCGAGTCGTAGGCGTTGCTCTTGGCCACCACCAGGTGCTGGTCGGCTCCGGAGGCCAGCGACAGCAGGTAGACCAGGCCGGCCGCGGTGAGCACGGTGGCCAGCGCGAGCGGCGGGTTGACCACCCGGCGGAACCGGACCGCCAGCGTGCGCTGCAGGGCCAGCAGCGCCGTCAGCGCGAGCAGGCCGACGATCAGCAGCCACCACCAGCCGGAGCCGAGTGCGGCCCGCTGGGAGCGGTAACTCCCGTCCACGACGGCCGCGTTGCTGTTGGCCACCTGGTCGGCCGCGGGCAGCAGCCGCTGCCGGAGCAGGTCGGTGGCCTGCTGGTAGTCGGCCAGCGCGTCGGCCGGCGGCTTGCCGGGCTGCGCCTCGGCCGTGCTCTCCTCCAGGTCGGAGCGGGCCACCAGGGCCTCGTACTGGCCCAGCGCGCCCAGCACGGCGGCGACCGCCTGCTGCCCGGAGGGGTCGTCGGCGCTGGCCTCGGCGGCCTGCTGGAGGTCCTGGTCGGCCTGGGCCCGGCGCTGCTGGTAGGTGTTCTCGACCGCCTGGCGCTCGGCGGAGTCGGCCGGGGCGGCGCCGACCAGCAGCAGGTTGGCCGCCTGGGCGTCCAGGTCGCTGAGCGCGAAGTAGAGGTCGGAGGCCCGCTCGGCCTGCGGCGCGGCGCGGTGGCCGATGGTGTCGATGCTGTCCCGGGCGCCGCCCAGGACGGTGCCGGCGACGGCCGCCAAGGCCAGCAGACCGGCCAGGCTGAGGCCGGTGAGCGCGCGGACCCGGCGCGGGGTGGTCCAGTAGGCGTCGGTGAGCAGCCGGTTCCTGGTCCGGCCCGGTGCCGCGGCGGAGGGACCGGTGCGGGGATCGCGCGGCGCGGGAGCCGCCCCGGCCGTACCCGAGCCCGTCTCCGCCGACAGGCTCTCCCCCGGTACGACCGTCGCTCCTGCTCCCGCTGCCATGGCCGCGCGTCCCCTCCCCATCACCTGGCCGCCGGTCGGGACGGACCCCGGTCGGGGTCCGCCGTGTCCGGCGCGGTCCAGCTCCTGACCCGGTATGGGACCGGGCTCCCCCACGGAGCGGAGCGGAACCGTTTCCTCACGACTGACGCTAGGCCCGAGGCGATCGATTCTGCTCCGTCCTGACGCCCCCTTGGCGCCGCGAGCGCCGGTCTTGACGCACCCTTAGCGCCCGTGGGGTCCTAGGGCTCGTAGCGGTAGCCGATGCCGGGTTCGGTGATCAGGTGCCGGGGTCGGGCCGGATCCTGTTCCAGCTTGCGGCGCAGGCCGGCGAAGTAGACCCGCAGGTAGTTGCCGCGCTCCTCGTGGTCCGGCCCCCAGACCGTGCGGAGGATCTGCCGACCGGGCAGCAGCCGGCCCGGGTTGCTGAGCAGCATGGTCAGGATCCGCCACTCGGTCGGGGTGAGCCGCAGCTGGCCCTCAGCGCCGTCGGCGCGCACCACCGTGCAGGCCGCCAGGTCGATCAGGTGGTCGCCCAGCACGGCCCGGGTGCCGGGCGCGGGGGCGGCCGGGCGGCGCAGCACCGCGCGCAGCCGGGCGAACAGCTCGTCCATCAGGAAGGGCTTGGTGACGTAGTCGTCGGCGCCGGCGTCCAGCGCCTGGATCTTGTCGTCGGCACCGCTGCGGCCGGAGAGCACGATGATCGGCACCGGCAGCCGGCTGCGCAGCCGGTGGATCACCTCGACGCCGTCCAGGTCCGGCAGGCCCAGGTCGAGCAGCACGGCGTCCGGCCTGGTCCGCTCGGCCGAGTCCAGCGCGGCGCTTCCGGTGTCGGCGGTGGCCACGTCGTACTTGCGGGCCCGCAGGTTGATCCGCAGCGCGCGCAGCAGCTGCGGCTCGTCGTCCACCACCAGGATGTGGCTCATGCCGGCACCTCGAACGGCCGGCGGCGCGGGTCGGTCGGCTGGTTCACAGGGTCCCCTCCTCGGCTACCGGCAGGGTGAGCAGCATCGTGGTGCCACCCCCGGGGGTGTCCTCGACCTCCAGGGTGCCGCCCATCGCCTCGGCCAGGCCGCGGGAGAGCGCGAGGCCCAGGCCCACGCCGCTGGTGTTGTCGGTGTCACCGAGCCGCTGGAAGGGCAGGAACACCCGGTCGCGGTCGGCGGGCGGAATGCCGGGACCGCGGTCGGCGATCCGGATCTGCACCTGGTCCTGATGCGCGCTGGCGGTGACCAGCACAGGCGCGCCCGGCGCGTTGTGCCGCAGCGCGTTGGTGATCACGTTGGCCAGCACCCGCTCCAGCAGCGGCGGGTCGGCCAGCACCGCGGGCACGTGGTCCAGGTCGAGCGGCTGCACCGGGACCTGCGGGTCGGGCAGTGAGTCGAGCGCCCGCGGCAGCACCTCCTCCAGGTGCACCGCGGCCAGGTTGAGGGTGAGCGCGCCGGCCTGCAGCCGGCTCATGTCGAGCAGGTTGTCCACCAGCCGGTTCAGCTTGACCAGCGACTCGTCCGCGGTGGCCAGCAGCTCGGCCTGGTCCTCGGGCGAGAACTCGACGTCCGGGCTGCGCAGCGAGCCGACCGAGGCCAGCGCCGCGGCCAGCGGGGTGCGCAGGTCGTGGCTGACGGCGGCGAGCAGCGCGGTGCGCATCCGGTCCGCCGCCTTGATCGGCTCGACCTCGGCGGCCACCGCGGCCAGCCGGTCGCGCTCCAGCGCTGCGGCGACGTGCGCGGCGAAGGCGGTCAGCACCCGCTGCTCGTCGGCCGGCAGCCGACGGCCGGCCAGGATCAGCAGCGCGTCCGAACCGACCGGCACCTCGGTGGTGTCCCGCTCTGCGGCCTGCTCGCCCGAGCCGTCGCTGCGGGCGATCACCTCGCCGGTGGCGCGGGAGAGCAGGGCCACCGAGTCCAGGCCGAAGGTGGTCCGGGAGTGCTCCAGCAGGGTCGGGATGGCCGAGCCGCTGCCGCCGCTGCTGCTCTCCCGGGCGCGCAGCACGCTGCCGGCCAGCGTGCTGAGCGTCTCGGCCTCGGCGGTGGCCCGGGCCGCCCGGCTGGTCTGCCGGCCGGCCCGGTCCACCACGGTGGAGACGGTGAGCGCGACCGCCGCGAAGACCAGCAGCGCTATCCAGTTGTTGGTCTCGCCGATGGTGAAGGTGTGCACCGGCGGGATGAAGTAGTAGTTCAGCAGCAGCGAGGCGACCAGCGCGGCCACCAGCGCGGAGACCGCGCCACCGAGCAACGCGACCGCCACCACTCCGAGTTGGAAGAGCAGCGCGTCGGTGGTCAGGTTGACCGTGTGGTGCAGCTGGGAGAGCAGCGCGGTCAGTGCGAAGGGCAGCAGCAGGCCGGAGCCGAAGCCGGCCACGGTCCGCCGCCGCGAGTGCCGGCGCCCCAGCGAGGGCAGCCGGCCACGCCCGGTGAACTCGTGGGTGACCATGTGGACGTCGATGTCCTCGGACTGGTCGACGGTGGTCTCGCCGATGCCCGGGCCGGTCAGGAAGCGGTTGACCCGGCCGCGCCGGCTGGTGCCGAGCACCAGCTGGGTGGCGTCGTTGGCGCGGGCGAAGGCGAGCAGCGCGCTCGGGATGTCGTCCCCGACCACCACGTGGTAGCTGCCGCCCAGGGTCTCCACCAGCTGGCGCTGGGTGGCCAGCGCCGCCGGTGAGGCACCGGCCAGCCCGTCGCTGCGGGTGACGTGCACCGCCAGCAGCCGGTTGTCGCCCTGGCCGCCGATCGTGCGGTCGGCGATCCGGGCGGCGCGGCGGATCAGGGTCTCCCCCTCCGGCCCGCCGGTGAGCGCGACCACGACCCGTTCGCTGGTCTCCCAGACCCGGTCGATGCGGTGGGTGGACCGGTACTCGCGCAGCCCTTCGTCGACCCGCCCGGCCACCCAGAGCAGGGCGAGCTCGCGCAGCGCGGTCAGGTTGCCGACCCGGAAGTAGTTGGTGAGCGCGGCGTCCACCTTCTCGGCCTTGTAGACGTTGCCATGGGCCATCCGGCGCCGGAGCGCCTGCGGAGCCATGTCGACGAGTTCGATCTGGTCGGCCCGGCGCACCACCTCGTCCGGCACCGTCTCCCGCTGCGGGATCCCGGTGATCTTCTGGACGACGTCGTTCAGGCTCTCCAGGTGCTGGATGTTCACGGTGGTGATCACGTCGACGCCGGCGGCGAGCAGTTCCTCGATGTCCTGCCAGCGCTTGGCGTTGCGGCCGCCGGGGATGTTGGTGTGCGGCAGCTCGTCGACCAGCGCCACGGACGGCCGGCGGGCGAGCACCGCGTCCAGGTCCATCTCGCGGAACTCGGTCTCCCGGTAGATCCGGTGCAGTGCCGGGACGATCTCCAGGCCGTCCAGCATGGCCGCGGTGTGCTTGCGCCCGTGGCACTCGATCCAGCCCACCACCACGTCCGCCCCGCGTTCCTGTCTGCGACGGGCCTCGTCCAGCATCCGGTAGGTCTTGCCGACACCGGGGGCCGAACCGAGGTACACCCGTAGCCGGCCGCGCCGTGCCGAGGCGCCGGGGCCGAGATCGCGAGCCATGGAGGTCTCTTTCACGCAGGATGGGCGGAAACGTGGGCGGGCCGGCCCGGACGCTCGGGGAGATCATCCCCGGGCCCGGGCCGGCCGCTTCACTCGATCTGACGAAGCGTCATTTCGTCTCGCTGAGTGCCTTGTTGAGCAGGAGGACGTTCACCCCGGGGTCACCGAGGAAGCCGACCGAGCGGCTCTCGGTGTACTTGTCGACCAGCTTGGCGACCACGTCGGTGGGCAGGTCACGGGCCTTGGCGACCCGGTTGATCTGCTCCTTGGCGTAGGCGACCGAGATGTCCGGGTCCAGGCCGGAACCCGAGGAGGTGATCGCGTCGGCCGGCACGGTGGCCGGGTCGACGCCGTCGAACTGGGCGACGGCCTGACGGGCGTCCTGGACCGACTTCAGCAGCTTGTCGCTGTTCGGACCCAGGTTGGTGGGGCCCGACGCCGTCGGGTCGTAGCCGGTACCGGCCGCCGAGGGGCGCGGCTGGAACCACTTCGGGTCCGGCTGGGCCTGCTCGTTGGGGTCGTTCGGGTTCTTCTTCGGCAGGTTGAAGTTCTGGCCCAGCAGGCTGGACCCGATCTCCTGGCCGCTCGCGTTCTTGACGATCGAACCGTTCGCCTTCTGGCTGAAGGCGACCTGGCTGATCCCGGTGACCAGCAGCGGGTAGGCGACACCGCAGATCACGGTCATCACCAGCAGCATCCGCAGCGCGGTGAAGTGGGTGCGAACGGAGGTGGGCAGGGGCTTGGGCATGATGGCTTTCCTCCGTCTCTCAGCGCAGGCCGGGAATGAACTGGACGACCAGGTCGATCGCCTTGATCCCGATGAACGGCACGATCAGACCACCGAAACCGTAGATCCCGATGTTCCGCCGCAGCAACGAACTCGCGTCCGATGGCCGGTACTTCACCCCACGCAGGGCGAGCGGGATCAGGCCGATGATGACCAGGGCGTTGAAGATGATCGCCGAGGTGATCGCGGACTTCGGGCTGTGCAGCGCCATGATGTTCAGGTGCCCCAGGCCCGGGTACACGCTGGCGAACATGGCCGGGATGATCGCGAAGTACTTCGCGACGTCGTTGGCGATCGAGAAGGTGGTGAGCGCGCCACGCGTGATGAGCAGCTGCTTGCCGATCTCGACGATCTCGATCAGCTTGGTGGGGTTGGAGTCCAGGTCCACCATGTTGCCGGCCTCCTTGGCCGCCATGGTGCCGGTGTTCATCGCCACGCCCACGTCCGCCTGGGCCAGCGCGGGAGCGTCGTTGGTGCCGTCACCGGTCATGGCGACCAGCTTGCCACCTTCCTGCTCCTTCTTGATCAAGGCCATCTTGTCCTCGGGCGTGGCCTCGGCCAGGAAGTCGTCCACCCCGGCCTCGTCCGCGATCGCCTTGGCGGTCAGCGGGTTGTCACCCGTGATCATGATGGTCTTGATGCCCATCCGGCGCAGCTCGTCGAAGCGCTCCTTCATGCCCTCCTTGACGACGTCCTTCAGGTAGATGACGCCCAGGGCCCGGGGGGCGGCGCTGCCTCTGCGCTCGGCGACCACCAGGGGGGTGCCGCCGGCGCCGGAGATCCGGTCCACCAGCTCGTTGATGTCACCGCCGACCGTGCCGCCGTTCTCGGTGACCCAGTTGGCGACCGAGCCGGCCGCGCCCTTGCGGACCTGGTGCAGACCGTCGGCCTCGTCCAGGTCGACACCCGACATCCGGGTCTGCGCGGTGAACGGGACCCAGGTCGCGTGCGTCAACTCGCCCTGGACGCGGGCCCGCAGACCGTACTCGGTCTTCGCCAGCACCACGATCGAGCGGCCTTCCGGCGTCTCGTCCGCGAGGGAGGAGAGCTGGGCGGCGTTCGCCAGGTCGTCGGTGTTCACGCCCCCGGCCGGCAGGAACTCGGCGGCCTGCCGGTTGCCCAGCGTGATGGTGCCGGTCTTGTCCAGCAGCAGGGTGTTGACGTCACCGGCCGCCTCGACCGCGCGGCCCGACATGGCGAGCACGTTGCGCTGCACCAGTCGGTCCATGCCGGCGATGCCGATCGCGGAGAGCAGCGCGCCGATGGTGGTCGGGATCAGCGCCACGATCAGCGCGACCAGCACGATCAGTGTCTGCGGCGCCCCCGCGAAGGAGGCCATCGGCTGCAGGGTGACCACCGCGACCAGGAAGACGATGGTCAGCGAGGCCAGCAGGATGTTGAGCGCGATCTCGTTCGGCGTCTTCTGCCGGGCCGCGCCCTCGACCAGCGCGATCATCCGGTCGATGAACGACTTGCCGGGCTCGGAGGCGATCTTCACCACGATCCGGTCGGAGAGCACCTTGGTGCCACCGGTCACCGCGCTGCGGTCACCACCCGACTCGCGGATGACGGGAGCGGACTCACCGGTGATCGCCGACTCGTCCACGGAGGCGACGCCCTCGACGACGTCACCGTCGCCGGGGATGATCTCGCCGGCCTCGACCACCACGTGGTCGCCGAGCCGCAGCTCGGTACCGGCCACCGACTCCTCGGCCTGCGAGGCGGGCCAGTTGACCAGCCGCCGGGCCATCGTGTCGGTCTTGGTGCGGCGCAGCGTGTCGGCCTGCGCCTTGCCGCGGCCCTCGGCGACGGCCTCGGCCAGGTTGGCGAAGACCGTGGTCAGCCAGAGCCAGACGGTGATCGCCCAGGCGAACACCGAGGGGTGCGCGATCGCGGAGACGGTGGTGACCACCGAACCGACCTCGACCACGAACATGACCGGGTTCTTGACCATGACCCGCGGGTCGAGCTTCTTGACCGCGTCGGGGACCGCCGCGAGGAGGACCTTGGGATCGAGCAGGTTGCTGGCGGCCCGGTGCGGGACCACTTCCTCCTGCTGCGGGGGAACGGTGAGAGTGGGGGTGGACATCAGTGCAGACCCTCCGCGAGCGGCCCGAGGGCCAGGGCAGGGAAGTAGGTGAGGCCGACGACGATCAGGACGACGCCCGACAGCAGGCCCACGAACAGCGGCTTGTGGGTGGGCAGGGTGCCCGGGGTGGCGGGAACCGGCTGCTGCTGGGCGAGCGAGCCGGCCAGCGCCAGCACGAAGACCATCGGCAGGAACCGACCCAGGACCATCGCCAGGCCGAGCGCGGTGTCGTACCACGGCGTGTTCACCGTCAGACCACCGAACGCCGAACCGTTGTTGTTCGCCGCCGAGGTGAACGCGTACAGGATCTCGGAGAAGCCGTGCGCACCGGAGTTGAGCATCTGTGCCCGCTCACCGGGCAGCGCGATCGCGACACCCGCGCCGATCAGCACGATCGCCGGCGTGGTCAGGATGTAGAGGGAGGCGAACTTCATCTCCCGGCCGCCGAGCTTCTTGCCCAGGTACTCCGGGGTGCGCCCGACCATCAGGCCGGCCACGAAGACCGCCACGATCGCCAGGATCAGCATCCCGTACAGGCCCGAGCCGGTGCCGCCGGGGGCGATCTCGCCGAGCATCATGTCGAAGATCGTCACGCCGCCACCGCCGGGGGTGAGCGAGTCGTGCGCGGCGTCCACCGCACCGGTCGAGGTCAGCGTCGTCGAGGAGGCGAAGAGGCTGGAGGCCCAGAGGCCGAAGCGGACCTCCTTGCCCTCCATCGCCCCACCGGCCGCCTTCAGCGCCACACCGGCGGGGTGCGTCTCGAAGAAGGTCAGCGCCGCGGACGAGGCGACCCAGAAGAGCCCCATCACGGAGACGATCGCGTAGCCCTGGCGGTGGTCGCCGACCATCTTGCCGAAGGTGCGCGGCAGCGAGAACGAGATCACCAGCAGCAGGAAGATCTCCAGCCAGTTGGTGAAACCGGTCGGGTTCTCGAAGGGGTGCGCCGAGTTGGCGTTGAAGAAGCCACCACCGTTGGTGCCCAGCTCCTTGATGGCCTCCTGCGAGGCCACCGGACCGCCCGGGATCGACTGGGTGTCGCCGGCCAGCGTGGTCACCTGGTGGAACCCGTGCAGGTTCTCGATCGCACCGTTGGCCACCAGGACCAGCGCGAAGACGATCGACAGCGGCAGCAGCAGGCGCAGCACGATCCGGGTCAGGTCCACCCAGAAGTTGCCCACCCGGTCCGTCTTGGAGCGGGTGAAGCCCCGGATCAGCGTCGCCACCACGGCGATGCCGACGGCGGCCGAGACGAAGTTCTGCACCGCCAGGCCGGCCATCTGCACCAGGTGGCCCAGCGTCGACTCGCCGCCGTAGTCCTGCCAGTTGGTGTTGGTCACGAACGAGATCGCGGTGTTCCACGCGCTGTGCGGAGCCATCCCCTTGAAACCGAGGCTCAGCATCAGCTTGTCCTGCAGCCGCAGGAACGCGTAGAGGAAGACGACCGAGACCGCCGAGAAGGCCAGCACCGAGCGCAGGTAGCTCGGCCAGCGCTGGTCGGCGTCGCCGTCGACCCCGATCACCTTGTACAGACCGCGCTCCACCTTCAGGTGCTTGGCGGTGGTGAGGAGCTTGGCGATGTAGTCGCCAAGAGGGCGGTAACACAGGGCCAGCGCGCCCACCAGGGCAAGGGCCTGCAACCAACCCGCGAGAGTGGAGCTCATGTCAGAACTTCTCCGGGTAGATCAGCGCCACGACGAGGTAGCCGATGAGCGCGACGGCGATGACGAGACCTGCGATGTTCTCGACGCTCACAGCTTCTCCACCCCCCGGGCGATCAGAGCGAGGACGGCGAACACGACAACCGTGAGGCCGACGAAGACGAAGTCGAGCATGGGCTCCACCAAGGTGGTTGGGACCTGGCCGTGTACCTCCACGCGGGGCTTCACGACACCGGCGGCAGGCCGGCCCCAGTAGCAAACCGTCCGGATCCGGGCCGCAGAAGGTTCTTGACGCCCTCCATACGGGCCCCGTTCGATTGTTGACGGCCCTCATACGGTCCCGTTCGGCGCGGTCACGGGGGGATAACACGGCGATAACGCACTCGGCCCCGGACGATCGCGTCGTCCGGGGCCGGTGCGGGCGGGTACTGGCTCAGCCCTGCTTGCCGGTGCGGATCGGCTCGCGTTCGGGGCCGGCGGGCTCGCCGCGGCGGACCGCCCCGGGGGCGCGGCGGGCCGGATGGTCGGCGCGGGGGGCCGAGGAGAGCTGCCAGGGCACGCTGATCACCATCACGCCGGGGGTGAAGAGCAGCCGGCTCTTCAGCCAGAGCGCCGACTGGTTGTGCAGCAGGTGCTCCCACCAGCGGCCGACCACGTACTCGGGGATGAAGACGGCGACCACGTCGCGCGGGCTGTCGCGTTTGACCGAACGGACGTAGCCGACCACCGGCTTGGTGATCTCCCGGTACGGCGAGTCCAGCACCTTGAGCGGCACCCGGACGTCGTAGTCCGACCACTTCTGCTTGAGCTCGTCCATCGACTCCTTCTCCACCGCGACGGTGACCGCCTCCAGGGTGTCCGGCCGGAACGCCTCGGCGTAGCCCAGCGCCCGCAGGGTCGGCTTGTGCAGCGTGGAGACCAGCACGATGCCGTGCACCTTGGACGGGTGGACCGACTCGGCCTTCGGGTCCACCACCGCCAGCTCGTCGGCGACCGCGTCGTAGTGCCGCCGGATGCCGCGCATCATCACCCAGAGCACCACCGCGGCCAGCACGGCGAGCCAGGCGCCCTGGGTGAACTTGGTGATCAGCACGATCACCAGCACCAGCGCGGTGACGACCGCGCCGAAGCCGTTGATCACCCGGGAGCGCTGGGCGGCGCCCCGCACGGCCGGGTCGGTCTCGGTCGCCAGCGTCTCGTTCCAGTGCCGGACCATGCCGATCTGGGAGAGCGTGAAGGAGGTGAAGACGCCCAGGATGTAGAGGTGGATCAGGCTGGTGACGTTGGCTCCGTACAGCCAGAGCAGGCCGGCGTTGACCACGGCCAGCGCGATGATCCCGTTGGAGAAGGCCAGCCGGTCGCCGCGGGTGTGCAGCTGCCGGGGCAGGTAGCGGTGCTGGGCGAGGATCGAGGCGAGCAGCGGGAACCCGTTGAACGCGGTGTTCGCCGCCAGGATCAGGACCAGCGCGGTGGCCGCCTGGATGTAGAAGAAGAGCGGGCTGTGGTCACCGCCGAAGATCGACGAGGCCAGCTGGGCGATCACGGTCGGCTGCGAGGCGGTGTGGCAGTCGCCCGGGAAGCCCACCAGCTGGCAGGTGTCGTTGGTCTTGTGGACCTTGGCGACCAGTGACAGCGCGGTGATCCCGGCGAACATCACCACGGCGGTCAGGCCCATCACCGTCATCGTGGTGGCGGCGTTGCGCGACTTGGGCTTGCGGAAGGCCGGCACCCCGTTGGAGATCGCCTCGACCCCGGTGAGCGCGGTGCAGCCGGAGGCGAAGGCGCGCAGGGCCAGCAGGACGAGGGCGGCCCCGGCCAGGGTGTTGGCGCTGCCCTCCGGGGTGATCGGGTACTTGGCGCTGGCGGCCACCGGCGGGTGCCCGAGCGCCGCCTGGACCAGACCGGTGATCACCATCAGCAGGATGCCGAAGATGAAGAGGTAGGTCGGGGCGGCGAAGGTCTTGCCGGACTCCCGGACCCCGCGCAGGTTCATCGCGGCCAGCAGCACCACGAACCCGATCGCCATCCCCACCCGGGCGCCGCCGATGCTGGGGAACGCCGAGATGATGTTGTCCACCCCGGAGGCCACCGAGACCGCCACCGTCATCACGTAGTCGACCAGCAGCGCGGCGGCCACCACCAGGCCGGCCCGCGGGCCGAGGTTGCTGCTCACCACCTCGTAGGAGCCGCCGCCGTCCGGATAGGCGTACACGACCTGGCGGTAGGACATCACCACCACCGCCATCAGCACGACGACACCGAGCGCGATCCACGGGGTCAGGTGGAGGAACACGGTGCCACCGATGGTGAGCACCAGGAGGATCTCCTCGGTGGCGTAGGCCACCGAGGAGAGCGGGTCGGACGCGAAGATCGGCAGGGCCAGGCGCTTGGGGAGCAGGGTCTCGCCCAGCTCCTCGCTGCGCATGGCCCGGCCGATGACGAGGCGCTTGAGCGCGGCGGGGACGTTGAACACAAGCGGAGCGTAAGCGTCCGTGCCGCTTGGGTAATGGCAGACGCGCGGGGGCCGGCCGCCGGAGAGGCCCGGCGCGCCACTACATCCGCAGCCGCAGTCGGCAGACCACCGCGTCGGTGCCACGGCGCAGCGCCCGGTCGATCAGTGCGCCGCGCTGGTTCTGCAACGCCCGCTGCCAGAGCCGGACCGGCTCGACCTCCGGGATCAGCACGGTGATCCGGTCGTACGCGTGCTCGGCGCCGAGCTCGTTGACGAAGCCCACCAGCGGCCGGCCGAGCCGCCGGTGCGCGTCCGGCACCCGGACCAGCGGCACACCGGGCTGCCAGAGGTCCCAGTCGCGCAGCAGCGCGTCGGTGGCCTGCTGGTCCTCGGAGTCCGGCTCGGTGTGCACGACGGTCACCGCCAGCACCTCGTCGCCGAGCGAGACGGCCGCCGAGAGCGCGTCCCTGGTCATCCGGGAGATCCCCATCACCGGCACCACCACCAGCGAGCGCTGCCGGGTGACCGGGCCGGGGATCCGGCCCAGCTCCAGCCGCTCGCCGATCCGTGCGTACGCCCGGTGCACCGCCTCGAAGAGCAGCACCAGCAGCGGCAGCGCGACCACGATCCCCCAGGCGCCCTCGGTGAACTTGGTGCCGGTGACCACCAGGGTCGCGACCCCGGTCAGCACCGCGCCGAAGCCGTTCAGCAGGGCCTTCCCCCGCCAGCCGGCCGCCCGGGTCAGGTACCAGTGCTTCACCATGCCGACCTGGCAGATCGTGAAGCCGACGAAGACGCCGATCGAGAAGAGCGGCACCAGGCTGTTGACGTCGCCGCCCGAGCCGACCAGCAGCACCGCCGAGGCCAGCGCCAGGAAGAGCACGCCGTGCCGGTGCACCTGGTGGTCGGCGCGCAGCGCGAAGACGTGCGGCAGGTGGTTGTCGCGGGCCAGCAGCCGCATCAGCACCGGCAGCCCGCCGAAGGAGGTGTTGGCCGCCAGCGCGAGCAGGACCACGGTGGCGAACTGCACCAGGTAGAAGCCGAAGCCGTGGCCGAGCGAGGCGTCCGCCAGCTGGGCGAGCAGGGTCACTCCCTCCACCGGCTGGAGGTGGAAGCGGCCGATCAGCACCGCCAGTCCGATCAGCATCAGGCCGAGCAGCGCGCCCAGTGCGAGCTCGGTGTGCTGGGCCCGCTTGACCCGCGGCGCGCGGAACGACGGCACGGCGTTGGCCACCGCCTCCACCCCGGTCAGCGCCGAGCAGCCGGAGGCGAAGGCCTTGAGCAGCAGCAGCGCGCCCACGCTCGTCGCGTTGCCGGCCAGCACCGAGGCGTGGCCGGCGGCGGCCGCCGTGCTGGCCGGCGCCGAGCGGAACAGGCCGACCACGATGATCGCCATGATCGACAGCACGAAGACCGCGGTGGGTGCCATGAACCAGCGGGCCGACTCGGCGATGCCGCGCAGGTTGACCGCGGTGACCACGACCAGCACGGCCAGGCAGAGCCAGACCCGGTCGGCGTAGAGGCCGGGGAACGCCGAGGTCAGCGCGGCCACCCCGGCGGTGACGGAGACCGCGACGTTCAGGATGTAGTCGATCACCAGCGAGGCGGCGGCGGTGAGCGCGGTGCGCCGGCCGAGGTGGGTCTTGGCCACCGCGTACGAGCCGCCGCCGTCCGGGAAGGCCGCGATCACCTGACGGTAGGAGGCGGTCAGCACCGCCAGCAGCAGGGCGATCGCGGCGGTGATCGGGAGGGCGAAGCCGAGGCCGTAGGCGCCGGCCGCGGCGAGCACCAGCACGATCGACTCCGGGCCGTACGCCACCGAGGCCATCGCGTCGAGGGAGAGGGCGGCCAGGCCGCCCAGCGCGGTGAGCTTGTCGCGGTCGCGGTCGTGCTCGGGACCGGCGGCCGGGCGCTCGGCGGGGCCGGCCGCGGGGTCCGCGGTGAGGACGTGGCCGGTGGCTTCGTCGGGGGTGGGTGACATCGGGCGGACCTCCGCGCTCGGGTACGCGTGGAATCGTCTCCGCGGCTCCGGGACCGCCGTCCGCCCGATACGCGTTCGATACGCCGGACCGGGGTTCCTTGACGGTGCTCTGACGCCGGGCCACCGGCCCGCGCGGTGCGCGTGGTGAAGCCCCCGACGCCGGTGGCACTCGGCGCCGGGGGCGCTCCGGGGCGCTCCCGCGGGAGCGTTCAGCGGCCGCCCGCGCGGCGGCCGTGGTTTGCCTTCTTCCGCCGGCGGTCCTTCTTCTTGCGGGCCCGTTTGGACATCGACTCTCCTCCTCGTTCGGTGGTCCGTGTTCCCCGTTCGGGCTTCCGTGCCGTCAGCCCGCTCAGGCCCGGGTCTCCAACAGGTCGGCGAGCTTGGCCAGCCGGCGCTGCGAGCGCTCCTCCTGCACGATCTGCGCGGTCGGCGCGATGTCACCGCCGTCGTAGTACGCGCCGTTGGTGAGCGGGAAGCGCGGGTCGCAGAGCCGGACCACGGCCGCCGCGCCCTCGGCCGGCGGTGCGCCGACCCGTCCGTACAGCGGCAGCAGCGCGGTGTCGCACAGACCCGGGTTGACGCTGACCGCGGTCACCCCGGAGTCCTCGGGCGCCATGTCGCGGGTGGCCATGGTGAGCGCGAGTTGTGACTGCGCGTAGGCGGCGACCCGGGAGTACTTGCGCACCCGGTTGGGGTCGTTCCAGTTCATCGCGGCGGTGCGGTGCAGCGAGGAGGAGACGTTGACGATCCGGGCCGCGCCGGCCGCGGCGAGCGGCGCCCGCAGCAGCTTCGCCAGCAGGTGGGCGGCGAGGAAGTTGACCTGGAACGAGATCTCGTTGCCGTCGTCGGTCAACGTGCACCGCTCGGGCGCCATCACCGCGGCGTTGTTGACCAGCAGGTCGAGCGCCGGGAACGCCTCGGCGACCGCGGCGGCCAGCCCGGCCACCTCGGAGAGCCGCGCGAAGTCGGCGGCCAGCAGGTGGAACCGGTCCTCCGGCAGGCCGGTCGCGACGAGCCGGGCGACGGCGTCCACGCCCTCCCGTTCGGTCCGGGCGTGCACGACGACGGTGGCGCCCGCCTCGGCCAGCAGCCGGGCGGTCTCCCAGCCGATCCCCGAGGAGGCACCGGTGACCAGGGCGCCCCGGGTGGGCAGGGCAGGGGAAGAGACGGACATCGAACCCATCCAAGGGTGAAGTGGTTTGACGCGGACCGGAGTTGACACCGGACCGCCGAAGGGTGCCGCGCGTTCGACGCGGGCGCGGTCGTGCCGGATCTGACAGCTGTGGCCAACTCAGCTAACTGGCAAGGCAGTTGGACGCGCCAGCTGATTGGCGTGACCGCGCCGGCTGATCAGCGGGCGACCTCGGTCAGCGCGCGCAGGCCAGCCAGCGCCCGCGGATGCGGCGGGCGGTCATGATGGCGGGCGACGCGGAACATGCCTTCCATCCAAGGACATTGCGGGCGGCCGGACAAGTCCGACGCGCCGCCCCTGACAGAACCCTGACGCCGGCCCCGCCCCTTCACCCCGCCCAGTGCCGGTGGCCGGCCCGGATCCGGCGGCGCGGCAGCACGGCCGGGAGCGCGGCCAGCAGCGCCGCGCCCGTCAACAGGCCCATGCGCAACGGCTCGACGCCGTGCCCGGCCCGGCCGAGCGTGGCGTGGCGGTGTGCCGCGAGCCCGTTGCAGAAGAGCCAGCCGACCCCGCCGATCAACGGGCCGCGGGCGGGACGGGCCGAGGGGTTCATCGGCGGCCGACTCAGCGACTCGGGGCCGGTTCGAGCGGCAGGTGCCAGGTGTTGCGCCGTTGGACCTCGGCCAACTCCCTTTGCAGCGCGAGCCGTGGCACGGTCAGCACCGGACAGCCGGCCCGGCGCACGCAGTAGGAGGTCACCGACGGGCGGAGCAGCCGGCACAGCGGGCCGGGGCGGCCCGCGCCGACCACCAACAGGTCGTCCGACCGGTCGGCGGCCCCCACCAGCACCACGCCCGGCTCGCCGCGAACCGCCACGCACTCCAGCGGGACACCCGGGTCGCCGGTGGGGAACGCCTCCGTCACCGCGGCCAGCATCCGCTCGACGGCCGCGTCGCGGCAGGCCGAGACCAGTGGTGGGCAGGGCGAGCGGCGGAAGCTGTACTCGCCGCCCGGCGGGACCCAGGCGAGCACGGCCAGCAGCGCGGCGTCCGTCCGGCGGGCCTCGGCCACGGCCCGGTGCAGCGCCGCGAGGCTCCCCAGCGAACCGCTCACACCGACGACGATCCGCCGCTGCTCGGACATGGCCGCCCTCCTCCTGGTCGCTCTGGACGCGATGCCTCCAGCAAACCGGGGAACCGCGGGCGGTGAAGCGCCCTTGACGCTTCCCTGACGGCCACGGCGGCCTTCCGAACGCCGCTCTGACGGCGGCTGGAAGCAGGAATCGAAGGGGCGGGGCGAGCCGGAAGTCCCGGCGGGCGCCGGTTGGGAAGACGATCAGCTCGGATGGACCCAGCCCGGAGGCTGCGCACCGTCGACCCCGCCCCGCGACGTCCCGGGCCCCGCCGAGGAGCGGACGAAGCGTCAGGTCGTGCCGGACGGGCTGTTACATGGCGGTGACGGTTCCAGGATGGTGGGCGAACCATTCCTCTGACAGGATCTTCACATCGCAGCCGCCGAGTCCCACGAACGAGCAGCGGGTCACCCCGCGCTCATTCGCAGCGCACTGACTCCGCGCTCATCCGCAACGAATTTCCGGGGGGAAATCACCATGCTCGCACGCCCGTTCGCTCGCCGCTCCCGCCTGCTGGCCGCCACCGCGCTCGTCCTCGCCACCGGCACCGCCGCGCTCGCACCCGCGACCGCCTTCGCCGCCACCCCGGCCCCCGGTGCTCCCGCGCAGAGCGACGCCAAGCCCCTGGTCGCCCAGCTGTCGGCGCCCTCGTCGGTGACCCCGCTGACCCGCGGCGGCAGCACCGAGGCCCTGACGCTGACCGTCACCAACAACTCCGACCAGGCGCAGCCGTTCAACCCGTCGGTCGCCGCCACGCCGGTGGGCTCCCCCGCGAGTGGACTGGACTGGATCAACTTCGACGCCAAGGCGATCTCCGCGCCGGCCACCTGGGCCCAGTCGAACTGGCGGAACGACGGGTTCCACGGCTACGTCGTGCCCGACCACCACATGACCTCGTCGCCCTTCATGGTGCCGGCCCACGAGACCTACAGCTGGTCGGTCTCCTTCGGTGTGACGGCCGCCCTCCCCTCGGATGACATCGCCCTCAAGCTCAGCCTGGCGAACGACGTGGACGACAGCACCAACGGTGACCCCGTGACGCTGCCGATCGCCGCCCCCGCTGGTGCGCTCGTCCAGAGCTTCTCGAACTTCTCGGGCACCGTCTCGTACCAGAAGCCGTTCGAGACCGACCTCATCCTGACCAACAACGGCTCGGACATCGACTCGGCGATCAACCCCACTCTCCGCTTCGGCGCCACCCAGCCGGTCCAGGCCACCTTCGGCCTGGAGGTGTGGCAGGACGACAGGTGGGTCTCGGTCCCGGGCTCGGGCGCCCTCTGGCAGCTGCCGCCGGTGACCGCCGGTCTCGCCAAGGGCGCGAGCCACCAGTACAAGCTGCGGCTCTCGCTCACCAGCTTCACCGGGCCGGGGACCACCCTCCTCGACTGGCTCAGCCTCACCCCGGACACCAACCAGGGCTCGGTGGACGTCGACGCGAAGGCCTTGCTGACCGTGAACGGCACCCCCCTCTCGCCCTCCTCCGGCGACCAGACCGGGCAGCCGGGCCCGACCTCGCCGACCTCGCCGACCACCACGACCGGCAAGCCGGTCGCCCCGGTCTCGGACACCTCCGCCACGACCCCGGCCCCCGTGGCCGCCTCCGGCCCGACCCAGACGTCCGCCGCGCCGGTCGTTCCGGCGTCGGACTCCCCCTCCGCCCCGACCACCACCACGCTCGCCAGCGACACCACCACGCCCGCCGCCGCCAACCTCGCCTACACCGGTGCCGGTGACACCCCTGCCCTGCTCGGCGTGGGTGGAGCCCTCGTCGTGCTCGGCGCCGGCGCGGTCCTCTACGCCCAGCGCCGGCGCGCGAAGGCACAGGGCTGACCAGCGGCCCGATGCTGTCGATCCGGGACGTGAGTTGATCCGGGTGATCCGGGTATCCGGGCGTGAGTGACGGCGGTCCCCGAGACCAGATTCTCGGGGACCGCCGTTGCCGCGCGGGGAGGGTGTCGATGCCGATGCGGCCGATCACCCCGGGAGACGAAGACCTCGTTGCCCGAAGGCAGTTGGCGGTCCGACCTGGGGGCCGGTCGGGCCCGTTCCGCTCCGACGGGAAGTGCGCGGTCCTGCTCCCGACACGGGGAGGGAACCCGACCTGGTCGCCGGCTCGGCCGGCAGGCGGTACGGACCTGGACCGACGGCCCGTGCCAAGTGCCCGGACGGCGCCATGGAGGCGACGGGACGGGCGGTTCGCCGAGGCGCCCGGCGAGCGAGCCCGTTGCTCGCCCGGGACCCGGAGCACCCAACAGAACGGCCCCTGATCCGCGTTTCCGCAGATCAGGGGCCGTTCTCTATCCTGTGGCTGGTGCAGGGTTCGAACCTGCGTAGCTTGCGCGACAGATTTACAGTCTGCTCCCTTTGGCCGCTCGGGCAACCAGCCAGGATTGGTGTCTCCCGGGGGCCTTGCCCCGTTCGACTCGGTAAACGATACCTGATGAGTGGGGGTGCTCCGCCACTCGATTGGTCACGCGATGATCAAGACGCTGGGGCCGGGTGGGGCTGGATAGGCTGGGCCCGTGACCTGCCCCGCACGTGCGGGGACCATGCCGCCGACACCACAAGGAGACCACCACAGATGGCCGACTCCAGTTTCGACATCGTCTCGAAGGTCGAGAAGCAGGAGGTCGACAACGCGATCAACCAGACCTCCCGCGAGATCGCCACCCGCTACGACTTCAAGAACGTCGGGGCCACCATCGGCTGGACCGGCGACAAGATCGAGATGAAGGCCGACGGCGAGGAGCGGGTCAAGGCCATCCTCGACATCCTCCAGTCCAAGCTGATCGCCCGGAAGGTCTCGCTGAAGGCGCTGGACGCCGGCGAGCCGCAGCTGTCCGGCAAGGAGTACAAGATCTTCGCGACCATCAAGGAGGGCATCTCCCAGGAGGACGCCAAGAAGGTCTCGAAGATCATCCGCGACGAGGGCCCGAAGGGCGTCAAGGCGCAGATCCAGGGCGACGAGCTGCGGGTGTCCTCGAAGAGCCGCGACGACCTGCAGGCCGTGCAGGTGCTGCTCAAGGGCAAGGACCTGGATTTCGCCGTCCAGTTCGTGAACTACCGGTGAACCGGGATTGAACTTCTGACGGTCGGCTACCCCGGTCGGCGTAGCGACCAGGGTGACGCCGACGGCCGGCCGGGGAGCGTTCCTGGGCAAGGGCGGCGCGGAGGGCGGCGCGGTCGCGGCGCCCTCGCCCGCTGTGGCGGGCCGGTCGGCCACGGCGTTTCCTGAGAATTGCATGTGCCGCGCCGCCGGGCCCGCCGCAGGGCAAGGGTCCCTGGGACCGACCAAGTCGGTCGGTGCGCGAAAAATGGGTGTGCCGTACTCAGTGATTCTTAAAGAATCCACTGCTACGTTGACCCGGCTCGCCCCACCTGACCTCGTGAAGGGGACGCCACCGGTGACCAGCCTGTTCCGCTCCGCTCGCCAGTCGGCCGCCTCGATCCGGCCGGAGCCGCTGCGTGCCACCGAGCCCGCCGCCGCGGGGTGGAGAGCCCGACTGGCCTACGCCCGCCAGAAGGCCCAGTACCTGCGGATGCTGGCCTGGCCGGTCTACTTCTACTCGCTCTGGCGGTACATCGCCGACAACGGCCTGCCGTACCAGAACGACGTGGTCTTCCTCTGGCTGATCGGCGCGCTGAGCGCCGCCGCCGTGCACAGCGGCCGGCGGTTCGGCTGGCTGCGGGTGCTGCGCGACTGGATACCGGTGATGGCGGCGGTCTGGGCGTACTCGCTGCTGCGCGGGTACGGCGCGCACACGCCGTGGGCCGTGCACTGGGCGCCGCAGCTGGCCTTCGACCGCGCGGTCGGCTTCGGGCAGGTGTGGACCGTACGGCTGCAGCACTGGCTGTACACGCCCGGCCACCCGCACTGGTACGACTACGTGGTCACCACGGTCTACATGTCGCACTTCTTCACCGTCTTCGTGGTGATGGCGGTGCTCTGGCGCCGGCGGCACGACCGCTTCACCCGGCTGGTGGCCCTCTACCTGGCGCTGACCTTCGCCGGGTTCGCGACGTACATCCTCTACCCGGCCGACCCGCCGTGGCTGACCAGCCAGGCCGGGCACATCCCGGCCGTCACCCGGGTCGTCTCGGACGTGCTGACGCAGAGCGGGCTGCCGCGGGCCGGATCGATCTTCGAGAACGGCAGCCAGTTCGACAACGACGTGGCCGCGATGCCCTCGCTGCACGCCGCTTACCCGATGATGCTGGCGCTCTTCTTCTGGCCCACCGCCGGGCGGAAGCTGCGGGTGCTGCTGGTCGCGTACCCGCTGGCGATGGCGTTCAGCCTGGTGTACGGCGCCGAGCACTTCGTGATCGACATCCTGATGGGCTGGCTGTACGCCACCGTGATCGTCCTCGGGCTGAACCGGCTGCTGGACCGCCGGGCCGCCCGCAAGGCCGCGAAGGCGGCGGTGGACGGAGGGGAGGGCGACGGCCGACGGGAGGAGCTGCGGCAGCTGGCCCACGGAACGGCCGCGCGGACGGCGACGGATCACGAGGCCGCGCACGAGGCCGGGCACGAGGACGAGGGCGGGGACGACGAGCCCGCGGTGCTGTTGAACGAACGTGAGCTGCTGAAACGGCGCTGAGCGGCCCCTGCGGGAATTGGGCACCCCCTGGGGCCGTGGCGGGGCGGGCGGGCAGACTGGACGCGTGCCCACTTCTCCTCGCCCCACCGCCGAACAGCTCGCCGCCGCCCAGGACGTCACCATCCCCGACGTCTCCGCCCCTGACCTGCAGGTGCTGTTCTGCGGCATCAACCCCGGCCTGTGGTCCGGCGCCACCGGCCACCACTTCGCCCGCCCGGGCAACCGCTTCTGGCCCGCGTTGCACCGCTCCGGCTTCACCCCGGCCCAGCTGCGGCCCGAGCAGCAGCAGGAGCTGCTCGGCCTGCGGCTGGGCATCACCAACGTGGTCGCCCGGGCCAGCGCCAAGGCCGACGAGCTGACCTGGGACGAGCTGCGCGAGGGCGGCGCCGCGCTGGCCGAACGGGTGACCCGGCTGCGGCCACGGGCGCTGGCGGTGCTCGGGATCGGCGCCTACCGGACGGCCTTCGGCCGGCCGCGCGCGAGGATCGGGCGGCAGCCGGCCGACCAGCTCCCGGACGAGCTGGGCGGCGGGGCCGGCGGTACCGAGGTCTGGGTGCTGCCCAACCCGAGCGGGCTCAACGCGCACTACAGCCTGGACGCGCTGGCCGAGCGGTTCCGCGAGCTGCGCGAGGCGCTGCCGGCCGAGTAGGCGAGTTCCATGAAGGGGATGCTCGGTGGCGCCAACACCGGCAAGATGATCGTCCAGGTCGGCACCCCGTCCTGAACTTCCGCCTACCGCACGTGAGTTCCGCGGAACCGGGCCGCGTAGCCGGACGGCGGGACGCCGAGGTGGCGCAGGAAGACCCGGCGCAGCGTCTCGTCGCTGCCGAACCCCGACCGCCGAGCCGTGCCGGCCACCGTCTCGCCGCCCTCCAGGAGCCCACGGGCGGCCTCCAGTCGGACCAGCTCGACGTAGCCGGCCGGCGTGCTGTCCAGTTGGGCCCGGAACAGCCGGGTGAGTTGACGGACACTCAGACCGGCCAGGGCGGCCAGCGAGGTGGTCGAGTGGTCGGCGGCCGGGTCGGCGAGGACGGCGTCCAGCACGGCGCGCAGCGCGTCGTGCCGCGGCCGCGGGGTGCGCGCCGGGACCGAGAACTGTGACTGCCCGCCCGGCCGTTGCATGAAGACCACCAGGTCACGGGCGACCTCACGGGCTGCCTCGGGGCCGCGGTCCTCCTCGACCAGGGCCAGCGCCAGGTCGATCCCCGCGGTGACGCCGGCCGAGGTCAGCACCCGGCCGTCGCGGACGTAGATGGCGTCCGGCTCGACGGTGATCCGGGGGTAGCGCCGGCGCAGCGCGGCCGCGTGCCGCCAGTGCGTGGTGGCCCGGCGGCCGTCCAGCAGACCGGCCTCGGCCAGCACGAAGGCGCCGGTGCAGACCGAGGCCACCCGGCGCGCGGAGCCGGCCAGCGCGACCGCGGCGGCCAGCACCTCGCCGGCGGCGAGGCCGGTCAGGCCGTCCGGCAGGGTCGGCGCACCGGGGATCAGCACGGTGTCCGCCCGAACCGCGAAGGCGTCGGCGGTCACCGCCAGGACGGTGCCGGTCGCGGCGGTGACCGGGCCCCCGCCCGGCGAACAGAGCACCACCTGGTACCCGCCGGCGGTGTCGAACACCTCCAGCGGCGCGGCGACGTCCAGCAGCCGGACCCCGTCGTAGCCGAGGACCGCGACCAACGGTCGCCGCCGGGCGGGTGGTGGGCTCTGCCTGCTGGTCATCCTTCGAGGATAGGCCGCGGCGATGGCCGGATCTGTGGGCATGGTGTCCATCCGGTCATGGCCGGGCGACCGGCCGCGCTGCGAGAGTCGAGCCATGACAGAGCGACCGACCCAGCGACCGACCGAACGACCGCCCCTCCCCCCGTTCACCGAGGCCACCGCCCGCGAGAAGGTGCGGGCCGCGGAGGAGGCCTGGAACAGCCGCGACCCCGAACGGGTCGCCCTCGCCTACACCGAGGACTCCGAGTGGCGCAACCGCGACCTCTTCCTGCGCGGCCGGGCGGAGATCGTCGCGTTCCTGCGCGCCAAGTGGCAGCGCGAGCTCGACTACCGGCTGCGCAAGGAGCTGTGGTCGTACACCGGCAACCGGATCTCGGTCCGCTTCGAGTACGAGTGGCACGACGCGCCCGGGCAGTGGTGGCGCAGCTACGGCAACGAGCAGTGGGAGTTCGACGAGCACGGCCTGATGCGCCGCCGCTACGCCAGCATCAACGACCTGGCGATCGACCCCGCCGACCGCCGGCTCCTCGACTGACCGAGGAGCCGGCGGCGGGGTGGCGGGCGGCGGCGTCAGCGGCCGACCTCCAGCAGCGCGGCCACGGCGTCCGCACTGCCCGCCGCCAGGAGGTCGTCCTCGGGGATGCGTATGCCGTACTCGCTCTCCAGGATCACGGAGAGTTCGAGCATCACCAGGGAGTCGAGTTCGATCTCGAAGAAGCCGGTCGAAGGGGTGATGGCCTCGTCCATCGAGAACCTCTCCGCCAGGATTCCGACGATGCGGTCGGCAACAGCACTCATGATCTCTTCGCCTTTCGATGACGGTCGAGTGGTGTCCACAGGGACCGGCTACCGGTCGCCGAGCACTGGGGCGACCTTGATGTCCGGCCAACTCACGGCGGCGGAACCCCAGTTCAGCCCGGCACCGAAGGCCGTCAGCAGCACCCGGTCACCGGTGCCGAGCGTGCCGCGGGCCGCCGCGTCGGTCAGGGCCAACGGGATCGACGCGGCCGAGGTGTTGCCGACCCGGTCGAGGTGGACCAGCACCCGCTCGCGGTCGACCGCCAGCAGCTCGGCGACCGTCCGGAGGATCCGGACGTTCGCCTGGTGCCCGACGAATCGGTCCACGCTCGCCGCCTCCCAGCCGACCCGCCGGAGCAGCCGGGCCGAGGAGGCGCTCATGTGCTTCACCGCGTGGGTGAAGATGTCCTTGCCGCGCAGGAGGAGCAGGTTGTCCTCGTCCCGCGGCGGCTCCCGGTGCGAGCGCTGCCGGGAGCCGCCGGCCGCGAGCAGCCCCAACTCCCTGAACCGGCCGTCGCCGCCGAGGTCGAAGCCCTGGAAGGCGCCCGGCTCGGCCGGGTCACCGGCCCTGAGCACGGCGGCGCCGGCGCCGTCGCCGAAGATGACCGCCGAGGCGCGGTCCTCGTGGTTCAGCCGGGTGGACCAGATGTCCGCCCCGATCACCAGCACCCGCTCCGCCGTGCCGGCAGCGATCGCGCCCGCCGCGTTGGCCAGGCCGTAGACGAAGCCCGCACAGGCCGCCGAGAGGTCGTAGGCCCACGGGGCGCCCACGCCGAGCCTGGTCGCGATCTCGGGTGCGGTGGCGGGCATCGGCTGGTCGGGCGTGCTGGTCGCCAGGATCACCAGGTCGACCGTGTCGGCTCCGGCCGACTCCAGCGCCCGTTCCCCGGCCGCCACCGCGAGGTCGCCGGTCACCGTGCCGGGGTCGGCCCAGTGGCGCTGGTGGATCCCGGTCCGGGTGCGGATCCAGGCGTCGTCGCCGCCGACCAGCTCGGCGAGCTCGGCGTTGGAGACGATCCGCGGCGGCACCATGCCGCCGATCCCCTGCAGTACGGCGGCGCGGGTCACGACGCACCGCCGGGCAACCGGTGGGTCGCCGAGCACCGGAAGCCCAGGTGCTCGAGCTCCCCGACGACGTCGACGGTCCGCCAGGTCTCACCGCTCCGGGTGGTGAGCAGCCGCGGCTCGGCCAGCCGGACCGCGAGTTCGGCGCGGCGCACCGGCCGGTACGGATCGCCGATCTCCAGGACGGCCTGTCGCATCCAGAGCGTGTCGCTCTCGGCCCGGCTGACCGAGTCCAGCCCGTAGAGCAGGATCTGGCCCAGCTGGATCCCGGCGACGAAGGCGTCGAGGATCGAGGTCGCGCCGTGGCTGTAGCTCTCCAGGCCCTGGACCGGCAGGCCCGCCGGCGCCGTGGAACGGGTGCTGACCAGCGCGGTCGCCCGGCCGGCGGCCAGGTCCACCCGGAGGTCCTCGACGAGCTGCGTCTTGGTGCGGTGCGCGGCGGCGAAGGGGCGCAGCCTGGCCGGGCCGAGCAGCGCGTCGGGATGGTGGTGGTGGGCCGGTGCCACGGTGGGCACGGCCGGGCGCGGCGGGTGCTCGACCTCGCACCGCACCCGCAGCGCGCCCACCCGGCAGTGCACCAGCGTGGTCCGCTCGGTCTGCGGCGTGGCCGCCGCGTGGACCTGGAAGTCGGCCAGCTCCTTCTCGACCGGGTTCGTCCCGGCCTGGATCCGGACCCGTCTCAGGCGGAGTTCGCCGCGCTGCCGCAGGTCCAGCCCCAGCGCGTGGGTCAGGTGGAGCTCGGCCATCTCACCCGCGATCAGCAGCACGTCGACGCTGCTGAGGTGCGGAACCCGGTCGGCGTCGCCCTTCCGGGACCAGTCCTGCGGGTAGCCGACCGACGCCCGGGCGCTGCCGGTGCCCCCGCCGTCCGGCCCCGGCGTCAACCGGATGTCCGCCAGGCGCTGTTCGGCCCGCCGGTAGCCGCCGCCGAAGAAGCGGCGCTCACCGGGCCCCAGGTAGTCGTCCACCGTGGCCCGGTGCAACACCTCGGACGTTGCTGTGGTGCCGGTCATCTCACTCCCCGTGTGTGGTAGCTGGACTTCTCCGTTGGTCGGTCGGGGCGGATCCGCTCGGTCTCGAGCCGCAGGTCCTGCCGGTCGTAGTCGGCCCGCGCCCGCCGGACCGCCTCGGCCGTCGGGATGAGCCGGGGCAGGTCGAACAGCTCGGTGATGCGCTCCAGGCGCTGCTCGACCGGGCCGCCGACGACGTGGTACGGCACTCCCAGTTCGTCGAGGGTGCGCAGCAGCAGCTCGTCGCAGCGCCGGCGGAACCGCGCGTTCATCGGGCGGTGGCCGTCGGCGACGATCGGCAGCTCGTCGCGCAGGTGCACGAAGCAGTCGTAGGTCCGCGCGACGTGCTGCTTGAACGCGACGCCGTACTGGATCATCACCTGCTCGAAGAAGTCCGTCTCCGGTGTCCGGGGCACCGCTTCGCCCTCCGCCAGGTGGGCCGTGGCGGTCGGGTTGACGCCCTCCGACACCCGCAGGGTCCCGTAGGTCCATTCCTGCAGGGAGGACCCGTCGGACACGAACCCGTCACCGAGCAGGCGCTCGTGCACCGCGCGCTCGACGTGACGTCGCATCACCAACTGGAGGAACTCCGGCCAGGTGCACTCCGCCAGCGGCTTCCCCGGCACCGCTTCGGGGAGGATCTCCCGCATCGTCCTGGCGACCGTCCGCGGCAGGCCCGTCAGGTGCGAAAGTGCCAGCACCGTAAGGGTCTTGCCGGAGGAGTACGTACCCGAGACTGACAACCTCACCTTCGCACCCTCATTCCGGGTGGTCGGACGGCAACGTGTCGAGTGGTCCCGGCATCCGCGCCGAGCGGGCCGGTCCCGCCGCCGCCTCCGACGTTAGTTCGCGCTCACCCGGGGACGGCAGTGTCGGATCATGGTGGTGCCAGGACCACCAGGCACCGGGGGCCGGCGACCGGACGGACGGAACGGGGGCGGGCGACGCACGTGGCGTCACCCGCCCCCACGAAGAGGAACGGCCCGGATCCGTCGAGGAGTCATGCCGCCCGATCGTCCGACCGATCGAACCGCCGCATCTCGAACTGCCGCATGGCGAACTTGAGTTTGGTCGCCGTCGCGGTCTCCTGGTCCGGCGCGTAGAGGTGGAGCCGGAGGTCGGGGGCCTCGGTGAGCTCCAGGGAGGTGTGCTCGAAGGTCATCCGGCCGAACCTGGGGTGCTCGACGACCCTGCTCTCCCGGGGGGCCAGGCTGATTTCGTGCCGCTGCCAGAGCCTTTCGAATATCGGGCTCTCGGCGCGCAGCCGGCGGGCCAGCTCGGTGAAACCACGGTCCTCCGGATAACGCGCGGCCTGCGCCCGGAAGAAACCGATCAACTCGCTGGCGACGGCCTCGGCGTCCGGAAATCTGGTCCGCCACTCGTCGTCCAGGAAGAAGCGGACCACCTCGTTGACGTTTCCGTCGGCCAGCCCGAACACCTCGCCGGCCGCGCTGTTGAACACCGGGATGTTGCCGTAACGGTCGACCAGTTTCGCCGGGAAGGGCATCCAGCGGTCGACGATGCGCTGGAGCCTGGGCGAGACCCGACCGGCGTCGGCGCCACGGGGCAGCGGCGAGTGGAGCCCCGCCAGCCGGTGCAGGTGGGCGCGTTCCGGCTCGTCCAGCCGCAGCGCCCGGCTCACCGCGTCCAGCACGCTCGGCGAGACCTTGATGTCCCGACCCTGTTCGAGCCACGTGTACCAGGACACCCCGATACCCGCGAGCACCGCCACCTCTTCGCGCCGGAGGCCGGGCGTGCGGCGCAGACCGACCGAGGACAGGCCGACCTCCTCCGGCTTGAGCGCGGCACGTCTACTTCGCAGAAAGTCCCGAAGTTCCGCTCGCCTGGTGCGCGAGGAACTCCACCCGCTCGAAACGTTTCCCATGATATTCAGTCTAGCCTCGGCACTTTCCGGAGAAACCGGCGCGCGAATATCTACCGAGAAGTAGAAATATACCCGGGAGTCATTGGGACGGGCTCGGCGCGATACCACCGAGTTGCCCGGCCGAACTGCCGGACCGGTTTCCCCCGGCCCGTCACCGCAGGTCAGCGGTGACCGCCGGGGGGGGGGGGGGGGGGGGGGGGGGGGGGGGGGGGGGGGCCGCCCCCCCCCCCCCCCCCCCCCCCCCCCCGCCACCGGCCTGACTACTGACGGGTCGCCTCGAAGGCGGCCAGGGCCTCCTCGGCGGTGACCGGGGTGAACGGCTCGAGGGCGGCGACCTCGAAACGGGACAGGCGCAGGTACCGCTCGTCGGTCTCGGGCAGGGTCCAGCTGTGCTCGGTGCGGGCTTTCGGTGCGGAGGGAGCGGCTGGACGGATATCCATTGCGTGTACACGCACACGATGCTTGGTGTGTGCGCACACACGCACCTCGGTACGGGGAGCGGCCCAGGCCGAGCCGACCTCGACCACCCGGCGAGAGCCGTGAACGAAACCCGGGAGCGTCCGGCGCCGGCCGGATCACCGACAACTGATCTGCGACCAGGCCGACATCACACGTTCGAGTTCAACAGCGCGGCAGTGGTTGGGGGGTGCCGGGCATGGGACGATTGCACCATGAAGGTGATCGACTTCGTCCTCAACGTGATCTGGTTGGTTCTCTGCGGCATCTGGATGGCCATTGGATATGCCATCGCGGGAATCGTGTGCTGCCTGCTTGTTATTACCATCCCATTCGGCGTGGCGAGCTTCAGAATTTCGGGCTACGTGCTGTGGCCGTTCGGGCGGACCACCGTGGCACGGCCGGACGCGGGGGTGCCGTCGCTGATCGGCAACGTCATCTGGTTCGTCTTCGCGGGGTGGTGGTTGGCGCTCGCGCACATCGCCACCAGCATCCCGTTGTTCGTCTCCATCGTCGGAATCCCGTTCGGCTGGGCGAATCTGAAGCTGATCCCGGTCTCGCTGATGCCGCTGGGCCGGGAGATCGTCCCCAGTGATCGGGGGTTCGCCGGCCGCTGAGCACGGCCGGCGGCACCGGACGACGTGCCAGCGGCGGCCCATGACGGCGTGCCATGACGGCGCGTCACTCGTCGAGGGTCGCGCGGACCTCGGTGGCGAGGGCGAGGGGGTCGCCGGTCGGGGTGGTGGGGTAGGGATCGGTGCGGTGGGCCCAGGCGTCGTCGTGGGCGAACCAGTCGATCGGGGTCGGGGGCGTGCCGGTGGTCAGGGCCGCGTCCAGGGTGGCGAAGTAGGCGGCCCAGCGCGGCGCGTAGAGGTCGCGGACCAGGCCGGACCACTCGCGGTTGGCGTAGTCGTGCACCCCGGCCTCGCTGGGGGTGCGGCCGGCCCAGGTGGTCAGGATCGAGCGGGCGTCGTACTCCAGCTGGTCGCGCTCGGCCGGGGTGGCGCCCCAGGAGCGGGCGGCGGCCAGCCAGGGGCCGAGCAGGAAGCGCGGGTCGGCCGAGACCAGCCGGTCCAGCAGCGCCTCGTCCGCGTTCCACCGCGCCACCAGGGCACGGAAGCCGGCCAGGTCGCGGGCGCCGTACGCGGTGGCGATCGCGGGCAGCAGCACCCGGCTCCGGTTGGTCAGCGCCTGCCGGGCGACGTCCACCAGGTCGTAGCGGTAGGCGTCGGTGGCCCGCGGCTCGGCGGGGGCCCGGAGCAGCTCGTCCAGCGCGTCGCGCACGGTGGCCGGGTCGTAGCGCAGGACGGGCGGGCTCCAGCTGGCGGCGGAGGTCGCGGTCAGGCTCGGCTGGGCGGTGAAGAGGCTGTCCTGCGGCTCGCTCCAGGTGCCGGACGGCAGGCTGTACGGCCCGCGGCGGAGCAACTCCCAGGCGGCGGCGGTGTGCGGGTCGGCACCGCCGTAGCGGCGGGCGGCATACCGGGCGAACCAGTCAGCGGGGTCCAACCCGCCTGGCTGCCAGGCGAGTTCGGTGAACAGCTCGAAGCCGGCCGGGTTGCTCCCGGTGCCCTCCGGCAGGTAGGCGAGGCCGGCCAGCCGGCTGCCGGGCCGGCCCAGCCACTGCGGGAACCGGGCCGCCCACACCTCGGCGTTGGCGCCCAGGCTGGTGTGCCCGCCGAAGTTGTCGATCGCGCCGAAGGCGTACGGGGTGCCGTCCCACTGGCGCTCACGGTCGAGCGTGTCGTAGCGGTCGGACAGGCCGTCCAGGACCAGCAACCGGCTGCGGTCGACGGCTGCCAGCAGGGCGGGCGCGGGGTTGTCCTGCCAGCCGAGGATGGCCCAGACCGCGCCCGGGTGGGCGCTCTCCAGCGCGTCCTGCACGGCGCGGGCCGCCGCGCCCAGGTCGACGCCCTGCTCCCGGCCGCCCTCGTGCAGCGGGTCCATCTTGTAGACCGTGCTGTCGCCGAACGCGGCCCGCTGGGCGGCGTAGTACGCGGCGGCCAGCCGGCCGAAGACCGGGCCGGCCGGGTCCAGCCAGTCGGGACGCTGGAAGCCGACCCAGTCGCCCTGCGGGATGGTCCGGGCGCCGGGGTTGCGGGCGGCGAACCCGGGCGGCACGGTGCCGTAGAAGCCGGGCAGCACCGGGGTCATGCCGAGCGCGCGGAGCCGGTCGGCGACCTGACGGCCGAGCGCGGCCCGGGCGCGCAGCAGTTGCCCGGAGACCGGGCCGCCGAAGCCGCTCAGGTTCTGCAGCAGCCACCAGCTCTGGTGCGCCGGCGCCGGGATCCAGGAGCGCAGCTCGTCCGGGCGGTAGCCGAAGCCCTGGAGCGCCCGGTAGTACGGGTACTCGGCGCCGACCTGGACGAAGACCTCGTTGACGCCGTGCAGCGCGAGCAGGTCGATCTCGTGCTGGTAGGCGGCGAGGTCGCGGTAGGCGCCGGAGTAGCCGGCGTCGGTGTCGTTGAGCGCGTAGCGGTGCGGCACCGCGGCCGAACGGGTGATGGGCCCGGGCACCGCGGGCAGGGTGGCCGGCAGCCGTCCGGTGCTCTGGCCGGGCCAGCCGAGGTCCACCCCGGCGACGTGCGCCAGGTACCAGCCCACGCCGGTCAGCAGGGTGGCCGGCGTGGTACCGGTCACCCGGATCGCGCCCGCCGGGCCGGAGAGCGTGAAGAAGTCCGCACCGGTCGGCCCGGCGGCGGCCGGGACGAGGGTGAACTGCGCGGCGCGGTCGGGCAGCAGCCGGGTCAGGCTCGCCGCGGCCGGGGCGACGTCGAAGGCGGCGTCCGCCCGCGCCGGGGTGGCCAGGCTCGCGCCGAGCAGGGCGGCCAGGGTCGCCGGGACGAGGGCGGCGGGTCGGAGCGGGCGGCGGTGCGGCATGCCGCCCACCCTGCCGCCCGCCGCGCCGGGGCGGCTCCGGCGCGCGGCGGGCTTCACCTCGCTGTACCAGAGCCGCCCCCCGATCAGCGGACAGAGCGATCAGTGGACAGGCGGATCGACAGACAGACCGATCAGCAGACGGACCGACCAGTGGACAGGACCGATCAGCAGCTCAGCCGATGGTCAGCAGGATCGGGTTGGTGAGCGCCGCCATCGGACCCCAGGGCAGGTCCGGTCCCATGGTGTTGCCCTGACCGGGAGTGCCGTCGCTCCTCGGGTGGCGCACCTCGGCCCGTACGTAACCGGCCAGCGAGGCGGTGGTGCGCCAGACCACCGTTCCGCCGCCACCGGCCGGCAGCGACTCCTGGTGCAGCTGCCCCTCGTCGGTGACGAACCGCACGGTGCCGTTCGGCACTCCGGAGACCACCAGCCGGACGTCCACCGGCGCGTCGGCCGGGACGGTCAGCCGCTCCCCGATGCCGGCCTGCCGGCCGTTCCCGGTGGCGGTGAACTCCAGTCGCACGGTGGCGGATTCGGCGATCCAACTCCGCCCGGCGCGCAGCCCGGCGATGATCTGGTCCCGCGTCAGGTCGTCGGCCGACACCACGTTGTGCGGCAGCCCGATCACCTGCGGCACGCTGTGCGCGTCGCTGTTGCCCAACGCCGGCAGCCAGGGCCGGCCGTGGCGCAGGTCCTCGGCCAGCCGGGAGTCCCAACTGTCCACCGCCGACTCGTCGTCGTAGGTCCACGGGCCGTTCCAGACCTCGACCGCGTCAGCGCCCTGGTAGCCGAACTTCCACTGGCAGGCGACGTACGGGCAGTACGGGTGGGCCGGCACCACCAGGCCGCCGGCGCCCTGTACTTGGCGGACGAAGCGCGGGTAGGCGTCGTCCCGGGCGCGGTAGCGCCAGTCGATCCAGTCGCCGGGCGGCAGACCCAGCGCCAGCCAGTGGCCGTTGCGGGTGGTGACCTCCTCACCGGTGATGATCAGCAGGTCGGGGCCGGCGAGCGGGCCCCAGATCCCGTGCGAGGCGGAGGTGTTGTGGTCGGTGGAGACCATGAAGTCCAGCCCGGCGGCCCGGGCGCCGGCGGCCACCTCGGCCGGCAGCCGACGGCCGTCCGAGTAGACGGTGTGCAGATGGCAGTCGCCGCGGTACCAGGACCGACCCCGGCCACGGGCCCGGTCCGGCGGGTAGTGCGGGGTGAACTCCGGCCCTGGGTCGCCGAACCGCAGGGTCACCTGGACCTGGTAGTCGAGGCCCTGCGGTGCCACCTGGTACGGGCCGAGCACCACGTGCCAGGTGCCCGCCCCGACGGGGCCGGGCAGGTAGCCGGGGGTGGCGTCGCCCCGGCTGATCGCGAAGGACGTCCGGAACCCGCCCGACCAACCGCGGAATCCAGGGCCGCCGAGGTCGGTGCCACGCTGGTCGAAGACGCCGATGTCGCAGGAGTTGCCGGGGGTACCGGCCGGCACGTCAGGCTTGTCGTAGCTGTAGGAGACGGCGATCTCCCGTACCCCGTCCGGGACTTCGACCGGCAGGTAGACGAAGTCGGCGGCGCCGGTGGGGAGCTGGCCGGAGATCTGCCGGGTGGCGCTGCCACCGGGGGTGGCGGCCGCCGCGAAGGAGAGCGGAGCGAGCGTCACGGCGGTCGCGGCGCCCAGCGCCGAGCCGGCCCGCAGCAGGGTCCGACGGTCCAGCAGCGGGGTCGGCTCGGGTAACTCGTCGGATGGGTGGTGCAGGCAGTCCTCGTTCGCGCACATGGCGACCTCCCGCTCGGCGCGGCGGCCGGCGCCCGGGCGGCACCGGCCCTCGCGACAGGCCTTCCCACGGGAGGCGACCCCGCGGTGAACCGCGGGCGAGCCGCACCCGGACGGGGCCCCTCGGGCGGGTGACGGGGTCAGGCCGGACCGACGCCCAGGTGGGCCAGCTCCGGGACGGTCCGGGTCGGCAGGAACTCGGTGACCTGGTAGCTCGCCGCGCCGGCCTCGGCGAACGGGTCGGTGGCCAGGATCGCCTCCAGCGTCGCGCGGTCGGCGGCCTGGGCCAGGAGCACCCCGCCGACCCGCGGCACCTGGCGGCCCGAGGCGAGGATCACCCCCGCGGCGTACTGCTCGTCGAGCCAACCGATGTGCTCGGGCAGCAGCAGGTCGATCTTGTCCAGCGGAACGGTGTAGGTCAGGGTCACGACGAACATGTCAGGAGGTCTCCGGGGACTCCGGCCTGGTGGGGCCAACCGAACGGGACCGGACGGCCGGGGTCACCGGCGGCCCGCCATCCGCTCCAGGCGGGCGATCCGCTCGGCCATCGGCGGGTGGGTGGAGAAGAGTCGGGTGCCCGCCTCACCACGGCGGAACGGGCTGGCGATCATCATATGACTGGCCGTCTGCAACTGCGGCTCGGGTGGCAGCGGCAGCCGCTGGGTGCCGTCCTCCAGCTTGCGCAGCGCGCTGGCCAGGGCGAGCGGATCCCCGGTGATCCGCGCGCCGTCGGCGTCCGCCTGGTACTCCCGGGAGCGGCTGACGGCCAGCTGGATGAGCGTGGCGGCGAGCGGGCCCAGGATCATGATGGCAAGCATGCCGAAGAGCCCGGGTCCGTCGTCGTCCTCGTTGCGGCCGAACGGGATCAGCCAGGCGAAGTTCACCAGGAACATGATCACCGAGGCCAGCGCTCCGGCCACCGACGAGATCAGGATGTCGCGGTTGTAGACATGGCTCAGCTCATGGCCGATGACGCCGCGCAGCTCGCGCTCGTCCAGCAGCTGCAGGATGCCGTCGGTGCAGCAGACCGCGGCGTTGCGCGGGTTGCGGCCGGTCGCGAAGGCGTTGGGCGCGGGCGTCGGGGAGAGGTAGAGCCGGGGCATCGGCTGCCGGGCCGAGGTGGAGAGCTCGCGGACGATCCGGTAGAGCCAGGGCGCCTCGATCTCGCTGACCGGGCGGGCCCGCATGGCCCGCAGCGCCAGCTTGTCGCTGTTCCAGTAGGCGTAGCCGTTGGTGGCGAGTGCGACCACCAGGGCGACCAGCAGCCCGGTCCGGCCGAAGAAGCTGCCGATCACGAGGATCAGTGCCGACAGCCCACCGAGGAGTACGGCGGTCCTCAAACCGTTGTGCTGGCGGTGCACGGCAGCCCCTCCAAGTGGTGCGGTGGGAAGCCCTCTGCTCACATCCCTCTGTCCTGGTCAACGGTGGGATGCCGGGTCCTGGTTCCCTTGTCGCACGCGGCCGGGCGACCCGCAGCCCGGCGGGCGGCCGTCCGGGCTCAGAACAGGCTGCCGCTCACCACCCGCAGGACCAGCTGCGGGGCGACCGAGAGCACCACCGCCACGGCCGCGGTGAGCGCCAACGTGCCGCTCAGCGAGACCGGCAGCCGTCCCGTGGTGACCGGCGTCGCCTCGGCGGTCGGCTGCTCCGCCGGGGTGAAGAGCTTCGCCAACCACAGCAGGTAGTAGTACAGCGCGATCACCACATTGACGGCCATGACCACGGCCAACCAGCCCAGTCCGGCGTCCACCGCGGCCCGGAAGACCACCACCTTGCCGAACAGGCCCACCACGCCCGGCGGCAGCCCGGCCAGGCAGAGCAGGAAGAAGGCCAGCGCCAGCGCCGCCCAGCGGTCCCGGGCGAAGAGCCCCCGGTAGTCGTCCAACCGGTTGGCCGCACTGGTCCGTCCGACCAGCGCGGCGACCCCGAACGCCCCCAGGTTGACCAGCCCGTAGATCAGCGCGTACGCGACGGTGGCGCCGAGCGGGTGGTCCGTCCCGGCGTACCCGGCCGCCGCCAGCGGCACCAGCAGGTAACCCGCCTGGGCGACCGAGGACCAGGCGAGCAGTCGGACCGCGCCCTGCGCCGAGTCGGACCGCTGCCGCAGCGCGGCCACGTTGCCGGCCGTCATGGTGACCGCCGCCAGCACCGCCAGCAGCAGGCCCCAGGTGTGCCCGTACGGACGGAACGCCAGGTTGGTGATCAGCGCCAGCCCCGCGAAGCCCGCCGCCTTGCCGACCACCGACAGGTAGCCGGCCACCGGCAGCGGCGCGCCGGTGTAGGTGTCCGGCACCCAGAAGTGGAACGGCACCGCCGCGACCTTGAAGGCGAAGCCGACCAGGGTCAGCATGGCGCCCGCCTCGGCCAGCGGCTTCAGCTGCCCGGGGACGTGCCCGAGCCCGTCGGCGATCGCGGACAGGTGCAGGCTGCCGGTGGCCGCGTAGACGAAGCTGACGCCGAGCAGCATCACCGCGGTCGCGGTGACCGAGGAGAGGAAGAACTTCAGCGCCGCCTCGCCGCCGCGCCCGTCCCGCTTCAGGGCGACCAGCGCGAACGAGGGCAGCGAGACCACCTCCAGCGCCACCACCAGGGTGGCCAGGTCCCGCGAGGCGGGCAGCAGCGCGGCCCCGGTGGCGCTGCTGAGCAGCAGGAACCAGTACTCCCCCGAGGGCAGCCGCTGCTCGTCCACGGTGTGCACCGACAGCAGTGCGGCGATCAGCGCGCCGCCGAGCGCCAGCAGCTGGAAGACCAGCGCGAAGTGGTCGGCGACGTAGCTGCAGCCCGCGGTGCCGGCCGGGCCGGGTACACCGGACACGCAGAAGGTGGCCCGGGTCCGGCCGGTCAGCGGCAGCAGGGCGAGCAGCGCCAGCACCAGCCCGGCCGCGGTGAGCGGGCCGAGCAGCCGCTTGCGGGCGGCCGGCAGGAACAGGTCGGCGACCAGCACCACCAGCGCGGCCAGCGCGGCGATCAGCGGCGGGGCGATCGCCACCCAGTCGACCGACTGGATCAGCGAGCCCTGGTGCGCGGCGGCGAGGAGGGTGGTGGAGTTCACGGCGGGCTGCCCCAGGAGTTGGTGGCCAAGGGTCATGGACGTCATCGGTCAGCCGCTCCCCAGCAGGCTGCGCACGGCCGGGTCGGACAGGCCCAGCAGCAGGGCCGGCCAGAGCCCGGCCAGCAGGGTCAGCGCGGCCAGCGGGGTCCAGCTGACCGCCTCGTAGCCGCGCAGGTCGGCGACCTCGGGGACGGCGGCCGGCTCGGTCGGATCGCCCATGCAGACCCGGCGGACCATGACCAGCAGGTAGGCCGCGGTCAGCAGGGTGCCCAGGCCCGCGCAGACCATGAAGGTGACGAAGGCCGGCCGGGAGAGCCCGGCGGCCGGGTCGAAGGCGCCGAACATCGCCAGCACCTCGCCCCAGAAGCCGGCCAGCCCGGGCAGCCCCAGGCTGGCGACCGCGGCGAAGGCGAGCAGCGCGCCGAACCGCGGCGCCCGCCCGTACAGCGCGCCGCCGCTGCGGCCGGCCAGGGTGTCCAGGTCGGCCGTCCCGTACCGGTCCTTGAGCGCGCCGACCAGGAAGAAGAGCAGGCCGGTGACCAGACCGTGGGCGATGTTGGCGAACAGCGCGCCGTTCACCCCGACCGGGGTCAGCGAGGCGATGCCCAGCAGCACGAAGCCCATGTGGCCGACCGAGGAGTAGGCGATCAGGCGCTTGAGGTCGCCCCCGCCGCCCGGCCGGGCCAGCGCCAGGCAGGCCAGCGAGCCGTACAGGATGCCGACCGCGGCGAGCGCGCCGAGGTAGGGCGCGAGGGTCGCGGCGCCGCCCGGGACCACCGGCAGCAGCACCCGGACCAGCCCGTACGTGCCCATCTTCAGCAGCACGCCGGCCAGCAGCACCGAGCCGACGGTCGGGGCCGAGGTGTGCGCGTCCGGCAGCCAGCTGTGCAGCGGCCAGGCCGGCGCCTTGACCGCCAGGCCCAGGCCGATCGCCAGCGCGGCCAGCACCTGGGTGGTGTGCGACAGGCCGTGGCCGTGCACGGCGGCCAGCGCGGTCATGTCGAAGGTGCCCGCCTTCAGGCCGACCAGCAGGAAGCCGAGCAGCATCAGCGCCGAGCCGAGCAGCGTGTAGAGGATGAACCGGTTGGCCGAGGCCACCCGGGCACCGCTCCCCCAGCGGGCGATCAGGAAGTACATCGGGATCAGCACGATCTCGAAGGCCAGGAAGAAGAGCAGCAGGTCGAGCACCGTGAAGGTGGCCAGCATGCCGACTTCCAGCAGCAGGAAGAGACCGGCGAAGGTCCGGGCCGAGGGGGCGTCCGGACCGCCCGGCCGGCGCCGCAGCGAGTAGACCGCGCAGAGGAAGGTCAGCAGCGCGGTGAGCACCACCAGCGGCAGCGAGATGCCGTCCACTCCGAGGTGGAAGCGGACCCCGATGGCCGGGATCCACGAGACGTCGGTGACCGCCTGCATCCGGGACGGGTGGGCGTGGTCGAAGCCGGCCGCCAGCACCACGGCCAGCACCAGCACCAGGCCGGTGACCAGCGCGTTGAAGCCCAGCGCGCGACGCTCCTGGGTCTCCCGGTCCGGCCCGAACGCGGTGGCCGGGGCGAGCGTGACGGCGGCGCCGAGCAGCGGCAGCAGCAGCAGGGCGATGAGGACCGCGTTCATCGGGGACTCCCTGGGCTTGCTGCGGTGGACGGACGGACGGGACGGCGGTTCGGTGGGCGGGTCATGTGCCGACCGCCACGAAGACCGCGAGCAGGACGACGCCGGCCAGCAGCGCGCTCAGATAGGTCTGCGCGTTGCCGGTCTGGCTGCGCCGGACCAGCCAGCCGAGCATCCTGGCCGCCACGCCGGAGGCCTGCACGTAGCCCTCGACCACCTCGCGGTCCAGGAACGTCACCAGCTGCGCGGCGCCGGCGACGGGCCGGACGAAGAGCAGGTGGTACAGCCGGTCGACGGCGAAGCCGTGCTGCGCCGGGCGGTAGAGCGGGCCGAGCAGCAGCCGGCCGGGGTCGGTGGTCACCGTGGCTCCGGCGGCGGCCCGGGCGCTGGCCGAGCGGTGGACGGCGTACGTGACCAGCCCGCCGGCCAGCGCCAGGCCGGTGCCGGCCAGCGCGGTGGCGAGCGAGGGTCGCAGCGAACCGCCGTCCAGCAGCGCGGGCAGCCAGTCCGGGCGCAGGCCGGCGACGCCGAAGCCGATGGTCGGCACCGCCAGCACCCAGAGCGGCCAGCGCATGGCGTGCGGCTCGGCCTGCCCGGCGGAGACCTCGTCGAGCTCGGGCGAGTAGGGCGCGCCCGGCTCGGCGGCGACCTCCACGGTGGGCCGCGCGGCGGTCCGGGCCGGGAACGCGAGCAGCCAGAGCCGGGTCGCGTAGGCCGCGGTGAGCAGCGCGGTGAGGCCGGCCGCGATCAGCACCGTCCAGCCGGCCGCGACCGGCACCGCGCCGGCCGGGCCGACGCCGTTGGTCAGGGCGTCGTGCCGGGCCGCGTGCTCGGCCGCGCCGAAGACCGCCTCCTTGCTGAAGAAGCCGGAGAACGGCGGCAGGCCGGCCAGCGCGACCAGGCCGATGCCGAGCGTCCAGCGGGCGTCCGGCACCCGGTCGCGCAGGCCGGGCAACCGGGACATCGCGGAGAGCGAGTTGGTGTGCGCGGCGTGGATCAGCACGCCGGCCGAGAGGAACAGCAGCGCCTTGAACGCACCGTGGCTGACCAGGTGGAACACCGCCGCCTCGCGGTCGCCGCAGGCCAGCGCGCCGGCCATGTAGCCGAGCTGACCGACGGTGGAGTAGGCGAGCACCCGCTTGATGTCGTCCTGGGCCAGCGCGCAGAGCGCCGAGCCGATCATGGTGACCGCCGCCATGACGGCGAGCACCATCAGCGCGGCGCCGGAGAGCAGGAAGACCGGGAGCAGCCGGGCCACCAGGTAGATGCCGGCCGCGACCATGGTGGCGGCGTGGATCAGCGCGGAGACCGGGGTCGGGCCGGCCATCGCGTCCGGCAGCCAGGTGTGCAGCGGGAACTGGGCGCTCTTGCCGGCCACCCCGGCCAGCAGCAGCAGCGCGATCAGCGTCGGGTGGGCCAGCTGCCCGTGCGCCGCGGCGGCCAGCACGCCGCTGATCCGGAACGTCCCGGCGTCCTTGCCCAGCAGGAAGAGGCCGAACAGGAACGGCACGTCGCCGAGCTTGGTGACCAGGAAGGCCTTCAGCGAGGCGGCCCGGGCGTCCGCGGTCTCCCAGTGGTGGCCGACCAGGAAGTACGAGCAGATGCCCATGATCTCCCAGCCGACCAGCAGCACGATCAGGTCGCCCGAGTAGACCACCAGGAACATCGCGGCGGTGAAGAGCGAGACCAGCGCCGCGTACGACGGGTAGCGCGGGTCCTCGCGCAGGTAGGCGGTCGAGTAGACCTGCACGCAGGTGGCGACCAGGCCGACCAGCACCGCGATCAGCGTGCTGTAGCCGTCCAGGTGGAGGCCGAGCGAGAGGTCCGGGCCGCCGGTCGGGGCGAGCCGGGTGGCCGCGTCCAGGGTGTGGCCGGTACCCAGCTGCAGCGCGGTGGCCAGCGCCAGCACGGCCGCCGCGGCGACCGGCAGGATGGCCAGCGGACGGGCGAAGCCGGGCGCCCGGCGGCCGGTGGCCAGGATGGCGGCGGCGCCGAGCGCGGGCAGCGCCGGGACCAGCGCGGGGAGCGCGATGTTCACGAGACGTCCTGGCCCTTCGACGCTGCGGCGGGTTCCGGATCCACCGCCGGGACCTCCGCGGCCCGGTCGCCGAGCGCGGTGATCCGGTCGACGTCGGCCGTGCCGCGGGCCCGGAAGAGCAGCAGCACGATGGCCAGCCCGAGGCCGATCTCGGCGGCGGCGATGGTGATGGTGAAGAGGGTGAGCGCCTGGCCGGCGTGCAGCGAGTCGCGCAGCCAGGCGTCGAAGGCGACCAGGTTGAGGTTGACCGCGTTGAGCATCAGCTCGACGGACATCAGGACGAGGACGGCGTTGCGCCGGGCGAGCACGCCGTAGACGCCGATGCTGAACAGCAGCGCGGCGAGGACGGCGGGGTAGGCGAGATGCATCGGCGGTCAGCTCTCCTGCTTCTGAGGCTGCCGCTGGCTGCCGGGGCGGGGGGCGCCGATCGGACGGCTGGTCCGCAGCCGGCCGGGGCGGGGCCCGGAGGTGTCGGACTTCCCGCTCCGGGAGAGCACGATCGCGCCGACCAGGGCGGCCAGCAGCAGCACCGAGAGCGCCTCGAACGGCAGCACCCAGGTCCGGAACAGGGCGGTCCCGGTCGCCTGGGCGCTGCCGCCGCCCGCGCCGAGGTCGATCCAGGACGTCCGGAAGGCGTCCACCACCACGGTGACCAACGTCCCGGCGGCGGCCAGCGCCACACCGAGGGCGACCCAGCGGTTGCCCGAGTCGGCGTCCGGCGAGCGCCCGATCGGCGCCTTGGTGAGCATCAGCCCGAACAGCACCAGGACGACCACCGAGCCCAGGTAGATCAGCACCTGGACCCAGGCCACGAACTCGGCGGTGAGCAGCAGGAACTCGACGGCCAGGCCGCCCAGCGCGACCACCAGCCAGAGCGCGGCGTGCACCAGCTGGCGGGTGGTCACCGAGATCAGCGCCGAGCCCAGCACGGCCAGGCCGACCAGGACGAAGACGATCTCGACACCGGTCGGTGAGAGGAATCCCCGGCTCGCGGGCGCGAGCGAGCCGGTGGCGAGCAGCAGCGCGCTCACGCGGCGTCACCTCCCGCGGCGGCGGCCAGCTTGTCGGCGGCCTTGCGGGCGACCGCGATCTCCTTGGGCTCCTCGGCGGCCGGGTCCAGCGCCGGCGGCGCCGGGACGGTCCACATCCACTCGCGGAGCCTCTCCCGTTCGTGGGTCAGCTCCAGGATGTCGGTCTCCGCGTACTCGAACTCGGGCGACCAGAAGAGCGCGTCGAACGGGCACACCTCGATGCAGATCCCGCAGTACATGCAGAGCGAGAAGTCGATGGCGAACCGGTCCAGCACGTTGCGGGTGCGGGCCCGGGCGTTCGGGTCGACCGCCGGGAGGGTCTCCTTGTGCGAGTCGATGTAGATGCACCAGTCCGGGCACTCGCGCGCGCAGAGCATGCAGACCGTGCAGTTCTCCTCCAGCAGCCCGATCACGCCGCGGCTGCGCGGGGGCAGCAGCGGTTGCGCGTCCGGGTACTGCGCGGTGACGGACTTCCTGGTCATCGTCCGCAGGGTGACGGCGAGGCCCTTGGCCAGGCCGGAGCCGGGGAGGTTCACTGGGAGATCGCCACCTTGATGATGCCGGTCAGGGCGAGCTGGAGGAGCGCGAGCGGGATCAGGCCGGTCCAGGCGAAGCGCATCAGCTGGTCCTCGCGCAACCGCGGGTAGGTGACCCGCAGCCAGATCACCAGGAACGCCAGTGCGAAGGTCTTCAGCAGCATCCAGAGCCAGCCCAGGCTCGCCGCCATCGGACCGTGCCAGCCGCCGAGGAAGAGCACCGAGGTCAGCGCGCAGAGCACCAGGATCCCGGCGTACTCGGAGAGCAGGAAGAGCGCGAAGCGCAGGCCGGTGTACTCGGTGTACGCGCCGAAGATGATCTCGGAGTCAGCCACCGGCATGTCGAACGGCGGGCGCTGCAGCTCGGCCAGGCCGGCGGTGAAGAAGACGAAGCCGCCGATCAGCTGCCACGGGATCCACCACCAGTGGAACTCGTTCAGCAGCCCGGGCAGCGAGAGGGTGCCGGCCGCCATCGCCACCGAGGCGCCGGCCAGCAGCATCGGCAGCTCGTACGACATCAGCTGGGCCGCCGTGCGCAGGCCGCCGAGCAGCGAGAACTTGTTGGCCGAGGCCCAACCGGCCATCAGCGAGCCGAGCACGCCGATGCCCATCACGGCGAGCACGAAGAAGATCCCGGCGTCGATCGACTGGCCGACGAAGCCGTGCGGGCCGACCGGGATGGCCAGCAGCACCAGCAGGTACGGGAGCAGGGCGACGGCGGGGGCCAGCTGGAAGACCCGGCGGTCGGCACCGGCCGGGACGATGTCCTCCTTCTGGGCGAACTTGACGCCGTCGGCGACCAGCTGGGCCCAGCCGTGGAAGCCGCCCGCGTACATCGGGCCGAGCCGGCCCTGCATGTGGGCCATCACCTTGTGCTCGGTCTGACCGATGACCAGCGGGAGGGTGAGCATGACGACGAGCGCGGCGACGCAGCGCAGCAGCATGTCGAGCAGGTTCACGCGCTGTCTCCGTCCTGGGGGGTGGTGGGCTTCTGGTCGTCGGACTCGCTCGCGGGCGCGGGGGAGGTCGGTTCGGCCGATCTCCCGGGCGCGGGGGCCTCCGCCGGCGTGTGCCACGGGGCGTCCGAGCTCCGGGCCCGGCGCGGCCGTTCCACCGCCGGCTCCGCCGCCTCGGCCGGGGCCGTGGCGGTCCCGCCGGCGGGCGCGGTCGCCGCCTGGCTGGCCGAACCCTCCGTGATGCTCCGGGTCCGCCGCGGCCGGTCCGCCCGCACCGCGGGCCCACCCTCCGCGCCGGCCGCCGCACCCGCCCGGGCCGTCCGGGCGCCGCGGGCCGGCCGCTCCGCCACCGGCGGCAGGGTGCCCTTCAGCGGCCCCCACTCGTTCGGGTCCGGCACCCCGGCCGGCTGCATCTTGCGCCGGGCCGGCCCGTCCCCGTGGTCGCTCTCGCCCGGTTCCTTGGCCCCCGGCCACGCCTTGGCGACCCGCGCCGCGAGCACGAACTCCTTGCGCAGCGGGTGGCCCTCGAAGCCCTCGGGCAGCAGCAGCGGCACCAGGTGCGGGTGGCCGGTGAAGCCGATCCCGAACATCTCGTGGGTCTCCCGCTCGTGCCAGCCCGCCCCGGGGTAGACGCCCGCCGCGGTCGGCAGCACGGCGGCGTCCCGCGGCACCCGGGCGCGCAGCAGCAGGTGCCGCAGGGCGCCCGGGCCCTCGCCGACGCCGGCCAGGTGGGCGCAGACCGCGAAGCCCTCGGCGAGCTCGTCCACCGCGCTCAGCCAGTCGAAGTAGGTCAGCCCCAGCCCGTCCCGGGCCGCGGTGAGCGCCTCGATCCAGTGCTCGGCCGGCACGTCGACGGTCAGCAGCCGGTACGCCTCGGTGGCGGTCGCCCAGGGGCCGATCGCCGCGGCCGTGCCCTCGGCGGTCAGCACACCGGGTCCGGTGCTCGGTGGAGTGCTCACTGGACGCCTCCCGGACCGGGCACCAGCGGCCGGCGCAGCGCCCCGACGGACGGGCCGGCGGGCTGCGCCGCGTACCGCTCGGGCAGCGACTCGGCCGCGATCTTCTCCTGCAGCTTGAGGATCCCCTGGAGCAGCGCCTCCGGCCGCGGCGGGCAGCCGGGCACGTAGACGTCGACCGGGATGATCTGGTCCACGCCCTTGGTGACGGCGTAGGAGTCCCAGTACGGGCCGCCCGAGTTCGAGCAGGCGCCGAAGGAGATGACGTACTTCGGCTCCGGCATCTGCTCGTAGAGCCGCTTGACGGCCGGGGCCATCTTGTCGGTCACGGTCCCCGAGACGATCATCAGATCGGCCTGCCGGGGGCCGGGGGCGAACGGGATCACGCCCATCCGGATGAAGTCGTGCTTGGCCATCGAGGCGGCGATGAACTCGATCGCGCAGCAGGCCAGCCCGAAGTTGAAGCACCACAGGCTGTACCGGCGTCCCCAGTTCAGCACCACCTTGACCGGATCCGGCGCGAACCGGGCCAGCGGCCCGATCCGGCGCGGTTCCAGCGCGCCGGGGCCGGGGCGGGCGGCGTCGGGCATGCCCAGCGGGATCGGCCCCGAGGCCCCGGGCGTACCGTGCGAGTGGGTCACGTCCATTCCAGAACGCCCTTCTTCCAGGCGTAGAGCAGCCCGACCGCGAGGAAACCGAGGAAGACGAACATCTCCACCAACGTCCCCGCGCCGTACCCCGCGGCGGCGAACACGGTCGCCCACGGGAAGAGGTAGATCGCGTCGACCGCGAAGATCACGTAGAGGAAGGCGTAGACGTAGTAGCGGATCTGGGTGTGCGCCCAGTCCTCACCGACCGGGTCCACGCCGCACTCGTAGCTGAGCAGCTTCTCCGGCGACCAGACCACCGGCCGCAGCAGCCGGTTGGCCGTGAAGGCCACCGCGACGAACAGCACACCGACCACCGCGAGCAGCCCGACCGCCGCGTAGGCGTCGAAGTAGCCGCCACCCGCCGCGGGATCGGCCGCGAGGGCAGCGATCACGGGCCCCTCCATGCGTTCGCCTCCAGATCGGCCGCGCCGTGTCCCGGGCCTGCGCACCGGCCTGGTTCACCGCGGGTCTTTACACATCCATAACCTCGTCTATGGCGTGAGTCTAAGTCCCCGACCGCACCGCACCGGAACCCCGCCCGCTCCGCAAGACGGCCGGTGGACACCCCCGCGGTCCCGGACCCGGCGCCGGGCCCCCTGCGGAGGTGGGGTTATCCCCCGCCGAAGACGGGACCCTACCCCAGTGCGCGGGGCCGGGCCGAGCGGTCAAGCTGGTCACCCACCCCTGGTAGCGACGAGGACGGACGGCAGGCATGAGGCCCTTCGGCGAGGCACCCCCCGGCGACCCCGCGGCCGCGCGGCAGCAGACGGCCGAGCCGCTGTACGGCGCCCGGCTGTGGCGCCAGGTGCGCCATCTGCTGCTGAACCTGCCGGTCGGCATCCTCTCCTTCGTCTTCACCGTGACCGGCCTCGCGGTCGGGGCCGGCCTCGCGGTGACGGTGGTCGGGCTGCCGCTGTTCGCCGCCGGGCTGACCGGCTCGCGCGCCCTCGGGAGGCTGGCCCGGGTCCGGGCGCGGGCCTCGCTGGGGGCCCGGGTGGCCGATCCGGAGCCGTTGCTGCCGGCCCGGCCGGGCGTGATGGCCTGGGTGATCGCCTCGCTGACCGACGGGCTGAACTGGCGCTCGGCGCTGTTCTCCGTGCTGATGCTGCCCTGGGGTGTCATCACCTTCTCGGTCGTGCTGGTCTTCCTGGTCATCGGCTGGCCGGCGCTGCCCTGGGTGGCGCGCTGGCTGGGGGCGGTGAACCGGCTGATGGTGGAGCAGCTGCTCGGGCCGAGCCGGCTCTCCGAGCGGGTCCGCGAGCTGGAGGACGACCGTGGCGCGGTGGTCGACACCGCCGCCGCCGACCTGCGGCGGATCGAGCGCGACCTGCACGACGGCGCCCAGGCCCGGCTGGTCGCCCTGGCCATGGACCTCGGTCTGGCCAAGGAGAAGCTGCTGGACACCGAGCTGACCGGCGAGCAGGCCGCCGCGGCCGAGATGGTCGGTGCCGCGCACGGCGAGGTCAAGCTGGCCCTGCAGGAGCTGCGTGATCTCGCCCGGGGCATCCACCCGGCCGTGCTGACGGACCGCGGGCTGGACGCGGCGCTCTCCTCGGTGGCGGCCCGCTGCACGGTGCCCGGCGGGGTGAGCGTCAGCGTGGAGCTGCGCGGCCCCGACGGCACGGTCGAGCGGCCGGACTCCGCGGTCGAGGGGATCGCCTACTTCACCGTCAGCGAGTTGCTCACCAACACCGCGAAGCACGCCGGCGCCACCAGCGCCACGGTCGAGGTCTGGCGCTCGGCGGACCGGCTGATGCTCCAGGTCGGCGACGACGGCCGGGGCGGCGCGGTGGGGCCGGACGGCGGGTTCCGGCCAGGCGGCGGGCTGGCCGGCCTGGCCGAGCGGGTGCGCGCGGTGGACGGCGTCTTCCTGGTGGAGAGCCCCGCCGGCGGCCCGACCACGGTGACGGTCGAGCTGCCCTGGCGCACCCGCGCCCCGCGCGGCGCCGCCCGTTGAGCCGAGCCGGGCCGGCGGGCGGCGGACGGGTCAGGAGCTGCCGAGCGTCCCGAGGGTGACCTCGGCGGTCTGGCCCTGCCCGTTGCGGGTGTAGTTGACACTGACCTTGTTGCCGGGCTGCAGCGAGGCCAGTGCGGTGCTCAGCGAGCTCAGCGTGGTGATCGGGGTGCTGCCGAGCTGGGTGATCACGTCGCCCGCCTGGAGCCCGGCCGAGGCCGCCGGCCCGCCCGAGGTGGTGCTGACGACCACCACGCCGGCCGGCTTGAAGTCACTGCCGATGAAGGTCCGGGCGACGATCCCGAGCGCCGCCCGGCCCGAGTTGGTGACCTTGCCCTGCTTGATCAGCTGGTCGGCGATGTTGGTGATGGTGACGCTCGGGATGGCGAAGCCGATCCCCGGGGCCGCGCCGCCGCCCAGCTCGGGCTCGGTGGCGGCCAGGGTGTTGATGCCGATCACCTGGCTGGCCAGGTTGACCAGGGCGCCACCGCTGTTGCCGGGGTTGATCGCGGCCGAGGTCTGCACCATGTTCCCGATGGTGGCGCCGGGCGAGCCGCCGCCCTGCGGCTCCGAGACGGTCCGGCCGACGGCCGAGACGATGCCCTCGCTCACGCTGCTGGACAGCCCCAGCGGGCTGCCCATGGCCAGGGTGATCTGGCCGACCTCGACCTTGTCGCTGTCCCCGAACGCCGCCGGCCGCAGCCCGCTCGGCGGGCTGCTCAGCTTGACCACCGCGAGGTCGTCGTCCGGGTAGCTGCCGACCAGCGTGGCGTCCAGCGTCTTGGTGCTGTTGGCCAGGGTCACCTGGAAGCTGCTGGCGTTGCCCACCACGTGCGCGTTGGTGACGATGTCGCCCTTGTCGTCGTAGACGATCCCGGAGCCGAGCCCGGACCCGGTGGTGATCTGCACCACCGAGGGCAGCACGTTGCCGATGACCCGTTGGTAGTCGTTCTGCAACTGGTCACTGACCGCTGGTCCGCCGGAGTCGGCGGCCGCGGGCGTGGCGCTGGTCGACGCGGAGGAGGACGAGGTCGAGGACGCGGTGCGGGTGCAGCCGCTCACCACCAGCACCGCCGCGAGCACCGCCGCGGCCGGCAGGGCGGCCCGGCCGGCGCGCGGCCGGCACCCGGCCGGTGGACCCCCGAGCGGCCCCCCGGGCAGTCCCTCGACGGCCTTCGGGCCGGTCGGGCGGGGGCCGGCCGGGATCGGGCGGGTGTGGTCCTTCGTGGGATGCACCTGAGCTGCCTCCGGTTCCGTACGCGCGGACGGCCACGGCGCCCGGCAGGCCGAACGGGCGCGCGAACGCGCCACAGCGGGACACCAGGCCAAGTTTTGCCAGCATTCCACCCGTATGTCCGTTTGGACGGCAATGGCACGCCGACGGGCGGGGGGGGGGGGGGGGGGGGGGGCCCCCCCCCCCCCCCCCCCCCCCCGCCCCCCCCCCCCCCCCCCCCCCCCCACCCCCCCCCCCCCCCCCCCCCGTCGTCCGACCCGTCGTCCAGCCCGTCGTCCAGCCCGTCGTCCGGCCCGCCAGCCGGTCCGTCAGCGGCGCTCGGGCACCGCCGTGCCGTAGGCCGCATCCAGTGCGTATACGCAGCGGTCCTTGCTGCTGGCGAAGACCCGCCCGCCGACCGCGACCGGAGAGCCGGTCAGCTCACCCTTGGTGCCCAGCTCCCAGCGGAGCCGACCGGTCGCCAGGTCCACCGTGTGCAGCGAGTGGTCCCGGCTGCCCAGGTGCACCAGGCCGTCGGCGGCGGCCGGCGTACCGACGATCTCGCCGCGCGCCGCGTACCGCCACAGCTCGCGCCCGGCCCCCGTCTCGAAGGCGTAGAGCGTCTCGCCGCTGGCGATCAGCGCGGTGCTCCCGGAGACCACCACCGGCTCGGCGCCCTGCCGACTGGCCGTCCGCGCCTGCCAGCGGACCCGGCCGGTCGCGCCGTCCAGGGCGTACAGGGTGCCCAGGTAGTCGGCCACGTAGACGGCCGGTGCCGGGGAGTCGTCCAGCGTCGGCGGGGTGAAGAGCACCACCGGCGCCTCGAACCGCCACCGCTCGACGCCGGTCACCGCGTCCAGCGCGTAGACCTTGGTCCCCGCCGTGACGTAGAACAGCCCGCCGCGGGCGGTCGGGCGGGACGGCACGTCCTCGCCGACCGGGAACGCCCAGTGCAGCCGCCCGGTCCGCGGATCGGCGCAGCGCAGCCGCCCGCCGCCGTAGTAGCAGAGCGCGCCGGCCACCAGGGCCGGCCCGGACTGCGGGTTCTCGTAGTCCTGCTGGGCGTCGCCGGCCTGCCACAGCTCGGCGCCGTTGGCGGCCGAGCGGACCTGCACCCCGCCGCCGCGCACGCCGCAGCAGAGCACCCCGTCCGCGACGTCCAGCGAGTAGACCCAGCCGTCCAGCGAGGTGCGCCACAGCTCGCCGCCGTCCCGCACGTCGACGGTGTAGAGGTGCGGACCGTCGGCGGCGTGCAGTCGGCCCGCGCCGACCGCCACCGCCCAGGCGACGTCCCGGGTCTTGTAGCGGCGCCGGCCGGAGGCGATGTCCAGCGCGTGCACCTCGAAGCTGGAGATGAACAGCGTGCCGTCGGCGGCCACCGGGGTGCCCCAGACGTCGTTGGACATCCGGAACCGCCACGGCCGCCACGGCCCCTGCACCGTCGCCCCCGTCGAAGGAGTGGCCGAAGGAGTGGCCGGTGGGATGGCCGGTGGGATGGCCGGCGGGGTGGCCGGTGCGGCGTGCGCGGCCGTCCGCCGGACCCAGTTCGTCTCGGCCGGCGCCGAACCGCCGGTCACCCGGTCCGGCTCCGGGCCGTGCGCCTGCGGGCCCGGTCCTATACCCACCGAGGCCCCCGAGAGCCGGATCTCCTCGGCCATGGGTTCGCGCCGGTGCCGCCGGGCCGCGCCCAGCTTGGCGGTGGAGACCTCGCCGTCCAGCGCCGAGCCACCGCCGGTGGGCCGCGCGCTCGGCGGGCCGACCTGCTGGCCGCCGCCCAGCGTACGCGGATCGACCGGCTCGGGCCTGCGCGGCGGCGCGACCGACCGCCACCCGGCGTCCGGCCCGGCCGCCAGGTACGGATCCGGGACGCCACCGCGCCCGGTCGGGGCCGGCGGCCCGGGCGGCATCGCGGGCATCGGCGGGGCGGCCACCGCGGCCGAAGCCGCCGAAGCCCCCGGCGCCGGGGCAGCCGCCCGTGCCCCGGGCAGCTGACGACCCCGCCGCTTGCGCTCGATCAGGTCCAGCGCGACCGGCGGCAGCCAGTCGCCGCCCTCCTCGCCGGCATCGTCGCGGGAGAACAGGTGCGGCGCCAGCTCGGCCTGGATCTGCGCCGGCGTCGGCCGGTGCTCGGGCGCCGGCCGCATGCAGGCCCGCACCAGGTCCACCAGCTCCACCGGCAACCCGGACAGGTCCGGCTGTTCACGCAGCAGCTTGAAGACCGTCTCCACCGGGTTGCCGCCGTGGTAGGGCGGGTGCCCGGTGGCGCAGAAGACCAGCAGCGAGCCGAGCGAGAAGACGTCGCTCGCCCCGGTCACGCTGCGGCTGTCCTTGGCCTGCTCGGGCGACATGTAGGCGGGGGTGCCGACCGCGACGTTGGTCATGGTCAGCCGGGTGTGCGAGACCCCGGCGGCGATCCCGAAGTCGATCACCCGCGGGCCGTCCTCGACCACCAGCACGTTCGACGGTTTCAGGTCACGGTGCACCAGACCCGCCGCATGGATGGACTGCAACGCCTCGGCGATCCCGGCGACCAGCCACCGGGTGGCGTCCACCGGCAGCGGCCCGCAGGCGTCGACCAGGTCCTCCAGCGAGGGCGCCGGCACGTACGCGGTGGCCAGCCAGGGCACCGGGGCGTCCGCGTCGGCGTCCACCACCGCGGCCGTGTAGAAGCCCCCCACGGTCTTCGCCGCCGCGATCTCCCGCGCGAAGCGGACCCGGAACAGCTCGTCCTCGGCCAGCTCCCCGCGGACCGTCTTGATCGCCACCCGCCGGCCGGACGCGGAGCGTGCCAGATAGACCAGCCCCATCCCACCGGCGCCCAGGCGTCCGAGCACCTCAAAGGGCCCGATCCGTCTCGGATCCTGCGCCGTCAGCTGGTTCACTCGGCTGCCACCTCCCCGTCCGCGCGCCACCCGTTCGGGGGCCGGAGACGATTGTCCAATGCCCCCGCCGTCTGAGCCAATCTCCCCCTGCCGGGCCGGGGGCCGTGTCGCGCCAAGGTGGCCGGTTCCCGCTGTCGTGCCGTCGGTTCGGTCCGGTTCGGCACCAACTGACGCCTCCTCGCCGTTCACCGCATTCACGCGGAAGGCTACGGAGAGCTACCCGACCTGGCTTCAGTCCACTCGCCGTCACTCTGTGCCGCCATCAGCACACGGGGGGGCTTCGAAATATCGCTATCCGAGCCCCATTACCACCCCCGGCCGGACTAATAGTCGCATCACCGAATCGCGCCATGATCGGTGCGCGGTAAGCTGACGGCATGACAGGACAAGTTCGCACCGTCGACGGTCGCGTCGCCGGGCGACGCGGACAGGAGACGCGGCAGAAGCTGCTCGACTGCCTCCGCGAGATGCTCAGCACGTCGCCGTACCGGGACGTCAAGGTCATCGACGTCGCCCGTATGGCAGGTACCTCCCCCGCGACCTTCTACCAGTACTTCCCCGATGTCGAGGGCGCCGTCCTTGAGATCGCTGAGGAAATGGCCAAGGACAGCGTCGAGCTCAAAGCGCTCGTCGATGGAAAGTCCTGGGCAGGAAAGTCCGGCACCACCACCTCCGAAGATCTGGTGGACGGATTCCTTGCCTTCTGGCGCAAGAACGATGCCATTCTGCGAGTGGTCACACTCGGTGCCGCGGAAGGGGACAAGCGGTTCTTCAAGATCCGCATGACGGTCCTCAACGCGGTGGCCAAACCACTCTCGGATGCCATCAAGGACCTCCAGGCCAAGGGCCAGGCCGACAAGGCGCAGGACGCCGCGGCGGTGGCCGGTTCGCTGATCTCGTTGCTCGCCTCGGCGGCCGAGCACCAGAAGGCGTTCACCTCCTGGGGCGTCAAGGTCAAGGACCTCAAACCCACCCTCGCCCCCCTGGTCTACCTGGGCGTCACCGGCAAGAAGCCACCCAGATAGCCACCCCTACGACCACGCAGTACCTGTGCTCGCGCGTACCCCCGGCCGCCTGTCCGGGGACGTCGGGCGGCGGCCGTGTCCTCGGGGGAGGTTCGCCGACGTACCGCAAACGCGCGGCCGAAAACGCCTGTGGGCGGGACCCGGAAGGGGTCCCGCCCACACTGCCGTCCGGCTGCTCAGGGGCAGCGGACGACCTGGCCGGCGTAGGCCAGACCGCCGCCGAAGCCGAAGAGCAGCACCGGGTCGCCGGTGACCAGCTCGCCGCGCTCGACCAGCTTGCTCAGCGCCAGCGGGATCGAGGCGGCCGAGGTGTTGCCGGAGTCCACCACGTCCCGCGCGATCACCGCGTCGGGCGCGCCGAGCTTGTTGGCGATCGCGTCGATGATCCGCAGGTTGGCCTGGTGGGCCACGAAGCCCTTGAGCTCGCTCGGGTCCAGCCCGGCCCGCTCGCAGGTCCGCCGGGCCAGCGGGGCGATCTGGGTGGTGGCCCAGCGGAACACCGACTGGCCCTGCTGGCTGATCACCGGCTGCCAGCCGGTGATGGTCACCGCGTCGTTCTTCTCCGGTTCGGAGCCCCAGACCACCGGCCCGATGCCCGGCTCGGCACCCTCCGGCTGCGCCTCCACCAGGGCGGCCCCCGCGCCGTCCGCGAAGATCACGCAGGTGGACCGGTCGGTCCAGTCCACGGTGTCCGACATCCGCTCGGCACCGATCACCAGCGCCCGGCGGGCGGCGCCGGCCCGGATCGCGTGGTCGGCGGTGGCCAGCGCGTACGAGAAGCCCGAGCAGACCGTGTTGATGTCGTAGGCGGCGGGCGAGGGGATGCCGAGTCGCGCCGCCACCGCGCAGGCGGTGTTCGGGCTGCGCTCGACGGCGGTGCAGGTCGCCACCACCACCAGGTCGATCTCCAGGGCCGACCGTCCGCCGGCGGCCAGCGCCTTCTGCGCCGCCTCGGTGGCGAGGTCGACGAGCGTCTCGCCCTCGGCGATGTGCCGCTGCCGGATGCCCACCCGGCTGCGGATCCACTCGTCGTCCGTGTCGACCAGCTTGGCCAGGTCGTCGTTGGTGAGGACCTTGGGAGGCTGGTAGTGGCCGAGCGCCACGATGCGGGAACCGGTCATGCTGCCACTCAAACGGTTACTCACGCGTTAACTGCTCACGGTCGGTGACAGGATCCGGCCCCGGATGCTGTAGGGCCTGCACAACAGGCCTTGCGCGGTAAGGGCTACACCGCGAGCGAGGCGGCGTCCCCCATCGCGATCACCGGGTGCGCGGCCGGGTCCAGCGCCCTGAGCAGCGAGATCATGTCAGGTTCGGCCAGCGAGACGCAGGCGTGGGTCGGGCCGCCGTGGTCGACGTGCAGCCAGATCCCGCCACCCTTGTCGGTGCCCTGCGGTTCGCGCGGGTCCAGCGGGGAGGTGCCGGTCACCCGGTTGTAGTCGATCGCCACCACGTAGTCGAAGGCGCCGGCCAGCGACTCCCCGCTGAAACCGGTCCCGGTGGCCACGAAGCCGCTGTCCTGGTGGTACGGGAGCCGGCTGCCCGGGTCGGCCTTCAGGCCGCCCGCGTCGCTGAGCGTGAAGACCCCGATCGGGCTGCGCAGGTCGCCGGCGGTGTGGTCGGCCGTCCAGCCCGCGTCACCGTTGTGCGCGGCCCAGGTGGGGCCGGGGCTCCAGCGGCCGTCGGGGGTGCGGCTCCACAGCGTGACCGCGGTGGTCGAGGAGTCCCTGCCGGCCCCGGAGGCCAGCACCACCTGGCTGGTGTCGGCGGGTATTCGGGCGAGGAAGGACGCGCCGAGCCCGGGAATCGCCGAATCGCCGCTCGGCCGGGCGGCGGGCGGCGGGGACGCGGCGGGGGCGGCGTCACCCGCCGCGGATGACGGCAGGTCGGGGGTGCTCCGGGGCAGCGCCTCGGCCTGGCCGCCGGTCAGGTTGCCCGGGCCGACCGTGAACCAGCCCACCGCCGCGGCGACCAGCACCGCGACCGTCCCGGTCAGCGCCCCGCGGCGGCGGCGCGACCTGCGGCGACGGCCCCGGGACTGCGCCCGGGCACCCGGAACGGCGGCGCCGCCGGGCCGGCCCGCGGAGGCGGGACCGGCACTGCGGCGGCGCTTGGCGGAGGAGCGATGGGATCCGGACATGCAATCGATAGTCGCAAATCCCGCGGCAGTTGAGAAACCGCCGAACCCTAAATCGGGCTGAAGCAGGGGCGCGGTCAGAGCCGCATCGCCTGCGGGGTCTCCCGGCGCAGCAGGTCGGGGCCGTCGTACTCGCGGATCACCTCGTACCGGGTGTTGCGCTCCACCGGCCGGAACCCGGCGTCCCGGATCAGCTCCAGCAGGTCGTCGCGGCCCAGCTTGTTGGGCGTGCCGAAGTTGTCCGCGTCGTGGGTGATCTTGTACTCGACGACCGAGCCGTCCATGTCGTCCGCGCCGTGGCTGAGCGCCAGCTGGGCGGTGGTGACACCGTGCATCACCCAGAAGACCTTGACGTGCGGCACGTTGTCGAAGAGCAGCCGGGAGACCGCGAAGGTCTTCAGCGCCTCGGCACCGGTGGCCATCTCGGTCCGGGCCATCAGCCGGTTGCGGACCACGCCGTCCTTGGAGTCGTGGAAGTCGTGCTGGTAGCGCAGCGGGATGAAGACCTGGAAACCGCCGGTCTCGTCCTGCAGTTCGCGCAGCCGCAGCACGTGGTCGACCCGGTGCCGGGGCTCCTCGATGTGCCCGTAGAGCATGGTGCACGGGGTCTTCAGGCCCTTCTGGTGGGCCAGTCGGTGGATCCGCGACCAGTCCTCCCAGTGGGTCTCGTGGTCGACGATGTGCTGCCGGACCTCCCAGTCGAAGATCTCCGCGCCGCCGCCGGTCAGCGACTCCAGCCCGGCGTCGATCAGCTCGTCCAGGATCTCCGAGGCGGAGAGACCGCTGATCTTCTCGAACCAGTGGATCTCGGTGGCGGTGAAGGCCTTCAGCGAGACGTTCGGCAGCGCCGCCTTCAACTCCCGCAGCGAGCGCGGGTAGTAGCGCCAGGGCAGGGTCGGGTGCAGGCCGTTGACGATGTGCAGCTCGGTGAGCGAGTCCACCTCCATCGCCTTGGCGAGCCGGACGGCCTCCTCGATCCGCATGGTGTAGGCGTCCTTCTCGCCCGGCTTGCGCTGGAACGAGCAGTAGGCGCAGGAGGCGGCGCACACGTTGGTCATGTTGAGGTGGCGGTTGACGTTGAAGTGGACGACGTCGCCGTTCTTCCTCGTCCGCACGTGGTGTGCCAGACCGCCCAGCCAGGCCAGGTCGTCGCTCTCGTAGAGGGCGATGCCGTCCTCGCGGGTCAGCCGCTCGCCCGCGTAGACCTTCGCCTCCAGCTCGCGCTTGAGCCCTGCGTCCATGCGGTGACCCGCCTCCTCGTCCTTCGATCCGATGGCCGCGGTCTCGGGTCCGCGGCCGGATCCGAGACTACGCCTACCCCCCGAGCAGCTCCGACAGCAGCGCGGGTTCCAGGTTGCCGCCGCTCACCACGGCGGCGAAGACCCGGCCGCCGAGTTCGCCGGCCCGGGACAGGTAGGCGGCCGTGGTGACCGCGCCGGAGGGCTCGGCGACCAGCCGGCCGCGCCGGGCCAGCACCGCCACCGCGGCGCGGATCTCCGCCTCGCCGACCGTGACGATGTCGTCCACGTAGGCCTGCAGGTGCTCGAAGGGCAGCGCGCCGACGGTCGGGGTGCGCAGGCCGTCGGCGATGGTCCGGTAGGTGTCGGCCACCGGCCATATGACGCGCTCGCCGGTGCGCAGGCTCGCCTGCGCGTCGGCCGCCAGCTCCGGCTCGACGCCGACCACCCGGACGCCCGGCGTGGTGAGCTTGATCGCGGCGGCGACGCCGCTGATCAGGCCGCCGCCGCTGACCGGGACGAGCACGGTGTCCAGCTCGTCCGGGGCGTCCTCGCCGATCTCCAGGCCGACCGTGCCCTGCCCCGCGATGATGTACGGATCGTCGTACGGCGGCACCCAGACGTACCCGTGCCGCTCCGCCAGCTCGCTCGTCACCGTGTCGCGGTCGTCCGGCGAGACCAGCATCACCTCGGCGCCGAACGAGCGGGTGTTGGCGACCTTGACCGCCGGCGAGGTGTCCGGCATCACGATCACCGCCTTGATGCCGAGCAGCCGCGCGGCGTAAGCGACGGCCTGCGCGTGGTTGCCGCTGGACTGGGCGACCATTCCGCGGGCCCGCTCCTCGGCGCTCAGCACGGCCAGCCGGTTGTACGCCCCGCGGACCTTGAAGGCGCCGGTCGGCTGCAGGTTCTCCGGCTTGAGCCAGAGCCGCCTGGTGCCGTCGGCGGCCCACGGGCAGGGCATCAGCGGCGTCCGGACCGCCACTCCGGCGATCCGCCGCTGGGCGGCCCGCAGCTCCTCAAGACCCACCAGTGCCATGGCGGCCCTCACTCTCCCGCGTCGAGGGGCAGTTCGCTGACCCGGTTCTCCCACTTGGTGGAGAGCACGACGGTGGTCCGGGTGCGGGCCACCCCCTTGGTCCCCGAGAGCCGCTTGACCACCGACTCCAGGCCCTCCACGTCGGAGACCCGGACCTTGAGCATGTACGAGTCGTCGCCCGCGATGAACCAGCAGTCCTCCACCTCGCCGAGGTCCTTCAGCCGGTGCGCCACGTCCTCGTGGTCGGCGGCGTCGGTGAGTTGAAGGCCGATCAGGGCGGTGACCCCGAAGCCGAGCGAGGCCGGATTGACGGTGGCCCGGTAGCCGGTGATCACGCCGGCCTGCTCCAGGCGGTTGATCCGGTCCGTGACGCTGGGGCCCGACAGGCCCACCAGGCGGCCAAGTTCGGCGTAGGAGGCTCGTCCGTTCTCCCGGAGTGCCTGGATGAGCTGTCTGTCGACCGTGTCCATGTACCGTCCGCGTCCTTCCGAACCTAGCCAGAGCCAGAGATCATTATCCGGAATCCAAGGGCCCACGTACGGACCAACCCGGATATCGCAGAGAACATACTCTCCCCTGACGGGTCCGCCTACGCCCCGTCCGAGCGGGCCGCACCCAACTCGCCCTCCCAGCGCCGGTAGAGCCGGTGCGGGACGCCGACCGCGTCCAGCACCCGGCCGGCCACGAAGTCCACCAGTTCCCGGGCGGTGGAGCCGCCGGCGTAGAAACCGGGCGAGGCGGGCAGCACCACGGCGCCGGCCGTGTCCAGCTCGACCAGGTGGCGCAGCGTCACCCCGTCGAGCGGCGTCTCGCGGACGCAGACCACCAACGGGCGGCGCTCCTTGAGGGTGACGGCGGCGGCACGTTGCAGCAGATCCTTGCTCAGGCCCAGGGCGATCCCGGCCACCGCGCCGGTGGTGGCGGGGACCACCAGCATTCCCTTGGCGGGGTACGAGCCGCTGGACGGGCCGGCCGCGAAGTCACCGGCGGCCCAGTACCGGACGTCGGCCAGGTCGACCTCCGACGCGTCGGCATCGGCCAGCCAGGCGGCCAGGTCGGTGCGCCAGTGCGCGTCGCGGAAGGCGATGCCGGTCTCGTCCAGGATGGTCAGCCGGGCGGCCCGGCTGACCACCAGGTCCACCGCCTCGCCCGCCGCCAGCAGCGCTCGAATCACCGAGGCCGCGTACGGGGTGCCGGACGCGCCGGACACCCCCACCACCCAGGGTAGCCTCGGTGCCCTCTGTTCCTTGCTCATACCTCGCACCCTAGAGCCTGCGACGCGGGAGGATGGCGGGGTGACCTCTCCGTCGGCGCCGTTCCTGATCGACCTCACCCACCAGCTCACCACCGGCATGCCGGTCTACCCCGGCGACCCCGAGGTGGCGCTGCGGCCGGTGCTGACCACGGACACCGCCGGGGTGAACGTGCTCCGCGTGCACCTCGGCTCGCAGTCCGGCACCCATGTGGACGCGCCCTACCACGTGGACGTCACCTGGCCGACCCTGGACGGTCTGCCGCTGGAGTTGTTCACCGGGCCCGCGGTGGTGGCCGACCTGCGGGCGCTGCCGGACCGGACCGCGGTGACCGCCGATCAGCTGGCCCCCGCGCTGGCCCGGGTGGCCGCTCCGGGCACCGTGCTGCTGCTGGCCACCGGCTGGCCGCGGTTCTGGGGGACGGACCGCTACCTGGCACACCCCTACCTCAGCCCGGCCGCCGCCGAGGCGATCGCCCGGGCGGGGGTGCGGACCGTCGGGGTGGACGCGCTGAGCGTGGACCGCACTCCCGGCCCCGGCGCGCCCGACGGCGAGCCCGACGGCGAGGCCGGGGCGGCGGCGGAGCCGGCGCTGGCCGCGCACCGGATCCTGCTCGGCGGGCCCGAGGGCGGGGTGATCGCGGAGAACCTCACCGACCTCACCCCGCTGCTGGAGGCCCAGGCCCGCGACCGCCCGATCACGGTCAGCCTCTTCCCGATCCGGCTGGCCGCCGCCGACGGCGCCCCGATCCGCGCGGTGGCGACGGTCGGCGGCTAGCCGCAAAGGTCTGGACCATCTCTGGGGGCGCCCGCCAGGCCGACTCCTCGTGGGGGGGGGAGATCATCGGTCATCATCGGTGTGGTCGAGCGGCTCTGGCGCCACCCCGTGTAGTCCGCCACCCCGTGAACTCAGGGCTTCTGGCGGACCAGGCAGAACGGGTGGCCGGCCGGATCGAGGTAGACCCGGAAGTCGGTCTCGGCGTCCTTGCGCACCGCCCCCAGCGCGAGCACCCGCTCCTCCGCGACGTCCAGGTCGGTGACCGCGACGTCCAGGTGGAACTGCTGCGGGTGCGCCGGATCCGGCCACATCGGCGGCCGGTAGTCCTCCACCCGCTGGAACGCCAGCACCGTGCCCCCGGGCGTGTGCACGGTCGACCACTCCTCGTCCAGCTCCCAGCGCGGATCGGGCCGGTCCACCTCCCCGCCCAGCACGGCCGCGTAGAAGTGCGCCAGCCCCGCCGGGTAGTGGCAGTCCAGGACGATGCTCTCCAGGCTCCCGATCATGCCGCCCTCTCCTCACCCTCCGAACCCTCCGACACCGGCCAGCTCCAGGATCCGCCGGACCGCGCCGCCGGGCCACCGGCCCGGCGTCAGTAGGCCACGCCGACGGCCTGCCCGACGGTGGCCGGATCGTCCAGGCAGGCGAGCAGGGTGGCGGCCAGGTCGGCGCGCCCGAGCACGTGGCCCCGCCGGACGTTGCCGCCGATCTCCCGCCGCACCCCGCCGCGGCGCGGCCGGTCGATCAGCCGGGGTGGGCGGACCACCGTCCAGTCGGTCCCGCTCGCCCGGATCAGCTCCTCCATCCGGGTCAGGTCCAGGTGGACCTCCCGGAAGACGCTGCTGACCAGCGGGTTCACCAGCAACCGGTAGAGCGGCGTCTCCCCCGGCGCGGGCGGCGCGACCGGCGCGGCGCTGACCGCGACGAAGCGCCGCACGCCCTCGTCCGACAGCGCGGCGAGGATCGCGCGGACCCCGGACGAGGTGACGTCGCTCGCGGCCCGTCCGTGCGGCCCGAGCAGGCTGATCGCGGCGTCGGCGCCGCGGACGGTGGGCCGCAGTGCCGCCGGGTCGGTGATGTCGGCGGTCCGCACCGAGAGCCGGGGGTGCCGGACGGTGAGCCCGGCCGGGTCGCGGACCACCCCGGTGACCTGGTGTCCGGCGTCCAGCGCCTGCTGGACCAACTGGACCCCGGTCCGTCCGGTGGCCCCGAAGACCGTGAGCCGCATGGCGACCTCCAGAGTGCTCGCACCCCCAGGATCCGCGCGGCTCAGCCGGCCCGCAGCCCGCGCAGGACCAGGTCGAGCAACGCGCAGACGAAGAGCGAGATCCCGACGAAGCCGTTGGTGGTGAAGAACGCCCGGTTCAGCCGGGACAGGTCGCCCGGCTTGACGATCGAGTGCTCGTAGAGGAACGCGCAGACCACCACCGCGAGCCCCACGTAGAACGCCGGCCCGGCGTGGGTGAGCACCCCGTACCAGGCCAGCAGGGCGGTGGTGACGACGTGGCAGGCGCGCGCGCCGTACAGCGCGGCGGCGATGCCGAAGCGGGCCGGCACCGAGCGCACACCCTCGGCGCGGTCGGCGGCGACGTCCTGGCAGCCGAAGATCAGGTCGAAGCCGCCGATCCAGACGCCGACCGCGAGCCCGAGCACCACCGCGTCCCAGGACCAGCTGCCGGTGACGGCCAGCCAGGCGCCGACCGGTCCCATCGCCTGCGCCAGGCCGAGGATCGCGTGCGGGAAGTCGGTGAACCGCTTGCCGTACGGATAGACCACCATCGGCACCACGGCCACCGGCGCCAGCCACAGGCAGAGCGGGTTGAGCAGGGCCGCGGCGCCGAGGAAGACCAGCAGCGCCACGCCGGAGCCGGTGTAGGCGGTGCGCAGCGAGACCGCGCCGGTCACCAGCTCGCGGGTCGCGGTGCGCGGGTTACGGGCGTCGATCTCCCGGTCGATGATCCGGTTCGCCGCCATCGCGAAGGTCCGCAGGCTGACCATGGCGACGGTGACGATCAGCAGGGTCGCCCAGTGCACCCGCCGGTCGGCCAGGAACATCGCGCTGAGGGTGGCGATGTAGGCGAAGGGCAGGGCGAAGACCGAGTGCTCGATCAGCACCAGGCGCAGGAAGGCCTTGGCCTTGCCCGGCGGTGGGGTCTCGATCAGGTCGGCGGTGGCGCTCACAGCCCGTACTCCGTCCAGCGCTTGGTGACCAGTGCGGCAGTGGCCGGGTCCGAGCTGACCATCTCCGGCCAGCCGCCGTCCCGGGTGTAGCCCTCCTCGGGGAGCTTGCGGGTGGCGTCGATGCCCGCCTTGCCGCCCCAGAACTGCTGGTAGGAGGCGTGGTCCAGGTGGTCCACCGGCCCCTCGACCACGGACAGGTCGCGGCTGTAGTCGACGTTGCCGAAGGCCCGCCAGGCGACCTCCTGGTAGTCGTGCACGTCGCAGTCGGCGTCCACCACGATGATCAGCTTGGTCAGCGACATCATGTGCGCGCCCCAGATGGCGTGCATCACCTTCTGCGCGTGCTTCGGGTACTTCTTGTCGATCGAGACGATCGCGCAGTTGTGGAAGCCGCCGGCCTCGGGCAGGTCGTAGTCGACGATGTCCGGGATGATGATCTTCAGCAGCGGCAGGAAGAACCGCTCGGTGAACTTGCCCAGCGGGCCGTCCTCGGTCGGCGGGCGGCCGACCACGATGGACTGCAGGATCGGCCGGCGGCGCATGGTAACGCAGTCGATGGTGAGCGCCGGGAACGGCTCCTGCGGGGTGTAGAAGCCGGTGTGGTCGCCGAACGGACCCTCCGGCAGCTCCTTCCCGGGCTCCAGCCAGCCCTCCAGCACCACCTCGGCGTCGGCCGGCACCTGGAGCGGGACGGTCTTGCAGTCCACCATCCGGACCCGCTCGCCGGCCACGAACCCGGCGAACAGGTACTCGTCGATGTCCCCCGGCAGCGGCGCGGTGGCCGCGTAGGTGACCGCCGGCGGGCAGCCGAAGGCGATCGCCACCGGCAGCCGCTCGCCGCGCTTGGCGGCCACCGCGGCGTGGTTGCGGCTGTCCTTGTGGATCTGCCAGTGCATGCCGATGGTGCGCCTGTCGTGCCGCTGGAGGCGGTAGAGGCCGAGGTTGCGGACCCCGGTGTCCGGGTCCTTGGTGTGGGTCAGGCCCAGGTTGAAGAACGAGCCGCCGTCCAGCGGCCAGGTGAAGAGCGCGGGCAGGGTGTCCAGGTCGACCTGGTCGCCGGTGAGGACCACCTCCTGCACCGGGGCCTCGGTCGGCTTGACCCTGCGCGGCGGCACGTGCGCCATCGAGGCGAGCTTGCCGAAGGCGTCCCGGAACCCGGTGAAGCCCTGCGGCAGCTCGGGCTTGAGCAGGCCGGAGATCTTCTCCGCGATGTCGTCGGGGGACTTCAGGCCGAGCGACTTGGCCAGCCGGCGCTCGGTGCCGAAGACGTTCATCGCCAGCGGCATCGTCGAGCCCTTGACGTTCTCGAAGAGCAGGGCCGGGCCCTCGGCCTTCTGCACGCGGTCGACGATCTCGCCGATCTCCAGGTACGGGTCCACCTCGACCTTGATCCGCTTGAGGTCGCCGTCACGTTCCAGAGCCCGCAGAAAGGAGCGGAGATCGTCGTATGCCATGCCAGCCAGTATCGGCCACCCGGTGGTCCGCCCCGGAACAGGTCCCCCGACCGCGACACCGGTGCCGTGGCGGGTCGCCTAACCCGGACGGCCTACCGTGGCTGATCAGCTCAGACGCCCGCTTTTGGCGCATCCCTACGAGTCCGGCCGGCTCGCGGAGCCGCCCGGACGGCCCGCTCGACGATCTCTCCGGTCCGCTCGGCCGGCGGCCCGGCGAGCCGGTCGGAAACCGTGCGAATCGGCCCTGAACTGGGCAATCACCCCGCAGTACGACTGTGGGCAGACTCCTGACAGGCATCCTTCAAGAGGCCGTCGGACTCTCCCTGGAGGCTGTCTCGAAGCCGGGCTCCGAGGTGCCCGGCTATGAAGGTCCCACATCTATTCCTGCCTGACCTTGTACGGAACCGACGCCGAAATGAGGTACGGCATCCTCGTAATGTCGTAGGTGACGAAGCGAATCGCAGCCGGGGCTCCAGAGCCGACACCGACTGCTCGGACACTCGCCTCACACCTTGGAGTTCGAGATGACGGTGTTGCACGAGGCCCCCACGGGGGAGGACGGTCCCGGCGATGCCCGTGGTCGGGTCGCGGAGCTGCACGAGCTGCGGGAGCAGGTCAGGCGCGGCCCCAGCGAGAAGGCCACCGAGGCGCAGCACGCGAAGGGCAAGTTGACGGCTCGTGAGCGGATCGAGCTGCTGCTGGACGAGGGCTCGTTCCACGAGGTGGAGCCGCTGCGCCGGCACCGGGCCACCGGCTTCGGCCTGGAGGCGAAGAAGCCGCACACCGATGGCGTGATCGTCGGCTGGGGCACCGTGCACGGCCGGACGGTCTTCACCTACGCGCACGACTTCCGGATCTTCGGCGGCGCGCTGGGCGAGGCCCACGCGCAGAAGATCCACAAGATCATGGACATGGCCATCGCGGCCGGTGCCCCGCTGGTCTCGCTGAACGACGGCGCCGGTGCCCGGATCCAGGAGGGCGTCACCGCGCTGGCCGGCTACGGCGGCATCTTCCAGCGCAACACCAAGGCCTCCGGCGTCATCCCGCAGATCAGCGTGATGCTCGGCCCGTGCGCCGGCGGCGCGGCCTACAGCCCGGCGCTGACCGACTTCATCTTCATGGTCCGCGAGACCTCGCAGATGTTCATCACCGGCCCGGACGTGGTCCAGGCGGTCACCGGCGAGAAGATCAGCCAGAACGGCCTCGGCGGCGCCGACGTGCACTCCGCGGTCTCCGGCGTCTCGCACTTCGCCTACGACGACGAGCAGTCCTGCATCGAGGAGGTCCGCTACCTCCTGTCGCTGCTGCCGCAGAACAACCGCGAGATGCCGCCGTCCACGCCCAGCGAGGACCCGATCTCCCGGCGCTGCGAGGCGCTGCTGGACCTGGTCCCCTCGGACGGCAACCGCCCCTACGACATGCGCAAGGTGATCGAGGAGATCGTCGACCACGGCGAGTTCCTGGAGATCCACGAGCGCTGGGCGACCAACGTCATCTGCGCGCTCGCCCGGATCGACGGGCACGTGGTCGGCCTGATCGCCAACCAGCCGCAGTCCCTGGCCGGCGTGCTCGACATCAACGCCTCCGAGAAGGCCGCCCGCTTCGTGCAGATGTGCGACGCCTTCAACATCCCGCTGATCACCCTGCTCGACGTCCCCGGCTTCCTGCCCGGCGTGGACCAGGAGCACGGCGGCATCATCCGGCACGGCGCCAAGCTGCTCTACGCCTACTGCAACGCCACCGTGCCGCGGATCTCGCTGATCCTGCGCAAGGCCTACGGCGGCGCCTACATCGTGATGGACTCCCAGTCCATCGGCGCCGACCTGACCTACGCCTGGCCCACCAACGAGATCGCGGTGATGGGCGCCGAGGGCGCGGCCAACGTGATCTTCCGCCGGGACATCAACGGCGCCGAGGACCCCGAGGCGATGCGGGCCCAGAAGATCAAGGAATACAAGAGCGAGCTGATGCACCCGTACTACGCGGCCGAGCGCGGCCTCGTGGACGACGTCATCGACCCGGCCGAGACCCGCACGGTCCTCGCCTCGGCGCTCGCCATGCTCCGCACCAAGCACGCCGACCTGCCCTCCCGCAAGCACGGCAACCCGCCGATGTAGCCCTCCGCGGGCCGGCCACCCGGTCGGCCCGCGCCCGGCTCCGGCCCTTCGACCAGACCATCAGCAGGGGGAGAGAACACACCATGAGCATCGCTGCCGAACCACTCGTCAAGATCACCCGCGGCTCCCTCACCGTCGAGGAGCTGGCCGCCCTCACCGCCGTGCTGACCGCCCGCGCCGCGGCCGCCCAGCAGGCCAGCCAGGCCGTCGCCTCGGTCGAGCCGATCGCCCGCTGGAGCCGGCTGGAGCGCCGCCCGGCCTACTTCTCGCCGGTCAGCTGGCAGCAGGCCGCGTAACACCCCCGGTCACGGGAGGCAGCCGCTTCTCGAACCAGTGGTCCTCGTACGGGTCGTCGTGGTACCGCGGGATCTCCCGGTAACCGTGGCGGGCGTACAGCGCCCGGGCCTCCACCAGGTCGGCCCGGGTGCCCAGCCGCAACACCGTCATCCCGCGCTGCCGGGCCGCCCGCTCCACCTCGGCCAGCAGCCGGGCGCCGCCGCCGAGCCCGCGCGCCCCGGGGCGGACGTAGACCTTGGTCACCTCGCCCAGCGCCGGTCCGAGCCGGCGCAGCCCGATGCAGCCGCTCACCGCGCCGCGGTGGCGGGCCAGCAGCAGCACGGCCAGCCCCTCGGCCGGCTCGGCGGCCAGCGCCGCCGCGACCTCGTCCGCGCCGGCCGGACGGCCGTGGTAGCGGGCCACCAGCTCGGTCAGATAGGCGCGCAGCACCGCCCGGGCCTCCGGGTGGTCGACCTCTGTCGGCTCGACGGACCACTGCGCCGCGGTCGGACGGGGGCTCTGTGATCGGGTCATGACGTCATCCTGCCCCGGGGGTACGCCCCGGGGCAGTCGAATTTGTCCGGCCGAACGATCGGGTCAGGCGGCGACCAGGCCCGCCGGGCGGGCGGCGTGCATGACGCTGAGGTTGCGGGCCAGCCGCTGCGGGTCCTGGTCGAGCCAGAGCCGCAGGGCCGCCCCTAGCATCGCGCTGCCCGAGCCCAGCCGCACCCCGGTGGCCAGCGCGACCTGCGCCGCCGCCGGGACCAGCAGGTCGGCCAGCGGCGCCGGCAGCCAGACCGTCAGCGCACACGGCGCGGGCTCGGCCAGCGCCGCCAGCAGGCCGTAGGCGCGGGCCGTCCCCTGCAGGGTCGGCAGCACGTCCAGCAGCCCGTCCGCGACCACCTCCGACAGGTCGTGCCGGTGGCCCTGGGCCAGCCAGCGGAGCCGCTCCCGCTCCGCGACGGTGATCCGGATCTTGAGCATGATCTCTTCGCTGTCCATGGCGCGGCCTCCTCACAGCCCCTGTCCCCTGGAGCAGAGCTGCCCCAGCCTCCGCAGCCGGCCGGCTTGCCCCCGACCCGGGATCACCTCACCCGACGCCGGCGTACGAGTGCTTGCCCGTGATGAAGATGTTGACGCCGTAGTAGTTGAAGAGGAAGCAGGCGAACGCCAGCAGGGCCAGGTAGGCGGCCTTGCGGCCCTTCCAGCCGGCGGTGGCCCGGGCGTGCAGGTAGCAGGCGTAGATCACCCAGGTGATGAAGGACCAGGTCTCCTTCGGGTCCCACTCCCAGTACTTGCCCCAGGCGGCCTCGGCCCAGATCGCGCCCGCGATGATGGTGAAGGTCCACAGCGGGAACACCAGCGCGTTGATCCGGTAGGAGAGCTTGTCCAGGCTCGCGGCGGACGGCATCCGCTCCCAGATCGAGGCGGCGGTGTTGAACGGGCCGGTGGTCCTGCCGGCCGCGATCCGCTTGTCGTAGGCGTCCTTGCCCAGGTAGAGGGCGGTGGCCACGAAGCCCGCGTGGAAGGCGCCGCCGCAGATGATCGCGGTGGTCACGTGGATCGCCAGCCAGTACGAGTGCAGGGCCGGAACCAGCTGCTCGGAGTCGGTGTAGAGCACGCTGGTGGCCAGACCGAGCGTCAGCGTCGAGGTCACCACGGCGGGCAGGCCCATCCAGCGGACCGGCTTGCCCATCACCAGCAGCACCAGGTACGCGCCGATGATGGTGAAGGAGAAGGCGCAGGAGAACTCGTACATGTTGCCCCACGGCGGGCGCATCACCGAGAGGCCGCGGGCGAGCACGCCGCCGCCGTTGCACAGCGCGCCGAGGACGGTCAGCGAGACCGCGATCCGGCCGGCCAGGTCGCCCTTGGCGCTGCTGCCGGCGGCTCCCGGACCGTCCACCCCGAGGCCGTCGTCGTCCCGGCCGCTGGTGACCACGATGGCACCCTCGCCGGCCAGCTTGGTGCGGGTCAGCGTGGTGGTGCCGCCGCCGGCCGAGGCGACCGTGACGGTGACCTTCTTGGCCGCCTTCTCCGCCTCGGCCTTGGCCCCGATGGTGGCGGCGGCGGCGGTCTCGGCGAGCGTGGCGCCCTGCGCGTCGGAGCGCTGGGCGACCGCGCCCTTGCTGCCGAAGGTCCACTCGAAGAGGTGAGCGAACATGGCCAGCATGTAGACGAACATCGCCGACCAGATCAGCTTGTTCGACAGGTCGGCCAGATGGGCGTTGACCCCGGTGACGTTGCTCACCGTCTACTCCTTCGAGTCCGTGTCGGCGGGATGGGCGGGGGCTGCCGTGCCGTCGGGGTCCGACGGCTCGGGTGCTTCGGGTTGCCGATCGGGATCGGCTTGGGAAGGCTTGTCGTCACCGGCCGAGCCCTCCGGGGCGTCGTCGTCCGGCTCCTCTTCGTCGAGGTCCAGCGCCGGCGCGTCGTCCTGCAGGTCGACGGCGAGTTCGGCCAGCTCCTCGGCGATCCGCGCCGACTCGCTGCGGGCCAGACCGGCCAGCTCGACCAGGGTCCGGCCGTCCGGGCCGACCACCGCGCGCACCCAGATCCGGCGGCGCTGCACGAAGAGCGAGCCGATCAGGCCGAGGATGGCGAGCACCGCGCCGGCCAGCGCGATGTCGTTGCCGGGCCGGTGCGAGACGCTGAAGGTCGCCCACTGCTTGTAGCCGTCGAAGGAGAGCGTCCCGTAGCCGTCCGGGAGCTGCCAGGCCTCACCCGGCGTCATCTTGACCTTGGCGATGCCGCCGTCCTGCTGCATCTGGGTCAGGTGCGTCAGGTCCAGCTCGTAGATGTTCTGCGGGGTCCCGGAGTCGGTGCCCAGGTCGCCCTGGTAGCCGGTCAGGATCAGCGCCGGGTTGGCGTCGCCCGGGAAGAGCGAGACCGGCCCGGTGGTCGGCCCGAAGTTGGCCGGCGCGGTCGGCAGGAAGAATCCGCTGAAACCGAGCTGGACCTTCTTGCCGTCCTTCTCCCCGTAGTCGGCCACCTTGATCACACCGGTCGAGGTGAGGTTGTTGTCCTGCGGCAGGAAGGGCACCGCGTCATGGAAGACCACCTGGCCGGCGGCGTTCTTGACGGTGATCACCGGGGCGTAGCCGTGGCCGATCAGGTAGACCTTGCTGCCGCTGATCTCCAGCGGGTGGTTGACCTGGATGTCGCCGGGCTTCAGCTTGGTCGGGTCGGCACCCTGCCAGTAGTGGATGTGCGCGGTGAACTCGCGGGCCTCGCCGATCTGGTCACCGGTGGTCTGGTACACGGCGGTGAAGCCGTCCAGGTTGAACCCGAACGGGTCGAGGTCCTCCGGACCGTAGAAGGCGGAGCCGGTGAAGTCGTCCAGCTGGGTCACCGTGTTGGTGTAGCCGCCGCCCTCGATCACCAGTTTGCCGCCGGTGCCGCTGGCCAGGCTGGCCCAGGCGAAGCCGGCCAGCAGGGCGAAGAGCGAGAGGTGGAAGAGCAGGTTGCCGACCTCGCGCAGGTAGCCCTTCTCGGCGGCGACCGCGTCGCCGGCCAGGTGGGCGCGGAACCGGCGCTTGCGCAGCAGCCGGTGCGCGGCGGCCACCGCGGTCTGCGGGTCCGCGTCGGTCTGCCAGGCGGCGTAGACCGGCATCCGGGTCAGGTTGCGCGGCGCGGCCGGCGGCGCGGAGCGGATCACCCCGACGAACTGCCAGGTGCGCGGGATGATGCAGCCCGCCAGCGAGATGAAGAGCAGGATGTAGATCGCCGAGAACCAGACCGAGCTGTAGACGTTGAAGAGCTGCAGCTTGTCGTAGAGCGGGGTGAGGCTCTTGTGCCCGGCCTTCCAGGTCTGCACCTTGAGCGAGTTCTCGCTCTCCTGCGGGATCAGCGAGCCGGGGATGGCCGCCAGCGAGAGCAGGAAGAGCAGGATCAGCGCGACCCGCATGGAGGTCAGCTGGCGCCAGGTCCAGCGCAGCCAGCCGAACAGCCCTATCCCGGTCGGCCCGTCCGACTCGACCGGGGCGCTGCTCAACCGCTCGGCGGACTCCTGGTCCGTCGCGGGCTTGAGTTCGGTGTCACTCACGGTCAGAATCCGATCGAATCTTGCGGGACGAGGTACTGAAGCTGGTTCACCATGGACTGCCAGGCGCCGGTCACCAGCAGCAGCCCGACCGCGACGAGCATGCCGCCGCCGAGCCTCATCACCCACTGGTAGTGGCGCTTGATCCAGCCGAAGGCGCCGATCGCGCGGCGGAACGCCAGGGCCGCCAGGACGAACGGTACGCCCAGACCCGCACAGTAGACCGCCATCAGGAAGGCGCCGCGCCAGGGGCTGGCCTGGTTCATCGACAGCATCTGCAGCGCGCCCATGGTCGGGCCGATGCACGGGGTCCAGCCGAGTCCGAAGACCATGCCGAGCAGCGGGGCACCGAACAGCCCGACCACCGGACGGCGGTGCGAACGGATCTCCCGGGTGCTGAAGCCGGGCATCAGGCCCATGAAGGCCAGGCCCATCAGGATGGTCAGCGCGCCCATCACCAGGTTGATGGTGTGGCTGTACTCGCGCAGCGTCTGCCCGAAGAAGCCGAACAGGGCGCCGCCGGAGACGAAGACCGCGGTGAAGCCGAGCACGAAGAGCGCCGAGCCGAGCAGCATCCGACCGCGCCGGGCGCCGCGCGCGTCGGCCAGGTCGGCGGCCGAGAAGCCGGTGACGTACGAGAGGTAGCCGGGGACCAGCGGCAGTACGCAGGGCGAGAAGAACGAGACCAGGCCGGCCGCGACGGCGACCGGGATGGCCAGCAGCAGCGGTCCGCTGACCACCGTCTGGTTGTTCTCGCCCAGCGCCAGCAGCGCCGAGGTCACGAGCTCTTCTCCGCCAGCACCGGCGTGAGCATCGACTCCAGGTCGCCCGGCGGCAGCGCCCGCAGCGCCCGGGCGGCGAGCCGGCCCTCACGGTCGATCACGATGGTGGTCGGGATCGCCTGCGGGTTGAGGCTGCCCTTGGGGAACTTGAGGATCTGGGTGCCGTCCGGGTCGTAGATGCTCGGGTAGGTGATCCCGTTGTCCTGCTCGAAGATCCTGGCGTTGGTCGGGTCGGTGTCCCGGGTGTTGATGCCGAGGAACTGGACGCCCTGCGACTGGTACTTCTGGTACACCTGCTCCAGCCCCTTGGCCTCGGCCCGGCAGGGCGAGCACCAGGAGCCCCAGATGTTGAGCACGACGATCTTGCCCTTGTAGTCGGCGAGCGAGACCGGCTTGCCCTCCAGGTCGTTCCCGCTGATGGCCGGGGCCGGCTGGCGGTCGGCGGCCGCGACGGTGTCGATGCCGTCGGCGCCCATCACGAAGCCGGCCTGGGAGGTGGCGCCGGAGTCGGCGCCCGTGGAGCTGCACCCGGCGAGGGTCAGCACGGCGACCGCGGCGGTGATGGCCGCGGCCAGACGAAGGCGCGAGGAGGACCCCCCGGCCGAAGGCTGGGTGGGGGTCTCCGGGGCCGAGAACGGGGGGAGCGGCGTACCAGACATGTGAAAAGTTTCGCATGTGACTTTGGGGGGCTTTAGGGGGGTCCGACCTTGCGAGTCGGACCCCCTCTGAGCTGCGGGTGTAAAGGCCGGATCAGTGCCGCCTCAAGCCCGTCGGGCCTTATCCGGCCAGCTCAGGCCCCGAAGCTCTTCGCCACCGGCGCGTCGCCCCTGCGTCCCTTGCCGACCAGGTGGGCCGGCAGCAGGTCGCGGGCCGGCTCGCGGTAGCCGATCGAGACCAGCTTGTCCCCCTCGTACGTGAAGCTGGTCAGCGAGGCCAGCGAGCACTGCCGCTTGCGCGGGTCGTGCCAGAGCCGGCGACGCTCGGCGAACGAACGGGCCGTCCAGATCGGCAGCTGGTGGCTGACGCAGACCGCCTCGTGCCCGCGCGCCGCGTCCCGGGCCGCGGCCAGCGCGCCCATCATCCGGACCGCCTGCTCGATGTACGGCTCCCCCCAGGACGGGCGGAACGGGTTGGTGAGGTACCGCCAGTAGGCCGGGTTGCGCAGCGAGCCGTCGCCCACCCCGAAGGTCTTGCCCTCGAAGACGTTCTCCGCCTCGATCAGCCGGGGGTCCACCGCGACGTCCAGGCCGTGCACGCCGCCGATCGGCGCGGCGGTCTCCTGGGCCCGCTCCAGCGGCGAGGCGACCACGTAGGTGATGTCGTGGTCGGCCAGGTGGTCGGCGACCCGCTCGGCCATCTGCCGGCCCAGCTCGGAGAGGTGGAAGTCGGGCAGCCGTCCGTACAGCACGCCCTCCGGGTTGTGCACCTCACCGTGCCGCATCAGGTGGACGACGGTGGTCTCGTTGGCGCTCATCGGTGCGGGTTCCTCAGCTCTCGTGGGGGCGGGCCTGGGCGGCGGCCTGGGCGGCGGCCGGCAGCGCGGCGGCGATCCGCTCGATCGCGCGCTCGTCGTGCGAGGCCGAGACGAACCAGGACTCGAAGGCGGACGGCGGCAGGTAGACCCCGTCGGCGAGCAGGCTGTGGAAGAACCCGGTGAACCGGAAGGCCTCCTGACGCTTCGCCGACTCGTAGTCCGTCACCGGCTGGTCGGTGAAGAAGACCGAGAACATGTTGCCGGCCTTCTGCAGCCGGTGCGCCACGCCCTCCTTGGTCAGCGCCTCGGTGACCAGGCCGGAGACGGTGTCGGCGACCTTGTCCACGGTGGCGTAGACCTCGTCGGTGCAGCCGCGCAGCTGGGCCAGCCCGGCCGCGGTGGCGATCGGGTTCCCGGAGAGGGTGCCCGCCTGGTAGACCGGACCGGCCGGCGCGAGGTGGGCCATCACGTCGGCCCGGCCACCGAAGGCCGCCGCCGGGAACCCGCCGCCCATCACCTTGCCGAAGGTGAGCAGGTCCGGGGCCCAGCCCTCGTGCGCGGCCTCCAGGCCGTACCAGCCGGCCTTCGAGACGCGGAAGCCGGTCATCACCTCGTCCGAGACGAAGAGCGCGCCGTTCTCCCGGCAGAGCCGGGCCAGGCCGGCGTTGAAGCCGGGTGCCGGCGGCACCACGCCCATGTTGCCGGGCGAGGCCTCGGTGATCACGCAGGCGATCTCGCCCGGGTGCGCGGCGAAGGCCTGCTCGACGGCGGCCAGGTCGTTGTAGGGCAGCACCAGGGTGTCGCCGGCCTGGGCGCCGGTCACCCCGGGGGTGTCGGGCAGCGCGAAGGTGGCCACCCCGGAACCGGCGGCGGCGAGCAGCGCGTCCACATGACCGTGGTAGCAGCCGGCGAACTTGATCACCTTGGCCCGGCCGGTGAAGCCCCGGGCCAGCCGGATCGCCGACATGGTGGCCTCGGTGCCGGACGAGACCAGCCGCACCTGCTCCACCGGAGCCACCCGGGCGACGATCTCCTCGGCCAGCTCGACCTCGCCCTGGCCGGGCGTGCCGAAGGAGGTGCCGCGGGCGACCGCCTCCCGGACGGCGTCCAGCACGGCCGGGTGCGCGTGGCCGAGGATCATCGGCCCCCAGGAGCAGACGAGGTCGACGTACTCGCGACCGTCCGCGTCGGTCAGGTAGGGACCGGCGCCGGACACCATGAAGCGCGGCGTGCCGCCCACCGCGCGGAAGGCGCGCACCGGCGAGTTCACCCCGCCGGGGGTGACCCGCGACGCGCGGTCGAAGAGCGACTGGGACTGAGGTGCTTCATAGGGGTAGCTCACGAGAACCCATCCTCTCAAACCACGCCGCTCTCAAATCGTGTCCTTTACCTCTGCATGTCGGAGCCGATCATCTGGAACGATGATCCGTGTGCGCCTACCGCAGGTTCGTCCCGCACACTGGAGGGGTAACACTCGTCTCCAGCGCGCGGTACTGCCGGTCACGGGCAGCCGATGTCGCACGCCCGCACGACATGGTGAGCATGGCCTCGTACACCTGTTCTGGTGTAGAGGTTGTGTGAACGCGGCGGGGGTGCGGCGACGGGGTTGTATGGACATACAGCCGCGGGTGGGCGGACAGCGGCAACGGGTGGCATAACGGGAAAAGAGGACTTCCGGCTGGACACCGGAGGTCCGGGGGTCTGTCGATTCCGGCGAATTCCGGTGAGGATGGTCCGAGTGTCCGAGGCGCAGGACGGCTTCGAGGAGGCCACGGCGACGGGTCCGGGTCACGGCAGGACGGCTGCCGGGTCCGGCGAGAGGGGAAGGCGGGGTGAGGGACGGGTGGGGGTGACCTACAAGTACTTCGGTGCGCCCGACCGCGCGACCGCCGCGAGAGTCCCCACCGCGCTCGGCCCCGGCGGCCTCGGCCTGGACGCCGGCGAACTCGGCTCGCTCGGACGGCTCGGGGACCTGATGGAGACCAGCGGCTCCCCCAACGGCCACCTCTCCACCAAGATCAAGCCGGAGACGATGAGCGCGATGGTGCTCACCGGCATCCAGGGCGTCCCGCTGCACCAGGTCCCACCGCTCGAACTGGTCGTCCTGCACCCGGACTACGCCGTCGTCCAGCTCCCGCACACCGTGGTCGAGCCGCTCCGCAAGGCGGACGTCACCGAACTCGGCGCCGCCGCCTTCATCTGGTCCACCGTCCCCGACCGCCGCGGCCCGCGGGACGCCTTCGTCATCTACACGATGCTGCACGAGTGGCAGGACTTCGCCAACCGGCTGCACGACGCGGGGCACCAGCTGTACTGCCTGGTCTGGCCCTGACCTGCGGCTTTTCCGTCTCCTGAGGGCCGTCCGACAGCAGTCCGACGGACCCTCGGGGGGCGGACTTCGGACCGCCGGGGCACATTGAGGGCACATCGCTCCGAAAGTGCCCCGAGGGCTACCGGCCGCCCCGGTCTTACGCACAGGTGATCGACCACCCTACGCTCGCCCGCATGGATCTTCCCGACTGCGGCTGCCTGCTCTGCGACACGGCTGGCAACCCCTCCGACTGGGATGCGCGCGACAGCCGCATCGCCGGGAACATCCGCGAGTACGACTGGCACGTCATGGGGGTAGCCGGCGGCGACCTGCCCGGCGACTGGTCGTACTCCATCGGGCTCTGGCACACCCTGCGCAGTCCCGGGGTCAGCTTCTTCGGTACCCCCATGCAGACCGGGATGCGCATCGTCAACGCCCTCGCCCACCGGATCCGGGCTGGCCACCCACTGGAACCGGACCAACACCGTGACGACGTCCTGGGCGGCGGCTTCTCGGTCGCGATCCGGCCCGCCCACCCGAGCTGGTACTTGAGCTTCTTCGGTGCCGGCCTCGACTTCTACCAGCGGCCGCCACTGCCCATCACCCAGATGTTCTGGCCGGACAAGCAGGGCCGCTTCCCCTGGGACGAGGGCGTCGAGGAGACCTGCCGCGCCTCGCAGCCGCTCCTGTGGATCCCGCGCGAGGAGTCGTCTGGACCATGGGCCGACGAGGACACGAACCACCGCTGGCCCTTCCCCACCAACCTGCCTTTCCATGACGCCCTCGCCTCCCCCGCAGTCATCCAGGGCACGACTCGCGTCTCACGCGCTGTCAGGAGCAAGGCCGGTAACTGGAGCTTCTGCCCGGAGGGCCACACCGACGACGAGTTGCAACAGACCACCCTCGGCCACGTGGTCACCCACCACCCGGATCTGAAGGCCCTCTCCTGGCTCGCGGCCGGCGGCGAGGCACGGCGCGATCTTGACGGGAACTGGCCGCCGCAGCCGTGACGCTCGGCGACCAGTTCGCCGAGCTAGGCTGACGGGAGGGCGCGTCCAGGGAGCTGCTCCCCCCAGCCCAGCGTCCAGTGATGGCAGATCAGCTCTCGAAGAGGCTGGCGAAGATCGCGTCGAACTCACAGCTCTCGATGGTGGATCCACCGCTCAACAGCGCCCGAATCGAGTCACCATCCGGGTACTGTTCGCAGAACTCCTGCGCCTGGGCCAGCTTGTCTGTGCTCTTGCCCCGCGGGTAGTAGCTCTCGATGTCGCCCCGTTCGAGGACATAGATCCGCTCAGCGCGAAGCTGCTCGAGGAGTTGCTCCTTGAGCTCCTTCACCTGCTCATCAGTCGGGTCCTTCAGCTCTGCCCGACGCTGGCTACGGCTCTCGTTTCGCTCGAAAAAGGCATCCATCGCAGCCACGACTTCGTCAAGGCTTCCGATTCCCGCAGCATGGCTCTCCCTGGCGTCCTTGACGGCTCGCCATTGCCGTTTGATCTCGCCCGAGTCCTGCATCGACTTCAGCTGCGCGCGTGACAGCTCTCCTGAGGCCGACGCCAGGTCCCCCAGCCTCTTCACCAGCTGCTGCCGCAAGTCGCTGTTCGACCTGCTGGCCCCGAGCTTGTCGAACCCGTCAGTGATGGCGTCCAGGTCAACCAGCACCGAAACCCGGACCCCGAACCGCTCGAAGAACTCCCGATAGCGCGCCACCCCGGCCTTGCCACCAAGGCGGGCGATCGCGATCGACCGCTGCTCGAAGTCCCATTTCTCATTGAGCGCCTTAGCCAGGTGCGGGATCAGGATGTGGTCACTGTCCCCTTCCACCAGCAGGACGTCGTTGCAGAAGAAGCCGGCGTCGTTGTTCTCCTGCCGGATCAGCTGGAACTGGTCCTTCAGCGTGAGGTCCGACAGATCGATGGGGAATGCCTTGGCCTCAGGCGGGGAGGCTGTGTAGTCCTTGGTCAGCTTGACAAAGGTGCCGGTGGCCTGGGGACTGAAGAAGCTGCTGGAGTGCGTGCTGACCAGGACATGATTGTCCTGGGCGAACACCTTGAGAGATTCGAACAGCTGGCGCTGCGCCTGCGGGTGCAGGAAAAGCTCAGGCTCCTCGAAGAGCAGCAGGTAGGGACGGGGGCTCGCACTTGGGTCCGTCTCCCGCTCGCTCGCACGAAGGTCAGCGTAGGTACGCAGGATCGCAAAGGTGACCGAGCGGCGCAGTCCGTCGCCCTTGCTCTTGAAGTCGCTCCGGATACCGTCGTCGATCGCGATCCGAGCGTTCGATAGGACGCTGCGAAGCTCCGGTGGCGGGAACTCGATGCTGATCGATGCCCTGGGGAAGGCTTGCTGAAGGTTGCCCTCCAGCATCCTCTCGATCGTCTTCACCTGAGGGAGCCGCTCGTCCTTGGGCGAGCCGTCGGTCTCCATCTGGACGTTCAGGGCTCTGTGGAGCTCACTGAACATCTTCTCCATCTGATCGAAGTGGCCTTTGGTCTGGCTGAGCAGGATGCCGAGGAGCTTGCCAAAAGATGCCGCTTCACCGGTCTTGAGATCGTCGCTGAGATCCTTCACCGCCGGGATGTAGATCACCTCGGGCAACAACGCCTGCACCGAACTCGGCATGCCAGTAGGAAGGTCAACGGGTCCGATCACCAACTCGGCTTCGGGTAACTCGGCAATCAGATCCTGCACCGCGTCCCGGATGGCCTTCTGCGTCGGCTTAGCCGGCAGCACGCCGTGCAGCTCCGGGAACTGGTAGACGGCCGCCTCGCGCAGCTCCGGGTTGACCTTCTTGGCCATCATCTCGCTGACCGCTTCTGGCCGGAACCGAGGATCCCGCGGCACCTTGGTCATTCTGCGGAGCTCGCTCTTCCCGCCCTCGCCGTAGATCCGCGAAAGCACCAGCCGACCATCCTCGACCACCTGCGCGATCCGCTGCCGGTGCTCCTGCGCGAGGCGGGCCAGATCCGTCTCCCCGATGTCAGTCAGGGTGACCTCGACCTGGAGGTCGGCGCTGTGATCGTAGTAGTCGGTCGGCTTGAGCGACGGCCCGTTGAAGAACACGTCCAACGCCTGCAGGACGGTGGACTTACCCGCGTTGTTCTCGCCGATGATGCACCCGAAGGATGACATCGGCAGGCTCAGCTCCCGGACCCCTCGGAAGTTCCTGATGACCAACTGGGAGATACGCAAAGCCAGTTCCTCGCCGTCGTCCGCCTGCCGTCCGATCACCTTAGAGGATCACTTCCGAGATCATCAGCCACGAGCGGTAGTTGACGTTGCCGCCGAGGCAGGTTGTAGCGCATCCGTCGTACGCCATGACAGTCGGTGCTGGGCGATAGCGTGTGGCACTCACCGCGGATGACGTTCCATGTGGATACCGGCCAGCTACTTCGCCCCGACGGCGGCCCTCACCACCGAGCTGGGCTCCCTGGACCTCCACGGTCCGGACTGCAGCGCGCCGGCGGGGCTGGGCTTCGTCGAGATCCACGACTACCGATGGCGTACGCCCCATCAGCAGTTCTCCACCGCTGAAGGTCGTGCCGCAAACACGTGTGAACCGGAGCGAGCGGCCGGGATACGGTCCCCGGATGGAGCCCACGAATCCCGCCTGTCCCTTGCACGGGTCCGGCATCGACCCCAGCACTCTGCTCGGGCGGCGGCTTGTCCGGTTGTCGGCATCGTGGCACTCCCAGGAGGGGCAGCCTGTCGACGGCCCGGTCGAGCTGTGGCTAGGCGATGATCAAGGCGGGTCCACCGGTATCTCGATCGGCACGGACTGGTGCCTCCTGGTTGAGGCCTCCAAGCCCCACGACGGCTTCGACGCGGGCGGCTGGGGTCGAATCGACGTTCTTCCCCTTCGTACCGTGAACCCGCTCGCCAGCCACTTCGGGGCGGTCGTGCTCGGCGTGCGAGAGGAGTGGGTGCCGAGAACCGGTCGCATGGCGCTTGAGCTGGACCTCATCTCGGGCAGCGTTCGATGCGAGAGCTGGGGCGGCGATCTGCGCATCCTGGCCGTCGAGAGACCAACGGGCCAACCCGACACCGATCACCTGCCATAACCGCGAGCACGGCCAGCGCGATCACGGCATCCGAACTCATCGGTACAGCCGCACCATCGGGTGCGCTCGCCGGAAACCACCTGCCTCACAGTCCGAGCGGCAGAAGCTGAACGAGGCCGACGCAGGTGCGGGCGTCAGTCTGAGCGTGGACCGCACGGACCCTCCAGCGCCCGGCGGGCAGTGGAATAGGGGCCTGCTCAGGCAGTCCCCCAGCCGGATACTCGACGTCCAGCTCGGCTCCCGGGGTGACCGAGTCCATCAACACCGCCGGGCCGTCCGTCTCCCAGGTGCCGCACTCCTCCCAGACCGTAGCGGGATCGGCGATGACGGCTCCGGCCGCAGTCAGCAGATCGGCCTCGGAGTCGGCTGCCAGCCAACGGACGACGGCCTGATGCTCCGGGAGATAGCAGCTACTGGCGGGCTCGTCTGCCAACACCAGCGCCCGGGCATCAGCCGTGCCCACCTCGATCACATCGGCCAGGCCCTCCACCTCGCACGCCCGGTCGTAGTCGTCCGGGGTGTCTGTGTCACCGATGACCATCCCCGCTCCCGTGCAGCCGCCCCACTCGACCAAGGCCGAGACCGGAACGACTATGAGCGGGCCGCCTATCGATTCAACCCAACCCCGGGCCTGATGAGTGGAACTGGCTTCCACGGACGCTGAGGTAGTCATGCCGCCAGTGTGCCCGCAGCCCCTGACAGCACCACGCCGGACTTGCTCAAACAGCATCTCGGCGAAACCGCTGGCAGTGCCGACCAGAAGCCTTGGACTATCGGATATGACGGCTGGCAGACCAACAGCCGGGCCGGACTCAGCCGCCCCCGCGCGGCTCTGATGCTCAACTCCGTTGCCCTGACGTTATCTCCCGTCGATACTGCCTCGATGACCGACAAATCACAGCCGCGGTACGGGGAACACGTGGTGAGCTGGACCACCATCTGGGACGAACTGAACCCAGACCCCGACGACGCTGGCGTTCCACCGCACGGCGACCACGAAGCGGCAGAGATGCACCGCCTGCGCGGGCTTGTCATGGCCCAGGCTGCGGAAACCGAGGCCGCCCTGGGCGCGATCCTCAAACAGGTCGACCCAGCGGTCAACATCGAACGAATGACCGCCGGGCAGCTCCTCAGCACCCTTCAGCAGAAGCTCAGTCCCAACGCAGGTAGCAACCAGGCGATCGCACTCGACTTCATCAGGCAGGCCATCAGGCGCCGTAACCACTCGGTCCACAACACGGTGCGCGTCGGACACTCATGGAGGTCCTACACCACGGGCGGTGGCGAGTGGGTCTCCGTTATCAGCATCATGGGCGACAGCGAGTACGACGAGCACGACCTCCTCGCCGACCTTGCCTTCCAGCAAGAAGCAACGGTCGCAGCCGCACGCCTTCTCATGTCCCTCAGTTGATGAGCCCATCGACTCCCCGGTACCGGCGACTGGGTGGCAGGCCGCTTCGCTCAACTCTGCACGAGGCCCTCGTCGGCCCTGCCGAGCAGGAAGTCATCGGTGGCGGAGCGGCTCCGGCCCTCGCTGCTCGGCATCAGGTGGGTATAGGTCCGGAGCGTGAAGCCGGGGTCGGAGTGGCCGAGGTAGACGGCGAGGGCCTTGATGCTGGTGCCGCCTTCGAGCTGGGCCGAGGCGTAGGTGTGGCGGAGGGCGTGCATGCCGTCCTGCGGGGCCGCCTCGAAGTACTTCGAGCCAGTCGTGCGCGGCGGGATGACGCCGGCGTGCACCAGGGCCCGCTTCCAAATGCCCTGGTTGAAGACGCTCCGGTTGTGCGGCTGGCCCTTGGAGTCCACGAAGAGGAGGCGGAGGGTCTTCGGCTTGCCCTCCGGCTCGTGCCAGGGCAGCGTCACGGACGTCCGTTCGAACTCCTTGAGGTGGGCGCGCAAGGCCGTGGCCGTGGTCGACGACAGCGGGACCGAGCGGAGCTTGTTGCCCTTGGGCAGCGCGAAGACCATCTTCGAGCCGACGAAGCGGATCTGCTGGTTCACGTGCAACCAGCCGCCCCTGAAGTCGATGTCATCCTCCGCCAGGGCGAATATCTCCCCCTGACGGAGGCCGCAGCCGACCCCGACCGCACCGCCCGCGCGGAAGTTCGCGGGGAGCCCATCCAGGACGGCGAGCACCCGCTTCCGGGTCCACGGGACGACGCGCTTCCCCGAAGCCTTGGGGAACTTCACAGACGACGCCTTGCAGGGGTTCCGCCGCAGGATGCCCGAGTCGACGGCGGCGTCGAAGATGCTGCTGAGTACGTCGCCGATGCCGCGGATGGTGGACGCCTCCAGCGGGACCTCCTGCAGCTCCTTGATCCAGAGGCGGATCGGCTCGGGGTCGTTGAACACCCGCATCTCGTGGTGCCCCAGACGCCCGATCACGTGGTTCCTGATCACCCCCTCGTACCGGACCTCGGTAGTCGGACCCGCCGTGTTCCCCTTCAGCCACTTCTGGGCGTACTTCGCCAGCGTGATCTTGGTAGCCGCCGGATCGATGTACGTGCCCTGGTCGAGGGTGACCTTCAGCTCGGCGGCACGGGCGTCGGCCTTGACCTTGGTCTCGAAGTCCTCCTTCTTCTGGGTGCCCTGGGGGTCGCGGTAGCGGACCTGCCAGCGCTTGCCCTTGCCGTGCTCGGCGGTCGGGTACTTGCCCCTGTGCTCGCGGCATGCCTTGTCGGTCGGGCGGGGGTAGGTCTTGTGCCAGGTGTCGTAGACGGTCGCCATTCGGCTCCTTCGGTCGGGGGCATGGAGATGCGCGGCCGAGTGGACGGCAGCGTGAGTGGGTGATGGAGAGAAGAGCCGCGCCGCGAGCGAACCGCGCATCCGATAGGGCAGCGATCAAGGCGCGCTTCGGGCGGGTGTTGGATATTCATCGACCGGCGGCCGTTTGTCAAATAATTGGCTCTCGGGAGCCCCAATGGGGCTCGATAGCCCCAGATGGTTCCGGATAGCCCCGGGCAATCCGCGCTCTTCCGCGAGCGACAGTGTGCATGGACGCGCGCAGCGTTCAGTTGAGCGCAGGACGTGCGCTGAGCTGGCCCTTGACGGCGCAGCAGCCTCCCACTAGGCACCCCGTTCAAGATCTTTTGGCGGATCTCCGCGAAGTCCTTGCATGGGAGATATGGCGGCCCTTACGTTCATTACCGGCGCCTTCACCTGCGAGGCGGCGATCGCGCACCCAGCTCGGCCGACGACTCGCAGGCCCTTTTTAGGTTTTTGGCCGCCGCCCGCGCATACTGCCCGAAGCGCGTTCGCAGGAGGTTCCCGCAAAGGGGACCTGGCCGATTTTTTGGAAAACGGCCGGCCCTCCTGCTGAACTTCTTCCCGCCCCGAAACAGGCCGCCCACCGGAGCGGCCTGCTTCCACCTGCCCTTGTTCCCAACCCCACGGAGACCGCGTGCCCAAGTCCCCCCGCGCCACCACCACCGACCGCCGCCCGCTGGCCACAGCCCAGGAGCTCGCCGACCACCTCCAGGTGCCCCTCGACACCGTCTACGGGTGGAAGCACCGGGGCCAAGGCCCGAACGCGATCAAGGTCGGCCGGCACCTGCGCTACCGGTGGACCGAAGTGGATGCCTGGCTGGACGGCCGGAGCGCCGGCCGCGCCGCCTGACTGAGCCGCCCTGGCGCGCTCATCTTCCGCTTGCCGGCGCCCGGGGCGCCGAGGAGCTCTGCACACCCCTCCCATCGATCAACCCAGCGGCATCGGACCGGATGGTCCCGTGCCGCACTGAGGAGTTCCCTTTTGACGAGCATCTTCCCCGTCCCTGCAGAGGGACCATCTTGTGATCCGGACCGGCCGCCCGTGCGGGTGCCCGGTGATCCGGGCCGCCACCGGCTGACTGACGACACGGCGGTCCACACCGAGGCGAGTGGTCCGTCCACCGGTCCGGTGGACCGGACGAGCCGGTCCGTCCACACGCCTGTGGACAGCGCGCAGGGGCGTGCGGACCAGTCCCGGATCGACGCTTCCGTCCCCGGGACCGTGGCAGCGGTCGGTCCGCAGTTGGGGACCGAGCACACCGGTGGTCCCGGACCGGAATCCGGAGCGCTACCGCAGTTCGGGGACCGGTCCGGGGCGGACCGTCCCGAGGTGGGGACCGGACGGACCGTCGGTCCGCACGCGGCGACCGCTGCCGGGAACGGTCCCCGCATTCGGACCGCCGCTGCGAACGGTCCGCTGCGGTCGGCGGAATTCGCCGAGCCGTTCGGGGACCGGTCCCGGACCGACGGTCCGGAGGCGCGGACCGTTGCCTCGGATGGTCCGGTCCACCGGGCCGCCGTCCCAGCGGGCGGACGGTCCGCCGGTCCGCCGTTTCGGTCCGTTGGTCCGGACGGTCCGCAGGTGGGGGCCGGTCCGGTGAACGGTCCACCGGACCGGCCCGGTCCAGACGCGGTCCCCGGGGACCGAGGTGCGGTGCTGCTGGACGAGCTGCAGTCGGCATTCGCGCGATTCGTGGTCTTGCCGTCCCCGCACGCACTGGCCGCGGTGACGCTGTGGGTGACCGCCAGTCACCTGCAGCCCGCGTGGCAGCACGCGCCCCGGCTGGCGGTGGTCGGTCCGGCGAAGCGCTGCGGCAAGTCGCGATTGCTGGACATCATCACCGAGACGGTCCACGAACCACTGATCACGGTGAACGCCAGCCTGCCCGCCGTCTTCCGCTCGATCACCGAGGAGGATCCGCCGACCCTGCTGGTAGACGAGGCGGACACACTGTTCGGCAGCACGAAGGCCGCCGAGCGCAACGAGGAGCTGCGTGGTGTGCTGAACGCCGGTCACCAGCGCAACCGCCCTGCCCTGCGGATCGTCGGTGGCGGGCCGGAGATGCGGCCGGGCAAGTTCCCCACCTTCGCCATGGCCGCCCTGGCGGGGATCGGCAACCTCCCGGACACGATCATGGACCGGGCAGTGGTCATCCGGATGCGCCGCCGCGCCCCCGCCGAAACGGTCCAGCCGTTCCGCTCGGCCCGCGACATCCAGCCGCTGCACGACCTGCGCGACCAGGTGGCGGGCTGGCTCCGCCCACTGCTGCCCACGGCCACCGGCTTGTTCCCCGACATGCCGGTGAACGACCGCGCCGCCGACACCTGGGAGCCGCTGGTGGCCGTCGCCGACCTGGCCGGCGGCCACTGGCCCGCCACCGCGCGGGCCGCGTGTTCGGTGTTGTGCGCTCAGGAGGCCAGTCTGGAGGAGGACGGCGACGGCGCCAAGATCCGCATCCTGCAGGACATCCGCACCGTATTCGCCGCTCTCGGAGATTCGCCGACGCTCGCCACCAGCACGCTCGTGCACCAGCTGCGGGAGTTGGAGGAGGCGCCGTGGGCCGAGTACGGCATCAACGGGCTCACCCCGCGCGGCCTGCAGTTGCTACTCAAGGACTTCGGCGTGTCCTCGTCCAACATCCGCTTCCCCGACGGCAGGCAGGCCAAGGGCTTCGCCCGCAACGACTTCCTCGACCCGTGGCGGCGCTACTGCCCCGAGCCCGCGCCGTCGCACCCAGCAGGCGGCACGGCGGTCTCAGCCGCCCCGTCCTGACTGGTCCCACCCGTCCCACCCTCTGCGCTCACGCCCTTGTCCGGCCTACCCGGTACGAGTGCGACGAGTGCAACCACTTCACGCCCCCTCACCTAAGGAACTGTCGCTTGACCGACATCACCACCAACGGCTACACCCTCAACCTCCGCGCCACCTTGAGCGGGAGCGCCGACGATCAGCGTGATCTCCTCGCAGCCTCCGCCCGCCAGCTGATCATCGATCACGACAACCTGCTGGCCGGGCGCGGTCTCACCCGGCACCCTGACCTCATCGCCCTCCAGCTCGACCTGTTCGGTCACGTGACCGGGCCCCTTCGCCGCGCCAGCCGCAAGGAGCGCAGCTCCGGCCTCTGGGCACCGCTGTCCGCCTATGACGCCCACACCGAGCTCGGTAAGACGGTCACCGAGTATCGCGAGCAGGGCCGTGACTATAGCGATTTCGGACAGCTGGTCCTCTTCGTCCTGCGCCAGGGCAGCCTCCCGCAGACCAGCTGAGCACGGCGAGCTCACGCCGCCCACGCGATCACCTGAGCAGCCGACCAGCCGCCGCCCCGGCCCTGCTGGGCCGGGGCGGCACCCCACCAACCGCTCAGCGAGGAGACCGCCATGCCCAAAACCGCCAGGACCGCCGCCGCCAACTCGCGCACTCAGCAACGCAGCCCGGGCCACGTGGCAGCAAGTTGGGCCGTGTGGAGTCCACACGGCGACGGTGCCCCCGCGGGGGTACCCGCCGCTGCTGCTTCCGCCCCAGGGGTGGCAGAAGCAGCAGCAGGATCCGGCCCGGGGGTGCCGGTGGAAGACGAGAGTTCGCCGGCGCCGTCGGCCGATCGCGCCGAGCACGACCTGGGTGTCATGCCGGGGATCCGGCACCGCCAGTACCTCAAGACCCGCCGCCGCAACCGCTGCCATCCGGTCTTCAGCGACCAGGAGTGGGCCGCCGTCGAGGCCGCCGCAGCAGCCAGCAGTCTCAAGCCTGGCGGCTACGCCGCCGCCGTCACCCTGGCCGCAGCCCTCAGCGAGAACCCCGAGGCCGCCGTCGCCGACATCCGCCGCCTGCTGGAGGAACTGATGGAGGCCGACCGGCAGGTCGCCGCCATCGGCAACAACGTCAACCAGATCGCCTTCCACCTCAACGCCGGCGGCTCGCCGCCGGAGTACCTCCAGCTCGCCATGGCCCGCGTTGTGCAGGCCCTGGACGGCATCGACGCCGCCTCCGCCTCGATCATCGGACGGTGACTTCCTGATCCCCAGCATCGACCACAACGGCGGCGGCACCTACGCCCTCATCCGCTACCTGTACGGGCCCGGCAAGGCCGACGAACACGAGGACCCGCACATGATCGCCTCATGGAACGGCTTCGCCCCCGACCCTGCCCCCGAGCGCGAACGCGGTCCACGCGACACCATCGCCAAGCTCGCCGCCCAACTCGACCTTCCGGTCAATGCCCTGAGCCCGGCTGACCGGAACGCGCCCACCGTCTGGCATTGCTCGGTCCGGGCCGCACCCGAGGACCCGATCCTCACCGACGTGCAGTGGGCCACCATTGCCCGGCGCCTCCTGCACGCGACCGGCATCGCACCCAGAGGCGACATCAAAGCGTGCCGCTGGGTCGCCGTGCGCCACAACGCCGACCACATCCACATCGTCGCCACCCTCATGCGCCAGGACGGCCGCACGCCCAAGAACGGACGCGACTTCACCCGCGCCCAGCGCGAGGCCCGCAAGATCGAGATCGACTACGGGCTAAGGCGGGTAGCGCCCGGTGACGGCACAGCCGCCAAGCGCCCTACCCAGGCCGAACAGCACCGCGCCAAGCGCCTCAGCCAGGCACAGCCCGCCCGCGAACGCCTGCGCTCCACCGTCCGCCTGGCCGTCGCCGCCGCCCAGAACGAGGAGCAGTTCTTCCTCGCCCTCGACCAGCTCGGCGTCCTACACAAGAAGAGCCTGCTGCCGTCCGGCGACGTCAAGGGCTACAGCGTCAGCTTCCCCGGCGAGAGCGCCTGGTTCAGCGGCAGCACCCTCGCTTCCGACCTCTCCCTGCCCAAGATCCGCAAGCGCCTGGCCGCCGTCGATCCCAACTCCCATCCCAGCAAGAACACCTCTGCCTGGCGGCGGGCCAGCCGCGCGGCCGAGGCCATCCCGCACACCCTGCACAGCAGCGACGACGAAACCGGCCAAGCCCACATCGCCGCCCTGTCCGAGCTCCTCGACGTCACCGCCGCCCTCAGCCCAGCCCGACACCGCGACCGGCTCCACCACGCGGCCGACCTCTTCGAACGCGCCAACCGCTCCCGTATCAAACCCCGCCACCACAAGGCCAGCGCCCTGCACAGGGCTACCCGCGAGCTCTTCCGCAGCGGCGGACCCAAGGACGGCGGCACCCTCGCTGCCCTCCTGCTCCTGCTCGCCGTCGCCGCGCTCGCCGCCGCCGAATGGCACCAGCAGCGCGGCCACCAACAGCAGTACGAAGCCGCCTGGCAGACCGGCACCCACCTGCAGGCCACCTACCACCAGGTCGCCGCCCAGCCCCTCGCCGACCTCACCCGCCGCACCCCCGACACCAACACCCTCACCCGCTACGAGCACACCCTACTCACCGTGCTCCCCGACCACGCCCAGCGCATCACCACCGACCCCACCTGGCCCGCCCTCGCCGTCGTCCTCCACTACGCCGAACAAGTCGGCCACGACACGGACGAGCTCCTCGGCCAGGCTGCCCAGCCGCACAACCTCACCAACGCCAACTCCCCAGCCCAGCAGCTCCTGTGGTCCGTCAGGAACCGCACCCGTACTGGCAAGACCACCGCCGACGAGCGCACCACCGCAGCCCTCCTGACCAAGACCGCCAGCACAGCACGCACAACCACCACCGCGACGCCCTCCGCCCCCGCACCAACCCCGCTAGCCGCCGGCCGGGCCGCGAACGATCCTGCCCGCCGACGCTGACCCGACCAGGAGAAATCCCCTGCCCCGCGCCCCGCCCAGCAGGCTCAGACCCCAGCCCAGCCGTCACCGGCCACCAAAACCAATCCCACCACTTCAAGGACCTTCATCACTTTGGCTGAGCCCACCTGCCGCCTCGACGTCCTCCTGCTGCTCAACAAGGCCGACTTCATCTACCGCCCCGATACCAAGACCTGGTCCCACCACGACGGACGCCCCTTCACCGAGGCCGAGCAGGCTACGGCCCATGGCGCCACCGACGTGGAGCTCGCAACCCTCTCCTCCGTGTACAAGATCGGGATCGATCACGGCCTCGGTGATCCGGCCCACGCCATACGCATCCTCCGGTACCGGTACTCGATCAAGCTGTCCCATGGCGCCACCGACGAGGACATCGTCGCCGCCATGACCGACGAGGACCGCGCCGAGCACCAGCGCCTGCGCAGCGTGATCCGGACCGGCATCCGCGCCGAGGTCGTCACCCTGCTGCTCGACGCCGACCTCCCGGCCTACCTCGAGAAGAACACCTGGACCCACCACGACGGACGCCCGTTCACCAAGGAGGAGAGGTCTCTCGCCTGCAGTTGCTCCCTGAAGGAGATGGACGCCGCCCTCGCGCAGATGCAGCTCCAGCTCGACTTCGAGCGCGAGCAGGAAGCCGACGCCGCCTGTGCCTTCGGCGCCCTGATGGACAAGTACTTCGGCGACGTCCCCGACGGCACCCTGATCCGCGACCCCGCCTCCGCCATGACCGAAGAGGACCGCATCGAGTACCTGCGCCTCTCCTACATCGTCGGTCCCGCGCCCGTAGTCATCACGAACCGCGACAAGGGCTAACCTCCACCATTCCGTGGCCGGAGAGCCGCACGGCCAAGATGTCGATGTGATGTCCATTCCGGCGGCCGGGAACCACCCCGGCCGCCGTTCGTCTTGTGGTGTCTGCGACCGTCACCAACACGGAAGGGCGCTACATGACCGACTACGAACCTGCCTTCCACGACCCTCACCTCGAGTCCCGCCAACCCGTCATTCGCGCCGTCCCCCACCCCGACGAACTCGACGCCCGCGGCATACCCGTCATCTGCCCCCGCTGCCGTGCCCGCCGCGACTGGCTCCTCCTCAGCGTCGGCCGCCAGGTTTTCGTTCGCTGCCGCTGTGCCCACGAGTGGCACGAGCCCGACCTCACCCGCGCCTACTTCGACCTGCACTTCACCGAACCCGAACACGAGTGGGCCAGCTTCGACGAGGCGATGACGGCGCTCGCCTTCGACGGCCTGCTCGCGGGTACTACGTGGGATTGATCTCCAAAGTCGGCCGGGGCCAATGCTGTTCGGCGTTGGCCGCGGCGGACGTGGTGCCGCCCTGGCCCGGCCATCGCTGCGCGGGAATCGAATAGGCCGTCCCTGGTCAGGGCGGGACCTACCGCCGTTGGAACGGCCAGCTGCCGCGACGATGCCGGCCGGGCCGTCTGCCATCGGCATCGCGTCCCTCGGCATCCTCAGCGAGCAGACGGGGGCGTGATGGCTCGTCGCCGAGGAGGATCGAGCGCCAGACCCGTTCCTGGAGTTCCCGGATGCAGGGGCCACAGGCGTACATCGGCGCCTGGGCACCAGCCACGCTCGCCGGACCGATCCACAGGACCCGGGTCCACTGCTGCCCGCAGTACAGCCAGCAGAACCCGTCGACCCAGTGGTTGCCGTCGTCGGTGGCCGGCGGGCTGGGCAGGCCGCCACGCGCGAACTCGGCGATACCGGGGATCACCTTGTGCGGCACGGCCAGCTCGGTCAACACGAGTTCACCTCCCTGGTCCGCTTCCGTCGTCCGGCGGGCCAACAGGCGGCTGGGCCCTGTCGGCTGCGCCGAGCCCCGAGGTCCGGCTGACCCCCAGCCCGTCCATCGGTGTCCACTCGTGCTCCAGGATCGAGTAGGTGATCGAGTCGCGCCAGGCGCCACGGACGAAGACGTGGTCGCGGATCCGGCCATCCTCGGTCATTCCGGCCCGCAGGAGCGTGCGGGCCGACGCCTCGTTCAGCGGCGAACGGGCCGCCCAAATCCGGTGCAGACCAAGGGTGTCGAACGCCAGCGCGCACAGCAGATGGACCGTCTCCGTACCGAGGCCCTTGCCCCACTCGGCCGAGTGCAGGGCGAATCCGACGGTGGCCGCCTGCTGAGGTTCGGTCGCCAGGCGCGCGTAGCCGATCAGCTGGTGCTCGCCGAGCCTGGTGACGGCGAGGCAGTACTCGGTCCTCGGGTTCTCCTTCGCCGACGCGATCGAGCGGTCGGTGATCAGCTGGACTTGGTCCGGCGTGCGGGGCTCGAAGCTGAGGTGCCGAGTGGCTTCCGGGTCGCCGTAGATGGCGAGGAGGGCGTTGGTGTCCTCGGGTTCGACTTCGCGCAGTGCCAGGCGGGGGCCGGCCAGGTGGACTGGGTGCATGGCTGCGGAGCCTACCGGCGCGGTCACCGGATGAGGACGGACGTCGGGGTCGCGGTGAAGGCTTCGATCTCCTCCCGGAGGCTGGTGATCGCGTGGCCCCCGCGCCGGCCCTCGGCGTGCAACGCGCTGTGGACTCGCTGGGCACTGCTGATGATCCCGAACATCCTCTGTTCGATGGGCAGGTCGAGCACGGGCCGTACGGCTTCGGCCGCGCCCTCGATCTCGCCGAGGGCGATACGGGCGAGGGCAAGGTCGGTCTGGGCGCCGGCCTCGTCACCGAAGGCCCACTCGTCCTCGGACGCGTTGCGGTAGGCATGGACGGCGGCCTCCGACCGGCTCTCACCGAGGGCAGGGTCCTCGCCCAGGTGAACGGTCGCTTCGGCGGCGTAGTAGAGCTGGCGGGGTACCGGGAAGGTCATGATGCCGCCGAAGGCGTCGAGGTCGTCGGGTTGGACGGCCTCGCGGGCGTCCTCGGCCTGTTGGATGGCTGCGCGGGTGGCCTCGCCATCGCCGAGGAGGGCCTGGGCGCGGGCGGAGAGACAGGCCAGCCAGACGCTGGTGGTACCCCGGACACTGCGGGCGCCGCTCTGGCCGACGGCGGCGTACTCGGCGGCCTCGGCGGGGCGCCCGGCCCAGTAGGAGATGAGCGACTGGAGGGAGCGGACCCAAGCACGCATGGCGTGGTGGTCGGCGTTGTCCGCGCACACGAAGGCGGTGCGGGCCTGCATCATCGCGGCGCTCGGGTTGCCGAGGTCGTGACTCGCTTTGGCGAGCATGCCGGAGGTGATGCCGGCGAGCAGGTACAACTCGCGTGCCTGCGCGGGCTTGACCCGTCCGTGCTCCAGCAGGCGGAAGGTGAGGTCCTGGACCTCGATCAGGTCACCGAACAGCGTCGGGAGCGCCAGTCTCGGGTACGCGACGGTCAACCGCCGTACCTCATCCTGGATCTGGCCCAGCGTTTCCGGACCGATGCTGCTTCCCTCCGCCATCGCGGTGAACCGGAGCGCGCGACGAGCCGCCATCGCAACCTGCCTTTCCAAATCCGTAGTGCCCGCGCCGAGGCGGGTTTCGCTGCTGAACGGGCCACCAGCAGGCAGTTCGTCTGCCTGCTCGAACGGGAGGAGGACAGGGACCTGCCGTGGCGGCGGGATGACGAGCGGGGGCGCGGTCGCGGGTTCGGGCTTGAAGCCGTCCGGGACCGGCGCAAGCAGCAGGTCGATGCCGAAGCCGAACATGGCCTCCAGCACCCGGCACTGGTCCGGGTACGGCCGGGTCTTGACCGCACCGCCGTACCAGCGCTCGAACTGCCGCTTGGAGACGGACAATCCCCTGAGCCGGGGGTCGTTCTCCTCCTGCGCGAGCCGGTCCGCCGCCGCTTCGAACCGCAGCCGGAAGGTCTCGTGGACCTGCCAGTGCCGCTGTAGCGCCAAGACCCTTAACAGGGTGGGAGTTTCAGCCACCGCAGGTCCTCTCCGGTCCCCGTTCGTCTGCTCTGACGATAGCCGTGACCGATCAGCAGGAAACCCGTCCGGGCGCCGTGCGAACCAGATGACGGCAGCCATGACGGCGGTCATGACGCACGACGACGTGAACACCACTTCGAGCCCGGTCATGACGGCGGCCTCGCGACGGCTGCGATGGCGTAGCGGCGCCTCCCCGCTCGGCGCATGCTGAACGGCACTTCGCTGTCCGTACATCCACGACAGCGAAGCGTGTGCCCGTCGAACCCTTGCGCGAGCCCCACCCTTGTGGCCGGCGGCTTGCTCTGTCGCCTGGGAGCCCGCCATGCACGAAGACCACGTCCGCCCGCCGTGCGAGCCCGAGATCGCCGAGTGCGGCTTCTACCTCTCGCACCGCCCCGACGGTTTCGTCCTGCACATGAGCGCCAGTCCTGAGCACCTGGCCGAGATGCGCTCTCGCGTCTTCAAGGCCGTGACCTCGGCCGGAGCAGCCGAGGAGGTCGCCGAGGCCGCCCGTCTGGTGGCCAGCGAACTGGTCGGCAACGCGATCCGGCTGTGCGGCCCGCACGCACCGGTGATCGTCTCGCTGGCCAACGCCGACGAAGAGGTCGTGGTACAGGTCCATGATCCCGAACCATCCGCACTACCGAGTCGGTCCCCCGAGCCACCGGACAACCCGCATGCCAGGAACGGCCGCGGTCTGTGGATCCTCGACGCTCTCGCCCCGGGCTGGACCGTGAAGCCCACCCTGGTCGGCAAGCAGATCACCTGCACGCTGCCGCGCGAGGAGTTCGCGGCGGCCTGACCCAGCTGCTCCGGCGTAAGAACAACACATCTCCTCGCGCCGGACCGCGCAACCGCTCCCCGCGTCCGGGACCGGCATGCGGCGGGCGCCGCCCCACCTCTTCCGGTCGGGGCGGCGCCCCATCACGGCCTGGCCACCGCCCGGCGAGCACCGGATGCCGGCGGCCGGGCCGCCCCGAGCACAGCTGATCAGTACCAGCACTCCGTCACACCCACCACAGTGGAGGTCTGCATGACTCTCGATCCAATCCCCGTGACCGGCCTGGCCGTCACTGTCCGCCCCGGCCAGCCACTGGCCGGCCTCGTGCGGGTGGACGGCTCGAAGAACGCCGCTCTGCCGCTGCTGGCCGCCGCAGCTGCCATCCGCTGCCCGGTCCACCTCGGCAACGTGCCCTACAGCGCCGACGTACAGCAGATGCTGGCCCTGCTGCAGCACTCGGGCTGCCACCTGGCCCGGCCCGTCACCGATGCGCACGCGGTGGCCCTGATGCCGGTGGACGGCCGCCTGCCGGTGCCCCTCCCTGATGCCGCCCGCATCCGCGCGTCCTACTACCTGGTTCCCGCCCTGCTGGCCACCTACGGCCAGGCCCGGCTGCCGTGGCCCGGGGGCTGCCGGATCGGCGAGCGGGGCATGGACCAGCACTTCAAGGTGTATGCGGCCTTCGGCGACAAGGTCGAATCCGACGACGCCGGCTACCAGGTCACCGCCTGTCCCAACGGCCCGGGACAGGTGACGATCGACCTGCCGTTCCGCTCCCGCGGCGCGAGCGTCGTCGCCGTGCTCCGCGCGGTCGTCGGCGGCCACCGGCTGCTGCTGGGCAATCCCAACCTGTCCCCGGAGTTCACCGGCATGCTGGACTTCCTGCGGCAGGCCGGCTGGCGGATCGACGTGGCGGAAGCGGCGCTCACCGTCGAGCCGCTGTCCCGCACCGACGACACCAAGACGCTGGCCTGGGCGGTGCCGGGCGACAAGATCGAGGCCGGGACGCTGGCCTGCGCGATCGCCGCCACCGGCGGCAGCGGCCGGATCGAAGGCGTGCGAGGCGAGGACACCGTCCCTCTCACGGAGGCCCTGAACTGGCTCGGCTTTCCCGCCCTGGCCGAGCCCGACGGCCTGGTCCTGCCCGGCGGCGGCACCCCGAGTGGCACACCGCTCTTCGCCATCGCCTCGCTCGCCCCGGGCGGCCTCGACGCCGACTTCGAGCCCGCTCTCCTGGCGCTCGCCCTCGGCCTGCCGGGCACCCACCTGTTCGCCGATGACATCAACCCCGGCCGGCACGGCAACCTCATCCCCCAGCTCCGCGCGCTGGGTGCCCGGATCGATGAACTCTCGCCCACCCAGTGCCGCCTGACCGGCCCCCAGCGGCTGACCGGCGCTCCGGTCGAGGCCACCGACATCCGCACCGGCACCGCTCTGCTGATCGCGGGACTGACCGCGCGCGGCACCACCACCGTCACCGGCCTGGACGAGCTCAAGCGCGGCCACGCCGACCTGCCCGCCAAGCTCCGCGCCCTCGGTGCCGACATCACCGAGGTCACCCGATGACCACGACCACGCGGACGCTGGAGCGGATCGTCGCCACCACCGACGTCCACTCCAACCTCGCCCAGGCCACCGGGATGCTCACCCGGCTCCACGCCGAGCGCGAGCGGTCGCTGGTGGTGGACTGCGGGGACTTCTTCGAGGGCACGGGCTTCTACCGACTCGGCCGCGGCGGCGTCGAGCGGCAGATCCTGCTGTCGCTGTACGACGTGCTCGCACCGGGCAACCACGGCTGGAGCCACCACTTCGAGCCGGGCCTGCACGAGCTGACGGTATGCGCGAACGCCGTCGACGAGGCGACGGGCCGCCCGCTGTTCCGGCCGCTGCACACAACGGAGATCGGCGGTCGGAAGGTGGCGGTCACCGCGGTCATCAGCCCGCAGGCGTTCGCCGCGATCCCGCTCGACCAGCGCGCCGGGCACCGGGCCACCGACCCGGTGCGGGCCCTGCGCGAGCTGCTGGCCCACCACCACGAGGTGGCCGCCTGGATCCTGCTGTCCCACTCCGGGTTCGAGCAGGACCTGTCGCTGGCCCGCGAATGCCCGTTCCTGGACGTCATCTTCGCCGGGCACTGCCACAGCGACCACTACGCGGCCGAGCCCGTCGGCAACACCCTCGTCGTCAAGGGCGCCGAGCTCGGCGCCGGGTACGCGCTCGCCGCGCCCGTCGGCTCGGGCTGGACCGCCCACACCCGCCGCTTCCCCGACAGCACAGCCCTTCCCGTCGAGTTGGAGGCGATCGGCCACTCGATCGAGGCGATCAACGCGAAGCTGGCCGCCCCGCTCGGCCGCCCCGCCGACCGCTGGCGGCACACCGTGCCCGACCGGCGCGAGCTCCTCGCAGCTGCCGCCGACCGGCTGCACTCCGGTCTCGGCGTCGAAGCCGTGATCCTCAACGAGACCGCTCTGCGGCCCGTCCAGCTCGCCGATGTGCTGCACCTGGCCGACCTGCTGGCCATCGAGCCGTTCAGCAACCAGCTCGTCCACGCGCCCCTGCCCGAAGCCGTCACGCGGGACCTGCCCGGTCTGCTGGCCCACCTCACCGATCGGGCCGGACCGCTGGTGGTCGCCCCCGACCCGCTGCCGCCCGGAATCCGCAGCGTGCTGACCACCGACTACCTGGCCGAGACCTTCCTGGCCGGCCGCGCGCACGAAGCCGGGCTCCAGCTCGGCCAGGCCGTCCGGCACGTCCTTACCGAAACCCCGTCCGACCACGAGGAAGGAGATGCCGAGTGATCCTCACCGGACCGGAGATCACCGCCGCCGTCCGCGACGGCAGGGTGCGAATCGCCCCGTTCGAGCCCGACCAGGTCAACCCCAACAGCTACAACGTGCGGCTCGGCTCCACCCTGCTGACCTACACCGGAGACGTCATCGACGCCCACCACCCCAACCCCACCCAGGAGACCGAGATCGGTCCAGGCGGGTTCGTCCTTCAGCCCGGCGAGCTCTACCTCGGTCACACCGTGGAGGAGGTCGGCTCCGACACCTTCGTGCCGCTGCTGTTCGGCCGTTCCTCGGTAGGCCGGCTCGGCCTGTTCGTCGAGATCACCGCTCCGATCGGCGACATCGGCTTCCACGGCCAGTGGACCCTCATGCTCTCCCCGACCCGCCCGCTGCGGGTCTACCCGGGCATGAAGATCGGGCAGATCATGTTCTTCGTCTCCGTCGGCCCGGTCGACCTCTACAGCGGCAAGTACCAGGCCGCGCTGGGCCCGCAGCCCTCCGGCTACTGGCGCGACCGCACCGGCGCTGAGGCGGTGGCCTGATGATCCTCACCGGAGGCGCCATCGCCGCGGCCGTCGCGGCGGGCGAGATCGCCATCGACCCCTTCGACCCGGTCCGGCTCTCCCCGAACGCCTACGACTGGCGCCTGGGCGAGACGTTACGGGTGTGCGACGACGCCTTGGACGCCGCCGCACCCACCGCCTTCGGCGAGACCACCATCCCCGCCCACGGCCTCGTCCTGGAGCCCGACGTGCTCTACCTCGGCATCACGCTGGAGCGAACCGGGTCCGAGCGGTACGCGCAGATGCTCAACGGCGACCGCACCACCGGCGCGCTTGGCATCTGGGTCCACGTCTCCGCACCACTCGGACACTCCGGCCACGCGATCCGCTGGACGCTGGAGATCCGCGTGGCCAGGCCCGTGCGGGTCTACCCCGGCATGACCTTCGGGAAGCTGGTCTTCCTTCAGACCTTCGGCGCCCTGGCCAGCTACCAGCAGCACGGCCTCAAGTACACGGCCACCGACGGCATCGACATCTCCCGCCTCTACGAGGAGATCCCCGGAGGCACCCGATGACCTCCCCCGATCGCCAGCCACTGGTGGCCACCTGCCTCGACCTGCCCGCCGGCAGCCCGGGTGGCAGCGTCGAACTCTTCCGCGACCTCTACACCGGCGAGGACCCGCTCATCCCGGCGCGCGCCTTCATGCTCGGGCCCGCTGGGCGCCGTCCCGCCGTCCCGGCAGGATTGGAACTGCTGGCCATCACCGGCAAGACCTTGGAAGGGCCCGCCTTCCGGCGTTACGTCGCCGCACTCGGGCAGGCCCTGGCGCATGCCCTGGTCCCGGAACGGATCGGGGTGCTGCACCTTCAGCACCTGGCCTTCGGCGCCACCCCGGCCCTGATGCGAGCCCTTCCCCAGCACCCGCGAATCGCCCTGGTCCACGGCACCGACCTGCTCTTCGCCGAGCTGCACCGCGACCAGCTGCGGGTCCTACGCGAGACCGCCCGCCTCGCAGACGCGATCGTGACACCCACCGCTGCCATGGCCGACCACCTGATCCGGCTCGCTCCCCAGACCGACCGGCGCAAGATCCACCACATCCCGTGGGGCATTCCCGACCACCTCCTTGGCCGCCCGCCCACGCCGCCCAAGCGGACCACGGCCAGCCATCTGCGGCTGCTGTACGCCGGTCGGCTCACCGCCGAGAAGGGCGGCGACGTCCTCATCAAGGCTCTGGCCGCCGCCAAGGGGATCGAGCTGAGCATCGCCGCCCCCAGCGCCGAATTCCATGCCCTGTCCCCGCTGATGCGCCGGGCCGGCATCCACTCCCGCTACCTCGGCTGGCTCCGCCGCCCGCAGCTGTGGAAGGCGTTCGCCGAGCACGACGCGCTCGTCATGCCCTCCACCACCCTGGAGGCCATGGGCCTGGTCGCCCTCGAAGCCCAAGCATGCGGCCTGCCCGTCGTCTACCAGCCCGTCCCCGGCCTGCGCGAAGCCCTCGGTGGTTCCGCCCTGGCCACCGACTTCACCAACACCACCGCCCTCACCCGCGACCTGGACCGGCTACGGACTTCGCCCAGCCTCCTGCCTGCTCTGCGGAACGCCGGGCGGGCGAATGCGGCCCGCTACCCGCTCAGCACCACCGCGGCCGCCCTGACCGACCTTGGCAGGCAACTCATCTGACGGATCTTCGCGCCGAAGCCCACCACGCCCCGACCGGCTCACTACGCTGGCCGGGGCGGACGTCCGCAGTGAATCGGGGAGACGATGACACCCAGCACCGATCGCATCCACCAGCTCCTGACGGACGGCGTCCGCGACCAGGTCTACCCTGGGGCCGTGTGGGCCGTCGGCGACGCCGCCGGAACCCGGGCCAGCGGCGCCGTCGGCGTCCTCGACCCCGCCAAGCCGGACGAGCCGATGCTGCCGGACACCGTCTTCGACGTCGCCAGCCTCACCAAGATCCTCGCCGTGTGGTCCACCATCGGCTCCCTCTGGGAGGCCGGCCAACTCCCGCTCGACGTGCCGCTCGACGGCTTCTGGCCCGAGGTATCCGGACACCCGCTCGGCCAGGCCACCGCGCGGAACCTGCTGACGCACACCGCCGGAGTCCCCCTGCGGGCCCAGCTGAGGAACCTCTACGGCACCGACCCGACCGCCATCCGCGAAGGTGTCCTGCACGAGGCTCTATACCGCCGGCCAGGCGAGGCCGTCGAGTACACCGACCGGGCCGCCCTCATCCTCGGCTACCTCGCCGAACACCTCTCCGGCCAGCCCCTCGACCAGCTCGCCGCCGAACGCATCTGGCAGCCCCTCGGGATGGGCACCACCCGCTTCGGCCCCCTGCCCGCCGACCAGGCTCCCCGAAGCGCCCCCACCGAACTCGACCAGGACACCGGCTCCCACCTCCGAGGCACCGCCCACGACTTCTCCGCCCGCCTCCTCGGCGGCGTCTGCGGAATCGCCGGCGTCTTCTCGACCACCGACGACCTCGCCCGCTTCCTGCGATACATGCTTGACCCCACAGCTGCCCCCGCACAGCCCGGCTTCGGCCCCCCGTGGTCCGAGGAGTCGCTGACCGTCCACACCGGCGGCATGAAGCCCACCCGTGGCCTCTTCTGGCACCCCGCCCCCGGCACCGACCCCGCCGACCATGTCTGGGTGCACTACGGCTTCACCGGCACCGGCATGTGGATCTCCCCCAAGCAGGACCGCTGGGCGATCCTGCTGACCAACAAGCTCTACTACACCCGTGACCGTCAGCCGCTGACAGACGTCCGAGATGCGTTCCGCGGACTCGTGTTCGACTGAATTCCTTCCACTCCAAGGAAGTTGAAGGAGACCATACCTCGCATCGAATGTGATCGAGGTCGCTGGCACAAGTCGTCGATCTTGCACAAGGTCGCGTGGTAAGTTCCGTGATCCAACCGAACATAGGCGACCCCGGCGGTGCTGGTAACACCCCGGGGTCCGGCAACAGGAGCTCTAACTCCCGATGCGCGTACATCGTAACGCCCACGTGCGCAACTTCACGGTGCTGCCCAACGGCCTGCTTCAGGCCCGGCGGCTTAGCTACACGGCCCGCGGCCTGCTGGCCGACCTCCTCTCGCGCCCGGACGGCTGGCGCGAGGACGGGCGGCAGATGGCCGACTCCAGCCCGCAGGGACGCGGGGCGATCCGCAAGGCGTTGAAGGAGCTGACCGAAGCCGGGTACTACCGGGTCGAGATCATCCGGATGCCCGACGGCACCATCCGGTCCGAGTCCCACGTCTACGACACCCCACAGCGACCGGAGCTGCCGGGTGTCCCCCGTCCGGCCTCCGGCCAGGCGACGACCGGCCTTGCTGGCGCCCCTCTTGCAAAGAACGGGTACCAAGAACCCTCCCTCCCCGCCAAACAGGCCGATCAGCCGTCGGCCAGCGAGGAGGCCGTCGAGGCGCCCGCGGGGCGGGAGGGGGATCGTGATCTCGTCCAACAGCCTCCGGGGATGCCGGACGAGCAGATCCGCAAGGCGGTAGCGACCCTGTTCCGGGTGATCCGACCAGAGCCCCGCCTGCGGCTGGGCGAGACCGAGGCGATGGCTCTGGCACCGTTGGTGGCACAGTGGTTGGAACGCGGCAGCACACCCGGCGCACTGGCCCAGGCCCTGCTGCCTGGCCTACCCGCGATCGTGCACTCCCCCACGGCGATGCTCCGCGACCGCCTGCAGCGCAAGATGCCGCCCGCCCACATCCCCGAGCAACCGCCGACGGCCCGGTATGCCGAGTGCGCGAAGTGCCACGATCCGGTGCCGCAGCCGGGCACCTGCCAAGACTGCTCCGGGCTCGGCGAACGACAGGCCGCGATCGGCGGCGGCGCACCCTCGCCGAGCGGCGGCGCGGCGCGCGCAAGGGAGGCGATGCGTGCGGCTAGGACCGCGCTGGACATCCGGCGCCTCGCCAGCGCAGCCGCGGGCTAAGCATCGAAGCGCCGGGCCAGGACCGCCTACGCCGACGCTGGGGCGCCCAGCACTCCGAGCAGGGCTGTACTCGTCGCCGGTGAAGCCTCGGCCATCTGCCGTAGAGCGTCGCCGGCGACGTAGCGGTAACTCTGAGGCGGGTGGAATGCTCCTGCTGACCGCAGCGCGCTGAGCGGCACCGGCTCCTCGAAGGTGACCGGCTCCTCCAACGTGAGACCGCTGGCCTGGGCGGCGCCGCTCATGTACTCGTCGTACTCGCGCCGAGTGATCCCAGTACGGGCACGGCTGGCCGACCAGACCTCCCGAGGGGTGCCTACCTGGACGGCAGCGACGCGGGCGATGCCCACAAGGGCCATGGTGGGCGCAGTGGCATAGAGCACGACGGGCGTTCCGGGAGGAACAGCGACTCGCTGGCGCCGCACCTCGACCGTCTTGCTGCCCGCGAGGATCGCGGTGGCAAAGCGCGGGTGGACTGAGAGCAGGAGTGCGCGTTCCATCTCGTTCACGTCCTTCGGTGCCCTTCCTCGTAGACCGCTTGGAACAGCCTGTTGTCGATCCTCGTCAGCGACATCACGGACAACGGTAGCCCCAGGCCCTCCGCCAGCGAGGTCAAGCGCCGGTACGCCACCGGTTTGGGGAAGAGCTCAGTGTCCGAGAATCGCAAGGCCATAGCCTTGCCTGACGATCTGTCGGCGATTGCGTGGATCTCATCCTGACCATATACGCCCAAGTGTTCGAATCGCGCCCGCAGGGCCTCGGCTGTGTCAACAACCACCTCCTCCAGCCGTGAGCAGCCAATCACCAACTGCCCTGCCTGGTTCGACAAGCCCTGGCTGACGTACCAGAGCAGGCGGGCCGGAACGCTCTCCCCGCGGTGCCCTGGCGAGCGGTAGTAGACATGCTCCCTGCTGATACCAAGCTCGTTGCGCCGCGGCAACAGCATCGTGGGCACGTTGAAGAGTTCAGTGGACCAGCGCGGGGCGATCGGCACGATAAAGGACGGCAGCTGCGAATCCATGATCTTCGCCGGCCACCAGGACCGTTCAGCCACGCTAGCAACTTCGGCCGGCAGCCCAGCGGGGAGGACATCCGCAGTTTTGCCCAGCTCCCGTGCTGCCGAGGCGGCTGCATTGGTGACCGTTGCCGAGGTGCCACAGACGTCCACCAGCAGCGCTGCCTGGCCAGCGCCGTACTCGAAGAAGCCGTCGTCACGGGCCGCTGCCCGCACGGTGGCTGACATGAAGGGGTCGGTGATTCGTACAACGTGGGCACCGGATTCGCGGGCTCTCTGCTTCAAGGTGAAGAGCAACTGTCGCACCAGCGTCGCCTCCAGCGGATGGGTGGCGGTGCGCAGAACCGGGACGGCCAGCGTACGTCCGTCGACCGCCCAGGCGTACAGCGCGACCGGATGCCCGCTGCCATCGCGGATCAATTCGCGGCGCCAACTGAGCGAGTCCTCCACCAGGGCCCTCAGGCGCTCGGCGAAAGCTGAGCCGCCGTCGCCCCCCACCTGTTCGAAGAAGGCCACCAGCTCTGCCTCAGCGCCCAGCGCGACCTCGTTGATCCGGAACTCGGTGCCCATCAGGCCTGCCGGCCGGTAGACCTGGGCCTGTCGCAGCTCGTCCACGTGCAGGGTCACCACCGACGGTGCCACCACGTGGACCCCGGCGACTGCCCAAGCCACATCAGCGAGCTGCGCGAGCAGCGGATCGCGGGTAGCCAGCACCTGCAGTCCGGCGGCCGACGTCTCGGCGACGTAGCGCAATCGGGCCTCCAGTCCGGACCGTTCGGTGAGGTCGGGAAAGGCCGCGACCGCAGCATCCAGCAGATCGCGACCGTAGGTGGCGGCGGCCTCAGGATCGGGGGAGATTTCCCGCAGCCCGGTAAGAGCCGAACGCTGCTGCTGACGCTCAACCGTGTCCTCGATCGCGCGGACCTCGTGATTGATCCGAGGTGTGATCGCCACCTCGACCAGGTCAGCCATCCAGTCGGCCGCAAGTGCTTGCGACTCGACGGCGTCGGGTGACAACGCCTTTCCGTGCAAATCCGCGAAGACGCCGTGGTCCACCACAACGGTCAGCAGGGCATCGCTGTCCACCTCGGCAAAGAGGCTCGGGTGCCGGAAGTCCAGCCACCAGGCATCCAGAATGTCGCCGCGACGGCTGCGCCCCTTGACCTCGCCCCGCGGATTGAACCCGAGGCTCTCCCACATCCCGGCGAGCCTGTAGTCGCGGCGACACTTGGCCTTGATCCCGAACCGCTGCCCGTGTCTGACCCGGATCGCCTCCACCAATCGGCGTGCGGTGCCCTTGCCTCGGTGCTCCTGGGCAACGCAGAGATGGGCCAACCGCACGTGCGGGGTTCGCTTCGGGAGCCCGAATAGCGCGTAGCCGACGACGACGTCACCATCGACAGCGACGAGGAGCCCGCCGTCGTCTGCCATCTTCTCGTAGGCCGGCGGCGTCATCAGACCCAGCGTCTTGGTATAGCGATCACCCAACGCGATCGCCGCAGCGAGCAGTTCCTCCTGCGCCCCCGTCACAGGTACGATCTTGAGCACCATCAAACCCCCTCCATCGGGCTGCTCTCCGCAGCCCCGCTCCTCAAGCCCTGTCTAGAACGGGCGGCACCTAAACCCGAGATGCTTCAGCGATCCCTGACAACTGCTCATTAGTCCGCCAACGGGCAGGCACCCGGCAGGTCATGGCAAACGGGCCACCAGTTCGACTTCCGACGGCAGAACGCATGCCCTGATCGCCAGTTCGATTGATCGCAGCCTCGGCTTGGGCAGCACACCTGGGACCGTCAGCCGCGAACGGCTCACAGCGACGCTTTCGCCCTTCCTCGCTCCCGAGCCGCCCTAGGCTCAGCCCAAGCCAACCGTTGTAGTCCGCGAGAGGAAACCCAAGATGAGCAAGGAGGTCAGCCTCTCTCCAGAGATTCAGCAAAGGATCGACGAGGTACAGGCCCTGATGACCGAAGAGGTCTTCGAGGAGATGCTGTCGAGGGAGGGCATAGATCCTGCCGATCTGACGGTGCTGCTCGACGTAGTCGCGATCGGTCTCACGAACGGATCTTGGCGTAACAGCTGCGTCGAGAACTGGCACGCGGAGGGGCGGCTGTCAGACGGGGACATGATGCGTATCAACAGTCACACGACCCACGGCGTGCGACAGCGCCTACGCCAATGGGCCAAGGACTTCGGCATCACCACAGGGACACACGAGGAGTTGGCGCAGCTCACCGTGGAGGACACCGATGACCTCGCCTACCGACTCTTCCATTGGTTGACGAACCCCAGACGCAAACTCCCCACGGGCATGACGCTCGGCGCTCTCGCCCGGACCAGGGAAGATCTCAAAGAGTACGAGGGGAACGCGGAGCGCAGCCTCGGCGGCTTCGCCTGGCAGGCAGAGACCAGGGGCCTCCGCCACGCGCTCCTCCACGCGGCCGCCCACGGCGCGCTGGCGTGCCAGGGCTGGTGGGCCCATCCCTCTTGGCCGGCGCGAGTCGATCAGTTCGTGGCAGTGCTCGACGACTCCGCAGATCCCTATTGGGGCCCCGCCGGGGAGTACCGCGAGCGACTGCTGCCCGAGCCGGCCGGACTACGAGACCGCCGCGCCTTGCGCGCCACTCTGCTGAAGGTTCCCTGGGAGCTGGACACCGTGACTGCCGAGTGGATCACAGACTCCGGCATCGGCTACCTCAGGCCCGCCCAAGCTCCGTCCCAGAGGAGCTGACCGTGCCCCGCGTCCAATCCCCGCAGGGCACATCCGGGGCACATGGAGCCCAAAAACGCCGCCAACCAGTGCCGACCAGTGAAGGTCGTCTTCGCAGGTCAGCGGCGCTTTGGCGACAAAACCCCAGGTCACAGCCCCGCCCCGACCACTCGCTGCACGAGTGGCAGGACTTCGCCAACCGGCTGCACGACGCGGGGCACCAGCTGTACTGCCTGGTCTGGCCCTGACCGGCCGCACCCTGACGATCGGTCAGCCATGGCCGGTGGCCGGCGCACTGCGCGGCGGCTGACGTGACATCACCGGTCGCGCGGCCGGTCGCCTGGTCCGAACGGGTGGAGTAACGGCGAAAAGCGGCGGGCTCGGGGAGGGGCGACCGGAACATCGGTCGTATGCGAAAGACACCGCGCCCCCGAAAGACCCTGCACACCCTCGGCGCCACCGCCCTCGCCGCCGTCACGAGCCTCGGTGCGGCCGCCCCCGCGCACGCCGGCCCGGTGCTGGGGCACCGGCCTTGGGCCTGCGAGGTGCCCTACTCGGGCGAGTTGGAGTGCGGTCCGCCGCTGGTGGTCCCGCCCGGGGCCCACCTCTGGGTCGGCGAGGAGACCGACGGGCCGACCGTCTTCACCGTCTACACCGGCGGGGACGACCGGCGCACCCGGGTCGGGTGGGGTGAGATGTGGGGCCCGGGTGCCGCCCGGCTGTACGACAACAACGGCTCGGAGCCGGTCCTGGTGCACGTCACCGAACACGCGGACGCCCCCGGGGAGCGCTGCGGCACCCGGTTCGGGCGGGGCTCCTACGAGGTCCGGCGGTAGCGGGCGGGAGTCCCGGCGCGCGCGGCGGGTGGACCGGCGCGCCGGGGGTCTCCGGGCCGGGTCAGCTGGGCAGGTAGACGATCCCGAGCTTGGTCAGCTGCCAGAGCTGGCCGGCCGCGCCGGTGTCCGGGGCGAGTTCGACGACCGGGTTGCCCTGGCCGTCGACGTCACCGCTGAGGGTGGCCACCTGGCCGGGCGCCTGGGAGTCGGCGAGCTTGTACTCCCCGCCGCCGGCCGGCTCGACGATCCACTGCTGGTTCCCGCCGCCGTTGCAGGCCCACTGCTCCAGCCGGGTGCCGGTGGTGGTGGCGGCGCCGGTGGCATCCAGGCACATGCCGCGGTTGCCGCTGAAGGCCAGCAGGTATCCGCCGCCGGGCTTGGCCTCCATGACGAACGACTGGTTGAGGCCGCCGTCGGCCGGATACGTGATGGCGAGTCGGCCGTTGGTGCTGTCGCCGTAGGTCCCGCCGCCCGAGAGGTCGAGCACCCTGCCGTTGGCGGCGTTGGTCAGCTGGAACCAGGCGCCGTCCTGCGGCCCGTCACCGAAGGGCTGACCGGCCGTCAGCGGCATGATCGACGTCCCGTCGGACTGGTTGAGCGTGCAGTAGGCCTCCTGCTGGGCGGGCTCGTCGAAGAAGCTGCCCAGGCAGGCCCCCTCGCCCTTGTACCCCGCCACCCGCAGGTGGTAGGACTGCCGGATCTCGTCCTCGCAGAGCGAGAGGATCCCGATCGAGTAGTCGCAGCCGTTGCGGGTGTTCTCCGAGAGGTCGATGACGTCACCGTTGGTGTACTCGTACGGCGAGGTGGTCCACTCCGCGCACACCTCGTGGCCGTAGGAGACCCGGCGCTGGTCCAGGAAGCGCACCCCGGGGACGGCCTCGGCCGCCTGGCGCAGCGCGTCGTCGAAGGTCGGCACCACCCAGTTGTGCCCCCAGGCCAGGTCCTCGGGGAACGCCGGGCAGCCCTGGGCGACCTTGGTGAGGTAGTCGTTGCTGCGGATGTCGGGGGTGATCGGGGTGAAGTAGGACTGGAAGACCAGCTGGTAGTCACCGTCCGCGTAGCCGGCCTGGCGCATGGTCTGCCGGATGTCGGTGATCGCCGCGATGACCTTGGGGATCACCGCGGCGGCCCGCTGGGTGATGGTGGCGCTGCCGATGGTGTCCCGGCAGCCCTGTGACTTCGGGATCGGGAAGTACTGGCCGAGGCAGCTCTCCATGATCCCGCTGAAGTCGAAGTCGTCGTTGGCGCCGATCGTGATGACGACCATCTTGACGTCGTACTTGGCGGCGGTCTGGGCGAGTTGGACGTCCTGCTTGGGCTCGCCGAAGTCGCCGCTGCCACCGCCGGTGATCTTCGCCAGCGTGGGATCGCTGACCAGGTCGCCGGTCTGCGCGCCGGAACAGGCCAGGTCGATCGGGGTGACGTTGCTCAGGCCGGTGTCGAAGATCTCCGACTGCGGGTGCCGGTGACAGAAGTCCTTCGGCCCGTCCGTGCCGGGGAAGTAGCCGTCGTCGGTGTCGGTTCCGGCGCCCTCACCGGAGATGGCGCTGTCGCCCAGCGAGACGATGGCGCCCGGCAGGGCGGCCCGGGCGCTGGCGGCGGCGGCCACCGGCGTGGCGGCGCTGGCCCGGGGGGCTCCGGCGCCCAGGCCGAGGGCGGCGACCAGGGCGGCCACGGCGAGCAGGGCGGTGGGGGGACCCGACGACATTTTCCTGATCACGCATGACTCCTCGTGGGGTGGCGGAGTGGTGCTGTGAGCGGGTTCACATCGTAGGTACTGACAAGTAGTGCAACAAGGCTCATGACAAGGAAAGTTGAGCGACCCTCACATTGCTCGGGCCGTCCCGGGCAGCAAAAAGCCGCCGCCCGCGCGCCCCAGGAGGGGAGGCGGCGGGCGGCGGCGGGAGGCTCAGGCGTGCTGGTGCTCGTCGGCGTTGACGCAGGTGTTGCCGAAGGACGGGTTCAGCAGCCCGACCACGTCGATGCTGTTGCCGCAGAGGTTGACCGGGACGTGGACCGGCACCTGGATCTGGTTGCCGGAGATCACACCGGGGGAGCCGGCGGCGACACCCTCGGCACCGGCGCTGGCCATGGCGGTCCCGGCACCCGCGGCCACGATGCCGACCACGGCGGCGCCGACGGCGGCGGCCTTCTTGATGCTCATCTGAGTCTCCTTGTTGCTGAGCACGATGCGTGCGCAATCACCAACGACTCACTCGGAACCAGGTTGCGCGGAGCCTTCGATCATCACCCGTTTGCAGTCAGTCGACGCCCGTCCACCCCGCGATTCGGCGCCAGGCGATCGGGTGATCGGGGCGGCCACCCGTTTCCGCCCGGGCCGGCGGTCGTTCTCCCATCGAAGCCGTTTCCACCTCCGACCCGGAATCCGGAAAAGAGACCCCCGTTCATGTGCAAGTCCGCCCGCGGTCCCGCCCTCGGCGCAGCCGGCACCGCCGCCGCTGCCGCGCCGGTCGTCGGCCCGTCCCCGGGGGTTCTTTCCGCCTGATCCGGGCCCGCGATTTCCCGGTCGGACCGCCCCGGGCATCCTCCGCGTGAGTGATGTTCGACGGTCGGCCGCAACCTCTCGGCCAGCATTCCGGTTTCGCCCGGTACCCGGGCCAAACCGTCTCGGAAAACCAATTGAAGGGTTAACCCCAATGCGCAAGATCTCGAAGACGCTCGTCCTGTCCGCCGCCGCCGCGGGTCTGCTGCTCGGTGGTGCCGGTGTGGCCGCCGCCAGTGCGGGTGCCCAGGGCGTCGCCGCCGGTTCCCCCGGCGTGCTCTCCGGCAACCTGCTCCAGGTTCCGGTGCACGTCCCGGTCAACCTCTGCGGCAACACCGTCGACGTGGTCGGCCTGCTGAACCCGGCCTTCGGCAACACCTGCGTCAACGCCGACGAGCACCAGCACGCCTGATCCCCCGGCCGCCGACCCGGGCGGCCCACCGCGCGCCCGGCCCGCCCGAGCGCGCGGCACCCCTCTCTCGTTTTGATCCAGTAAGGAGATCGCCATGCAGAAGGCGAAGAAGATCGCCGTCCTGTCCACCGCCGCGGTCGGCCTCGTTCTCGGTGCCGCCGGTGCGGCTGCCGCCAGCGCGGGTGCCCAGGGTGTCGTCGCCAACTCCCCCGGCGTGCTCTCCGGCAACGGCGTCCAGGTTCCGGTGCACGTCCCGGTCAACCTCTGCGGCAACAGCGTGAACGTGATCGGTGCCCTGAACCCGGCGTTCGGCAACGGCTGCGCCAACATCGACCAGCACGTCGACCCCGACTGCTGAGCAGCGGACGTCTTGTGAGCAGCGCCCCCGGACTCCGCGTCCGGGGGCGCTGCCGTCCCCGCGAAAGACCCCACATCCCTCTGGAGAGGACGCGCCTTGAACAAGAGCACCACCGGCGGCCTGCTGGCCGCGCTGGGGACGGCCCTGCTGCTGGCCCCGGCCGGACCGGCCGCCGCGGCCGCCCAGTTGCAGCCCACCCGGGTCGGGCCGGCCCTCGGCGCGCTCGGCTACGCCGTGGCCCCGGCGAAGGACCTCCGGCTGGACCCGTTCGCCCAGTCCTCGGCCGACCCGCTGACCAACGCCGTGGCGGTCAAGCCGGACAACCCCGGGATGCGGCCGCTCAGCACCACCAGCCTGACCAACGGTCTGAGCAACGGCGGCGGCCCCAAGGACGTCCCGGTCGTCGGCCTGCCGCTCTCCGCGCTGCCCGGCTGAGCGGCGGACCGCGCACGACGAAGGCCCGGTGCGGACGGACGCACCGGGCCTCGCGTGTGCCGCGACGTCAGCCCCGCAGCGCCGACGTGGCGCTGTCCAGGGGCATCGCGGAGGTGGCGGCGTCCAGCGGCGCCTCCTCGGCGACCCCGTCGACCGTGGCCAGCAGGGACCGGCTCTGGTCGACCAGCGTCAGGTGCCGGTCCGGACCGCCCAGCGTGGCCTTGGCCCCCGGCACCACCGAAACCGCCCCGGGAATCAGCCGCGGGTCCAGGTCGCCGGCCGAGAGCGAACCGTCCTTCAGCCGGCCGTCCGCACCGTCGACGAACTCCAGCGGGCGCCCCACGCCGACCGCCGGACCGACCGCGTTGAGCGGGGAGCGCGGCGCGGCCAGCGCCAGGCCGCCCGGCCGCACGCCGTCCGCGGCGGCCGGCAGCGGCAGCGCGCCGTCCAGGCCGGGGCCGACCTGGCTGAAGCGCAGCGGACGGACCACCTGGTCCGGCATCACCTGGTGGTGGTCCTGCGCGGCCGGCACCGGCGGCTGCACCGGCGAGGCCGGCAGCGAACCGTTGAGGTCGCCGCCCAGCGGCATCATCAGGGCCTTCTCGGTCACCGTCGCCACCGGCAGCTGGAACGGGACCGACTTGGTGGCGAGCTGGTCCTCGACGGCCTTGACCTGTGTCGGGGTGGGCGACGTGGCGGCGAGCGCCGCCCCCTGGCCGGCGACCGCCGAGGCGCCGACCGCCAGCAACACCGCACCGGTCCGCTTGGTGAACTTCATCGTGTTCCTACCCGATCTTTTGAGAGCTTCCGGACAGCCGCCCCCGCTGACGAATACAGCCGAGGCCGATCTGCCTCAACGATCCGGGCTCCGGGGAGTGGGCAATGGTTAACCGGAACGGCGTAGTAATCGGATCGGACGACTGACCGCGAAAAGTCGGCGAGGAGTTTTTCCGAACCTGCCGCGTAACTTTCCGGGTCGCCATTCTTTGATATCGATGTCGCCGCACGACGACGGCCGGATCGGATGCCTGACCAGCCTGGGACCCGTGGATCCGCAGCGCGTGATCGCATTCCTGAATCCGCCGGAGAGAGCAGTGACGGAGGACCGGGCCATTCGTTGAACGTCTCATCCGAGACGACTGCCCACCATGCCAGCCCGCAGAAAAGCATTTCAGAGAGGGAAATTTCTCATGATCAAGAAGACGCTCGCCGCGGTCGGCCTGGTCGCCGCCGCAGTCGCCTCTTCCGCTGCCCCGGCCGTGGCCATCGGGGACTCGGACGGCTCCGGCGCCTCGATGCAGGGCAACGGTGGCACCAACGTGACCGGCACCTGGGGCAACCACAGCCCGAACTTCCACTTCCTGGACAACCCGAACGTCTGCCTGCCCGAGGTCCACAACGTCGCGGTCGGCGTTCTCGGCGTCGCGGTTCCGGTCGAGGTCCCGATCGCCAACAGCGGCGGCAAGCAGTACTGCACCCAGGGTCAGGGCACGCAGAGCACCGGTGACGGCGGCGTGTCCCACCTCGTCGGCTGATCTGCCGACCGCTGTCTGAACCACCCGAACCACCAGCACCATCCGAACCAACTCACAGAGGAATTGAAATGATCAAGAAGTCCCTCGCCGCCGCCGGTATGGCCGCCGTCGCCCTCGCCATGACCGCCGCCCCCGCGCTGGCGATCGGCGACTCGGACGGCTCGGGCGCGTCCGTCCAGGGCAACGGTGGCACCAACGCGACCGGGACCACGGGCAACCACAGCCCGAACTTCCACACCCTCGACAACCCGAACGTCTGCCTGCCCGAGGTCCACAACGTCGCGGTCGCGGTGGTCGGCGTCGCGGTGCCGGTCGAGGTCCCGGTCCTGAACAACCAGCCGAAGCAGATCTGCAACGTGGGCCAGAACACCCAGAGCAGCGGCGACTCGGGCGTCTCGCACCTGATCGGCTGATCAGGCCCCCGCGGTACCTGACCCTCCAGAGCACGACCTGACCCAACGGAGCAGTACGTGTCGGGGCCGGGGAGAACTCCTCCCCGGCCCCGACGCGCGCTTCGGAGCACTCGGCGGACGGCGGCACCCGACCGGACGCCCAGTGAGACGAACCCGCCAGACGAAGCTGTCAGACGAACCTGTCAGACGAAAGGACCAATCCCATGCAGAGGACCCTCGGCCGGGCCGCGGCGATCGCGGCCGGCGCCCTGATCGCGGTCGGCATCGCCGCCCCCGCCTACGCCCACGTCGACGCGGGCGGCCTCGGCGGCGGCGTGGCCTCCGCCCATCCGGTCTTCCTGGCCGGCGGCCACCTGGGCTTCGCGGACACCAGCCACATCCACCTGGCCGGCGCACGCGGTGGCTGGGCCACCAGCACGGCGGCCGGCGGCGGGGGCGGGGGCATGGTCTCCGTCGACGGCTGGGGCCACTGACGCACCGTGAGGAGGGGGCACCGGCCTGGCCGGTGCCCCCTCCGGCATGTCAGCAGTACTGCACTCAGGGGCAGGGCACGGCGAGCCCGGGTGACGGCGGCGTGTCCGTCCTCCCCACCCGACGGACAGACCGCACCATCTGAACCATCCGCACCACCGACCAGCCTTCGGAGGAAGCAGAAATGATCAAGAAGACCCTCACCGCCGGTATGGTTGCCGCCGTGCTCACCCTGGCCGCAGCCCCCGCGGTGGCGATCGGCGACTCGGACGGCTCCGCCGCGTCGGTCCAGGGCAACGGCGGTACCAACAACACCGGCACCGTGGGCAACAACAGCCCGAACTTCCACGTGCTCGACAACCCGAACATCTGCCTGCCCGAGATCCACAACATCGGGGTCGGCGCGCTGATCGGGGTCGCGGTGCCGGTCGAGGTCTCGGCCCTCAACAACACGCCGAAGCAGATCTGCAACCAGGGGCAGGCCACCCAGTCCAGTGGCGACGGCGGCATCTCGCACCTGATCGGCTGACCGGGAGTCCGGCCGCCGGTACGGCTCGGGCCGGGGAGGACGCCTCCCCGGCCCGACCCACGCGTCCGCTCAGCGCAGCTGACGGGCCGCCTCGACCGCCCAGTAGGTGAGGATCTGCTCGGCGCCGGCGCGCCGGAGCGAGGTCAGCGTCTCCATGATCATCCGGTCCCGGTCGATCCAGCCGTTGGCCGCGGCGGCCTCGACCATCGCGTACTCGCCGGAGACCTGGTAGGCCGCCACCGGCACCGGGGAGGCGTCGGCGACCTGCCGCAGGATGTCGAGGTAGGCCATGGCCGGCTTGACCATCACCAGGTCGGCGCCCTCCTCGAGGTCCAGCGCGAGCTCGCGCAGCGCCTCCCGGGCGTTGGCCGGGTCCTGCTGGTAGGTCTTCCGGTCGCCCTTGAGCGAGGAGCCGACCGCCTCGCGGAACGGCCCGTAGAACGCCGAGGCGTACTTGGCGCTGTAGGCGAGGATGCCGGTGTCCTGGTGCCCGGCCTCGTCCAGCGCCCGCCGGACCACACCGATCTGACCGTCCATCATCCCGGACGGCCCGACCAGGTGGACGCCCGCGTCGGCCTGGACCACGGCCATCTCGGCGTACCGGGCCAGCGTCGCGTCGTTGTCCACGCTGCCGTCCGCCGCCAGCACCCCGCAGTGGCCGTGGTCGGTGTACTCGTCCAGGCAGAGGTCCGACATCACCACCAGGGCGTCACCGACCTCGGAGACCACGTCCCGGATCGCCCGCTGCAGGATGCCGTCCGGGTTGGTGCCCTCGCTGCCGACGGCGTCCTGCACCTCGGGCACCCCGAAGAGCATGATCCCGCCGAGCCCGGCCTCGGCCGCCTCGACCGCGGCCTTCCGCAGGGTGTCCCGGGTGTGCTGGACCACGCCCGGCATCGAGGTCACCGGCACCGGCTCGGCGATCCCCTCCCGGACGAAGGCCGGCAGGATCAGCTCGGCAGGATGCAGCCGGGTCTCCGCCACCAGCCGCCGCATGGCGGGGGTGGAGCGGAGTCGGCGGGGCCGGATGGCGGGGAACGCGGTCAAGACTGACTCCTATCGGGTTCAGTGCTGTGTCAACGGGCCTTGCGACGGGAGCCGGGGCGGCGCTCGCTGGGCCGGTAGACCGGTTCGCCCGCCGCGAGGGCGGTGTCCCGGCGGCCCGCACCGAAGTCGGCCAGCGCCTGGGCCAGCGCGGAGGCGGACGGCATGGGCGCCATCACGTCGACCCGCAGGCCGTGCTCCTCGGCGGTCTTGGCGGTGGCCGGACCGATGCAGGCGATGATGGTGACGTTGTGCGGCTTGCCGGCGATGCCGACCAGGTTGCGCACCGTCGAGGACGAGGTGAAGAGCACCGCGTCGAAGCCGCCGCCCTTGATCGCCTCCCGGGTCTCGGCCGGCGGCGGCGAGGCGCGCACGGTCCGGTAGGCCGTCACGTCGTCCACCTCCCAGCCCAGCTCGACCAGGCCGGCCACCAGGGTCTCGGTGGCGATGTCGGCGCGCGGCAGCAGCACCCGGTCGATCGGGTCGAAGACCGGGTCGTACGGCGGCCAGTCCTCCAGCAGGCCGGCCGCGGACTGCTCGCCGGACGGCACCAGGTCGGGCTTGACGCCGAAGTCGACCAGGGCCTGCGCGGTGGTCTCGCCGACCGCCGCGACCTTGATCCCGGCGAAGGCCCGGGCGTCCAGGCCGTACTCCTCGAACTTCTCCCGGACCGCGCGCACCGCGTTCACCGAGGTGAAGGCGATCCACTCGTAGCGGCCGGTGACCAGGCCCTTGATCGCCCGCTCCATCTGCTGCGGGGTGCGCGGCGGCTCGACCGCGATGGTCGGCACCTCCTGCGGCACCGCGCCGTACGAGCGCAACTGCTCGGAGAGGCCGGTGGCCTGCTCCTTGGTCCGCGGCACCAGCACGTTCCAGCCGAACAGCGGCTTGGTCTCGAACCACGAGTGCGAGGAGCGGTGCGCCACCTGCTCGCCGACCACGGCTATCACCGAGGTGGCCGGGTCGACCGGGGCGGAGACCGGCGAGGGCAGCACCCGGGCCGCCTTCAGCTCGGCCGCGATGGTGGCCAGGGTGGCGGTGAAGGTGCGCTGCCGGGTGGTGGTGCCGGAGAGCGTGGCGCAGAGCGCGGCGTCCGGCTTGCGGCCGTGGCTGACCAGCGCGTTCGCGGTGGCCGGCAGCTGGCCCAGGGTGGTGCGGACGACCAGGGTGGTCTCCGGGGCGCCGAGGTCGACCAGACCGCCGGCCAGCAGGGTGGCGGCGTCCACGAAACGGACGTCGGCACCGTTGCTGCCGCGCAGCGGGACGCCGGCGTAGGCCGGCACGCCGACCGACTGGGCGACGCCCGGGATCACCTCGAAGGGCAGCCCAGCCTTGGCGCAGAGCAGCATCTCCTCGGCGGCCCGGCCGTCGAGACCGGGGTCGCCGTCGACGGTGCGGACCACGTGCTTGCCGGCCTCCACGGCGTCGGTGACCAGCTTGGCCAGCGAGGCGGCGTCGAAGGCGGCGCTCTCGCCGTCCACCGCCCCCGGGGCCTGCAGCTGCACGCCCTCGGGGCAGTGGGTGCGCACCGCGGCGGCGGTGAGCGGGTCGGCGATCAGCAGGTCCGCCGAGGCCAGCACCTCGACCGCGCGCAGGGTCAGCAGGCCCGGGTCGCCGGGGCCGGCCCCGAGGAAGGTGCAGCGTCCGGACCGGTCGGCGGTGGCGGTGGGGCTCATCGGGCTCGCTCCCCCATCAGACCGGCCGCCCCCTCGGCGAGCAGCCGGGCGGCGAGTGCGTGCCCGAGGGCCCGCGCCTGCTGCTCGGCCGTCCCGTCGAGGACGAGCGGACCGGTGGTGGACATCGTCAGCAGGGTGGCGCCGTCGACGGTTCCGACGACGCCCTCCAGCCGCAGTTCGTTCTCGCTGCTCAGCGTCGCCAGCGCGGCGACCGGGGCGGAGCAGCCCGCCTCCAGCGCGGCCAGCAGGGCGCGCTCCGCGACGACGGCGGCGCGGGTGGGCGCGTGGTCGAGGGCGCCGAGGGCGGCGGCCAGCTCCGGGCGGTCGGCCCGGCACTCGATGGCCAGCGCACCCTGGCCGGGGGCCGGCAGCATCAGCGCGGGGTCGAGCGCCTCGGTGCGGTCGGCGGCCCGGCCGAGCCGGTTGAGGCCGGCCGCGGCCAGCACCACGGCGTCCAGCTCGCCGGAGTGCACGAAGCCGATCCGGGTGTCGACGTTGCCGCGGATCGGGACGGTCTCGATCTCGACGCCGCGGGCCGCGGCCCAGGCGTTCAGCTGGGCCATCCGGCGCGGCGAGCCGGTGCCGATCCGGGCCCGGTGGCCGGCGCACTTCTCGACCAGCTGCTCCAGGGTCAGCCCGTCACGGGCGACCAGGGCGTCCCGGACGTCCTCGCGCTCGGGCACCGCGGCCAGCAGCAGCCCCGTGGGGGCCGCGGTGGGCAGGTCCTTGAGCGAGTGCACGGCGAAGTCGATCCGGTCCTCGAGCAGCGCCTCGCGCAGCGCGGAGACGAACACGCCGGTCCCGCCGATCTGCGCGAGGTGCTCGCGGGAGGTGTCGCCGTAGGTGGTGATCTCCACCAGCTCGACGGGGCGGCCGGTGACCCGGGTGACCTCGCGGGCGATCATGCCCGACTGGGCCATCGCCAGCGCGCTGCGCCGGGTGCCCAGCCGCAGCGGTATCGCCTCGACCTCCAACTGGCCCTGTTGGGTGCTCAGTTGACCATTCATAACGTGATCATCCCGGTGGTGCTGGTGGGCTGGACGTGGGTTCATCGGGCCGCTCCGCCCGCGAGACTACCCTCGGCGGACGCGGCCTGCGGCCCGACCGGGGTGCCGGACACCGCGTGCACGGCGGCCGGGTCGAGGTCGAACAGCTCGCGCAGCGCCTCCGCGTAGGAGGCGCCGCCCGGCTCGGCGGCCAGCTGCTTGACCCGCACGGTGGGGGCGTGCAGCAGTTTGTCGACCACCCGGCGGACGGTCTGCGCCATCTCGGCGCGGGAGCGCTCGTCCAGGCCGGGCAGCCGGGAGTCGAGGCGGGCCAGCTCGGCGCCGACCACCTCGGAGGCCATCGCGCGCAGGGCGACCACGGTGGGCGCGATCCGGGCGGCGCGCTGGGCGGCGCCGAAGGCGGCCACCTCGTCGGCGACGATCCGGGTCACCGCGTCCACGTCGCCGGCGCCGGGCGCGGCGGCGGTCTCGGACTCGACCTCGGAGAGCGACTCCAGGTCGACCAGCAGCGCGCCGGGCAGCGCGCGGACCGCGTGGTCCACGTCGCGCGGCATCGCCAGGTCGAGGAAGGCCAGCGGGCCGGCGCCGGTGCGGGCGGCGACCGCCGCGGCGACCTCGGCCGCACCGATCACCACGCCGGCCGAGCCGGTGCAGGAGACCACCAGGTCGACGTCGGCCAGCGCCTGCGGGACCTTGCCGAACTCGACGGTCCGGGCGCCCAGCGTGGCGGCCAGCCGCTCCGCGCGCTCGGGCGTGCGGTTGGCGATCAGCAGGTCGCCGACCCCGGCCCGGGAGAGCGTGGCGGCGGCCAGCGAGCTCATCGAGCCCGCGCCGACCACCAGGGCCCGCTTGCCGGCGATCTCGCCGGCCCCGGCGGCGACCTGCTCCAGGCCGAAGGTGACCAGGGACTGGCCGGCCTTGTCGATGCCGGTCTCGCTGTGGGCCCGCTTGCCGACCCGCAGCGCCTGCTGGAACAGCTCGTTCAGGCCCCGGCCGGCGGTGTGCTCGTCCTGGGCCCGGGCCAGCGCGTCGCGCAGCTGGCCGAGGATCTGGCCCTCACCGACCACCATCGAGTCCAGGCCGCAGGCCACCGAGAAGATGTGGTGGACGGCCCGGTCCTCGTAGTGCACGTAGAGGTGCTCGGTCAGCTCCTCCAGGTCCACTCCGCTGTGGTGGGCGAGCAGCAACGAGAGTTCGGCGACGCCGGCGTGGAACTTGTCCACGTCCGCGTAGAGCTCGATCCGGTTGCAGGTGTTGAGCAGGGCCGCCTCGGAGACGGTGGCGGTGGCCGCCGCGTCGTGCAACAGCCGGTTCGGGGTCTCCCCGGTCAGCGCGGCGCGCTCCAGGACGCCCACCGGGGCGGTGCGGTGGCTCAGACCGACGACGAGCAGGCTCATGCCGGCATCACCGCCGACCGCTCGGCGTCGCCCTTGGCCTCGGCCTTGGCGTCCTTGACCCCGCCGGCGGCACGGCGCAGCTTGGCCGCCGCCGCGCGGACCGGGCCGGGGGCGCGCTCCAGCATCGACTCCTCGCGGCCGGGCTCGGCCTCGGGTTCCTCGCCGGCCTTGCGCTGCTCGTGGAAGGCCAGGATCTGGAGCTCTATCGACAGGTCCACCTTGCGCACGTCGACGCCGTCCGGAACGGTCAGCACGGTCGGCGCGAAGTTCAGGATGCTGGTCACGCCCGCCTCGACCAGCCGGTCGCAGACCTGCTGCGCCGCGCCCGGCGGGGTGGTGATGACGCCGATGGAGACCTGCTGGCTCTCCACGATGTCCTCCAGTTCGTCCATGTGCCGCACTGGCAGACCGGCCGCGGTGCTGCCGACCACGGCCGGGTCGGCGTCCAGCAGGGCCGCCACCCGGAAGCCGCGGGAGGCGAAGCCCCCGTAGTTGGCCAGCGCGTGGCCCAGGTTCCCGATACCGACGATAACCACGGGCCAGTCCTGGGTGAGGCCCAGCTCGCGCGAGATCTGGTAGACGAGGTACTCGACGTCGTAGCCGACCCCGCGGGTGCCGTAGGACCCCAGGTAGGAGAAGTCCTTCCGGAGCTTGGCCGAGTTCACCCCGGCGGCCGCGGCCAGCTCCTCGGAGGAGACGGTCGGGACGGACCGCTCGGAGAGCGCGGTCAGCGCACGCAGGTACAGCGGCAGCCGGGCCACGGTGGCCTCGGGGATGCCGCGGGCACGCGTCTGACGTCCCACAGGTGTGCGGCGCATGGTGCCTCCGTCGGCGGGGCTGGGGGGCGAGGACTTGGGGGTGGATCGACCGATTGCCACGGCGCTCCTGTGGGTGAAGCTTGGGCTTTGGCTGCCAGGCTAAGTCTTTGTGAACGTGTGCACAAAGATGGTGTCCGTTTTGTCCCGCCACAGTGACGCGCATCACGCTCGGACTTCAGTGCCATCACGCTCGGACTCCAGTACGACGCGGTGCGCGACCCGGCCGGCCGGCCCGACCGCGGGTCAGCGGGTGAGCGCGGTCCGCAGTCGGGTCTCGTCGACCCGCCAGAAGTCGTGCTGCCGGCCGTCGATCAGGGTGACCGGGATCTGCTCCCAGTACGTCCGGTACAGCTCCGGGTCCTGGGTGATGTCGCGCTCCTCGAACCGCGCCCCGAGCTCGCCGGTCACCCGCAGGATCACCTCCCGGGCCTCGTCGCAGAGATGACAGCCGGGCTTGGCGACCAGGGTCACCGTCCGGTCGGCGGGCTGGGGGCTCTTGTCACGACGCAGCAGTGGGCTCACCGACCCATTGTGCGCCCGCGTGCGGAAGCCGCCGTTCCGGCCGCCGCGCACGCCGTCAATCCGGCTGACTATGCTCGTGTCCATGGCCGCGCTGCGAAGGCTCACCCAGGCAAGGCGTTCCCCCTCCGAGCGGACCGCGCTGGCCGGCGAGGCCTCGGCCGACGCCGCCGAGCGGGCGCTGCGCGCGCACGCCCCGCTGCCGCAGGAACCCGAGGAGGAGGCGGAGCTGCCGGACCACCCGCAGGCCGCCGCCTTCTTCGACTGCGACAACACGATCCTGCAGGGCGCCGCCGTCTTCTACCTCGGAGTCGGGCTCTACCGAAGGAAGTTCTTCAGCCGGCGGGACGTCGCCCGGTTCGCCTGGCAGCAGGCCTGGTTCCGGCTGGCCGGCACCGAGGACCCGGCGCACATCGCGGACGCCCAGCACACCGCGCTCTCCCTGGTGGCCGGCAAGCGGACCGCGGACCTGGAGGCGATCTGCGAGGAGATCTTCGAGGAGATCGTCACGGCCAAGGTCTGGCCCGGCACCCGGGCGTTGGTGCAGATGCACCTGGACGCCGGCCAGCGGGTCTGGTTGGTCACCGCCGCGCCGCAGGAGGTGGCCCGGATCATCGCCCGGCGACTCGGCATGACCGGCGCGCTGGGCACCGTCGCCGAGGCGGAGGACGGCGTCTACACCGGGCGGTTGGTCGGCGAGATGCTGCACGGCCCGGCGAAGGCGGCGGCGGTCCGCGCGCTGGCCCGGCGCGAGCAGTTGGACCTCGGGCACTGCGCCGCGTACAGCGACTCGGCCAACGACATCCCGATGCTCTCACTGGTCGGGCACCCCTTCGTGATCAACCCCGACGGCGCGCTGCGCAAGTACGCCCGGGCGCAGGGCTGGCGGGTGCAGGACTTCCGAACCGGCCGCAAGGCGGCCCGGGTCGGCATCCCGGCCGCGGTGCTGCTGGGCGCCGCCGCGGGAGCCGCGCTGGCCGGGATCGCCCTGCGCCGCCGGCGGAACTGACCGCCACCGGGGAACACCGGGGAGCGCTGACGGGACATCAGCACCGCTTGACCACTGACCGGTTCTGATCGTTCGGACGCTCCGGAAAGTCTGGGATTGGCACGGTCACAACCGGGGAAACCGGCGGGACGACCTCGAAAATGGTCACACTGCGCTGCTGAATGACCCGCCAGAGTGCCCAGCTCGGAGCTTTGTTCGGTCACTTTCAGCTCATATACCACGCAAAGTGGATCCCTATCGACCACTTCGGCCACAGGGTGTAGCTGTCATTGCACAAAGCGTTATCCTCTCCTGGATGCACGCCCACCCCACGTGTCCCCCCGGCGGGGTGCCGGGGAGTGTGCTCTCCGCGCAGGCGGAGGTGATCCGTCCACAGTTCTGCCTCTGGGAGTCCCGTGTACCCACCCGTCCGGAACGACGCGCCTGCTCCCGCCCGCCCGTCGCCCGCCGTCACCACCGTCGCCGCCGTCGCCGCCGCCCGCAACCTCCGACAGCTGCGCTCCCTGCTGCACCGGCAGTTACTCCTGGCCACCCCCCAACTCGCGACCGCCGGCGCCCCGTTCGGGCCCGGCCTGGCGCTGCGCAGCACCGCGGCCGGCGGCACCGGCACCCCCACCCGCAGCCGGGGCACCACCGGCGGCGCCGGCTCCCGCGGCCGGACCAGGGCGACCCTGCCGCACCAGAGCACCGAGACCGAGCACAACCCGGTGATGGAACTGGTCGAGCGGGCCCAGGCCGGCGAGAGCGAGGCCTTCGGGCGGCTCTACGACCACTACTGCGACACGGTCTACCGGTACATCTACTACCGGGTCGGCAGCCGGGCCACCGCCGAGGACCTCACCAGCGAGACCTTCCTGCGCGCGCTGCGCCGGATCGGCACCTTCACCTGGCAGGGCCGGGACTTCGGCGCCTGGCTGGTGACCATCGCCCGCAACCTGGTGGCCGACCACTTCAAGTCCAGCCGGTTCCGGCTGGAGGTCACCACCGGGGAGATGCTCGACTCCAACGAGTGCGAGCGCAGCCCCGAGGACTCGGTACTGGAGTCGCTCTCCAACGCGGCCCTGCTGGACGCCGTCCGGCGGCTCAACCCGCAGCAGCAGGAGTGCGTCACGCTCCGTTTCCTGCAAGGGCTTTCGGTCGCCGAGACGGCCCGGATCATGGGCAAGAACGAGGGCGCGATCAAGACCCTGCAGTACCGCGCGGTCCGCACGCTGGCCCGGCTGCTGCCGCCCGACGCCCGATGACCACCATTGACTGCCCGTCATCCTCCGGACCGTTCCCACACGTCCGAGTGAGAATGCGGTCACATGATCACTCGTGCGTAACCGACGACCGACGCCACTCGTTGCCCAGCGTGCAGACCATCTCGGGACGCACGGTCAAGTCAGACCGCGAACAGTCACCCGATGGAGTGGATTTGGCCCGCCGGGGCAACCGTCCGGCAGGCCGGGGAGTCGACAACGACGAAGGGAGGTGTGGCCCGTGACGGCAAACGTGCTGGAGCACCGGCGGGCGAAGGCCTTCGCCGAGGCGCTGGAGGCCCACCGGACAGGACAGCAGGCGGGCAGCCCCGCGCTGGGCGAACTCGTGGCCACCGCGCAGGCGTTGGGCGAGCTTTCGGTGCCCGCCCTGGACCTTGAGGTCCGGACGACCCAACGCGCCCAGCTGATGGCCGCGTTCGAGCAGGCGGTGGCCGGCGGCGGACTGCCGTCCGTGCCGCGCCAGCGGCGGCACCGGGCCGACCGGATCGCCCCGCGCGGCCGCCGCTGGGGCCGCCGGTTCGCGATCGGTGGCCTGGTGGCCGGGGTGACGGTGGGCAGTCTGGCCGGGGTGGCCGCGGCGAGTACCGGCGCGCTGCCCGGGGAGACCCTGTATCCCGTCAAGCGCGGCCTGGAGGACCTGCGGCTCGATCTGGCCCGCAGCGACGCCGAGCGCGGCGCGCTGCTGCTGGACCAGGCCTCCAACCGGCTCGCCGAGGCGCACGAGCTGGTCGGCCGGGCCGGCGACGGCTCGGCGCTCAGCCCGGAGACGGTGGCCCGACTCGGCGCGGCGCTCAAGGACATGAACGTCGAGGCGGCCAAGGGCGGGGATCTGCTGCGCCGGGTCTACCAGGCCAACGGCTCGCTCGACCCGATGCGCCGGCTGGCCGCGTTCACCGACCGGCAGGACGACCACTGGGCCGCACTGCAGCGGGAGTTGCCGCCGCAGCTGACCCCGGAGGCCGGCCAGGTGGACCAGCTCTTCGACAACTTCAACGCGGAGGTGGCACCGCTCCACCTCGACCAGGGCACCGGCCAGGGCGGGTCGGGCGCGCCGGCCCAGGCGCCGGGATCGCCGGCCGTCGGGTCGTCCTCCCCCACCGGTGGGAGCGCCTCGGCCGTGCAGTCCGGCGGCAGCCCGGCGTCCTCGACCGGCGGCCAGGCGGGCGACGCGCAGCCCTCCGACGGCTCCGGCACGGCTCAGCGGCAGGGCCAGGGCCCGGCGGCCGGGTCCGCCGGCGGCGCGGTCGGCGGACCGGTGGGCGGCCTGGTGAACGGCCTGACCGGCAACCTGACGGGGACCGCCGGCGGTGCGGGGTCCTCGCCCGCGCCGGCGGCCGGTTCGCCGCAGAACGGTCCGGCCGCGCCGGCGCCGGGCGTTCCGGCCGGCGGTGCTCCCGCCGCCGGGGCCTCGCCGGGCGCGTCGCAGAACGACCCGGGGCTCGACCTGCCACCGCTGGTCCCCGGCCTGCTGCCGGGGCTCGGGGTGATCGGCGGCACCGGCAACTGAGCGAAGGGCTGGCGGCCGGGCTCCCACGCGGTGGTGGGGCCCGGCCGTCAGCCCTTCCCGGGGTTCGTCAGCCCTTCCCGGGATTCAGAAGAAGACCGAGCGCCGTTCGACCAGCAACCGGTAGAGGGTGTGCTGGATCGTCTCGCGGACCTCGTCGGTCAGGTTGAAGACCAGCATCGGGTCGTCCGCCGCCTCCGGCGGGTGCCCGTCGGTGCGGATCGGCTCGCCGAACTGGATGGTCCACTTGGTCGGCAGCGGCACCAGCCCGAGCGGCCCCAGCCAGGGGAAGGTCGGTGTGATCGGCAGGTACGGCAGGCCGAGGAGCCGGGCCAGCGCCTTGGCGTTGCCCATCATCGGATAGGTCTCCTCGGCGCCCACGATCGAGCAGGGCACGATCGGCACCCGGGCCCGCAGCGCCGAGGCCACGAACCCCCCGCGTCCGAAACGCTGCAGCTTGTAGCGCTCCGAGAAGGGCTTGCCGATCCCCTTGAAGCCCTCCGGCCAGACCCCGACCACCTCGCCGCGCTCCAGCAGCGCCTGCGCGTCCTCGTTGCAGGCCAGGGTGTGCCCGGCCTTGCGGGCCAGTTCGTTCACCACCGGCAGCACGAAGACCAGGTCGGCGGCGAGCATCCGCAGGTGGCGGCCGGCGGGGTGGTGGTCGTGGATGGACACCTGGGTCATCAGGGCGTCCAGCGGGAGGGTGCCGGAGTGGTTGGCCACCACCAGCGCGCCGCCCTCGGCGGGGATGTGCTCGATCCCGCGGACCTCGACCCGGAAGTACTTCTCCGCCAGCGGCCGCAGCAACGAGAGGAAGACCTCCTCGGTCAGCTCGCGGTCGAAGCCGAACTCGTCCACCTCGTAGTCGCCGGTGATCCGGCGGCGCAGGAAGGCCAGCCCGTTGGCGGCCCGCCCCTCCCAGTCCTTGCCCAGCACCGACTCGGCCACCGGCCCGAGCCGGCCCGCCAGCGCGCCGCCGACCGCCTCGGCCAGCCGGTCGGCGAAGGCGGGGGCCGCGCCCGGTGGGGGCGTCCAGCTCGGCGCGGACTCGATCGGGATGACCGTGGCCTGGTCCGGAACGCGCCTCGAAGCGGCTGTCATCGGCCCGTCAACTCCTGTCTGCGGTAGGGGAATGCGGGTCGCGCTCGGGGCCCTCGTGCTCGGGGCCGCCGAGCCAGCCGGCCAGCCGGTCGGTGAGCACGGTGAGCCGCTCCGGCGGCAGCAGCCCTCCGGTCTGCGCGGCGGCGAAGTCCGCGAACGCCTCCGGGGTGGTGAACCGCGGCTGGTAGCCGAAGGTCTCGCGCAGCTGCGTGGTGTCCACCACCCGACCGTGGGTGAGCAGGCCGATCTGCTCCGGGGAGAAGTCGGACACCCTGGTCTGCCGGGCCAGCGCGGCCACCCAGCCCAGGGCGGGCCGCAGTATCGGCACGGTCGGCCGGCCGAGCCGGCGGGCGCACTGGGAGAGCAGCAGCACGCCGTCCCCCGCGACGTTGAAGGTGCCGGTGTTGGTGGTGCCGCGGGCGGCGTCCAGCGCGGCCAGCCGGAGCACCTCGACCGCGTCGTCCTCGTGCACGAACTGCAGCCGCGGGTCGTAGCCGAGCGCGGTGGGCAGCACCGGGAGCGCGAAGTACTCGCCGAGCGGGGTGTCGGCGCCCGGGCCGACGATGTTGGCGAACCGCAGCACGCTCACCGCGATGTCCGGGCGGCGCCGGCCGAAGCCGCGGACGTACCCCTCGACCTCGGCGGCGTCCTTGGCGAAACCTCCGGCCGGCAGGGTCTTGGGCTGGGTCCGCTCGCCGAAGACCGCCGGATCGCGCGAGGTCGAGCCGTACACCGCGGTGGTGGACTTGACCACCAGCCGGCGCGGACCGGCCGACTGCTGGCAGGCGCCCAGCAGCTGCATGGTGCCGATGACGTTGATCTCCTTGACCGCGGCGCGGCCGGGAGCCCCGGGGTTGGTGGCGCTGACGTTGAGGTGCACCACGGTGTCGACGCCGTACTCGGCGAGCACCCGGGCGATCGCGGGGCGGCGCAGGTCGGCGGGCGCGAAGTGGTACTCGGCCAGCGGGCCGGGGGCGGCCTCGGGGCGGTGCCGCGGGGGTTCGGTGTCCACCCCGACCACCAGCTCCACGCCGGGCTCGCGCCGGATCCGTTCGGCGAACCGGGCGCCGAGATGCCTGGCCACTCCGGTGACCAGCACGACCCTGCCCACGCTGCCCCTCCGCTTCCGACCGGCCCGCCCGGACGGTGTTCCCGCCGGGCCGTGCCTGCACCGTACCGCGTCGGGGCCGGAAAACTGGTGCTGCCCGCCCCGGCCGAGCCGGGACGGGCAGCTGTGCACCTGGAGCGAGGCTCCGCAGGTGTTACTTCTTGTTGCGACGCTGCACGCGGGTCCGCTTCAGAAGCTTGCGGTGCTTCTTCTTGGCCATACGCTTGCGACGCTTCTTGATGACAGAGCCCACGGAACAACCCTCGCTCACTGAGACTCCCGCCCGTGAGAGACGGAGTCCATACGACTGACGGAGGGCCTAGCCTACCGTCCGCGCGCCCGTGGCCGTAATCGGGACGCCGACCAGGGCCGTCACCCGGCCGCTACGCGGTCTGCCGACCCACGTAGGAGTCCTTCAGGTAGTCGTGCACCGCCTGCTCCGGAACCCGGAAGGAGCGGCCGACCCGGATGGCCGGCAGCTCTCCGCTGTGCACCAGGCGGTACACCGTCATCTTGGACACCCGCATGACCGAGGCGACTTCCGCCACGGTCAGGAAGTTGACCTCTTGCAGGGGGCGTTCGCCGGAACTCATGACCTCACCCGACCCTTTTCCGTGTGCAAGGCACCGGCTTCCCCTCCGGTGACTCCACCGACACACGCGTATCCCCAGAGTAGTTGCGGGTGGTACCAGTGGGAAGAGGGGGATGCGGAGTCCTTGTACGGTCAGAGATCCGCCTGCTGCAGTAGGTAGTCGCTCCGTGGTCTGGCGCAGCTGGTCTGCGCCCGGACGACCGTTGGCGGGACGGGCCGGGACCGAGTGGGCGCACGGAAGCGCGGCACTCGGGCAAGCGTACGGACGCGCGCGGCCCCGGGCCCGTCCGCGCCCCCGCGCGCACCGTGAGCGCCCGCCGACCGGGTGAGGGCCGGCACGGGGATCGGGTCAGGGCAGCAGGCCGTGGTGCGGGAAGACCGCCCGGCGGGTCGCCAGGATCGCCTGGTCCAGCCGGTCACCGGGGTCGTAGCCGGACTCCGCGAAGTCCTTCCAGTGCGGCTCGACGCCGTCGGTCATCCGCAGCGGGGCGAGCTGGCGAGTGAGCCGGTACACCTCGCCGCGCCACACCTCGGGGGTTTCGACGGCCGGGTCGATCGGCCGGCCGGCGGCGATCGCCACCAGGTGGGTCCAGGTCCGCGGCACCACGTCCACCACGGCGTAGCCGCCCCCGCCGAGCGCCACCCAGCGGCCCCCGCAGTGCCGGTGGGCCAGCTCGTGGATGCTGGCGGCGACCGCGCGCTGGGCGTCCACGGTGACCGCCAGGTGGGCCAGCGGGTCCTCCAGGTGGGTGTCCGCGCCGTGCTGGCTGACGATCACCTGCGGGCGGAAGGCCGCCAGCAGCTCGGGCACCACGGCGTGGAAGGCGCGCAGCCAGCCCGCGTCGCCGGTGCCGGCCGGCAGCGGGAGGTTGGCCGCCGAACCGGGGGCCGCGTCGCCACCGGTCTCGGTGGACCAGCCGGTCTGCGGGAAGAGCGTGCTGGGGTGCTCGTGCAGCGAGATGGTGAGCACCCGCGGGTCGTCCCAGAAGACCCGCTGCACGCCGTCGCCGTGGTGCACGTCGACGTCCACGTAGGCGACCCGCTCGGCCCCCAGTTCGAGCAGCCGGGCGACCGCCAGCGCGGCGTCGTTGTAGACGCAGAAGCCGGAGGCCCGGTCGGGCATCGCGTGGTGCAGACCGCCGGCGAAGTTGACGCCGTGCCGGGCGGTGCCGTGCCAGACCGCCTCGGCCGCGCCCACCGACTGACCGGCGATCAGCGCGGAGGCGGTGTGGATGGCCGGGAAGACCGGGTTGTCCTCGGTGCCCAGGCCGTGCCGGTCGTCCACGGTGCCCGGGTGCGTGGCGGCCCGCTGGACCGCGTCCAGGTACTCCGGCCGGTGCACCAGCCGGAGGGTCGACTCGCCGGCCGCGGGCGCGGCGGCCACCGCCACCCCGGGAGCGGTGGGCAGGTCGAAGGCCTCGACCAGCCCCATGGTGAGCGCGAGCCGGGTCGGGTCCATCGGGTGGCCGGGGCCGAAGTCGTAGCCGGTGACCGCCGCGTCCCAGCAGAGCCGGAGGGTGCAGGGCTGGACGGGAAGGTGGCTGCCGGACTGCTGCTCAGGCTGCTCAGGCGGCCGGCCGGGCTGGGCTTGGGGCATGGTCCAACCGTAGTGGCTCCGCCGCGGCGGGCGCGAAGTGGCCGGCCAACGGGACCACCACCAGCACCATCACCATCGGCGCGGTCAACGCCCAGCGGAACGAGCTGGCCCCGGCGATCGCGCCGACCAGCGGGGAACCGACCAGGAAACCCACGTAGTTGAAGAGGTTGAGCCGGGCCACCGCGGCGTCCGAGTCGTGCGGGAAGAGCCGCCCGCCGGCCGCGAAGACCTGCGGGATGATCGCGCAGATGCCGAGCCCGAGCACGGTGAACCCGGCCACCCCGGCCCAGGGCGCGGGGGCCAGCGCGGCGATCCCGAAGCCCAGCGCGGCCACCGCGGCGCCGGTGCGGACCACCGGCGCGGCGCCGAAGCGCTGCACCCCGCGGTCACCGAAGGCCCGGCCGAGCAGCATCGCCACCATGTAGCCCGCGTAGCCGAGCGCGCCCACCCGGTCGCCGCTGTGCAGCGTCTCGGTCAGGTACTTGGCGCTCCAGTTGGAGACCGAGGAGTCGGCGATGTAGGCGAAGGCCATCGCGGCGCAGAGCGGCAGCAGCGGCCGCCACGGGATCGACCGGGCGGCGGCCTCGGCGGCCTGCCGGACCGCGTCGCCGAGCTCCGCCGGGCCGGCGAACCAGCGGCCGGCCACCAGTGCGGCCGGGATCAGCACGGCCACCGTCCCGCCGAAGAGCGTCAGCAGGCTGAGGTGCCCGCCGGCCCCGGCGCTGGCCAGCAGGGCACCGATGATCCCGCCGAGGCTGAACGCGGCGTGGAAGCCGATCATGATCGAGCGGCCGTAGCGGTGCTGCAGGCCGACCCCGAGCATGTTCATCGACGCGTCCAGCGCACCGACCAGCAGCCCGAAGGCGGCCAGCGCCAGACCGAGCACCCAGAGCCGGTGGCCGAGGCCGACCCCGACCAGGGTGAGGCAGACCGCGGGCTGGACGACCCGCAGCACGGCGCGCGGGCTGGTCCGCTTCACCAGCTGCTCGGAGCTGATCGACCCGACCCCGGCCAGGATCGGCACGGCTGCCAGGAAGACCGTCAGGGTGCCGTCGCCGAGCCCGTACTGCCGCTGGATGCCGGGGATCCGGGTGACCAGCAGGGCGAAGGTGGTGCCCTGGAGCAGGAAGCTGACCAGCAGCGCGGCCCGGGCCTGGCGCAGCCGGTGGCCGGGTGCGGGGTGGTGCGGTCTCTCGCTGGCCATCCGGACCTCGCTCACCACCGGGCGGCATACCGGCCGGTACGACGATATTGGCGCGAGCGTAGGGGGCGACGGGCGATTTGGGGAGGGGTCGAACACGACGTTCGGCGGAGGCACCGTGCGGTGGCCCCCGAGGCGCCTGCCGGGCGGCGGAGCCGCGGCGGGGGCGGGGCCCGGAGGACGCGGGCCGCGTACCGACGCCGACGGGCGGACCCAGCAGCCCCGGCTGGCACGACGGTTCAGGCAAACCGGAGTCAACCCGCCTGCCGGTAGCGGCAGTTGTGCCCGCGGAAGGGGCCGGGTCCGCTCCCCCGCGGTCTTCCCGGCACCGGGGACCCGCCGCCCCGCGGGTCAGGCCAGCAGGTCGAGCACCTCGTCCAGCGAGTCGAGCAGGCCGGTGGCGCCGGCCGTGGTGAGGCGGTCGGCCGGGGTGAGCGCGGCGTAGCCGTAGACCGGCATGGCCGCGGCGCGGGCGGCGAGGACGCCGTTCGGGCTGTCCTCGATCACCAGGCAGCGGGCCGGGCTGGCACCCAGGGTCCGGGCGGCGTGCAGGAAGAGGTCGGGGGCGGGCTTGCCGGCCCCGACGTCCTGGGCGCTGAAGATCCGCTCCTCGGGGAAGTCGGCGCGCAGGCCGGTCAGGTCGAGCGCGGTGCGGATCCAGGCGTGGTGGGCGGAGGAGGCCAGGCAGTACGGCACGCCGCGCCGGCGCAGCTCCTCGAGCAGCTCGACGGCGCCGGCCACCGGGGTGAGTCGGGTGGTGAAGGCGGCGAAGACCCGGGCGTGGAACAGCTCGTCGAAGCCGTCGGGGAGCCGGGCACCGTGCCGTTCGGCGATCACGTCGTGGATCCGGTGCGCGGCGGAGCCCAGGTAGTCGCGGTAGGAGTCCTCGACCGTGGTGGGGTAGCCGAGTTCGGTCAGGTACTCGGCGAGCACCCGGTTGGCTATCGGCTCGCTGTCCACCAGCACGCCGTCGTTGTCGAGGATGACCAGGTCGTAGCGGGGCACCGGCGGATCACTTCCCGCCCGAGGCGAGCTCCTGGGAGCGGTCGCGGGCCGCCTCCAGGGCACCGAGCAGGGCGGCCCGGACGCCGTGGTTCTCCAGCTCGCGGATGGCCGCGATGGTGGTGCCGGCCGGCGAGGTGACCGCCTCGCGCAGCTTGACCGGGTGCTCGCCGGAGTCGCGCAGCATGACGGAGGCGCCGATCGCCGACTGCACGATCAGGTCGTGCGCCACCTGGCGGGGCAGGCCGAGCAGGATGCCCGCGTCGGTCATCGCCTCGACCAGGTAGTAGAAGTAGGCCGGGCCCGAGCCGGAGAGCGCGGTGGCGGCGTCCTGCTGGGACTCCGGCAGCCGCAGCGCCTTGCCGACCGACTGGAAGATCTCCTCGGCGCGCCGCAGGTGCTCCTCGGTGGCGTGGGTGCCGCCGGAGATGACGCTCATCCCCTCGTCCACCAGGACGGGCGTGTTGGGCATCACCCGGACCACCGGGGTACCGGCCGGCAGCCGGGCCTCCAGCCAGCGGGTCGGGATGCCCGCGGCGGCGGAGATGACCAGCCGGTCGCCGGCCAGGTGCGGGCCGAGCTCCTCCATCAGGGTGCCCATGTCCTGCGGCTTCACCGCCAGGATCAGGGTGTCGGCGAGCTTGGCCGCCTCCTGGTTGCTGGCCACCCCGACGCCGTAGCGTTCGGCCAGCTCGGCGGCGCGCTCCGGGCGGCGGGCGGTGACCAGGACGTCGGCCGGGTCCTTGCCGGCCCGCAGCAGGCCCGAGAGCAGGGCCTCGCCGATCTTGCCGGTGCCGAGGAAGGCGATCCGCTGGGGGTGGACGGCGCTGCTGCTCATGGCTGCTCCTTGATCACCGCGACGGTACTCCGCCCAATCCTCGCACCTGCCCGCCGGGCGCCCGGCGGGCGTCCACGGGACGGACGGCGGGGTGGCGGAGGACGGCGGGCCGGCTCCCAGTAGGGGAAGACTCGGGGGTTTCCCCTATGGCCCCGGGGCGGCGCGAGGAGCAACGTGGGGGTATGGGACACGCAGAGATGTCACGTGGTGAGAACCGTCAGCTGGCCATCGCGTCGGCGACGACCGGGCCGTGGAAGTCCGCCGCGGCCGTGGGCGCCGTGGTGGGCGGCGCCGCCCTCGGAGTGGACGTGGTGACCGGCCACTGGTCCACCGGAATCCTGGCCGGCCCGGTGAGCCTGGCCCTGTTCTTCTTCTTCCTGGTCGGCACGGTGGGCGGCAAGCTGCGCCGGGACACCGGCGACCGCCGGCTGCGCCGCTGGGCCGAGGCGCACCCCTGGAAGGCCGCGGTCCCGGCCAGCGGCGCGCTGCTGGTGCTGAACACCGTGGCGCTGACCCTGCTCGGCGGCTGGGGCCTGTTCGGCGCGCTCTTCACCTCGCTGCTGCCGGCCGGCCTGCTGCTGGTGATCGCCGGCGTGGTCGGCTCGGTGAAGGCCGCCCGGGGCAGCGCCTGACCCGGGCCGGGGCACAGGTCGGATCGGGCCGCCCGGACCGGGTCCGACCTGCGACGTTCGCCGCGAGCGAGCTCCCCGGGCGTCCGCCGGCCGGGCATCGCGGGAGGTATCGGCACAGAGTGCGCGCCGAGCCGCCGCCAGCTGCCCGCCCGGTCCTGGAAAGCGCCTCTGACCTCTGCATACTGACCGCGTGCCGATAGCCGAAGACCCCGATCTCCCGCCCTCCACCGAGCCCGGGCGGGACCCGTTCACCGACCTCGTCCTGGACGAGGAGTTCGTGCGCTCAGCCAGCGTCAGGGAGGGGTCCGGACGGTCCCGGATGCTCGCCGCCAAGTGGCGCCGCGAGCCCCCGGAGCCGCAGCAGCCCTGGCGCCCGCCGACGGAGGCCCGGCGCCGCCGCTTCGGCCGCCGGCCGAAGGCGGTCGACCCCTGGGGGAACAGCCGGCCCACCCGGCGGAACTGGCAGGCCCCGCTGTACGTGGTGCTGACCGGCGCCGTGGTGCTGGCCGGGCTGAACGTCGACCGGCTGCACGACTGGTACACCGGCCGCTTCGGCGGCGGCCCGGACGGCAGCGGCGTCGCCGCCCCGGTCGTCACCCAGGCGCCGGAGACCGCCGCGCCGACCGCCGCGCCGCCGAGCCAGGCTCCCCAGGACCCCACCGTGGACCACCCCTGGGCGGGCTCCCCCGCCGACGCGTGGCCGGCCGGCCCGGACGCCGTCGTGCTGCCGGCGGCCCAGGCGACCGGGGTGTTCAGCGGCCAGCAGGTCGCCGCCCAGCTCCAGTTGGTCAAGAACTACCTGGTGGAGAGCAACCTGGACCCGAAGGTGGTGGCCGGCGGGGACCCCGCGCCGGTGCTCGCCCTGCTGAACGGCCAGGAGCACGACCAGCTGTCCCAGGCCCTCGCGCACCCGGACAAGGACCACGACCCGACCAACTGGATCAGCCGCTTCAACCCCGCCACCGCCGTCCCGGTCGGGCCGGACGTCAAGCTCCAGGGCCGGATCACCTTCGAGGGCGACGGGGACCACGGGGTGCTGGTCCACAGCGACTACACCTTCGTCTACGCGCTGACCCCCGGCCCCCAGCAGTACACCCCGCCCGCCCCGCCCGGCGGTGGCGCCTCCGCGCGGTCGGCGTCGCTGACGCTGGCCGGCTCGACGCCGGTCACCCGCGAGATCGTCCGTCGGGTCCAGGACTTCCGCTTCTACGATCCCGGGAGCTACGACGTCGACCGCGGCAAGCTGTACGTCGAGAACGCGCAGAGCTCGATGGGCGGCAACTACTGCGAGACGGGCGACGGCTGGCTGGAACCGGAGTTCCCGCAGTACGACTTCGACCTCAACGGCGACGACACCGCGAGCCCGGACGCCGGGCCGACCGTCGACCCGTACGACCGCAGCAAGCCGCTGCCCGACGACGGCAGGTGCGACACCGAGAGCCGGACCTGACTCAGCGCTTGCGCCGCTTGTCCGGCCGACCCGACCGGCCGGACCGGCGCCGCGCCCGCTGGGCGGCGAGCCGCTCGTAACGGGCCCGGGCGAGCGCCTCGCCGGGCGCCTCGACCAGGCTGCGCAGGAAGTACGCGAAGGCCGCGCCGACGCAGCCGATCAGCCAGACCGCGCCGAGCGACTTGTCCTCGGCCATCCAGCCGGTCAGCGCGTCGCGGCCGTCGGTGAGCAGTTTCCAGGTGCGCAGCCCGGCCAGGCAGGTGCAGATCGCGATGGCCGCCAGCAGCAGCCCGTTGACGAAGCCGCCGGCCTTGGAGATCTCCACCCCGGACACCGCGAAGCGCAGCACCAGGGCGCCCACCGCCACCGTGACCAGCGCCCCGACCGGCACCAGCACGCGCCGCAGCCAGTAGTCGCCGCCGCGCTCGACCCAGCTGGTGCCGAAGAAGCGGATGGGCTCGGGGGTGGGGGTGGTGCGGTCGTCGCTCACCCCCCGAGTATCCCCGAGCCCACCGGCGGACCGCGGATCAGCCCAGCTTGCTGACGTCCCGCACCGCGCCGCGGTCGGCCGAGGTGGCCATCGCCGCGTAGGCCCGGAGCGCCTGGCTCACCTGCCGGTCGCGGTTCTTCGGCCGGTAGCCGCCGCCCTCCTCCAGTCGCAGCCGCCGCTCGTGCAGCTCCTCGAAGGAGACCTCCAGGGTGACCTTGCGCCCGGGGATGTCGATCGAGATCACGTCACCGTCCTCGACCAGCGCGATCGTGCCGCCGGAGGCCGCCTCGGGCGAGGCGTGGCCGATCGACAGGCCCGAGGTGCCGCCGGAGAACCGGCCGTCGGTGATCAGCGCGCAGGCCTTGCCCAGGCCGCGGCCCTTGAGGAACGAGGTCGGGTAGAGCATCTCCTGCATGCCCGGGCCGCCCTTGGGGCCCTCGTAGCGGATCACCACCACGTCGCCCTCCTTGACCCGCTTGGACAGGATGGCGTCCACCGCGTCCTCCTGGGACTCCAGCACCACCGCCGGGCCGCTGAAGGTCCAGATCGACTCGTCGACGCCGGCCGTCTTGACGATGCAGCCGTCCTCGGCGAGGTTGCCGTAGAGGACCGCCAGGCCGCCCTCGGTCGAGTAGGCGTGTTCGACGCTGCGGATGCAGCCCTGGGCGTCGTCGGTGTCCAGGCCGTCCCAGCGCTCGGACTGCGAGAAGGCGCTGGCCGAGCGGACGCAGCCGGGCGCCGCGTGGAACAGCTCGACGGCGGTGGGCGAGGGCGAGCCGCCGCGGATGTCCCAGGTCTTCAGCCACTCGGCGAGCGAGCCGCTGTGCACGGTGTGCACCTCCTCGTTGAGCAGCCCGGCGCGGTACAGCTCGCCCAGGATGGCGGGGATGCCGCCGGCCCGGTGGACGTCCTCCATGTAGTACGAGCCGTTCGGCGCGACCTTGCTCAGGCACGGGACGCGGCGCGAGATGGCGTCGATCGCCCGCATGTCGAAGTCCAGCTCGGCCTCCTGGGCGGCGGCGAGCAGGTGCAGGATCGTGTTGGTCGAGCCGCCCATCGCGATGTCCAGCGCCATCGCGTTCTCGAACGCGGCGCGCGAGGCGATGCTGCGCGGCAGCACCGAGGCGTCGTCCTGGTGGTAGTAGCGCTTGGTGATCTCGACGACGGTCCGGCCGGCGTCCTCGTAGAGGGCCCGACGGGCGGTGTGGGTGGCCAGCGTGGAGCCGTTGCCGGGCAGCGAGAGGCCGATCGCCTCGGTGAGGCAGTTCATCGAGTTCGCGGTGAACATGCCGGAACACGAGCCGCAGGTCGGGCAGGCGTTCTCCTCGATGATCGCGATGTCCTCGTCGGAGACGTTCTCGTTGACCGCGTCCGAGATCGCGTTCACCAGGTCGAGCTTGCGCACCGTGCCGTCGACCAGCACCGCCTGGCCGGCCTCCATCGGGCCGCCGGAGACGAAGACGGTCGGGATGTTGAGCCGCAGCGCGGCCATCAGCATGCCGGGGGTGATCTTGTCGCAGTTGGAGATGCAGATCAGCGCGTCCGCGCAGTGCGCGCTGACCATGTACTCGACCGAGTCGGCGATCAGGTCGCGGGAGGGCAGCGAGTAGAGCATCCCGTGGTGGCCCATCGCGATGCCGTCGTCCACCGCGATGGTGTTGAACTCCCGGGCGATGCCGCCGGCCCGCTGGATCGCCTCGGAGACGATCCGGCCCACCGGCTGCAGGTGGGTGTGGCCGGGGACGAACTCGGTGAAGGAGTTGGCCACCGCGATGATCGGCTTGCCGAAGTCCTCCCGGGCTACACCGGCCGCCCGGAGAAGGGCGCGGGCGCCCGCCATGTTGCGACCGTGGGTGACCGTACGGGACTTCAGCTCGGGCACTGGACTCCACTCCTTCGGTTGCGGAACGCTCTCACCGCTGTTCTGCCGAGGGTACGCGCCACCGGCGGCCCGGCGGACGGTCCGTCCGCATGCCGGTCAGCCGCGCTTGACGGCCACCGTGAGGTCCACCGTGTAGGGCTCGGTGACCAGTCCGCCCGGGAACTCGGCCAGCAGCGCGGCCCGCTCGGCGGCCAGCACCGGCTCGCGCTGCTCGGGCGTCAGCACCGCGAAGTACGACTTCGAGCGCAGGTCGGTGATCAGGTCGTCCACGCCGACCCGGCGCTCCCAGGGCAGTTGGGCGGTGCGCACCTCGAACGGGTGATGGGCCAGCGCGTCGGTGACCGAGTTGAGCGCGCCGTAGTAGTGGTACGAGGGCAGCGCCGCGGCGAGCCGCTCCTCCTGCTCGCGCAGCCAGCCGCCCGTGCGGTCCTTGACGTTCCAGATCAGCAGCAGCGCCCCGCCCGGGCGCAGCACCCGCAGCGCCTCGGGCAGCGAGCGGTCCGGGTCGGTCCAGTGGAAGGCCTGCGCGTAGGCGATCAGGTCGGCGGTGCCGTCGTGGCAGGGCAGCGCGTTGCCGTCGCCCTTGACCAGCGGGATCTCCGGACTGACCCGGTGCAGTTGGGCGGCCATCCCGGCGCTCGGCTCGACCGCGACGACCCGGGCGCCGCGCTGCTGGAACAGCCGGGTGGCGATGCCGGTGCCGGCGCCGACGTCCAGCAGGTCCGCACCCTCCAGCGGCCGGCCGGTCAGCCGCTCGATCTCGTCGAACAGCTCGGGCGGGTAGGACGGCCGGGCCCGGTCGTACTCGGCGGCCACCGCACCGAAGGAGTCGGCGTGGGCCTGGTGGCTGAAGGAGCCGTCCTGCCGCTGAACGTCCGTCATCTGCCGTGCCTCCCGGAAAGGTTCGTCCGCCACTCAGCCTACGCGCGAGGGGGTGGCCAGGTGCAGCCGGGTGAAGGCCAGCGCCTCGGCCAGATCGGCCTCCCGCTCGGCGGGCGAGCCGGAGCGGCGGGTGTTGACCTCCAGCACCACGTGCCCGGCGAAGCCCGTCCGGGCGAGCCGTTCCAGCAGTTCGGCGCAGGGCTGCTTGCCGCGGCCGGGGATCAGGTGCTCGTCCTTGCCCGAGCCGGAGCCGTCCGCCAGGTGGACGTGGGCCAGCCGCTCGCCCATCCGGTCGGCCAGCGCGAAGGCGTCGATCCGCGAGGTGGCGACGTGCGAGAGGTCGATGGTGAAGTGCCGGTACTCCTCCTCGGTGACGTCCCAGCCGGGGGCGTAGGCGAGCATCTCGCGGTCCCGGTAGCGCCACGGGTACATGTTCTCGACCGCGAAGCGGACCTCGGTCTCGTCGGCCATCCGCTCGATGCCGCGGACGAACTCCCGGGCGTACTGGCGCTGCCAGCGGAACGGCGGGTGGACCACCACGGTGTCCGCGCCGAGCCGGTCGGCGGCGGCCCGGGCCCGCTGCAGCTTGGTCCACGGGTCGGTGGTCCAGACCCGCTGGGTGATCAGCAGGCACGGCGCGTGCACCGCGAGGATGGGCAGCCGGTACTGGTCGGAGAGCGCCCGCAGCGCGTCGATGTCCTGGCTGACCGGGTCGTTCCAGACCATCACCTCGACGCCGTCGTAGCCGAGCTTGGCGGCCAGCTCGAAGGCGACCGAGGTGCTCTCGGGGTAGACCGAGGCGGTGGACAGGGCGATCTTGGTGTCCGGGATGTGCAGCGCGGGGTGGGCCGGGAGCACCAGCCGGTCGGTGGTGCGCAGCAGCGGGGCGGGCCGCTGCGCGGCGGCCTTCCGGGTGGCCCGCCCCCGGGCCGGGACCCGCCGGCGGGCTGGTCCGGGGTCGCCGTCGGAACCCCCGCCGCCGGCCCCACGGCCGCGGCGGCGGGCCGCGCGGGCGTTCGCTTCCTCGTCCGGTCCGTCTGCTTCCACCACGGGAGCAAGCGTATGCGGACCGCGCGCCGGACGGGTCCGCTCAGCGTGTGCCCTGGCCGTCCAGGGTGTCGAGGCGGCGCAGGATGATGCCCTCGCGCAGCGCCCACGGGCAGACGTCCAGCTCGTCCAGGCCGAACAGGTCCATCGCGGCGTCCGCCACCAGCGCCCCGGCCAGCAGCTGCTTGGCGCGGCCCTCGGAGACCCCGGGGATCCGGGACCGCTCGGCCACCGACATGGTGGACAGCCGGGGCACCCAGGCGGCCAGGCCGCTGCGGGTGAGCTTGCGCGGCACCAGCGGGCCGGCCTCGGCCGGGGCGGCGCCGGTCATCCGGGCCAGCTGCTTGAAGGTCTTGGAGGTGGCCACCGCGTGGTTCGGCGGCCCGAGCCGGGCGATCTCGCCGACCACGCCGGCGATCTCGGCCCGGATGTGCCGGCGCAGCTCGCGCACCGCCTCCGGGTCGGCGACGTCACCGGGCAGCCAGCCCGCGGTCAGCCGGCCGGCGCCGAGCGGCAACGAGACCGCGGCGTCCGGCTGCTCGTCCAGCCCGCAGCCGATCTCCAGCGAGCCGCCGCCGATGTCCAGGTTGAGCAGCCGGCCGGAGGACCAGCCGAACCAGCGGCGCACCGCCAGGAAGGTCAGCCGGGCCTCGTCCTGCCCGGAGAGCACCTGCAGCTCGACGCCGGTCTCGTCCTGCACCCGCTTGAGCACCGCCTCGCCGTTGGCGGCCTCGCGCACCGCGGAGGTGGCGAACGGCAGCAGGTCGACCACGCCCTTGTCCTCGGCGACCCGCAGCGAGGAGGAGACCATGTCGACCAGCCGGGCCACCCCCGCGTCGCTGATCGCCCCGTCCGCGTCGAGCAGCTCCGCGAGCCGCAGCTCCGCCTTGTGCGAGTACGCGGGCAGCGGCGCGGCACCGGGGTGGGCGTCCACCACGAGGAAGTGGACGGTGTTGGAACCTACGTCGAGCACACCGAGTCGCATAATCCACCACGCTACGGCACCGGACCGGGCGATTTCCCGGCCGCCCGGCACGGCCGCCCCCGCGGACGCTCTGGAGGCTTTCCCGCCCGACTGGTTGACTGCTCGTCATGGAGAACAGGCTGTTACGGCTGTTGGCCCGGCAGGCCGGACCGGCCGAGCTGGCCGAGGCGGCCGCCGACGATCCGGAGGCCCTGCGGCTGGCGCTGCGGGTGCACGCGCTGACGGTCCGCCGCCACCGGCGCGAGGCGGGCCTGGCGGGGCTGGTGGACACCGCGCGTGACCTGGCCATCCGGCACGACCTGGACCAGGTGTTGCCCGCGGTCACCCAGCGGGCCCGCCGGCTGCTCACCCTGGACATGGCCTGGCTGACCATCCTGGAGGAGCCGGACGGCCCGGCGACGGTCCGCGCGGCCAGCGGCTCGGTGACCGCGCTGACCGTCGGGATGCCGGTGCCGGGGGACGGCTCCGGGGCGGGCGCCGTCGCGCGGCGCACCGGGGCGCCGTTCTGGACCTCGGACTACCTGACCGACGAGCGGATCACCCACTCCTCCTCGCTCGACCCGGTGGTGGACTCCGAGGGGCTGCACGCGCTGCTGGCGGTGCCGCTGCGGCACGGGTCGACCGTCTTCGGGGTGCTCTACGGCGGCGAGCGGTCGGTGCGGCACTTCAGCCCGGAGGAGCTGGGCCTGATGTGCTCGCTGGCCGATCTCGCGGGGGTGGCGCTGGGCACCGCCGAACTGCTCTCCCGACAGGCGGCCGAGCTGGACGCGCTGCGCGCCCGGGGGCCGGCGGCCGAGCTGCTGAAGGTCCTGCTGGCGGGCGACGTCGACCCGGCCGACTTCCTGCGCCGGACGCTGGGCCCGCTGCTCGACCACGACGCCCGCCGCGGCACCGAACTCGTCCCGACCCTGGCCGCCTACTTCGCCGCCGGCGGCAGCCCGACCCGGGCGGCCGAGGCGCTGTTCGTCCACCCGAACACGGTGGCCCGGCGGCTGGACCGGGTGGCGACCCTGCTGGACGACCCCGCCTGGCACCGCCCGGCCCGCGCGCTCGACCTGCAACTCGCCCTGCGCCTGCACCACGGCTAGGGGCCGGTGCTCCGGCGGCCTTACCCTTGCCGGGTGGCAGCCATCGACATCCCCACTCCGAAGATCAAGAAGCCCGGGCGCGAGGTCCCGCTCGACTTCCCCCGCGCCTGGGTGGAGTTCGCCGACCCCGCCGACGAGGAGCAGGTCTTCCGCTGCGACCTGACCTGGCTCACCTCCCGCTGGACCTGCATCTTCGGCCGCGGCTGCCAGGGCATCCGGCCCGGCCGGGGCGACTCCGACGGCTGCTGCACGCTCGGCGCGCACTACTCGGACGAGGACGACGAGCAGCGCGTGGCCGGCCACGCCGCCCGGCTCACCCCCGAGAGCTGGCAGTTCTTCGCCGAGGGCACCGACAAGCGCGGCAGGATCCGGCTCGACGGCGGCATCACCATGCTCGACGAGGACGGCGACCGGCAGACCCGCCGGATCGACGGCGCCTGCATCTTCCTCAACCGCCCCGGTTTCGCCGGCGGTGAGGGCTGCGCGCTGCACACCCTGGCGCTGGCCGAGGGCAAGGAGCCGCTGGAGACCAAGCCGGACGTCTGCTGGCAGCTGCCGATCCGGCGCACCTACGACTGGATCGACCGCCCGGACGACACCCGCTACCTCCAGGTCAGCATCGGCGAGTACGACCGCCGCGGCTGGGGCCCGGGCGGCCACGACCTGCACTGGTGGTGCACCAGCAGCCCGGACGCGCACGTCGGGGCGGACCCGGTGTACCTCAGCTACCGCGCCGAGCTCACCGAGCTGATGGGCCCGCAGGGCTACGCCGTGCTGGTCGAGCTGTGCGAGCAGCGGATCGCCGCCAAGGGCGACCGCAGGCTCGCCCCCCACCCCGCCGACCCGAAGAAGCCCAAGAAGAAGCAGTAGCCGGGAGCTACTTGTCGATGTCGCCGACCACGAAGAACATCGAGCCCAGGATCGCGACCATGTCGGCGACCAGGGTCCCGGGCAGCAGCTCGATCAGCGCCTGGATGTTGTTGAAGGACGCCGAGCGGAGCTTGAGGCGCCACGGCGTCTTGTCGCCGCGCGAGACCAGGTAGTAGCCGTTGACCCCGAGCGGGTTCTCGGTCCACGCGTAGGTCTCGCCCTCGGGAGCCTTCAGCACCTTCGGCAGCCGCAGGTTGACCGGCCCCGGCGGCAGGGTGGCCAGCTTGTCCAGGCAGGCGTCGGCCAGGTCGAGCGCGTTGGCGGTCTGCTCCAGCAGGCACTCGAAGCGGGCCAGGCAGTCGCCCTCCTCGCGGGTGGCCACGGTCAGCACCTCGCGCAGCTCGGGCGAGCCGTAGGCCAGGTAGGGCTCGTCCCGGCGCAGGTCGAAGTCGACGCCGCTGGCCCGGGCGATCGGGCCGCTCACCCCGTACGCCTTGACGTGCGCGGCGGAGAGCACGCCGACCCCGGCCGTCCGGGCCCGGAAGATCTCGTTGCCGAGCACCAGGTCCTCGAGGATCGGCAGCTGGCCGCGGACCATCGCCACGGCCGCCCGGACCCGGTCCAGCCAGCCGGCCGGCAGGTCCTCCTTGAGGCCGCCGACCCGGTTGAACATGTAGTGCATCCGGCCGCCGCTGGCCTCCTCCAGCACGTGCTGGAGCTCCTCGCGGCCGTGGAAGGCGTGGAAGATCGGGGTGATCCCGCCCAGTTCGAGCGGGTAGGAGCCGGCGAACATCAGGTGGTTGAGCACCCGGTTCAGCTCGGCCAGCAGGGTGCGGATCCAGACCGCCCGCTCGGGGACCTCCATGCCGAGCATCCGCTCGACCGCGAGCACCACGCCCAGTTCGTTGGAGAAGGCGGAGAGCCAGTCGTGCCGGTTGGCCAGCATGATGATCTGCCGGTAGTCCCGGGCCTCGAAGAGCTTCTCGGCGCCGCGGTGCATGTAGCCGATCACCGGCTCGGCGGAGAGGATCCGCTCGCCCTCCAGCACCAGCTTGAGCCGGAGCACGCCGTGGGTGGCCGGGTGCTGCGGGCCGATGTTCAGCACCATGTCGGTGGCCGTCTGCTCCGCGCCGGCGCCGATGCCGACCGTGGTCTCCCTGATGCTCATGGGTTCAGAGTCTGCCATCCCGGCAGGTCTGCCAAGCTCCGCGGTACCGGCATGCGGACGGCCTGGAGCAGCCAGCCGAAGCCGCCCAGACCACCGGTCGCGGTCAGCTCGGCCGCCTCGCCGGCCGCGGCCAGCGCGCGCAGGTAGCCGGCCGGGTCGGTGCCGGCCCGGGCGAGCGGCGGGCGGTCGCCGCGCACGCCGAGGGCACGCAGTGCGGCGCGCTGGGTCGTCCACAGGCTGTGGACGGACCCGCGCGCGCCCGCCGCGCCGGCCGCCTCGACCGCGTCCAGCGCCACGTGGCAGGTCAGGTCGCAGCTGCCGTCCGGCACCGGGCGCACCTCGCGGCCGGTCCGGAAGCCGGTCAGCGTGCCGAAGGCCGGCCGGTCCGACGCCTGGTGCGCGTAGTCCACCGCCACCGCGAGCCCGCGGTCGAGCGCACCGACCGCCGCCGCCCAGGCGGCGTCCCGCGGGCCGCCCAGCTCCACCCGGTCCCCGGCGGCGACCCGCGGCCACCAGCGCTCGACCCAGGCCGCGTCCGCCGCCTCCAGAGCACCGCCGGGCCGCTCCGCGCCGTCCGGCCCGACCTCCAGGTAGCGCAGCTCGCCGCCCTCCCCCACCTCGGCGATGTCCAGCGGCACGTTGTCCAGCCACTCGTTGGCGAAGACCAGCCCGACCGCCCCGGCCGGCACCCGCTCGGTCCAGCGCACCGCCTCCGGCAGCCCGGCCGGCCGCCCGGCCAGCTCCACCCCGTAGCAGCGCAGCCGTCCCGGCAGCAGGCCGGCCAGCGCGCCGACCAGCTCGCCGCGCCCGGCCCCGACGTCGATCAGCGCCAGCTCCTCGGGACGGCCGAGCGCCTCGTCCACCTCCAGCAGCAGCCGGCCGACCGCTTCGGCGTACTGCCGGGAGGCGTGCACCGAGGTCCGGAAGTGCCCGGCGGGCCCCTCCGGCCGGCGGTAGAAGCCGTGCTCCGGCCCGTACAGGGCCCGCTCCATGGCGGGCCGCCAGCGCATCCAGGTCATGCCCGGGACGTTACCGGGCTCCGACCTGCGAACGAGCCGGGATCGCCCTCTCGGCGGACGGGAGGGGGCTTTTCGACTGCCTAGGCTGGGGACGTGCATCGACTCAACGCCTGGCTTCGCGGACACCCCATGGTGGTCGATGGCGGCTGGGCGCTCCTCGTGCTCTTCTTCACCGCCGTCTCCAGCGTCTCCACCAGCGGCTGGCACACCGCCGCCTACTTCACCATCTCGGTGCTGGTCTGCGGCCTGATGGTGGTCCGGCGCCGGCTGCCGAACGCCGCCGTGGTGGCCGCCGCGGCGCTCGCGCTGGCCCAGGTCGGCCTGCACATCGACCCGGGCGCCTCCTCCCTCGCCTACCTGGTCTTCTGCTACACCGGCGCGGCCTTCGGCTCCCGCTGGACCTCCCGGGCCGCGCTGGTCTGCGGTCTGCTGGCCGGGCCGCTCTCGGTGCACGGCTTCCAGATGGCCAAGGAGCCCGACACGGTCCACGGGCTGCTGCAGACCGTCTTCACCGCGGCGCTGCTCTCCACCCCGTTCATCCTCTGCTGGGCCTGGGGCCGGCTCACCCGGGTCCGCCGCGCCTACCTCGAGGAGCTGGAGGACCGCGCCGAGCGGCTGGAGCGCGAGCGGGACGCCCAGGCCAAGGTGGCGGTGGCGGCCGAGCGGGCCCGGATCGCCCGCGAGCTGCACGACGTGGTGGCGCACAACGTCTCGGTGATGATCGTGCAGGCCGACGGCGCCGCCTACGTGATGGACAACTCGCCGCAGCAGGCCAAGGAGGCGCTCGGCACCATCGCCTCCACCGGCCGGCAGGCGCTGGTCGAGATGCGCCGACTGCTCGGCGTGCTGCGCACCGCGGACGCCGCCGAGGAGTACGTGCCGCAGCCCGGCGTCGAGGAGCTGCCGGAGCTGCTGGAGCAGGTCCGCACGGCCGGGCTGCCGGTCGAGTACCGGGCCACCGGCGAGGTGCGCGAGCTGCCGCGCGGGGTCGAGCTGACGGTCTACCGGATCGTCCAGGAGGCGCTCACCAACGTCCGCAAGCACGGCGGGCCCGGCGCCAGCGCCCGGGTCGCGGTCGACTTCGGCGACCGCGACCTCAACGTGCTGATCGAGGACGACGGCCGTGGCACCACCGACGAGCAGGTCAACCGGGGCGGTGCCGACGGGCAGGGCCATGGTCTGATCGGCATGCGCGAACGGATCGGCATGGTGAGCGGCAGCCTGGACGCCGGGCCGCGGCCCGGCGGTGGCTTCCGGATCCGCGCCGTCCTCCCCCTCAAGACCGCCAAGTAACCCTCAGGAGTTGCACTGTGACCATCCGCGTGATGCTCGTCGACGACCAGGAACTGCTCCGCACGGGCTTCCGCATGGTGCTGCAGTCCCAGGGCGACATCGAGATCGCCGCCGAGGCCGGGGACGGCGCCCAGGCGCTGGAGGTGCTCTCCCGCACGCAGGTGGACGTGATCCTGATGGACGTCCGGATGCCCCGGCTGGACGGCGTGCAGGCCACCCGGCGGATCTGCCTGGACGCCGACGGCACCCCGCTGCCGGGCGCGCCGCGGGTGCTCATCCTCACCACCTTCGACCTGGACGAGTACGCCTTCGCCGCGCTCAAGGCCGGAGCGAGCGGCTTCCTGCTCAAGGACGTGCCGCCGACCGAGCTGGTGGCCGCGATCCGCTCGGTGCACGGCGGGGACGCGGTGGTCGCGCCGACCACCACCCGGCGGATGATCGACCGCTTCGCCGAGGTCCTGCCGCTGCCGCAGGCGCCGGCCGGTCCGCCCGCGCTGGAGCCGCTCACCGAGCGCGAGCGCGAGGTCTTCCTGCTGGTCGCCCAGGGATTGTCGAACGCCGAGATCGCCGCCGAACTGGTGCTCTCCGAGGCCACCGTGAAGACCCACGTCGGCCGGATCCTGGCCAAGCTCGGCCTGCGCGACCGGGTGCAGGCCGTGGTGCTGGCCTACGAGGCCGGGCTGGTCCGGGCGGGCGGCGCCGACTGACCCCGGGGCGGGCCGTAGGATGATGCGGTACGTCTGGTACCCGTAGAGGACTGGAACGCGAGCCGTGCACACCTCCGATCTGTTCGACCCCGCCGACCCCACCGACCCGGGCAGCCGGCCGGGGCGACTCGCCGTCGGCGTGGTGGGGACCGGCCGCGTGGGCCCGGCCCTCGGCGCCGCGCTCCAGCTGGCCGGCCACACCGTGGTCGCCGCCTCCGGGGTCTCCACCGCCTCCCGCCGCCGGGCCGAGGCGCTGTTGCCCGGGGTCCGGGTGGTCTCCCCGCCGCAGGTGCTGGCCGCCGCGGACCTGGTGCTGCTGACCGTCCCGGACGACGCGCTGGCCGACCTGGTGGCCGGGCTGGCCGCCACCGGCGCGGTGCGCCCGGGCCAGCTGATCGTGCACACCTCCGGCGCCCAGGGGGTGGCCGTGCTGGAACCGGCCACCCGGGCCGGTGCGCTGCCCCTCGCCCTGCACCCCGCGATGACCTTCACCGGCACCTCGGTCGACCTGGCCCGGCTGGCCGGCTGCCCGTTCGGGGTGACCGCGCCCGAGGAGCTGCGGACCGTCGCCGAGGCGCTGGTGGTGGAGATGGGCGGCGAGCCCGAGTGGGTGCCCGAGGCGGTCCGCCCGCTCTACCACACCGCCCTGGCGCACGGCGCGAACCACCTGGTCACCCTGGTCGCGCAGGCGATGGAGCTGCTGCGGACGGCCGGCGTGGCCGAGCCCGGCCGGCTGCTCGGCCCGCTGCTCGGCGCCGCGCTGGACAACACCCTGCGCTCCGGTGACGCCGCGTTGACCGGCCCGGTCGCCCGCGGCGACAGCGGGACGGTGCGCCGCCACCTGGCGCAGCTCAGTACGGTGTCCCCGGACATCCCGTCGGCCTACCGGGCGATGGCCCGGGCCACCGCGCAGCGGGCGCTCGCCAACGGGACGCTGAAGGAAGAGGCGGCCGCCGCGCTGCTGGACGTACTCGACGAGGAGATGCACTGATGGCCCGCCCGAAGCCCGCCGCCAAGGCGCCCAAGACCCGCAGCACCGCGCTCACCCACACCGTCGCCGACTTCGAGGCCGCCTTCTGGCCGGACGAGCAGCCGGTCGACAACGCGGTCGTGATGACCATGGGCGCGCTGCACGAGGGGCACGCGGCGCTGATCCGGGCCGCCCGCAAGGAGGTCGGCCGCGACGGCCGGGTGGCGGTGACGGTCTTCGTCAACCCGCTGCAGTTCGGCCCGAACGAGGATCTGGACCGCTACCCGCGCACGCTGGCCGCCGACGTCCGGCTCGCCGAGGAGAACGGCGCCGACGTGGTCTTCGCGCCGGTCGTCGAGGAGGTCTACCCGAACGGCGCCCCGCAGGTGACGCTCTCGGCCGGCCCGATGGGCGAGCGCTTCGAGGGCGCCACCCGCCCCGGCCACTTCGACGGCATGCTGACCGTGGTCGCCAAGCTGCTGCACATCACCGACCCCGACTTCGCCTTCTTCGGCGAGAAGGACGCCCAGCAGCTGGCGATCGTCCAGCGGATGGTGGCCGACCTCGACTTCGACGTGGAGGTCATCGGCGTGCCGACCGTCCGCGAGGAGGACGGCCTGGCGCTCTCCTCGCGCAACCGCTACCTCTCCGAGGACGACCGCCGGCACGCGCTGGCGCTCTCCCGGGCCCTGTTCGCCGGCCGGGACGCGGCCGCCCGGGGCCCGAAGGCCGTCCGCGAGGCCGCCGCGACCGCGCTGGACGGCGCGGCCGGCCTCGACCTCGACTACCTCGCCCTGATCGATCCGCACGACTTCACCGAGGTGCCGGACGACTTCCAGGGCGAGGCCGTGCTGGCCGTGGCCGCGAAGGTGGGCGGCACCCGCCTGATCGACAACGTCCGCATGATCGTCCGGTAGATTCCGGCAGCCACTTCGGCATGCACTCAGCTCAGGAGGCGTGACCAATGCTCCGCACCATGTTCAAGTCCAAGATCCACCGGGCCACCGTGACCCAGGCCGACCTGCACTACGTCGGCTCGGTCACGGTGGACCAGGATCTGCTGGACGCCGCCGACCTGCTCCCCGGCGAGCTGGTCCACATCGTGGACATCAACAACGGCGCCCGGCTGGAGACCTACACCATCGCCGGGCCGCGCGGCTCCGGCGTGATCGGGATCAACGGCGCGGCGGCCCGACTGGTCCACCCCGGCGACCTGGTGATCCTGATCGCCTACGGGCAGATGGACACCGCCGAGGCCCGGGAGTTCCAGCCCAGGGTGGTCTTCGTGGACGCGGAGAACAAGATCGTCGGCACGGGCTCGGACCCGGCCGAGGCGCTGCCCGGCACGGACACCGTCCGCGGGGACGCCGTCCGGACCGCCGCAAACTAGACCAGACCGGAGCACCGCCATGCCTGTGACCCACCGCCTCACCGCCCCCGCGCCCGGCTGGACCGCCACCACCGACGTGGTGGTGGTCGGCTCCGGCGTGGCCGGGCTGACCGCCGCGCTCGGCGCCCGCCAGGCCGGCCTGCGGGTGACGGTGGTCACCAAGGCGATGCTCGACGACGGCTCCACCCGCTGGGCCCAGGGCGGCATCGCGGCCGCCCTGGGCGAGGGCGACACCCCCGAGCAGCACCTGGCCGACACGCTGGTCGCGGGGGCCGGGCTGTGCGACGAGGACGCGGTGCGCGTCCTGGTCACCGAGGGCCCGGACGCCGTCCGCCACCTGATCGCCACCGGCGCCGCCTTCGACCAGGACGCCGACGGGGCGATCCTGCTCACCCGCGAGGGCGGCCACCACCGCCGCCGGATCGCGCACGCCGGCGGCGACGCCACCGGGGCGGAGATATCGCGCGCCCTGGTCGCCGCGGTGCGCAGTGATCCCGGCCTGGAGCTGATCGAGCACGCGCTGGTGCTCGACCTGCTCACCGACGAGAGCGGCCACGCGGCCGGCCTCACCCTGCACGTGATGGGCGAGGGCCAGCGCGACGGCGTCGGCGCGATCCGGGCCCGGGCCGTGGTGCTCGCCACCGGCGGCATGGGCCAGGTCTTCTCGGCCACCACCAACCCCGCGGTCTCCACCGGCGACGGGGTGGCGCTCGCCCTGCGGGCCGGCGCCGAGGTGACCGACCTGGAGTTCGTCCAGTTCCACCCGACCGTGCTCTGGCTCGGCCCGGAGGCCGAGGGCCAGCAGCCGCTGGTCTCCGAGGCGGTCCGCGGCGAGGGCGCCCACCTGGTGGACGCCGCCGGAGTCCGGTTCATGGTGGGTCAGCACGAGCTGGCCGAGCTGGCCCCGCGCGACATCGTGGCCAAGGCGATCACCCGGCGGATGCAGGAGCAGGGCGCCGGGCACATGTACCTGGACGGGCGGCACTTCGGCGCCACCATGTGGCAGGAGCGGTTCCCGACCATCCTGGCCTCCTGCCGGGCGCACGGCATCGACCCGGTGACCGGCCTGATCCCGGTCGCCCCGGCCGCCCACTACGCCTCCGGCGGGGTCCGCACCGACCTGCACGGCCGCACCTCGGTGCCGGGCCTGTACGCCTGCGGCGAGGTGGCCTGCACCGGGGTGCACGGCGCCAACCGGCTGGCCTCCAACTCGCTGTTGGAGGGCCTGGTCTTCGCCGAGCGGATCGCCGCCGACCTGGCCGCCCGGCACCGCGCCGGCGAACTGCCCGAGCGCGTGGTGGACGTCCCGGCGGCGCGCGCCGCGCGGCCCGTCCCGCTGCCCGCGCCGGAGGCCCGGGCCGAGGTCCAGCGGCTGATGAGCGCCGGCGCCGGCGTGCTGCGCTCGGCCGCCAGCATGGCCGCCACCGCCGAGGGGCTGGCCGCGCTGGCCCGGGCGGCCGAGGCGGACCAGGCCGAACAGAAGCCGGCCGACCCCCGGGTGGAGACCTGGGAGGCCGCCAACCTGCTGCTGGTGGCGACCGCCCTGGTGGCCGCCGCGGCGCAGCGCGCGGAGACCCGCGGCTGCCACTGGCGCGAGGACTTCCCCGAGCGGGACGACGAGCACTGGCGCCGTCATCTGATCACCACCCTGGACGCCGTCTCCGGCGTCCCCACCAGCACCCCCGAGGAGCACTGACCATGCCTCACCAGCCGCCGACGGCCCACCAGGAACTGCCGATGGCCGACACCTGCGGGGAGAGCTGTGCCTGCGGGGACGGCGAGGACTACGAGACCGGCCTGGACCCGGCGCTGGCCGAGCTGCTCGAGGCGGCCGGCCTCGACCCGGTCGAGGTCGAGGACATCGCCACCCTGGCGCTGGCCGAGGACCTGGCCGGCGGCGAGGACGTCACCTCGGTCGCCACGGTGCCCGCCGACGCGGTCGCCACCGCGGACTTCACCGCCCGGGAGGCCGGCGTGGTGGCCGGCCTGCGGATCGCCGAGGCCGTGGTCTCGCTGATCTGCGAGGAGGAGTTCGAGGTCGAGCGGCACGTCGAGGACGGCGACCGGGTCGAGGCCGGCCAGGTGCTGCTCTCGGTGCGCAGCCGCACCCGCGACCTGCTGACCGCCGAGCGGACCGCGCTCAACCTGCTCTGCCACCTCTCCGGGATCGCCACCGCCACCCGCCGCTGGGCGGACGAGCTGGCCGGCACCGGCGCGGTGGTCCGGGACACCCGGAAGACCCACCCGGGCCTGCGCGCGCTGCAGAAGTACGCGGTGCGGGCCGGCGGCGGCGTCAACCACCGGATGGCGCTCTCCGACGCGGCGCTGGTGAAGGACAACCACGTGGTCGCCGCGGGCGGCGTGGCCGAGGCGTTCCGCGCCGTCCGGGCCGCCTACCCGGAGCTGCCGGTCGAGGTCGAGGTGGACACCCTGGAGCAGCTCGCGCCGGTGCTGGAGGCCGGGGCGGACCTGATCCTGCTCGACAACTTCTCGGTCCCGCAGCTGCGCGAGGCGGTCCGATTGGTCGCCGGCCGGGCCAAGTTGGAGGCTTCCGGTGGCCTGACCCTGGCCACCGCGCGGGAGGTCGCCGAGACTGGTGTCGACTATCTGGCGGTCGGCGCGCTCACCCACTCCGCGCCGATCCTGGACATCGGCCTGGACCTTCGCCCGTAATCGCCCCTCCTCAGGAAAGCGGCCCATGCTCCTCACCATCGACGTCGGCAACACCCAGACCACGCTCGGCCTGTTCGATGGCGAGGAGGTCGTCGAACACTGGCGGATCTCCACCGATCCGCGCCGCACGGCGGACGAACTCGCCGTGCTGATGCAGGGCTTGATGGGCCACCACCCGGTGGTCTCGCGGGAGGACCGGGTCGAGGGGCTGGCGATCTGTTCCTCGGTGCCCGCCGTGCTGCACGAGCTCCGCGAGGTGACCCGCCGTTACTACGGCGACGTCCCCGCGGTGCTCGTGGAGCCCGGGGTGAAGACCGGGGTGCACGTCCTGATGGACAACCCCAAGGAGGTCGGCGCCGACCGGATCGTCAACGCGCTGGCCGCGAACCACCTGTACGGGGGGCCGTGCATCGTGGTCGACTTCGGCACCGCGACCACCTTCGACGCGATCAACGAGCGCGGTGACTACGTGGGCGGCGCGATCGCGCCGGGGATCGAGATCTCGGTCGAGGCGCTCGGCGCCCGCGGCGCGCAGCTGCGCAAGATCGAGCTGGCCCGGCCGCGCAACGTGATCGGCAAGAACACCGTGGAGGGCATGCAGTCCGGCGTGCTGTACGGCTTCGCGGGCCAGGTGGACGGCCTGGTCACGCGGATGGCGCGGGAGCTGTCGCCCAAGGACCCGGAGGACGTCCAGGTGATCGCCACCGGCGGGCTGGCCCCGCTGGTGCTCGGCGAGGCCGCCGCGATCGACGTGCACGAGCCCTGGCTGACCCTGATCGGCCTGAGACTGGTGTTCGAGCGCAACAAGCCGAGCTGATCGCTCGTTAGCCGCAGCGGAAGCGGCTCTCCGAGGAGGAACATCCGCTACCCCTCCGACTAACGAGGGATCGGGCGCGGCTCGGCGCGACATTACCGGCAAATCGGATATTCCTCACGTAGGGTCACTTCATGCCTACGCCACACGGGTCCCGCGGCGGCATGGCCTTCAGCGCCGACGAAGTGCGCGTGCTGCGCCGTGCCCTCGCCCAAGCCCTGCACCCCGCTGTCCCCGCCCCACTACCGGCCGGCGCCGACCTGTGGGCGGAGGACGTCCAGGAAGCACTGCGCCTGGCCGAGGCGATCGACGAGGCCGCCCAGGAGGGCGGCCGGCTGCGCGGGTTCCTGCTCGCGGAGTTGGTCCGCTACCGCGGCGCGCTGCCCGGCAGTGCCCGCGGCTACCTGGAACGGCTGGAGGAGGCCGTCGCCGACGGCTACCTCCCGACCCCGGAGGACCTGTCCGCGCTGCGCTCGCTCTCCCGGCTGCCCTGCGGCACCACCGAGCGCAGCCGCCGCTCCCGGCTGGCCGGCCGCTGCCACGCGCTGGCCGAGACCGCGGTCCGGGAACGCCTCGCGCTCAGCACCGGCCTGCCCCGCCCGGCGATCGCCCCCGACGCCGTCCGCGGCGCCGTCCCGACGCGCCATCTGGCCGCAGTTCCCAGCAGTCCCACCGACCGAGCCGGAGGACCGATCCCGATGAGCAGCCCCACGCCCGAGCCCCGCCGCCCCGAGAGCGCCCCCACTCCTCCCCCGCCGGCCCGTCCGCGCAGCCCCCGGATCCCCACCCCCGCCGAACTCTTCGCCCGCCGCGCCAAGCCCGCCGCGCCCGACGAGGAGGAGCTCGCCACCGGCACCGGCTGACCGCCCCACCGGCGGCCCGCCCGACGCCCGAAGCACTGCCCCGCCACCCGCGTCAGCCGGTGACGGGGCAGTCCGGTTCGGTCGCTACCCTGGTGAGGTGAGCGATCAGAGCAGCCTCCCCGCGACCGACGACCTTCCCGAGCAGATGCGCGTCCGGCGCGAGAAGCTGGACCGGCTCCGGGCCGCCGGGATCGACCCGTACCCGGTCGGCTTCCCCCGGACCACCAGCATCGCCGACCTCCGCGCCAAGCACCCCGACCTGGCGCCGGACACCGCGACCGGCGAGCGGGTCGGCGTGACCGGCCGGGTGATCCTGGCCCGCACCGGCGGCAAGCTGTGCTTCGCGACGCTGCGGGACGGCTCCGGCGACCTCCAGGTGATGCTCTCCCTGGACAAGCTGGGCGAGGAGCGGCTGGCCGCCTGGAAGACCGACATCGACCTGGGCGACCAGGTCGGCGTCGAGGGCGAGGTGATCACCTCCAAGCGCGGTGAGCTGAGCGTCATGGTGGAGAGCTGGGCGCTCACCGCCAAGTGCCTGCGGCCGCTGCCGGACAAGCACAAGGGCCTGACCGACCCGGAGGCCCGGGTCCGCCAGCGGTACGTGGACCTGATCGTCAACCCCGAGGCCCGGGAGATGCTGCGGCTGCGCAGCGAGGTGGTCCGCTCGATCCGCCGCACCTACGAGGAGCGCGGCTACCTCGAGGTCGAGACCCCGATGCTGCAGCCGATCCACGGCGGCGCCAACGCCCGGCCGTTCGTCACCCACATCAACGCCTACGACATCGACCTCTACCTGCGGATCGCCACCGAGCTGTACCTCAAGCGGCTGGTGGTCGGCGGCGCCGAGAAGGTCTTCGAGATCAACCGGAACTTCCGCAACGAGGGCGCCGACGCGACCCACAACCCGGAGTTCACCGCGCTGGAGTCGTACGAGGCCTACGGCGACTACGACACCCAGGCCGAGCTGATCCGGGCGATCATCGTCAACGCGGCCCGGGACGCGCTGGGCACCACCGTGGTCCGCGGCACCGACCCGCACGGCGTCGAGCACGAGATCGACCTGGCCGAGCCCTGGGACGAGATCAGCGTCTACCCCGGCATCTCCGAGCGGCTGGGCACCGAGGTCACCCCCGAGACCTCGGTCGAGGAGCTGCGCAAGCTCTGCGACGCGGCCGGCGTGCCCTACGAGCAGGGCTGGGGCCACGGCCAGATCGTGCTGGAGATGATCGAGCGGCTGCTCGAGGAGAACGCGATCCGGCCGACCTTCCTGAAGGACTACCCGACCGAGGTCTCCCCGCTGACCCGCCAGCACCGGTCCGTCCCGGGCGTGGCCGAGAAGTGGGACCTGGTGATCTTCGGGACCGAGATCGGTACCGCCTACTCCGAGTTGATCGACCCGGTCGAGCAGCGGGCCCGGCTCACCGCGCAGTCACTGCTCGCCGCCGGCGGCGACGTCGAGGCGATGCAGCTGGACGAGGACTTCCTGCGCGCCCTGGAGTACGCGATGCCGCCCACCGGCGGGCTCGGGCTCGGGGTGGACCGTCTGATCATGCTGCTCACCGGCAAGAACATCCGCGAGACGGTGCTCTTCCCGCTGGTGAAGCCCGAGAAGACGACCGGCGCGGCCGGCGAGCAGACCACGGGGACCACTGAGACGACCGAGGGAGAGTGACCTGGTGCAGTATGTCAGCGCGATCGTGCCGCCGCTGGTGATGGCGATCGGTTTCGGGTTCGTGGTGCGGGCCATCATCCGCAGCCAGGGCGGGGCCCAGAAGGGCAAGGAGGACGCCGCCGCCGACGCGATGGCGACCACCACCCGCGCCTCCGGCGAGTAGTCCCCACCGGTTTCCAGGCCGCCACCCCCCACCCGGGAGTGGCGGCCTGCGGCGTGCCCCGACGCAATTAGTGCGGTTTGTCGGATTGTTTCCTTAGGGTGGTCCCATGGTGCGGCCACTCGGTGAACTGGAGAACGCCGTCATGACCCGGGTGTGGGAGTGGAACCGCCCGGTGACGGTTCGCGAGGTACTGCTCGATCTGCGCGCGGAACGGGAAATCGCGTACACCACCGTGATGACCGTGCTGGACAAGCTGTACAGAAAGGGCTGGCTGCGCCGGGAGCGCGCGGGCCGGGCCTATCGATATGTGCCGGTCTCCTCCCGCGAGGCCTACACCGCGGCACTCATGAACGACGCCTGGTCGACCAGCGACAATCCGGCGGCCGCACTGGTGCACTTCTTCGGGCTGATGACCGGCGAGCAGCGCGCGGCACTGCGGGACGCGCTGCGGGTGGTCGGGCCGGAGCGCGTCGAGGAAGTCGGGGAAGTCGGGGAACCCGGAACCGGTGAGTCCGAACCGCCCACGACGCGATAGCGTCCCGGCATGGAGGTCACCATCCGCCGGGCGCGGACCAGTGATGTGCGGGCCGTACGGCGGCTCATCGACGGCTACTCACGGGACGGCATTCTGCTCGACAAGCCCACCGTCACCCTGTTCGAATCGGTCCAGGAGTTCTGGGTGGCCGAGCGCGACGACAGCGGAACGGTGGTCGCCTGCGGCGCGCTGCACGTGATGTGGGAGGACCTCGCCGAGGTGCGCACCCTCGCGGTGGATCCGATCTGCCGCGGCCACGGCATCGGCCACCTGCTGCTGGAGAAGCTGCTGCACACCGCACGCTGGCTGGGCGTCCGTCGGATTTTCTGCTTGACGTTCGAGGTGGCCTTCTTCGCGAAACACGGCTTCATCGAGATCGGCGAAACCAATGATGGTACGACAGACCCGGCGGTCATCGCTACGGAAGTGTATGAAGAACTCCTCCGGTCGTACGACGAAGGCGTGGCCGAGTTCCTCGACCTGGAGCGGGTGAAGCCCAACACCCTGGGCAACTCGCGCATGCTGCTGCACCTCTGAACGGCGCCCCGGGGGTGCTTGCCGGGCTTGCCCGAAGAGACCGGGGTTTGTGTTTTCCGAGAAAAGGCGGTTTCCTTTCCCTAAGGCATTGGGTCTGTTAAGCGGAAAGGGAAGCCCGTGGCACAGAGGGTGCAGGTCATTCTTGAAGACGATCTCGACGGCGGTTCGGCGGACGAGACGGTGACGTTCGCCCTCGACGGCGTTGCCTACGAGATCGATCTGAAGTCGGACAACGCGGAGAAGCTGCGTGGTCTGCTGGCTCCGTACGTCGACAAGGGCCGCAAGCAGAGCGGCCGGCTCACCAGCGCCCGTCGCGCCGGCGGCCGGGCCGCCGCCCGGGCGGCCTCCGGCGGCGCGGACACCGCGAAGATCCGCACGTGGGCGAAGGAGAACGGCTACAACGTGAACGACCGGGGCCGGGTCCCCAGCAACGTGCGCGAGGCGTACGAGGCGGCCAACGTCTCCTGAGGGCCGTCGAGGCCCCGCTCCCGACGGTCTCCCACCGGTTCGGAGCGGCCCCGGCGGCGATCCGTCCGCCCGACCGCGCGCGCAGCGCTCACGGGGCGTGGAGGCACTCCTCCGCGCCCCGCGGCTGTTCCGGGGCCGCCTTCCGGGTCGGGGGTTCCGGGCTGTTCCGGATCGGGGGCCGCTCGCACTGCGGGACACTCACGGGCTGTGCAACGCTGGAGCAGCGGGCCGGTCACGCCGTCCGCCCCGATTGGCCCCACCAGGGTCCGGAGCGCGAGGACCGGCCGACCCGGGACCGTACCGTCCGCGGCGCCGATCGGCAGACTTCTCGCCAGGCGAACAACGCCACCCGGGAAACTGCACGAGAACGGTCCGAATTTCCGGTATGAATGCAGGTGGGACGGGTCCGACCCCGGACCGGAGGTAGGCCGCGAAGCCGGCGAACCAGGCGAGGGCGCCCTTCTCCCCGAGCGGGACCGGGGGCGTGTTCGCCATTGGCGTAGCGGCAAGACGTGCAATGGGCGTACCGGAGGGAACACCGTCTCCCAGCATCAGGTTGGGAAGGGTGTCGGCCGGTCGCGCAGCACGATTCCTCACAACCGTGAGGGAGTACCTCCCTCTCGCCCGCCATCGGGCAGGAGGGGCCCAAAGCCGCGCCGCTGAGCGGGACTAGCATGCGGAAGGACAGGGCGGGGACCGACCCCGAACTGACCGACCGCTCTGAGGAGCGATTAACGATGTTCGAGAGGTTCACCGACCGCGCGCGGCGGGTTGTCGTCCTGGCTCAGGAAGAAGCCCGGATGCTCAACCACAACTACATCGGCACCGAACACATCCTCCTGGGCCTGATCCACGAGGGCGAGGGTGTCGCCGCTAAGGCCCTGGAGAGCCTCGGGATCTCTCTTGAGGCAGTCCGCCAGCAGGTCGAAGAGATCATCGGCCAGGGCCAGCAGGCCCCGTCCGGACACATTCCCTTCACGCCCCGGGCGAAGAAGGTGCTGGAGCTCTCGCTCCGCGAGGCCCTTCAGCTCGGCCACAACTACATCGGCACCGAGCACATCCTGCTCGGCCTGATCCGCGAGGGCGAGGGCGTCGCCGCCCAGGTCCTGGTGAAGCTGGGTGCCGACCTCAACCGGGTGCGCCAGCAGGTGATCCAGCTGCTCTCCGGCTACCAGGGCGGCGGCAAGGAGTCGGCCACGGCCGGCGGGCCCGCCGAGGGGACCCCGTCCACCTCGCTGGTGCTGGACCAGTTCGGCCGTAACCTGACCCAGGCCGCCCGCGAGGCCAAGCTCGACCCGGTGATCGGGCGCGAGAAGGAGATCGAGCGGGTCATGCAGGTGCTGTCCCGCCGCACCAAGAACAACCCCGTGCTGATCGGTGAGCCCGGCGTCGGCAAGACCGCCGTGGTGGAGGGCCTGGCCCAGGCGATCGTCAAGGGCGAGGTCCCCGAGACGCTGAAGGACAAGCAGCTCTACACGCTCGACCTCGGCGCCCTGGTGGCCGGTTCGCGCTACCGCGGTGACTTCGAGGAGCGCCTGAAGAAGGTGCTCAAGGAGATCCGCACCCGCGGCGACATCATCCTGTTCATCGACGAGCTGCACACCCTGGTCGGCGCGGGCGCCGCGGAGGGCGCGATCGACGCCGCCAGCATCCTGAAGCCGATGCTGGCCCGTGGCGAGCTGCAGACCATCGGTGCCACCACGCTCGACGAGTACCGCAAGCACCTGGAGAAGGACGCCGCGCTGGAGCGCCGCTTCCAGCCGATCCAGGTCGCCGAGCCGTCGCTGCCGCACACCATCGAGATCCTCAAGGGCCTGCGCGACCGGTACGAGGCGCACCACCGGGTGTCCATCACGGACGCCGCGCTGGTCGCCGCGGCCACCCTGGCCGACCGGTACATCTCGGACCGCTTCCTGCCGGACAAGGCGATCGACCTGATCGACGAGGCCGGTTCGCGGATGCGCATCCGCCGGATGACCGCGCCGCCGGACCTGCGCGAGTTCGACGAGAAGATCGCCGAGGTCCGCCGCGAGAAGGAGAGCGCGATCGACGCGCAGGACTTCGAGAAGGCCGCCTCGCTGCGCGACGACGAGAAGCAGCTCCTGAACGCCAAGTCCAAGCGCGAGAAGGAGTGGAAGGCCGGCGACATGGACGTCGTGGCCGAGGTGGACGAGGAGCTCATCGCCGAGGTCCTGGCCACCGCGACCGGCATCCCGGTCTTCAAGCTGACCGAGGAGGAGTCCTCCCGGCTGCTGCGCATGGAGGACGAGCTGCACAAGCGCGTCATCGGCCAGAAGGACGCCATCAAGGCGCTCTCGCAGGCCATCCGGCGCACCCGGGCCGGCCTCAAGGACCCGAAGCGTCCCGGTGGTTCGTTCATCTTCGCCGGCCCCTCGGGCGTCGGTAAGACCGAGCTGTCCAAGACGCTGGCGGAGTTCCTCTTCGGCGACGAGGACGCGCTGATCTCCCTCGACATGTCGGAGTTCAGCGAGAAGCACACCGTCTCCCGGCTGTTCGGCTCCCCGCCCGGCTACGTCGGCTACGAGGAGGGCGGCCAGCTCACCGAGAAGGTGCGCCGCAAGCCGTTCTCGGTCGTGCTCTTCGACGAGGTCGAGAAGGCCCACCCGGACATCTTCAACTCGCTGCTGCAGATCCTGGAGGACGGTCGACTGACCGACTCCCAGGGCCGGGTCGTGGACTTCAAGAACACGGTCATCATCATGACCACCAACCTCGGTACCCGGGACATCTCCAAGGGCTTCAACCTGGGCTTCGCGGCCACCGGCGACACCGCCACCGGCTACGAGCGGATGAAGGCCAAGGTCGGCGAGGAGCTCAAGCAGCACTTCCGCCCCGAGTTCCTCAACCGTGTCGACGACATCGTGGTCTTCCACCAGCTGTCCGAGGACGACATCATCCAGATCGTCGACCTCATGATCGACAAGGTGGACGCCCGGCTGAAGGACCGCGACATGGGCCTGGAGCTCAGTGTCGAGGCCAAGAAGCTGCTGGCGAAGCGCGGTTACGACCCGATCCTGGGTGCCCGCCCGCTGCGCCGGACGATCCAGCGCGACATCGAGGACCACCTCTCCGAGAAGATCCTCTTCGGCGAGCTGCGGGCCGGCCACATCGTGGTCGTCGGCGTGGAGGGTGAGGGCAAGGAGGCCAAGTTCACCTTCCGTGGCGAGGAGAAGTCGGCCGTGGCCGACACCCCGGCCGCGGTGGCGGCCGCCGGCCCGGACCTGACCAAGTAGGCGGCGGCAGGCAGGAAGAGGCGCCGGCCCCGACCGTTACGGTCGGGGCCGGCGCCCTTTCGTTGGCAGGCCTTTTCGGCTGACCGGGGCCCGGCGGGCGTGTCCTGAGGGCGGCGGGCCAGTTCTCCAGTGCGAGACGTACCCCGCCCCCGATCGGAGTCGCCATGACCACTGCCACCAGCCGCTACCACTGGGACCGCACCCACCCGGGCCTGACCGGACTGCAGCGGGCGATCGAACCGGTCCGCCAGGAGGTGGTGACCCACCCGGTCTACCGTGAGCTGACCAGCCTCGACCGGGTGCGGACCTTCCTCGGCAGCCACGTCTACGCGGTCTGGGACTTCATGTCGCTGCTCAAGACCCTGCAGCGGCGGCTGACCTGCGTCGAGGTGCCCTGGGTGCCGACCGGTCCGACCGCCAGCCGGCGGCTGATCAACGAGATCGTGCTGGCCGAGGAGAGCGACGAGCTGGGCGAGGGCTACACCAGCCACTTCGAGCTCTACCTGGCCGGAATGGACCGGGCCGGCGCGGACACCGGGCCGGTCACCGCGTTCCTGGAGCTGCTGCGGGCCGGCACCCCGGTCCGGGAGGCCGCCCGGCGGGCGGACGTACCGCCGGCGGCGGCCGCGTTCATCGGTACCACCTGGGACATCATCGAGCACGCCCCGGTGCACTGCCAGGCCGCCGCGTTCGCCTTCGGTCGGGAGGACCTCATCCCCGAGATGTTCCACCAGGTGATCGGCATCGAGGACACGGAGGGCCGGCTGGAGCCGTTCAAGGACTACCTGGCCCGGCACATCGAGGTGGACGGCGAGCAGCACACCCCGATGGCGATGCAGATGCTGATCGACCTGTGCGGCACGGACCGGACCCGCTGGGTCGAGTGCGCCAGCACCGTACGGACCGCGCTGCGGGCCCGGGCGGAGCTGTGGGACGCGATCCTCGCGGAGCTGCCGGTCTGCGTGCGCTCCTGAGCGCACGAGCCGGCCCTCAGCGGCGGTCGAGGCTCTGGCGGACGGTCACGGTGAGCGGGTGGCCCGGGCTGAGGTGGGCCTCGCAGAGGGCGAGGGTCTGACCGGCCAGCGCGGCGGCCTGGCGCGGGTCGCCGGCCGCCCAGTAGGCCTCGGCCAGTTCGTGCCGGGTGCGCAGGGTGTCCGGGTGGGCCTCGCCGAGCAGGCTCCAGCGGTCCCACAGGACCTGCTTCAGCAGCTGCGCGGCGGCCCCCGGCTCGCCCGTCCGACGGCGGGCCGCCCCCAGCTCGTGCCGCAGCGCCAGCGGCTCCGGGTGCTGGTCGCCGAGCACGCCGCGGGCCCGGTCCAGGGCGGAGCCGAGCAGGGCCAGCCCGAGCCCGTGGTCGCCCTGGCCGAGGTAGCCGACGGCCAGGTGACGGTGGGCGGCGAAGGTGGCCGGGTGGTCCTCGCCGAGCACCCGGGTCCGGGCCAGCTGGACGGTCTCCAGCAGCGGCACCGCCCGGTACAGGTCGCCGGCCTCGGCGTAGGCGTTGGCGAGCCGGAGGCTGACGGTGAGCGTGGCCGGGTAGTCCTCGCCGAGCGCGCGGGCGGCGTCGGCCTGGAGCTGCTCCAGCACGGCGATGGCCCGGGCCAGGTCGCCCGCCTCGGCGAAGGCGGCGGCCAGGTCGGTGCGGATGACCACGGTCTCCGGGTCGTCCTCGCCGAGTGCCCGCTCGGCGTCCATCAGCAGCCACTCGAACATGGTGATCGCCCGGGCCAGCGCACCGGCGTCGCGCAGCGCGGCGGCCAGGCCGCCGCGGGCGGCCAGCGCGTGCCGGCTGTCCGGGCCGAACAGGGTCTCCGCCTCCTCCCGCAGCTGCTCGAAGAGCGGGATCGCCCGGGAGACCGCCCCGGCCTGCAGATAGGCGTTGCCGAGCCGGCTGCGGATCAGCAGCAGGTCGGCCGGCCCGGCCCACTCCTCGGCGTCGCCGAGCAGCCGCTCGTAGCGCGGGACGGCGCCGGAGAGCGCGCCGAGCTCCAGGTAGGCGTCGGCCAGCCGGAGCCGGGGCGCGAAGGTGTCGGGGTGGCCCTCGCCCATCACCTGCTCGGAGAGCGTGACCAGCTGCTCCAGCGCCGGGATCGCCCGGTCCAGGTCGCCGGCCTGCTGGTAGGCGCGGGCCAGGATCTCCCGGGAGGCCAGCGCCGAGGGTTCGTCACCGTCGGCCACCCGGCCGGTGTTCTCGGCGAGCTCGGCGAGCCGGGCCAGCGCCTGCTCACCGCCCATCTTCTCCAGCAGCCGGCAGACCAGCCAGAGCGGCAGGTCGCTGTCCGGGGTGAGCAACGGCAGCAGGTCCTCGCCGATCGCGTAGAGGCAGTGCCACTCGCGGTCCTCGTAGGCCTGCGCGGCCTCCACCGGGAAGAGCCGCAGCAACGGGCGGAGCCGGCCCAGCACCTCGTCCGTCACCTCGGCGTCGAGCACCGAGGCGTACGGCAGGCAGGTGGCCGCGACCAGCCGGATCCAGCGGGCCTCGCGCGGGTCGGCGGACTCGTCCGCGACCGCCAGCACCCGCAGCAGCAACACCGCCCGGTCGCGGCGCGAGCAGTGGCCGACCGCCATCCGGACCACGTCCGCCCAGGTCTCGTCGCCGGAGCGGCGGGCCAGCATGCCGAAGTCCCGGTCCTGGACGAACTCCCGTGCGGCCAGGTAGTCCTGGAAGGTGCGATGGACGAACTCGAAGGTCTCGGTGCTGGTCTCGGCGAGCAGGCCGGTGCGTTCCAGCAGCTGGCGGTAGACCTGTTCGGCGTCCAGGCGGCGGCGCGCGGGCAGGCTGGGCAGCACCCGGTCGATCTGCCGCAGCGCGTCCGAACGACCGCCCTCGTGCTGGCCGTTGGTGACCAGCCAGGCCGCCACCCTTTGCAGCACGGCGAGTTGCTCCTCACGGCCGAGCTGCTGCTCGGCGGGCACGACCACCACCCGGCGCTGCTTGTCGCGCCGGACCAGCAGCATGTCCAGCGCCGACTCGTAGACCTCCATCTTGCGGTGCGGCAGCGCGCCCTCCCACTCCCGGTGCAGCGCGCAGATCATCGCGCAGAGCAGCGGGCTGTCGGTCAGCGCGGCCAGCTCCGGGGAACGGTCCAGGGTGCGCAGCAGGGTGCTCCTCATCTCCCGGAAGCGCAGCTCCTGAGCGGACCGCTCGGCCTCGGTCGGCTCGTCGACGTCGGCCAGTTCGGCGGCCAGCGCGGCCTGGTGCCAGCGTTCGATGAGCAGCGTGCGGTCCCACTCGTTCATCGGGCAGAGCAGCAGCTCGTCGAAGCGCAGGTGGCGCAGCCAGCGGGCCGGCACGGCCGAGGGGCGCACGGTGACCAGGGTGAACACCCGCGGGTAGTCGTCGAGCAGCTCGGCCAGCCAGAGTTCGGCCTCCTCCCGGTGCTGCCGCGGCACCTCGTCCAGGCCGTCCACCAGCAGCACGGCGCGGCCGCTCTCGAAGAGCCGCTCGGCCCAGCCGTGCGGCTGGCCGTCGGCCACCCGGCTGCGGTCCATGGCGAGGAACTCGGCCGGCCGCGGGCTCAGGTTGCGCAGCTGGAGCATGGTGCGCAGGCGCAGGAAGAACGGCACCCGGTGGTTGAGCTCGGCGAGTTCGCCGGCGAAGCCGCCGGAGACGGCGGTGACCGCGAGCCACTGCAGCAGGGTGGTCTTGCCGGAGCCCGCCTGGCCGCGCAGCAGCACCCGGCGGCGGCCCTTGAGCATGCCCTCCACCCGGCGGCGCTGCGCCGGGCGGCCGAGCAGGGCGGTGGTGCCGGTCGCCGCGGGGTGGCACGGCTGCGCCGGGTCGGCGTCGGCGGCCGGGACCGCCTCCAGGCTGAGGTAGGCGGTGTCCAGGTTCCAGGGGCGGGACATCGGCAGGCCGAAGATCTTCAGCCGGCCGTGCTCGCGGCGGATCGAGCGGGCGTAGGCCTCCTCGAACTCGGCGTCCGCTCGCTCGCGCGGCGAGATGCCGCGCGGTCGGACCGGGGCGCCGAGGTGCCGGGCGAGCAGACCGGCGAAGTCCGGGTCGGCGAGCAGCGGGGCGAGCGGGACCAGGCCGAGCTGGGAGTGGTGCCAGACGCCGGGGGCCAGGTCCGCGGTGGCCAGGCCGAGCAACAGGCCGTTGAAGACCACCGGGGCGCCGGACATGCCGGACCACGGGGACGCGGCGCCGGGGACCGGGCCGGGCGGCTGGTGCTGGGTGGTGAGCACGTGCCGGCCGGTGCCCAGGCCGCTGGCCGGGGCCAGGGTGCCGACCAGCTGGTGGCTGCGCAGCACCGTGCCGTCCTCGCGGCCGGCCGCCGGGTAGCCGGTGGCGTGGCAGAGCGGGACCGGCTCGGTGCTGTCCAGCCGGCCCCAGCCGAGCGGTTCGAGGCGGCGGACGGTCCCGGGGCGGACCAGGTCGGCGGTGGCCAGCAGCAGCGCCACGTCGGCACCGGCGGCGGGCTCGGCGCCGGGCGGCTCCCCCGGCGCGGGCGGGTCGGCGCGCCAGAGCACGGTGCAGCGCACCCAGCCCCGGCCGCCGGGTACGGCGGCCTCGACGGGTACGGGCTCGACCGGCACGGCGGCCCCGGCCGGGGTGGGCGGCAGCAGGTGGGCGGCGGTGAGGATGAGCCGGGGCGTGAGCAGCACGCCGCTGCCCTGCGCGGCGGCCCGGACGGCGGCGGCCCGCGGTGCGGGCAGGCTCAATGGAAGCCCTCGCGGCTGCCGAGGTCGGGGTTGCCGACCAGCGGGCTGCCGCCGGTGACGAAGTCCTTCGGGGTGAGCGTGACGGTCACCCGGTGGGCCCGGGTCCGGCCGGCCGAGACCTCCGCGTCGGCCGACAGCACCCAGGCCCGCACTCCGCCGGAGAGCTTGCCGTCCCGGCGCAGCTCGACCCCGAACTCCAGCTCCACGGGGCCGACCTCGAACTGGATCCGGTGGCCGGCACCCCGCTCGGCGGCGGCTGCCAGCTGCTGCCGGACGGCCTCGATGGCGTCGGCCAGTTCGATGTCCGGGACGTGCTCGTTCACGGGCTCCCCCAGGGTGATCCACGCGGTCGGCTCGTTCCGACAGTAGTGCAGCCCTTTCGGCCGGGAAGGTCAAATATCAAGGCCGCGTGGGAAGTCGGGCCAGGAAGTCGACGGCGGACTGCCTGACGTCCTCCACCTGCCACTCCAACGCTGGTGCCAGGACGCTGAGTTCGGTGACCGCCAGCCCCGGCAGCGGACCGTCCGACCAGGTGCCGAACAGGCCGTCGCCGCTCTCGGCGGCGTGCCGCAGCCCGGCCTCGTTCAACTCCCGCGCCGGGTACGGGAGCCAGAGTTGGAACTGGTGGGTGTGCGGCGGGTCCGGATGCAGCCGGGCCCCCGGGACGTCGCGCAGCGCCCGCCGCAGACCCTCCGCCACCACCCGGGCGTGCGCCAGATAGCCGGGCAGCCGGGGCAGTTCGCGGTCCAGCCCGGCGAGCGCGGCCAGCGCGGTGGGCCACTGCTGGTAGAGCAGACCGCCGTAGCGGTGCCGCCAGGCCCTGGCGTCCCGCACCAGGTCGGCCGGTCCGGCCAGCGCGGCGCCGCTCAGGCCGCCCAGCGCCTTGTAGAACGAGACGTACACCGAGTCGCCGAGCGCGGCGAGTTCGGGCAACGGGCGGGCGTAGTGGGCCGCGGACTCCCAGAGCCGGGCGCCGTCCAGGTGGACCACCGCCCGCCGCTCGTCCCGGGCCACGGTCACCGCGGCCACCAGTTCCGGCCACTCGGGCAGCACGAACCCGGCCTCGCGCAGCGGGAGTTCGAGCAGCAGGATGCCGAACTCCTCGTCGAAGTCGCGCAGTTCGGCAGCGGTCGGCAGCCGGTGGGCGGTGGTGGGCCAGACACCGTGCAGACCCGACAGCCGCTGGTAGGCGCGGCGCTCGTGGGTCTCGAGGTGGGCCAGCGGGTGGGTGGCGACCGCGCGGGTGCCGCGGCGGCGGGCCCAGCAGCGCAGCGCGACCTGCTGGGCCATCGTGCCGGTGGGGAAGAAGAGCGCGGCGGGCTTGCCGAGCAGCTCGGCCACTCGGCGCTCCAGGGTCGCCACGATGCCGTCGCCGTAGAAGTCGGGGCGCTCGGCCGGGCCGGCCAGCGCGGCCGCGTCGGCGGTCAGCTCCGCGAGCCGTTCCCGCGGGGTCTCCGGCCGCCGCCCGGAGAGGATCCGCCGACAGTCGCGCCAGAGCGTGAAGCGCTGGGCGCCGGCGGCAGCGGTCTGCTCATAGCTCATCCCCTGATGGTCCCTCAGGAGTGGCGGAATGTCGTCGGTCGTGCCGAAAGCTTTCTGCGCCACGCGGCCCGCCGTGGGGGTGGCACTGGTCACAGGCCGGGAGGCCGGTACGACCGGCGGTAGGAGGCGGGGGGCGGCCGGCGACGGCGGTGTGGCGGGTCCGGCGGCGCGACTACTGGACGGCGTAGTAGAGCGTCCGATTTCGATCCGGCCCGATCGGCCGCTACACCTGAAGGGTCCCCCGCCGAGCGGGCCCACCCGAAACATCCCCGAACCCGCTGCGAGGTCGAGTCCACCGTGCCTGCCGTGCCATCCCCACCGTCCGGGTACCGGCGGTTCGACCCGTCCGCCGCCTTCCGCGGCCCGTACCGGCGGACGGCCCTCACCGCGACCGCCGGCGCCGCCCTGCTGGCCGGCGCGCTACTGGCGGCGATCCCGGGCGGCCACGGCGCGGTTCCGGTGGCGGCGTCCGCCGCCGCGCACGACGAGCCGCACGTCCCGGAGGCGGCCGGCCACCCCGCCGAGCCGCCGGCCCCGCCCGCGCCGGACTGGTCCGCCCCGGTCCCCGGCGCGCCGATCAGCAACCCGTACGGCAAGCCGAACCGGGCCTACGCGGCGGGCTACCACACCGGCGTGGACTTCGCGGTCGCCCCCGGCACGCCCGTGCTCGCGGTCGGCGACGCGACGGTGGTCTCGGCCTTCTACGACGGCGCCTACGGCAAGGAGGTCGTGCTGCGGCTCGCCGACGGCCGGTTCGCCCAGTACGCGCACCTCTCCGCGCTGGAGGTCACCGCCGGGCAGCGGGTGACGGCCGGCCAGCGGATCGGCGCCTCCGGCAGCACCGGCAACTCCACCGGTCCGCACCTGCACTTCGAGATCCGCACCAGCAACAGCTACGGCAAGGTCACCGACCCGGTGCACTACCTGTCAGAGCACGGCGTCTCGGACTTCTGAGCCGGCACCGTCCCGGGCCGGTCCGCCGGGCCGACCCGCTCGGCGATCTCCAGCGCGACGGTGAGCGCCGCGTTCATCGCCTGGTTCATCGCGCTCTCCGGCACCGGCGCGCCGCCGCACGGCTCGCTCTCCCGGCCCGCGGTCTCCGTGGAGTCGTGCTTGAGCAGGAAGAACGCCGTGTTGACCGAGAAGAGCGCCATGGTGGCCCGCAACCGGTCCTCGAAGGAGGCCTGCGGTCCGTGCACCAGCTGGATCATCCGGATCATCCGGTCCTTGAACGCCAGCCCGGCCGCGGAGTCCCGCAGCGCCGGCTGGTTCTCGTGGAAGAACCGGAGCAGCGGGGCCCGCTCGGCCATCCCGGCCGCGAACCGGCGGACCAGCTCGTCGCGCACCTTCGGTGACCACGGGTGCTGCTCGCCCCAGGCGATGGCCTCGTCGATCGGTGCCGCCATGCTGTCCACGATGCCGTGGACGATGTCGTCCTTGGTCTTGAAGTGGTAGTACAGGGCGGCCTTGGTCACACCCAGCCGGTCGGCGATCTCGCGCAGCGAGGTCTTCTCGTAGCCCTGCTCCGCGAAGAGGTCCAGCGCGACCGCGATGATGCGTGCCCGCGTGTCACTGCGAGGGTGCTGCGACGTACTCATGGCTTCACGGCCTGCCTTGGTAGAGCTTCGGAGTGCGGGCATGGAGGCCCACGGACGACCCTCCGGCCACGGACTCCACCCGGGGCATTCTCCCTGCCCAGGGCGGTACTTCCGAAACCGGCTTGACGCCTGGCTTACGCAGACCTTACCGTGCCAACGGACGAATAACTAGCCGGTCGGCAAGTAAGCACCCGGCCCAAGGGGGCCGCCGAGCCGCGGACCGCACGCTTCCGGGAGACGCACCATGTCACAACAGCAGGTCGATGCGACGGCGGAGAACCCGCCGGGCGCAGTCGGGGGGCCGGCCGGCGCCCAGGAGCAGGTACCGCACCGCTCACCGCGGGAGATCCGGCTGGTGATGGTCGGACTGGTCATCGCGATGCTGCTCGCCATGCTCGACAACCTGATCGTCGGCACCGCCATGCCGACCATCGTCGGTGACCTGAAGGGGGCCAACCACCTCTCCTGGGTGGTCACCTCCTACACCCTCGCCTCCGCCGCGGCCACCCCGATCTGGGGCAAGCTCGGCGACCTGGTGGGCCGCAAGGGCACCTTCCTCACCTCGATCGTGATCTTCCTGGTCGGCTCGGCGCTGTCCGGCCTCTCGCAGAACATGAACGAGATGATCGCCTTCCGCGCCCTGCAGGGTCTGGGCGCCGGCGGTCTGATGGTCGGCGTGATGTCGATCATGGGTGCGCTGGTCGCGCCGCGCGACCGCGGCAAGTACCAGGGCATGTTCGCCGCCGTCATGGCGGTGGCCACCGTGGGCGGCCCGCTGATCGGCGGCTTCATCACCGACCACTTCAGCTGGCACTGGATCTTCTACATCAACCTGCCGCTGGGCATCATCGCGCTCGCCGTGGTGACGGTGACCCTGCACCTGCCCAAGGTCCGCTCCAACGCCCGGATCGACTACCTCGGCGCGCTGCTGCTCACCGTCGGCATCACCTCGCTGGTCCTGATGACCACCTGGGGCGGCACCCAGTACGCGTGGAGCTCCAAGCACGTCATCGGCCTGATCGTGCTCTCGGTCGCCGCGCTGCTCGGCTTCTGCTACGTCGAGCAGCGGGTCAAGGAGCCGATGCTGCCGCTCAGCCTGTTCCGCAACCGCGACTTCTCGATGGTCTCGATCATCGGCTTCATCGTCGGTTTCGTGATGTTCGGCGCGGTCACCTTCCTGCCGCAGTACCAGCAGATCGTGCAGGGCGCCTCGGCGACCAACTCCGGCCTGCTGCTGATGCCGATGATGCTCGGCCTGCTGGTGGTCTCGCTGGTGGTCGGGCAGGTCGTCACCCGGACCGGCAAGTACCGGATCTTCCCGATCATCGGGACCGTGGTGATGACCGGCGGCTCGCTGCTGCTCGCCACCCTGGGCACCGAGACCAGCCGGACCACCTCCGCGCTGTACATGCTGGTGCTCGGCGCCGGCATGGGCTTCCTGATGCAGATCACCATGCTGGTGGCGCAGAACAGCGTGGAGCTCAAGGACATGGGCGTGGCCAGCTCGACCGCGACGCTGTTCCGCACCATCGGCGGCTCGTTCGGCGTGGCGCTGTTCGGCTCGCTCTACACCAACCGGATCACCTCGACGCTGTCCGCGCGGATGCACGGCGCCCCCGGGCTGTCGGGCAGCAGCAGCGAGCAGCTCACCCCGGAGCGGCTGCGGACCATGCCGCCGGCGGCGCAGGACGCGTTCCACCACGCGGTGACGAACGGCATCCACACGGTGTTCGTGTGGGGCGCGGGGGTCACCGTACTGGCGATCGTGGCGTCGCTCTTCCTGCGCGAGATCCCGCTGCGCGGCGGTGCCCAGCAGAAGGAGAGCGCCCTGGAGGCGGCGGCGATCTGAGCCGCGGTCCCCTCGCGGGGGCGGCGCGTCGCGAACCGGCCCGGCCCGGATGCCATCTGGCGTCCGGGCCGGTTCGGGTTCGGGCGGGCCGGGTGCGGTGGGACGGCTGGGGGAATGGCTGGGGGCCGCGCGGCCGTGGCGGGTCAGCGCGGGAGGCGGTACACGCCGGGGGCGACCGGTTCCACCAGGCCGTCGGCGACCAGGCCGTCCAGGGCGCGGGCGCGCTGGATCGGCTCGGGCCAGACGGCGTCCAGGCGGTGCTGGGGGACCTCATCGTGCGCCTCGCGCAGGACGGCGAGCAGCTTGCCGCGCACCTGGCGGTCCGTCCCCTCGTACGTCTGGCCGCGCCGGGCCGGCCCCTGGTACGGCGGGCAGCCGGCCCGCTGCCAGGCGCACCGGCTGCGCAGCGGGCAGCCGCCGCACTCCGGGCCGCGGGCGGTGCAGACCAGCGCGCCCAGCTCCATCACACCGACCGCCCAGGACGCGGCGGTCTCCGGGTCGTCCGGGAGCAGTTCGCCGGCCGTCCGGCGCTCGGCGGCGGTGGTCGCCTGCGCCGGGTACTCGACGCCGCTGACCGCCCGCGCGAAGACCCGCCGGACGTTGGTGTCCAGCACCGCGTGCCGCTGCCGGAAGGCGAACGAGGCCACCGCGGCCGCCGTGTACTCGCCGACCCCGGGCAGTGCGAGCAGCTCGGCGTGGTCGGTCGGGACCAGGCCGCCGTGCTGCTCGGTGATCGCGGTCGCGGCGGCGTGCAGGCGCAGCGCGCGACGCGGGTAGCCGAGCCGCCCCCACATCCGGACCGCCTCGCCGGGCGCGTCGGCGGCCAGCTCGGCCGGGGTGGGCCAGCGCTCCAGCCAGCTCGCGTAGGCCGGCAGCACGCGCTTGACCGGGGTCTGCTGGAGCATGAACTCGCTCACCATGACCGCCCACGGCGAGGCCCCGGGGGCCCGCCAGGGCAGGTCGCGGGCGTTCTCCCGGTACCAGTCGAGGACGATCGAGTGCAGCACCGGAGCGGGGACGCGCCCGGTGCCGGCGGCGGGGGTGTCTGTGGTGGTCGGCATGGCGTTTCCGATCCTCGCACAGTCCGCGAACCGCCGGGCCGCTCGGCCGGGCTCCGCCGAACGGCGGAACCACGCACCGGACGGCGGCACAATGCTCGCCCCGACGGAGCAAATGGCACATCATGTGAACGATCAGGTTCCGAGACCGGTGTTGGTGCGTCGAGCGGTGCTCCGCCTCTCGTAGAGTTTGATCGTGCCTTCTCTGCGTCAGCCCGTCGGACCGCTGCCCGCCTCGATCTACTGGCGGCGGCGCCTTGTCGTGCTCGCCGCGCTCGCGCTGGTGGTGATCGTGGCGCTGTGGTTGACGGTCGGTCAGGGCGGCAAGCAGAACGTCAGGAGCGCGTCGCCGGCCCCGACCCCGACCGCCGTCAGCTCGATCACGCCCGGCGCGACCCCGACCGGCCCGGCGATCAGCACGGTGCCCGGCGGCTCCACCGGTTCGAGCGGTGGCGGTTCGGGCAGCGGGAGTTCGGGCGGCGGCGCCGGCGGGAGCACGGCGGCCGGTGACGACTCCGGTGGAACCGTCGGCTCGGGCGGCACCGGTGGTGGGTCGACTGGTGGCGGCAACAGCGCCGGCGGTGGCGGCGGTTCGGGCAGCGGCAGCGGCGCCCCGCCGATCAACACCGGCGCGGTCCTGGCGCTCCCGGTCTGCACCGCCTCGCAGCTCACCCTGGAGCTGGCCGGCAGCCAGGCCTCCTACCAGCCCGACCAGAAGCCGACCTTCGAGCTGAAGGTCCGCAACGCCTCCGGCACGCCCTGCCGGGTCGACCTGAGCCAGGCCGCCTCCGCGATCACCGTCAACTCGGCCGGCGGGCAACGGATCTGGTCCTCGGCGGACTGCGTGACCGACAAGCAGAGCCGCTGGGTGGAGGTCTCGCCCGCCACCGCGCTGACCGAGACCTTCGTCTGGGACCGCAGCCGCAGCAAGCCGCAGTGCGCGACCCCCTCGGACACCACCCCGGCGCCGGACGGCAACTACCTGGTGCAGGCCGAGCTCACCGGCCCGGCCGGTGGGCCGGTGCCCGCCCGGACCTCCACCAACCTGGCGGGCTGAGGCACAACCACCGCCCGCACCGCTCGAGTTCGGGCAAGCCCGTCAGACGTAGCGCTCCAGGATGGACGACTCGGCGAGCCGGGAGAGCCCTTCACGGACCGAACGGGCCCGGGTCTCGCCGACCCCCTCGACCGCCTGCAGGTCGTCGATGCTCGCCGCGAGCAGCTTCTGCAGGCCGCCGAAGTGCTCGACCAGCCGCTCGATCACCGTGTTGGGCAGCCTCGGCACCTTGGCCAGCAACCGGTAGCCGCGCGGCGAGACCGCCGCGTCCAGCGACTCCGGCGAGCCCGAGTAGCCGAGCGCCTTGGCCACCGTCTGCAGGTCGAGCAGCTCGGCGTGGGTGAGCGCCTCCAGGTCGGCGAGCACCTCCGACACCGTCCGGCCGCGCTTGGCGGCCCGCTCGGGGAAGTAGTCCCGGGCGACCAGCTCGCGCTCCGGCTCGACGCCCGCGATCAGCTCGTCCAGCTGGAGCGAGAGCAGCCGGCCGTCGGTGCCCAGCTCCAGCACGTAGCCGGCGATCTCGGCCGCGATCAGCCGGACCATCTCCAGCCGCTGGGCGACCGCGGTGACGTCCCGGACGGTCACCAGGTCCTCGATCTCCAGCGCGGAGAGCGTACCGGCCACCTCGTCCAGCCGGAGCTTGTAGCGCTCCAGGGTGGCCAGCGCCTGGTTGGCGCGGGAGAGCACGGTGGTGGAGTCCTCCAGCACCCGGCGGGTGCCGTTCACGTACATGGCGATCAGCCGCATCGAGTGCGAGACCGCGACCACCGGGAAGCCGGTCTGCCGGTTCACCCGCTCGGCGGTGCGGTGGCGGGTGCCGGTCTCGTCGGTGGGGATCGAGGCGTCCGGCATCAGGTGCACCCCGGCCCGGACGATCTTGGTGATGTCCTTGTCGAGCACCACCGCGCCGTCCAGCTTGCACAGCTCGCGCAGCCGCGTCGCGGTGAACTCGACGTCCAGCACGAAACCGCCGGTGCACACCGACTCGACGGTCTTGTCGAACCCCAGCACGATCAGGCCGCCGGTGTTGGCGCGCAGCACCCGCTCCAAGCCGTCGCGCAGCGGCGTCCCGGGGGCGATGGCCATCAGGGAGGCGCGCAGCAGGGCCTCCTCGCGGGGGGACTTCTCCGCCCGGTCGCTCGCTGCCACGTGACTCCTCCGGCCGGCCCGGTCCGCCTCCGCGGGGGTTTCCGGTCCCTCGTTCGCTACTGTCCGATCAGGTACCGGACAGGCAGAGTCTACGGTGCGGGCGCGGTGACGGGGCCTCGGTCAGCCCAGTTCGTCGGAGTCGAGCGGCTCCCAGCCGGCCATCAGCTCGTCCGGGTGGGCGGCCGGCGCGGGTACCGCGGCGGGCACCGGCGCAGGGGTGCGGGACTCGGTCCGGGGCTTGGCGGCGGCCCGGCGGCGACCCGGGATCGCCCGCAGCGCCTCGCCGATGTCGGCCACCTCGACCACCTTCATGCCCGGCGGCACCTTGCCCGGGTCCGGCGGGACCAGGGCGTGGGTGAAGCCCAGCCGGTGGGCCTCGGCCAGCCGCCGCTGCACGCCCGTCACCCGGCGGACCTCACCGGCCAGGCCGACCTCGCCGATCGCCACCAGGTTGCTGGGCAGCGGGGTGTCCGACGAGGAGGAGGCGACGGCCAGCGCGACCGCCAGGTCGGCGGAGGGCTCGGTCAGCTTCACCCCGCCGACGGTGGCGGTGTAGATGTCCTGCTTGCCGAGCTTGACCCCGCCGTGCCGCTCGACGACCGCCAGGATCATCGCGATCCGCGGTGACTCCAGGCCGGAGGTGGTGCGCCGCGGCGAGGGGATCTGCGAATCCACCATCAGCGCCTGCACCTCGGCGACCAGCGGCCGGCGTCCCTCCAGGGTGACGGTCAGGCAGGTGCCGGGGACCGGCCTGTCACGGCGAGTCAGGAAGAGGCCGGACGGGTCGGCCAGGCCGGCGATGCCCTCGTCGTGCAACTCGAAGCAGCCGACCTCGTCGGTGGCGCCGTAGCGGTTCTTGATGCCGCGGATGATCCGCAGCCGGGCGTGCCGGTCGCCCTCGAAACTCAGCACCACGTCGACCAGGTGCTCCAGCAGACGGGGGCCGGCGATCGAGCCGTCCTTGGTGACGTGGCCGACCAGCAGGGTGGCCATGCCGCGGTCCTTGGAGGCGCGGATCAGCGCGCCGGCCACCTCGCGGACCTGGGCCGGACCGCCGGGCGCGCCGTCCAGCTCGGCGGAGGCGATGGTCTGCACCGAGTCCAGGATCAGCAGGCCGGGGTTGACCTGCTCGATGTGGCCGAGCACCGCGCCGAGGTCGGACTCGGCGGCGAGGTAGAGGTGGTCGGAGAGCGCGTTGATCCGGTCGGCGCGCAGCCGGACCTGGCCGGCCGACTCCTCCCCGGTGACGTAGAGCGTGCGGTGCTGGGAGGTGGCGGCCTTGGCGGCGACGTCCAGCAGCAGAGTGGACTTGCCGACGCCGGGTTCGCCGGCCAGCAGCACCACCGCGCCCGGCACCAGGCCACCGCCGAGCACCCGGTCCAGCTCGCTGACGCCGGTCGAGCGGGCGGTCGCCACCTGGCCGTCGACCTGGGCGATCGGGCGGGCCGGCGCGCTGACCGGACCGGCCGCGGTGGTCCGGATCGGGACGGCGCCGTACTCCTCGACCGTGCCCCAGGCGTTGCACTCCGGGCAACGGCCGACCCACTTGGGGAGCTGGTTGCCGCACTCGGTGCAGCGGTAGGCCGGGCGGGGCTTGGCGGTGGTCTTCGAGGTACGGGCTGCCATGGGGGCCACCGTAGCGGGTGGGTCGGACAGTCCGTTGTCAGGCGGTGGGCGGTGTTGTTACCCGAAAGGAGGACAAGCCGCACCTTCCGCCCGGCCTACTCGGCGGTCCTCCCTACCGTCGGACGGGTGACCCCCCGTACCCACCCCCACGAACGGGCCGCGACCGACCCGCGGGCCGACGCGGTCCTGCCCGCCTTCGAGCAGCTGGCGGACGGCCTGTTCACCTACTGCCTCTCGGCGCTCTGCGCGCACGACCCGGCGGTGGCCGCGGTGCGCGAGGTGCGCGCGCTGGCGCTGGCCAACCGGGACCGGCTGGCCGACCCCGGGCTGCTCCGGGCCTGGCTGTACTCGCTGGCCCGGTACACCGTGCTCGGCCGGCTCGCCCCCGCCGGCGACACACCCGCCGGCGACACACCCTGCGACCACGCTCCCGACGCGCAGGCGTGCCCCTCCCCCGCCGAGGCGGCCCGGCGCCAGCGCGAGCTGACCGAGCTGACCTGGCCGGAGGCGGCCGGGACGACGGCCGAGCAGCGCGAGGCGCTGGAGCTGGCGGTCCGGCACGGGTTGACCCCGCTGGAGGTCGCCGCGGTGCTCGGCCTCGACGACGCGGCGGCCCGGCAGCTGCTCGCCGCGGGCGCCGCCGAGCTGACCCGGACCCGGACCGCGCTGCTGGTGCTGCGCGACGGCAGCTGTCCGGAGCTGACCCGGCTCGGCGGCGCCGGGACCGAGCACTGGCCGGCCCGGGTGCTCGGCCCGGCGCTGCGCCGGGAGCTGCTGCGGCACGTCACCCAGTGCCCGACCTGTCGCGGGACCGCCGAGCGGGTGGCCGGCGCGCTGGGCGACGGCCTGACCGGCCCGGCCGGCCCGACCCTGCTGCCCGCGCCGGTGACGGTCCGGCTCGACGCCGACGCCGAGGGCGCGGACGGCTGGTCCGGTCACGTGCCGCCGCCGCGCCTGGGACGTTCCCCCGGGGTCGCCTTCCTGACCGGCGCGGCGGCCGGCCGGCGGGCGGCCGCGAGCCGCGCCACCGCGCCCGCGCCGACCGGCCGCGCCGCGCTCCACTTCGACCGCCGGGGCTTCCCCCGGCACCGCGCACCGGGCTTCCTGGACCGCCACCGGGCCGGCGGCGACCTGCACGAGCGGGCCGTCCTGGTCCGTCAGCGCACCGTCACGACCGGGGTGCTGGCGGCGGTGCTGGCCGCGCCGCTGGGCGCGTTCTGGCTGGCCCACCGGGACGGCACCGGGTCCGACCCCGCGGCCACGGTCTCCTCGGTCCGGGTGGACGACGACCCGGCGGGTGGCCCGGTCGGTGGGCCGACCACCGCCGGGCCGGGGACCGGCCCGCTCCCCACGCCCGGGAGTGGCGGCGCGGCCCCGGCGCGAGCGCTGGTCAGCCGCGGCGGGACGGTCGGGCCGGGTGGCACGCTCACCGCCGCACTGGTCGGGCGGACACCCGCAGAAACGTTGCTGCCGCCGGTACAGGGGGCGGCGGTACCGGTGCCGGCGCTCGGCGCCGTCCCGCTCAGCAGCCCGGTGCTACGGCCGGCGCCGGTTCCGCCGCCCCCGTCGACCGCCGGCGCCCAACTGACCGTCCAGGCCGCGCCGTACGGCAACCGGACGGTGATCACCCTGATCGACAGCGGGAACGCCCCGATCGACTGGGAGGCCGTGCCGAGCTGCGACTGGCTCCGGCTCAGCCGCGACTCCGGCACCCTGGCGCCCGGTCAGCGGATCACCGTGACGGTGACCGTCGACGAGGACCGCGCGCCACAGACTCAGTGGACCGCCCAGATCTCGCTGCCCCCGTCCGAGGCGGTGGTGACGCTGGCCGGCGGGCCGACCGAGCAGCCCACGCCGCCCACGGCCGCCCCCTCCTCGCCGGTGACCTCGAACCCGAGCGCCAGCGCGAACCCGAGCGGCAGCGCCAGCAGCACGCCCTCGGTGTCGCCCAGCTCCGGCAGCAGCGCCAGCAGCGCGCCGAGCAACAGCGTGAGCCCGAGCGCCAGCCCGACGTCCGGGACGTCGGCCGTCCCGTCCGCCCGCCCGTCCAGCACACCCTCCGAGCTGCCGCCCAGCCCCGCTCCGACCTCCACCACGTCCCACTCCTCCTCGCCGGCCCGCTGACACCGCTGCCCCGACCTTTCCTGCCCGCTCCTCCTTCTATGACTCCCTCAGCAAGCGGGTCGTTTCGCCGAAAAGATGAGATTTGCCCTGGGATTCCCAGGTGTTCGGCTGGGTCACGCCGGCCGTCTGCCAGCCGTCTGCCCGGCCGTCAGCTCAGCCGTCCCCGGGCAGGACGGGGTGCGCGACACCGTGTTCGATGCCGTGCTCGGCCCGGTGCAGCACCCGGCGGGTGCCGAGGTGTCCCTCCGGCTGGCCCTCCGGCACGCCGCCGTGACCGGGATCCTCGCCCGGCTCGTGCCGCGGATGGATGGGCGGGAGCCGGTAGGAACCGTCCAGCACGGCGTCACCCGGCTGGTAGAGCCGGATCATCGCGCGGAAGGCGCCGGCGGGGGTGGGCAGCCAGTTGGCCGCCCGCTCCGGGTCGGCCGGCCGGGTGTGCTGGAGCCGGAGGACCAGCGAGCCGTCCTCGCCGTGCACCAGCCCGGGGGTGTGGTCGCCGATGCTGTAGCGGTCGATCGGGTTGGCGGCCAGCCGCAACTCCGGCAGGGTGTAGACGGTGAGCGACCAGAAGGCGTTGACCGGCGGCGCGTTGTCGAACCGCAGCTGGTAGGCCCGGTCGCCGCTCAGCGGCTCCCCCTCGGCGTCCTCGGCGGTGGTCGCGTGGACCACCTCGTAGGCGTGGTTGCCCCAGAGCGCGGTCCGGGCGGCGACCGCCCGGGTGAGGTAGGCGGCCCGACGGTCCGGGATCCGCCAGCCCGGCTCGTCCAGGGTGCCGGGGCCCAGGTGGTCGAGGTTGTAGTCGAACAGGTGCAGGCCGGCGGTCCACTCGCCCTCCGGGTGGCCCTCCGGCGGCCGGGCCGCGGCGGTCACGTGCTCCTGGCCCGCGGTCAGCCCCTTGGCCAGCGCGGCGGCCCAGCCCGGCTCGGCCGCGGCGTACGGCGAGGGGCCCTCGTCCAGCAGGCCGAGCGGGGCGAACCGCCGCTGGTACTCGACGTCGGGCGCGGCGGGCGGGAAGGCGGCCATCCAGAGCCGCAGCTGTTCGAGGAAGCGCAGCTCCTCGGGGACGACCGGGTCGGGCTGCGGCAGGCCGGCGGCGACCCCGCCGACCTCCAACGGAGTGATCGTCAGCTGCTGCTGCAGGGCCGCCACCCGGGGCAGCTCGGACGGGCCGGCGCAGGCGATCCGGCCGACCACGGCGGCCACCGTGGTCGGCGATGCGATCACCCGGACGTCCGCGGGCGGGGTGCCGGGCCAGTGCGGCGGGACGACCAGCCAGGTCTGCTCGCCGGTGCCGGTGGCCCGCCGGCCCAGGTAGGCGAAGTCGTTGGTCCAGGCGTCGATGAACTGCAGCACGTGGTAGCGGCCCCCGGTGTCGGGGACGTGCAGCAGCTGCGGGCCCTCGGAGAGGTCGAGCAGGGCGAGCGAGTAGACGGTGTCGCTGTTGACCGAGGCGAAGTCGCTGTCCGGGCCGGCCAGCCGGGTCGCGTGCCGGAACTGGTTCGGCGGGCCCGGCTGGAGCGAGCCGAGGCCCTGGCGGAGCAGCCGCTCGACCGTGCCGAGGCCGCGCACCAGCGGGAGGCCGTAGACGTACGCGTCGGCGGCCAGCGCGGTGAGAGCCGCCTGCGCGGCCTGGTCGTTGGCGTGGGCGGAGGACACGGGCATCCTGATCCCTTCGGACGGCGGTGGTCGGGCGGAGCCGGAGCCGGAGCCGGGAGGGACGGGACAGCAAGGGACCCAACTCTCACAAATCGGCCATATCCGGACAATCAGCTGGCAAGCGATGGTACGCGGAGATCCGCTGATCGACGCGGCGGCGGGCCGGTCCGCGAGCCGACGGACATGGCGGCGGGCCCGCCGGAGAACCGACGGGCCCGCAAGGTGGGTGACGCGCTCAGCGCGGCGGAGGGAGCCGCTGCAGGAAGACGTCGAAGGCGGTCGGCTTGACCGCGGTGACCCCGTGGAACGGGTAGTTCATCTCCTTGATGACCACCAGCGAGAGCACGATCAACCCGGCCAGCGACAGCACCATCAGACTGTGCGCCAGGGTGTTGGGCAGGCCGAAGAGGAAGGTGAAGCCGACGGTGAGCACGGCGCCCGCGATCAGCGCCACCCAGAGCAGCACCGGCACCGAGTCGTCCACCTCGTTCAGCCGCTGACGGCGCTCGGAGGCGAGGTCCTCCACGTGGCTCACGGCGCTCTGGTAGAGCACCTGTTGCTGCGCGTTGGTGGGGTTGAACTGGAACGCGGTGTCCCGGATCTGGTAGACCAACTGGGTGGCCTCCGGGCTGCTCTGGTGTTTGGCCATCAGCGGCCACTCGGTGTCCAGCACGGTCCGCGCGTAGCTCAGCGACTGCTGCTCCAACTGCGGCCCGAGCGGGGGCGGAAGCTCACGGGCGATCCAGTAGACGCCGGCCAGCGCGTCGGCCTCCTGGAAGGTGGTCTTGCGGGCCGCGTCGATGTTCGTCCAGACCGTGACGACCACGAAGCCGAGTAGCACGGCGTACATCACGCCGACCGCCGCGTAGATGAAGCCCGCGACGTCGTTGTGCGCCTCGCGGAGGTGGTGCGGGACGTAGCGCTGGAGGAGGGCGAGTGCGGCGGCCACGACGACCAGCACGATGACGATGATCCCGATGTCCAGGAAACTCATGGGGGTTCGGTCCTTGAGGGGTGCCGGGGACGGGCTGTCGAGCGTGGGGCGGGGTGGGCTGGGGTCAGGAGTGGGGGCTCAGCGGTTGCGGCGGGTCACCAGCTCGGCCAGGGCCAGCAGGTCGTCGGCCGCCTCCGGCAGCGGGACCGCCTCGGCGAGGTGGTCGATGGCCGCCGCCATCCGCTCGCAGGACGCGCCCTGGGCCCAGGCACGACCCCCGGCCCGGTCGACCGCGTCGGCCGCCCGGCGCACCTCGACGTCGGCCAACGGCCGCTCCAGCGCGTAGAGTTCGGCGAGCTCGGCACCGGCCCCGGTGCCCGAGCAGAGCGCGGCCACCACCGGCAGCGACTTCTTCCGGGCGAGCAGATCAGCTCCGGCGGGCTTGCCGGTGACGGCCGGATCGCCCCAGATCCCGATCAGGTCGTCGATCAACTGGAAGGCCAGGCCGATCTCCCGGCCGAAGGCGTCCATCGCGTCGGCGGTGGCCTCCCCCGCGCCGCCGTAGAGCGCGCCGATCGCGCAGGCGCAGCCGAGCAGCGCGCCGGTCTTGGCCTCGGCCATCGCCAGGCACTCCGCGAGCGAGACCGTGCTGCGCCGTTCGAAGGCGCAGTCGGCCTGCTGACCGTCGCACAACTCGACCACGCAGTGCGCGAGTCGACGCATCGCGGGGGCGGCGGCCGGGTGGGCGTCCTCGGCGAGGGTGCGCAGCGCCAACGAGTGCATCGCGTCACCGGCCAGGATGGCCTCGGTCGTGCCGAACACCCGCCAGGCGGTGAGCCGGTGGCGCCTGGTCTCGTCGCGGTCGATCACGTCGTCGTGCAGCAGGGTGAAGTTGTGGACCAGTTCGACGGCGGCGGCGGCCTTGACGGCGGCCCGGGCGGGCGCGGTGGCCGGGGCGGTGGCGGCAACCAGGCTGCCGGTCAGGGTGGCCGGGACGCCGGCGCAGGCCTGCGCGGCGGCGAGGACGAGCGCGGGACGGATCGCCTTGCCCGGGTCCGCCGAGGAGAGCGTCCCGTCGGCCTCGCGCCAGCCGAAGTGGTAGCCGGCGACCCTGGCCATCGATGCCGGCATGGACTCGATCGCGCCCCGCAGCACCGGATCCACCGCGGCCCGGGCCCGGGTCAGCACCTCGGCCGCGGCCTGCTCCTCCGAGTGCGGGGCGGTCTGGCAGGGCAGCGCCCCGCCGGAACGGATCGCGGCGGCCGGAGTGTCGCGGCTCTGGTCGTCGTGGTCATCGCGGCTCAGCGTCTCTGTGGCCATCGGCTGGTCCCCCCAGTGTCGGTGTGTGATCCCGGCCCGCCGCACGACCTCCGGAGTCGGAGCCACGCGCACCCGGCCATTCCGTGGCGGTCGGCGCGGAAATGAATCCGCGCCGACCAGCGGAGAAACAATCAGCCTCGGGAGCGGGCGATTTCGACGTTCTCCAGCACGCCGATGGCGTCCGGCACCAGAATGGCCGCGGAATAGTAGGCACTGACCAGGTAGGAGATGATGGCCTTCTCGTTGATGCCCATGAAACGCACCGAGAGACTGGGCTGGTACTCGTCCGGGATGCCGGTCTGGTGCAGCCCGATCACCCCCTGGTTGTCCTCACCCGTACGCATCGCGATGATCGAGGTGGTGTGGCCGTCCACGATCGGGATCTTGTTGCAGGGGAAGATCGGGACCCCGCGCCAGGCCGGGATGCGGTGACCCTGCACCTCGACGGTGTCGGGGTAGAGGCCGCGCTCGTTGCACTCCCGACCGAAGGCGGCGATCGCCCGCGGGTGGGCCAGGAAGAGCTTGGTGCCCCGCCGGCGGGTCAGCAGCTCGTCCATGTCGTCCGGGGTGGGCGGGCCGGAGTGGGTCTGGATCCGCTGCTCGTACTCGGCGTTCTGCAGCAGGCCGAACTCCGGGTTGTTGATCAGCTCGTATTCCTGCCGCTCGCGCAGCGCCTCGATGGTGAGTCGGAGCTGCTGCTCGATCTGGTTCATCGGCTTGTTGTAGAGGTCGGCGACCCGGGTGTGCACCTGGAGCACGGTCTGGGCGACGCTCAGCTCGTACTCGCGGGGGGCCAGCTCGTAGTCGACGAAGGTGCCGGGCAGCTCGTACTCGCCCTCGTGGCCGGCGGACATCTCGATCTCGGCCTCGCCGTGACGATTCTGCAGCTGCTGCGAGTCCGAGAGGTACTGCAGGATCTGCGCCCGGAGCGCCTCCGAGCGGTCCGCGAGCTCCTGGAAGGCGGGCCAGGGCAACGCCATCACCACACCGGAGGTGGCGGCCTTGACGCCGTAGCTCCACACGCCGTCGGCCTCGGTCAGGGCCTCGTCGCCGAGGTGGTCACCGTCGGCCAGGACGCCGATCACCGCCCGGTCGCCGTACTTGCCGACGCCGATCTTGTTGACCTTGCCGTGCGCGATCAGCAGGACCTCGTTGATCGGCTGGCCCTCCTCGACCAGCACCTCGCCGGCCCGGAAGTCGCGCTGGACGAAGCGCGCGGCCAGCTGCTCCAGCAGCGCGCCGTCCTCGAGGCCGCGCAGCACCGGGACCTCGCACAGGCTCGGCGGGACCACCCGGACCTCGGCACCGGTCTTCACGAAGCTCACCCGCCCGCGCCCGACCGCGTACGTCAGGCGCCGGTTGACCCGGTAGGTGCCACCCGCCACCTGGGTCCAGGGCAGCATACGAAGCAGCCACCGCGAGCTGATGCCCTGCATCTGGGGCTCGGACTTGGTGGTCGTCGCCAGGTTCTTCGCAGCGGCCGTGCCGAGGCTCAGCTGCTGGCTCTGCTGCGGCTGACTTCCCGGCCCGGGAATCCCCACATTGGTCTCAGTCGTCATGGCTGGCCTCTCCCCCACATGGTGTATTCCGGCTGGTGTCTTCAGAGTGCGGCCGGAGGTACGGGTGGGGCAATCACTCGGATGGGTGATTGAAGCCCTGGGATAATTAGTATGAATGAACCCTATGCGCGACCTGCGCGCGATTTCCGTCGAATCGTGACCGGGAATGAAAATACACTGTCCGATGATCCGCCGGTGTTCGAATAAGTCGAGGACCGGTCTCAGGCCGGGCCGTCCCAGTCCAGGGTCGGCGGCAGCCATCCCTCCAGGGTGAGCAGCCAGCGCTTGACGTCCAGCCCGACCCGGCCCGACCCGAAGCCGCCCAGCCCCGCCACCGCCACCACCCGGTGGCAGGGCACCAGCACCGGTAGCGGGTTGGCGCCCATCATCTGCCCGACCGCCCGGGCCGCCAGCCCCGGGCCCTCCTCGGCCTGCTCGAACACCCCGCTGCGCTCGGCCAGCCGGCCGTACGCGATGGTCTCGCCGTACGGGACCGTCCGGTACAGCGTCTCCAGCACCACCCGGTGCGGCCCGCTCGTCAGCCGCCAGTCCAACGGCAGCTCCAGGGCCCGCCGCCGCCCGGCGAAGTACTCCGCGAACCGCCCGGTCACCAGCGCCCGGCGCCGCTCGTCCGAGCACGGCGGCCCGTCGGCCGGCGAGGGCAGCCCGCCGGCCGCGCCCGGGGTGAAGAGCGACACGGCCACCCCGAGATCGGTCACCCCGACCGCCATCGGACCGCTGGGCAGCGGGGTCGGCACGGTGATCCAGCTGATCGGTGAGCCCGTCATGGCACCCAGGGTAGGCGCCCGCACCGACAGGCCGGCCGGGTTCGGTCGGGTCCTGCTGAGTTCGGTCGGGTTCGGTCAGGTTCGGCCGGGTCCGGCCGGTCAGCCGCTCCGGGCCCTCAGTCGGTCCACCCGCCCAGCCGGTCCAGTACCGGCTCGGTCACCAGCCGCAGCCCGTCCCCGGACGGCCCGTGCAGCTCCAGCAGGACCAGCTCGTTGACGCCCGGCCGCAGCAGCGGGCCCGGCAGGTAGAGGGTCTGCTGGGGACCGATGTCCCAGAACCGGCCGAGCAGGAAGCCGTTCACCCAGCACAGCCCCTTGCCGTGCCCCTCGGTGAGCACGAAGCCGTCCAGCGGCCGCTCGACCTCCAGCTCCGCCCGGCGGAACACCGGCCGCCCGGGCAGCGCGCCCGACCCACCGGGCTCGCCGGGGAAGTCGAGCACCCCGGGGTCGTCCAGCGGCAGCGGGTACATCTCCCAGTCCAGCAGCAGCTGTTGGCCGAGCCGCACACCCCCCGCGATGCCCTTGCGCTCGAGCGATGCCGGACCGTAGTTGACCCGGCCGAGGTTCTCCACCAGCAGGTCGAGCCGGGCCCCATCGGCCGGCACCGCCAGCTCGCAGCCCCGCTCGGGCGCGGTCCGGTCCAGCACGCCCACCGGCCTGCCGTCCAGGAAGACCTGGGCCCGGTCGCCGAGCCCGTCCACCGCCAGCGCGGCCGCCTCCCGCGGGCCGCTCACCCTGGTCCGGTAGAGCACGAAGCCGTACGCCTGGTCCAGCTCCTCCATCGCCAGCGGCGCCGCCGAGCGGACCGGCTCGGCCGGCACCGCGGCCGACTCCAGCAGCGGCAGCGGCGCGGAGAGCGGCAGCACCCGGGAGGGCAGCGGCTCGGCCGGCTCCAGGGCGGGGGCCGGCGGCAGCTCGGTGTACTTGCCGAGCACCTCCCGGAACGCCCAGAACTTGGCGGTGGGGCGGCCGGACTCGCTGATCGCCGCGTCGTAGTCGTAGCTGGTGACGGTCGGCCGCAGCCGGCCGTCCTCCAGGTTGGCGCCGTTCAGCAGGCCGAAGTTGGTGCCGCCGTGCGCCATGTAGAGGTTGACCGAGGCGCCGGCCGCGAGCATCTCGTCCAGCACCCGCGCCGCGTCCTCGGCGTCCCGGGTGTGGTGCGGGGCGCCCCACTGGTCGAACCAGCCGTTCCAGAACTCCATGCAGACCGGCGGTCCGTCCGGGGCGTAGCGGCGCTGCACCTCGAAGGCCTCGGCCGGCCGGCCGCCGAAGTTGACGGTGGGCAGCACCCCGGGCAGCGTGCCGCCCTGCAGCGACGGATCGTCCGGACCGTCCGAGGTGAAGAGCAGGCAGTCCGCGCCGCGCCGGCGCAGGCCCTCGGCCAGGTGGCGCAGGTACCTCGCGTCGTTGCCGTAGCTGCCGTACTCGTTCTCCACCTGGAGGGCCAGCACCGGGCCGCCCCGCTCCACCAGCAGCGGCAGCAGCCGGGGCAGCAACTCGTCGAACCAGCTGTCCACCGCGGCCAGGAAGCCCGGGTGGGCGCAGCGCAGCCGGATCGCCGGGTCCTTGAGCAGCCAGGCCGGCAGCCCGCCGAACTCCCACTCCGCGCAGATGTACGGGCCGGGCCGGACCAGCACCTTGAGCCCCAGCCCGGCGGCCGCCTCGACGAACCGGAGCAGGTCCAGCCGGCCGCCGAACTCGTACTCGCCGGGGCGCGGTTCGTGCAGGTTCCACGGCACGTACGTCTCGACGGTGTTCAGCCCCATCGCGCGCAGCAGGCCGAGCCGGTGCTCCCACTGCTCGGGGACCACCCGGAAGTAGTGCAGGGCTCCGGAGAGGATCCGGAACGGCTGTCCGTGCAGGGTGAATCCGTCCCGGTCGTGGGCGAGGCTGGGCATCGGCAGCAGGCTCCTCGGATCGTGCCGACCGGTCGGCGGGGTCGGCGGACTCGGCGGCCCGGCCCTCGGCGGGTCCGGCCCTGGCACGACTCTGGCACAGCGGGCCCACCCGGCGGGCGCGGCTCGACGGCCGCCGGCGGGTGGGCCCCGTCACCCCGGCCTCGTCACCCCGGCCGGGTCGGCCCGGCCGGAGGCGCGCCGGCCCGGGTCACGCCGGTTCGGGGCCCGACCAGGCCGCCCAGAGGCCGGCGTAGACCCCGCCCCGGCGCACCAGCTCGTCGTGCGGGCCGAGTTCGATGATCCGGCCGTCGTGCATCACCGCGATCCGGTCGGCGTCCCGAGCGGTGTGCAGCCGGTGTGCGATGGCCACCACGGTCCGGCCGGCCAGCACCGCGGCCAGCGAGCGTTCCAGCAGGCGCGCCGAGCGCGGGTCGATCAGCGAGGTCGCCTCGTCCAGGACCAGCACCTGCGGGTCGGCCAGCACCAGCCGGGCGAGCGCCAGTTGCTGCGCCTGGGCGGGGGTCGGCGGGTACCCGCCGGAGCCCACCGCCGCGTCCAGCCCGAGGTCGGCGGCCCAGTCCCAGGCGTCCACCGTGCGCAGCGCCCGCTCGATCGCGGGGTCGGTGGCGTCCGGCCGGGCGAGCCGCAGGTTGTCCCGCAGGGTGCCGCGGAAGACGTGGTGCTCCTGGGTCACCAGGGCCACCCGGCGGCGCAGTTCGCCCAGTGGCAGCGAGGCCAGCGGCACCCCGCCGATCGCGACCTGGCCCGTGCCCGGGGTGTGGATGCCGGCCAGCAGCCTGCCGAGCGTCGACTTGCCGGCCCCCGAGGCGCCCACCACGGCCAGCCGCTCGCCCGGCCGGACCTCCAGGTCCACCCCGTGCAGCACGTTCTGCCCGGGCCGGTAGCCGTAGCTGACGCCGGAGACCGTGATGCCGGAGTGCCGCGGGCGCCGCGCCGGGCCGGGAGCCGGCCGCTCGTCCCGGCCGGCCACGCCCAGCAGCCGGGCCAGCGAGGCACCGCCGCTCTGCAACGAGTCCAGCTGGGCGATCAGCAGGTCGACCGGCGCGATGGTCTGCTGCGCGTAGAGCGTGGCGGCGGTCACCGCACCCAGCGAGGCCAGCCCGTGCAGGTAGTACAGACCGCCGATGACCAGGGTGGCCACCACCGGCAGCAGGAACCCGATGTCGGCGATCGGCAGGAGCACCGTGCGCAGCCGCTGGGTGTGGCGTTCCGCCGCGTACGAGCCGGCGCTGTCCCGCTCGGCGCGGGCCAGCCGGCGGTGCGCGATCCGCAGCGCGTCCACCGTGCGCGCGCCCTCGACCGTCTCGGCCAGCCCCGCGGTCAGTTCGGCGTACGAGGCGCCGGCGGCCAGGTAGCCGTCCCGGGCCCGGGCCAGGTACCAGCGGGTGGCGGCCCACAGCAGCGGCACCGCGACCACGCAGGGCAGCGCCAGCAGTGGGCCGAGCAGCACCACCGCGCCGAGCGTGAGCAGCACGGTGGTGCTCGAGATCAGCACGTCCGGCACGGCCGTCCGGACCACGCCGGAGAGCGCCTCGACGTCCCGGGTACTGCGGGTCACCAGGTCGCCGGTGCCGGCTCGTTCGACCGTCGCCAGCGGCAGGGCGAGCACCTCGCGGACGAAGTCCTCGCGCAGCTCGGCCAGCACCTGCTCGCCGAGCCGGGCCGAGGCGTGGACCGCGCAGCGCACCAGCGCGGCCTGCAGGACGAGGAAGGCGCAGATCAGCAGCGCGGTCGGGGCGGCCCGGTCGATGCCGCGCCCGGTCTCCTCGACCAGGTCGCCGAGCAGCCGGGGGGCCACCAGCCCGCAGGCCGCGCCGAGCCCGTGCAGGGCCAGCGCTCCGGCCAGTCGACGGGGGTGGCGCAGGGCCAGCCGCCGGGCGTAGCGGCGCACCTCGCGCACGCTGGCGACGGGCAGGACGGTGGCGGTCGGTACGGTGGCGGCGGTCATGGCTGATCGACTCCCCTCGTGACGACGGACCGGTAGCGCTGGTCCGCGAGCAGTTCGACGTGCGTCCCCTCGGCGAGCACCTTGGTGTCGGCGACGAAGAGCACCCGGTCGGCCCGGTCCAGCAGGAGCGGGCTGGTGGTGAACGCGACGGTGGTCCGGCCGGCCCGGTCGGCGGCCAGCCGCCGGGCGATCCGCGCCTCGGTGTGCGCGTCCACCGCGCTGGTCGGCTCGACCAGCACCAGCACCTCGGGGTCGGCCATCAACGCCCGGGCCAGCCGCAGCCGTTGCTGCTGGCCGCCGGAGAACTCCCGACCGGAGTCGGCCACCACGCCGTCCAGGCCGTCGGGCAGCGCGGCCACGATGTCGTGGGCGGCGGCGGTGCCGAGGGCCGCGGTCAGCAGCCGGTCGCCCGGGGCGCCGCGGTCGGCGGGGTCGAGTTCGGTGCGCAGCGGGCCGCTGAAGAGCAGCGCGTCGTTGCGCAGCACCAGGATCCGGCGGCGCACCTCGTCCAGCGGCAGTTCGTCCAGCCGGACGCCGGCGCAGCGGGCGGCGGAGTCGGTGTAGCGCCCCAGCCGGTCGGCCAGCAGCAGGGCGTCGCCGGGCGCGGCACAGGCGATCGCGGTGAACCGGCCGGCCGGGAGCAGCAGTCCGGCCCCGGGTTCCTCCAACGCGGCGGCACCGAGCGGCGGTTCCGCCGTCGCGGTGGCCGGCGAGGTCAACCCCGGTGTCAGCGTGAGCAGTCCGACCACCCGGGCGGCGGCCACCCGGGCCCGCGCCGTCAGGTCGGCCAGCTGGGTCAGCCGGCGCAACTGCGGTGCCAGGAAGACCGCGTAGCCGTAGAAGGCGACCAACTGACCCGCGGTCAACCGTCCGGCCAGCACGTCCCGGGCGCCGAGCCAGACCACCAGGGCCACCAGGAGCCCCGGCAGCAGCACCTTGGCCGCATCCAACAGGGCTTCCACCCGGGCGAGTTGGACACCGGCCCGACGGACCCGCTGGGACTCGGCGCGATACCCGGCCAGGAACAGTTCCTCGCCGCCGATCCCGCGCAGCACCCGCAGGCCGGCCGCGATGTCCACCGCGAGGCCCGTCAGCTCACCCTGCCGCGTGCGCAGTCGCTCCTGCCGGCGGTGCAGTGGCCGGAGCAGCCGGGCGATCGTCCAGGCCAGCAGCGGCACCCCGAGCAGCACGAGCAGGCCCAGCTCCGGTGACTCGTCGAGCATGACGACGGCCACCACGGCCGAGGAGACGGCCGCGCCGACCCCGCGCGGCAGCACCTCCAGCCCCCGGCCGAGCGTGGTGAGGTCGGCGACACCCACACTGATCACCTCACCGGCCGGGACCAGCACCGACAACGCGTCGCCCAGCGAGCTCACCTGACGCGTCACCAGGGACACCGTCGAGTACGTCGCGCCGAGCCGGGCCGCCCGCGCGCACCGGTCGCGCAGGATGCCGAAGGCCGCCTGACCGAGCCCGAGCAGCAGCAGGGCGCCACCCCAGAGCAGCAGCGCGGACTGGTCCCGGGCCGCGATCCCGGCGTCGATGGCGCGGCCGAGCACGGTGGGCATCATCGCCTCCGCCAGCAGGCAGGCCACCCCGAGCAGTACGGCCCAGGTCAGTTGGACCCGGAAGCGCCGGGCCAGCCCGCGCAGGAAGTGCCCGGGCGAGCGGCGGTCGGCAACCGGCTCCGGTTCGCCCGGGTCGTACCTCATCGCCGCGCCCAGTCCCCAGGACCGCTCCACCGCCACCACACCCTTCCGATCGTCAGACCGTTGCTCCGAACGGGTCATGCGTATACGGACGGACTGGCCATGGGCAGCCCGGTCCGCCGGACGGGCCGGGCACACCCCCCGGCCGACCGGTGTCGCGCGGGCCCGCCGTGCGGGAGGGGCCCGCCGTGCAGGAATCCGCGCGGTCGTCAGGGCATGCCGAAGGCGCGGGCCCGGCAGACGACCGAGGGGCCTTCGCCCTCGCGCCGTCCCGAGTCCGCGGAACCGCCCTGCGCCCGGACGGTCTCACCGAGCGGCATCGCCGGTCAACCCCTTTTGCGGCCGTCCCCCGGTACGGCGGACTCGGTCGCCGCACCGGGGGACGATCCGTCAGTCCCGGTCGTCGCGCTGGCCGGGAACCGGCCGGCGGTCCTGCGACAGCTGCCACAGCTCGCGGAACAGTCCCGGCTGCCGGGTGAGTTCGTCGAACCGGCCGAGCTGGGTGATCTCCCCGCGCTCCAGCACCACGATCCGGTCGGCGACCACCGTGTTGGCCAGGTTGTGGGTGACCAGCACCACCGCCCGGTCCGCCGCCAACCGCCGCAGCCCGCCGAAGATCCGGTGCTCGGCACGCGGATCGAGGTCGCTGGTCGGCTCGTCCAGCACCAGCAGCCCGCCGCTGCGGAAGAACGCCCGGGCCACCGCGATCCGCTGCCACTGCCCGCCGGAGAGCGCCACTCCGCCCCACCACTCGCGGGCCAGCAGGGTGTCCAGGCCGGAGCGGAGTCGGTCGATCACCTCGTGTGCGCCGGAGGCCCGCGCGGCGGCCAGCACGTCCCGGTCGCCGCCGGCGGTCGGCTGACCGAGCCGGATGTTCTCGCGCGCGGTGTCCGGCCACTCGGCGAACTTCTGCGGAACCACCGCGGTGTGCCGCCAGACCTCGTGCGGGTCCAGCTCCCGGATGTCCACCCCGTCCCACCGCACGCTGCCCTCGGTGGCCAGGTTGAGGCCGCAGAGCAGCCGCATCAGGGTGCTCTTCCCCGCGCCGTTCTCCCCCACCACGGCGACGATCTCACCGCGCCGCACGGTCAGCGAGACCCGGTTCAGGATCGGCCGGTCGGTGCCCGGGTAGGCGAAGCTGACGTCCCGCAGCTCGACCACCTCCGGCGGCCCGGGCCGGCGCGTGCCACGGGCCAGCCGCTGCCCGGCCGCCTCGTCCACGAAGCTCGACCAGTCGTCCAGGTAGAGGCCGGTCCGGTAGAGGTCGGTCCCGTAGCCGGTGATGCCCTGCACCGCCTGGGCCGCCGCGGTCACCGCGATCACGGCGGTCCCGGCCGAGGCCACCGAGAGCCGGCCGCCGGCGAGCAGCAGCCCGAGCGCCAGCCAGAGCAGCCCGGCGGCCGCGCCGGCCAGCGCCGCGCCGAGCAGCGAGACCCGGGCCGCCTCCCAGACCGCGCGGTCGCTGGTCCGGTCGATCCGGTCGCCGGCGGCCCGGTAGCGACCCAGCAGGTAGCCGGCCACGGTGTCCGAGCGGACCTGGTCCGCCACTTGCTTGTCCATCAGGTACCAGCGCAGCATCGACAGCAGCCGGCGGTCCTGGTGGGTGCGCAGCATCGCCAGGTAGCCGATCCGGGCCGCCCGCACCGAGGCCAACGCCCGCGGCACGGCGCCGAACAGGAGCAGCGGCAGCAGCAACGGGTGCAGCAGGGTGAGCACCGAGGCCGCCGCGACCAGCGAGAGCGTGGCGGCGATCAGGTTCTGGGTCTGCGGCAGCAGGTCGCGGGCGACCTCCGCGCCGCGGTCGGCGGCGTCCCAACGGTCGTTGAAGCCAGGGTGGTCGTAGGCGGCCAGCTCGGCGTTGGTGCCCGCGTCCAGCAGCATCAGCTCGGCCTGCCGGCTGATCTTCGGGCCGATCCGCTGGGCCAGGCTGCCGACCGCGATCGACAGCACCGCCCGGACGCCGGCCGCCACCGCCAACAGCACCAGCGAGGGCGCCGCCTGGTGCAGCCGGGCGGCGATGTGGCCGGCGGCGACCAGGGCGGCCAGCGTCCGGGTGGTGGCCAGCAGACCGAACGCGCCCAGCGCGCCGGCGAGGAGCTGGCAGCCGAGCAGCACCAGCAGCGAGGTCCGGTCCACCTGCCAGCCCAGGGCCAGTGCCCGGCGGACCAGTTGGGGCAGCCGGCGGAGCATCGCGGTGGTGGTCATGGCGGCCACCCTGGTGGCCCGGTGGTCGCCGGGGGCCTGGAAGCGCAGCTCCTCACCGGGGCCGGGCGGTTCGGCACCGGGCGGCTGGGCACCGTCCTCCGGTTCGGCGGTCGGGGAGAGCATCGATGGCATGGTCGGCTCCTGGCGGACAGGCGTGCCCACCCCGGGTGGGTGGCGGGCGCGCGGGAGGGAGGCGGTGGCAGTGACCGCGGCCGGTCGGACCGGCGCGGCACCGATCCTGGCAGCGGCTCCGCGGACCCCTCGGCGTGTCGGAGCCGACCTCACTCGTTCGTGCCAATCACTGTGTCGCACCGGCGAGTTGGCAGACAGCGAGGACCGCTTCGGGGTCGTCCGCGCGGGTCGTCCGACCCGCGCGGCGGTACCGGGCGCGCTCATGTGCGCCCGGCGCACCACCGGGCCCCCACCCACCCCACGCACTCCCTCCCTGGCTCCCCTATTCTCATGCGAACACCGACTCGAATCTCCGCAACCGGCGGAGGGCTCCGCCGCGTCGATGAGAACGGACTGCACCGGCCGCCCGCCACACCCCGGCGGCCGTCGGTCGGGCAGGCCCGCGACGGATCGGTCAGCACACGTACAACTGAGGGGGCTCACATGGCAGAGCGACGGACGGGCCGGACGGACGAGTGGGCGGACGAGCGCGACCAGGGCGTCTCCCGGCGGCGCCTGCTCCGCTGGGGCAGCCTCGGCGCGGCCTCCCTCGGGACCGCCGCACTGGCCGCCTGCTCCGGTCCGTCGCACGCCACCCCCAACAGCGCGTCCGACTCCTTCTCCTCCGGCGCCACGGCCGAACCGTCGATATCCCCGCTGCCCGGCGGGGCCTCGGCGTCACCGGCCACGCTGCGCAGCAAGCCCATCTTCAAGGTGCACGACCTCTTCCCGAACGCGCCCGCCGACACCGTCGCGCTCACCATCGACGACGGGCCCAACCCGACCTACACCCCGCAGGTCCTGGCGCTGCTGAAGCAGTACGACATCCAGGCCACCTTCTCGGTGGTCGGCATCGAGGCGCACGCCCACCCGGACCTGATCAGGCGGATCGCCGCCGACGGCCACACCCTGTCCAACCACACCATGCACCACCCGCAGCCGCTCTCCCGCAAGACCGAGGCGCAGATCCGGCAGGAGATCGAGGACACCCAGTCCGTCATCGTCGACGCCGGCGCCCCGGCGCCCACCCTCTTCCGCTCCCCGGGCGGTGACTGGTCGTCGACCATCTTCTCGGTCGCCGCCCAGAACGGCCTGACCCCCATCGACTGGGACATCGACCCGCGCGACTGGGCGCGTCCGGGGACCGCGAAGATCACCGAGAAGCTGCTGGCCGCCAAGCCCGGCGACATCCTGCTCTGCCACGATGGTGGCGGCGACCGTTCGGAGACCATCGCCTCGCTGCGGACGGTGCTGCCGGCCCTCAAGGCGAAGGGCTACTCCTTCATCACCCTCTGACCCACCAGCCTCTGACCGGGAGTTCGCTTGACGCCGCCACCTGACGTCCCCGCCCTGCTCGCCCACGTCGCCCGCTCCGGCGACCGGCTCACCGCGGCTCTCGACCGGCTGACCGACCCGGACGTCCGGGCGCCCTCGACGCTGCCCGGCTGGACCCGCGGGCACGTCATCACCCACGTCGCCGGCGCCGTGGACGCGTACGTCTGGCTGCTCGGCCTGGCCCGCACCGGCGAGGCACCCGGGCCGCGGGGCGACGCGGCGTCGCTCGCCGAGGCCGTCGAGCGGGGTTCGGCGCGCTCCGCCGGCGAGCTGGCCGGCGACCTCCGCGGCCGGCTGGCCCGGCTGGCCGAGGAGGCCGCGGCGATGCCCCCGGCGGCGTGGGACACCCTGGTCCCGGCGCTGGCGGGCTGGCGGCACCCGGCGTGGTTCACCCTGCACCGCTGCTGGCGCGAGCTGGAGACCCACCACGTCGACCTGGACCTCGGCCGGCGGCCGGCCGACTGGCCGGACGCGTACGTGCGTTGGGCCCTCGACGACACGCTGGACGGCTTGCGGGCGCGCGGCTTCGCGGCCGGGTGGGTCGAGGCCACCGACCTGGGCCGCCGGTGGGAGCTCTCACCCGGCGGGCCCGGCGTGGCCGCGCCCGGGCACGCGCTCCTCGGCTGGCTCGCCGGCCGCGCGCCGGCGCCCGGCCCGGACCTGCCCGCCCCGCCGGCCTGGCCCCTTCCGCCGTACCCCGGCTGGTCCTGACCCCGACCGCGAGCGAACGGGCCGCCACCGCCCCGACCGTCGGAGCGGCGGTCAGGCCCGGCGGGTGAGGTCCGGCTGGGCGTGCAGGACCTCGGCGAGCGAGTCGGCGAGCGGCTGGATGTGCTCGCGCCGCAGGGTGGAGACGGTGAGCCGCAACCCCGGCGCGGACCGCAGCCGGAACCGGGCGCCCGGGGCGACGGCCCAGCCCCGGCCGAGCAGGGCGACGACGGCCGCCGCCTCGTCACCGACCGGGATCCACACGTGGACACCGCTGCGGCCGTGGGCCCGGACCCCGTGCTCGGACAGCGCGCGGAGCAGGGCGTCCCGACGGTCGCGGTAGGAGGCCGCCGTCCGGTCGACGGGCACCGCGCCGGTCGCCCAGAGGTGGCCGACGGCCCGCTGGAGCGCGTGGCTGACCCACCCCGCACCCAGCCGTTGCCGTCGCTGCACCCGGTCCAGGCTGGTCGGATCGCCGGTGAGCAGCGCCAGCCGCAGGTCCGGGCCGTACGCCTTGGCCACCGAGCGGACGACCGCCCAGTGGCGGGTGGTCGGCCGACCGCCGTTGACGCAGACCGGGTGGTAGGGCAGATCCACCAGGCCGTGGCCGTGGTCGTCGTCGATCAGCAGCACCTCGGGGTGCCGGGCCAGCACCGCGCTGAGCGCACCAGCCCGGTCGGCGCTCAGCGCGGCCCCGGTGGGGTTCTGCGCCCGGGAGGTGAGCACGAACGCGCGGGCGCCGGCGGCCAGGGCACGCGCCGCCTCCTCGGGGCGCGGACCTTCGTCGTCGATGCCCATCGGGATCGGGCGCAGCCCGAGGGCCGGCAGCAGGTCGAACAGGCTCGCCCAGCCCGGATCCTCGCAGGCGACGCCGTCCCCGGGTCTCAGGTGGGCGAACAGCAGCCGTTCGATCGCGTCGAGCGAGCCGGAGGTGACGGCCAGCGGCCCGGCCGGCACGCCGTCGGCGGTGAAGGCGTCGCGGGCGAGCGCCAGCAGGCGTTCGTCGCCGGTGCTCCCGCCGTACCGCACCGGCCGGCGGGTGTGCTCGGCCGCCGCGTGCGCGAAGGCCTCGGTCAGCGAGGGCAGCAGGGCCGGGTCGGGGTTGCCGTCGGAGAGGTCGTGCACGCCGGCCGGCACCTCCAGCGGCACCTGGCCCCAGGAGGTACCGGACGGCCGGGGCAGCACCCGGCTGCCCCGCCGGCCGGCCGTCTCGATCACACCGCGGTCCCGGAGCGTCCGGTAGGCGGCGGCGACGGTGTTGGCGTTGACGCCGAGGTCCACGGCCAGCTCGCGGAGCGGGGGCAGGGCCGTTCCCGGCGGTAACCGGCCGGCCTCCACCGCGCGTTCGACGTCGGCGGCGATCTCGACGGCACGCCGCCCACGGATCCGGTGCGGCTCGGGCAGCACGGGCACTCTCCAGGCTCGGCGGTCGGGGTCGGTTGGGGGCGGTCAGCCGCCGAGGAGTACCGGCGGCGGGGTCGGGAGGTCGGCCAGCGGCCGGTCCGGCTGCTCGGCGACCGCCGTGAGGACGGCGGTCCAGGCCGCCAGCAGCGCCGACAGCTCCTCCGCCGTCGCCAGGCCGGGCGACTCGACGTGCAGGCGGTGGCCGGCCGCCTGCGCGCGGACCGAGCACTGCACCCGCCCCGCCACCGGGTTCGACCAGGAGCGCAGTTGCCAGCCGGCGGGGAGCGCGGGTGGTGCCGTGCGGTCGAGGATGACCTCCGGCGCGCGGGCCGCCGGGTGGCGGGCGACGGGGGTGAGCAGGGCCTCGCGGACGCTCCCGGCCGGCGCGGGGGCCTGGAACGGACGGGTGGCGGGTGGGCCGATCTCGGCCCACGCCGTCGCCGGGACACCCCAGCCGTGGAGCAGGGACCGCCAGGCGAAGGCGGCCACTTCGGCGGGCGGCAGGCCGCTGGCCTCGGCGAGCGGGCGGACCGCCGCCGGGAGCCGAGCGGATCGCGAGCGGGACGGCTCCGGGGTGACGGACGGCGGATCGGTGAGGCTCGGATCGGTGAGGCTCGGATCGGTGAGGGTCGGATCGGTGAGGCTCGGATCGGTGAGGCTCGGATCGGTGAGAGTTGGGTCGGTCGGGTCGGTGGCGGCCGGGGTGGCCGTCGACTCCCTCCCCGACAGCAGTCGTTCGACGGATTCGGCGGCGTCCTGGGTGGCGGCCCGGCCGAGGCGCAGCTCAGGGCCGTCCCAGGAGTCGTGCACCAGGAGGGTGAACGGACCACCCCGCAGCAGCCAACCATCGCTGCTGGAAGTCCAGTCGGTGCCCGCGCCGAGCAGAACGCCCAGCCGGTGGCGGAGTTGGTGGCGGAGTTCTTCGGCACCCAGCCGCGGAACGATGGCGTGCAACTGGGCGCGGGCGGGACGGTGTCGTGGGATCAAGACGGAACCTCGGTCGAAGTGGTGCGGTCAGGTCGGCCAGCGCCGTAGTCGGACGCCCGGGTGGCAACCGCGGGAGACGAAGGAGGCCATCAGCCCCTGACCGGCGGTCGGGCCCTCCAGCAGGTCGGTGCGGGCCGACCACGGTTCGGCCCCGCTGCCGGCGATGCCCAGCAGGGCCGCCCGGCCCGCGGCGGGGAAGGTGAGTGTCACGTCGGGCGCGCCGGCGGCCAGACCACGCCCGGTCGCCTTGACCGCCGCCTCCAGCAACGTCCAGGCGGAGAAGAAGAGTTCGGGACCGGCGCGGTGGGCCCGGGGCGGCACCGCCGGGTAGACCGAAGCCAGCACGTGCCCGGCCGAGGGGATCACCCGGAGCCGTTCGAGGTCGACGCCGAGCGGCCCGTCCTCGGTGATCCCGAGCAGCAGCAGGTCCTCCGACCGGGACCAGCTCACCCGCACCCCGGGGTGGTCCGGCAGGTACGGCTTGCCACTCGCGGTGCGAGCCAGCCGGACCGCCGCCGGGGCCTCGCCGAGCCGGTCGGCGAGCAGGGCCCGCACGGCCAGCCGGGAGCGCAGGAAGAGCCGGGCGTCGCCCTCGTACCGGTAGCCGGCGGCCCGGCGGCGCTCGCCCTCGGTGAGGTCGCTGGCGTAGCGGGCCGGGCAGAGCGGCTCGACGTCGCTCGCCAGGTCCGCCAGCCAGGCCTCCACGCCGTACGCCGGCTGGACGCCCGTCACGTCGGGCGCAGGCTGAACACCTGCGTGCTCGACCGGGACGGGTCACCGGGCCGGACGTGCAGCTCCCCCCGGTCCGGGAGCATGACCACGGCGGCGACCGTGCGTTCACGGCGGATGTCGCCCTCGTCCGGGACGCAGATCGGCGGCTCGGACAGCAGCGCGAAGTGCTGCTCGGGGTCGGCCGCCGGGCCCAGCTCGGCCAGTCCGGCCTCGACGGCCTTCAGTCGGCGCACCGAGGAGTTCCGGGCGAAGACGTTCAGCTCGTCGCCCGGGGCGAGGTCGGGGTGCAGGAAGTGGTTGGTGTGCAGGGTCTCGACGGCCTCGGTCACCCGTAGCTCGTCGCCGAGGACCTCCACCCAGACGGCCTTCTCCCGGTCGCACAGGGTCAGCGAGCGCGAGCTGGCCAGCCGCATCCCGCGCAGCGCGGCGACCGCCTGGTCCACGCTGGACGTGCTGTCCAGCAGCTCGCGGATGGCCAGGTAAGGCGGCAGACCGGGCCGCCAGTCGCCGCCGAGCACCAGGTTCAGGCCGATCGCCAGACCGTCGCTGTTCAGGCCGAGGTAGCCGAGCAGCCCGGCGAAGCTCAGCACCAGCGACCGGCGCGAGCCACCGGTTCGGCTCACCTCCAGGACACTGATCTGGTCGTCCAGGTCGCTGTTGAGGTCGATGGTCTGGGCGAGCACCGGGTGGCCGGCGAACGGGCCGCCGGCCCGGGCGTAGGTGGTGCAGTCGCCCGCGGTCGGCACCTTCTGGTAGCCCATGATCTCCCGGCGCAGTTGCAGCAGCCAGGCCTCCGGCTCGCTGATCCCGGCGCCCTCGGCGAGGCCGCGCACCTCCTGGGCCAGGTCCGGCGCGGCCGCCGCGACCGCCGCCTGGTAGGCGGCGATCGTCGGCAGCAGCGCGGTCATCGACAGCGGCGTCGCCAGCACCCGGTTGAGCCGGGCGAGCGAGTCGTCGACGAAGGCCCGCAGTGGTGCGGCAAGAGCCCCGCCGTGCAGCCGGCCGGCGGTGAAGGGGTCACCGGCCACGCGGACCAAGGGGATGCTCCCGCCGCCGCTCATCCGACCGGCTCCGTGCGGGCGACCTTCGGCCGGGCGGCCAACTGGCCCTTCACCTCTGGCCATTCGGCGCGCAGCACGCTGTAGAAGACGGCGTCCCGACGGCGCCCGCCGGGCATCGGATTGAAACTGCGCAGCACACCCTCCTCACTGGCACCGATGTTCAACAGGCCCTTGCGAGCCTGCTTGTTCAGCACATCCGTCTTGAACTCGACGCGCTCGGCGTCGAGTTGCTCGAAGGCGTGCTCCAGCAGCAGGTACTTGGCCCAGCGGTTGATGCCTTGCCCCTGGAAGTCCAGCCCGAGCCAGGACCAGCCGATCTCCAACCGGCGGTCCGCCTCGGCCATGTTGCCGAAGCTCATGCTGCCGGCCGCCCGGCCCGACCGCTTGTCGGTGATGTGGAAGACCGCCCGCCGGCCCGCCTGGTGGTCCGCCAGGGTCGCGTCGAAGAAGGCCTCGTAGTCGGCCTCGTTCTCGATCCTGCTGACGAAGTAGCGCCAGATCGTCTCGTCGAGGGCGATCGCGCGCAGTGAGGAGCGGTCCTCGGCGGTGATCGGCCGCAGCCGGACGTGCTCGTTCTCCAGGACCGCCGCCGCCTTCTCTGCCCAGCTCATGCTCAGACCGCCTTTGCCGTGGTGATGGCCTCGACGACCTCGCGCAGGGTCGTCATCCGGGCCAGGTCGTGTTCGGTGAACCGGGACAGCTCGGTGCCGGTCTCGTCGCACAGCGAGGTCAGGAACAGCACCTTGTTGAGCGAGGTCAGCCCGTAGGCTCCGGCCATGTCCGCGTCCGGGTCGATCGCGTCCGGGTCGACCGGGGTGGTGAGGACCAGGGAGAGGTTCTCCCGGGCCGCGGTCTCCGTCTCGGGGTGGTCAGTGTGCATGGATACCCTCCTGGGGTTGGTCGAGCTGGTCGGCGTAGGCGGCCCGGATCTGCGGGCGCCTGGGCTTGAACTGCGAGGTGAGCAGGCCGTTCTCGATGGTGAACGGCTCCCGGGCCACCACCACCCGGCTGATCCGCTCGTCCCGGTCGAGCGCGGCGTTGGTCCGGGCGAGCTGCTCGGCGATCGCCGCCTCGTCGGCGGGCAGGGTGGCGGGTGAGACGACGGCGACGAGGTCGGTCTGCGCGGGGCAGAACAGCACGCACTCCTCGATCGCCGGGCCGGACTTCAGGCGTTCCTCGATCGGCCGGACGATCACCTTCTTGCCGTTGTCCAGCACGATCACGTCGTCGGCCCGGCCCCGGATGAAGAGGAAACCGTCCTCGTCCAGGTAGCCGAGGTCGCCGGTGCGGACGATCCCGCCGGGCCGGAACACCCGCTCCGAGACGCCCGGGGCGGCGAACTCGTAGCGGACGTTGACCGGGTGGTCGCTACGGACGCTGACCACGCCGTCCTCGTCGAACAGCACCTGCTTGCCCGGCACCACCCGCCCGACGCTGCCCTCACGGAACGCTCCGGGGTGGTTCTTGGCGACGATGCAGGTCTCGTTGAGGCCGTAGCCCTCGTAGATCGGCACTCCGGCCTCGGTGTAGAAGCGCAGCATGGCGGGGTCGGCCGGGGCGGAGCCGGTCCACAGGTAGCGGACCCGGTCGCCGAAGAACCGCTGGGCCTCCGCCCGGATCCCGGTCCCCGCTCGACGGGCCCGGCCCTCGATGTGCCGGCGGGCGGTGTCGAAGAACGCCGGCACGCCCATCACCACGGTCGGGCGGGCCCGGCGCAGCGTGGAGAAGGCCGCCTCGTAGGTCGAGACGGTGACGTCGTGGCCGTACCGCAGCGCCGAGTAGATCCAGTACCGCTGTTGCAGCAGCGAGAGCGGGAGGAAGACGAACAGGTTGTCGTCCGGGGCGTGGTGGAACATCTGCTGCACCGCGCGCAGCGAGCTCTCGATGCTGCCCGCGGTCGCGCCGAGGCCCTTGGGCTCGCCCGTGCTGCCCGAGGTGAACTTGATCGTGGTCACCTGGTCCGGCGCGTACCGCACCGGTGCCGGGGCGTCGGCCGGGTCCGCCGCGTCGGCGATCCGGCCGACCTCCGCGATCGGCACGGCGCCGGCGGCCTCGGACGGCTGGTCGGTGAAGAGCAGCTTGAGCCCGTAGCGGGCGAGCAGCGCGTCGTCCGGCGCGAACTTGCCGGGCTCCAGGCCGGCGGTCACCGCGCCCAGCCGGAGCGCGGCGAGGTCGAGCAGCACCCACTCCAGCCGGTTGGCGGAGAGGATCCCGATCCGGTCGCCGGCGCCGATCCCTCTCGCGTGCAGCCCGGCGGCCAACTTCACCGATCGGGCGTGGAGTTCGGCCAGCTCCAGGGTCTCGGTGCCGTCCAGCCGGGCGAAGGAGATCCGGCCGGTGGCGGGCGGGACGGTCAGCACGTGGTCCAGCACGTGGTCCAGCACGGAGTCCGTCATCGGGAGGCCTCCCCGGTGGTCGAAGCGGCGGCCGTCGCGCCGGCCGGGGGCACCTGGACGGCGCTGATGTGGGCGGCCATCAGCCGGACCGTCTCCAGCTCGGGGAGCCGGTCCAGCGGGATGCCCACCCCGAACCGCTTGCGCACCGCGGTCAGGATCCGGGCGGCGCTGATCGAGTCACCGCCGAGCGCGTAGAGGTTGTCGTGCGGCCCGACCGTGGCGCCGCGCAGCACCTCCGACCAGATCCCGCCGAGCACCAGCTCGGTCTCGGTGGCCGGCCCGTCGTCCAGCGGCGCGGGCGCGGCCGGCTCCTGGTCGGCGGCGGGCGCCTGGTCGACCAGCGCGCTCCGGTCCACCTTGCCGTTCCTGGTCAGCGGCAGCTCGTCGTGCCAGACCACGACGGACGGGATCATGTAGTCGGGCAGTTCGGCCCGCAGCTCCTGGCGCAGCGCCGCCACGTCCGGTCGGTCGGCCCCGGCCGGGACCAGGTGGGCGACCAGCCGGTCGCCCCGGGCGCCGGTCTGCCGGACCACCACGGCCTGCCGGACGGCGTCCCGGGCGGCCAGCCGGGTCTCGACCTCGCCGGCCTCGATCCGGTAGCCGTTCACCTTGATCTGGAAGTCGCTGCGGCCGAGGATGGCGATCTCGCCGCTGGGCAGGTAGCGGCCGAGGTCGCCGGTCCGGTAGAGCCGCTCGCCGCGCCGCTGGTCGGTGTGGAACCGCTCCGCGGTGCGCTGCTCGTCCCGCCAGTAGCCGCGGGCCAGGCCGGTGCCGGCCGCGACGATCTCGCCGGTGACCCAGTCGGGCGCGTCCTGGCCGTGCTGGTCGAGCACGTAGGCGCGGTTGTTGCTGTTCGGCCGGCCGTACGGGATGCTCTCGCTGCCGTCCTCCTCCTCGCCCACCGGGTGCAGGATGTTCCAGATGGTGGTCTCGGTGGGACCGCCGAGCGAGACCACCTCCAGGCCCGGCCGGAGCCGGCGCAGCGCGGCCGGCAGGGCCGGCGGCAACCGGTCGCCGCTCATCATCACCAGCCGCAGCGCGGGCGGCGCGGCCCGCTCGGCGACGGCCTGGTCGTGCATCAGCGCGACGATGGCGGGCACCGAGTTCCACACCGTCACCCCGGCGCTCTCGCAGAGCCGCAGCCAGTGGGCCGGATCCACCGCCTTGTCGCGATCCGGCATCACCAGGGCCGCGCCCGCGGTGAGGGCGCCGAAGACGTCCCAGACCGACAGGTCGAAGTTGAACGCGCTGATCGCGAAGAACCGGTCGGCGGGGTTGATGCCGAAGCGGCCGCGACAGTCCGCGACCACGTTGGCCACGTTGCGGTGGGTCACCATCACGCCCTTGGGCGTACCGGTCGTCCCGGAGGTGTAGAGCACGTAGAGCAGGTCGTCCGGGTTCGCGCCGGGCAGCACCGCCAGCGGCGCCGGCTCGCCGACCGGCGGCTCGTCCCACGCGTCCAGGGCCAGGACGTCCCGTCCGTCCTCCTGCCAGGCCGCGTTGGTGAGCACGCAGCGCACCCGGCCGTCGGTCAGCAGGTACCGCTGCCGCTCGGCCGGCAGCCCGGCGTCGACCGGCAGGTAGGCCGCGCCCGCCAGCACGGTGGCCATGATCCCGACGAGCTGCTCCGGCCCGCGGCTCATCACCAGGCCGACCAGCTCGTCCCGCCCGACCCCGCGCTCCCGCAGCCAGCCGGCGGCCCGGGCGGCCCGCCGGTGCAGCTCGCCGTAGCTGATCGAGCCCCGCGAGGTGATCACCGCGACGGCCTCGGGCGTGCGCAGCGCCTGGGCGGTGAAGGCCTCCTGCAGCAGCTGGTCCGGCCGCTCGACCTCGGTGTCGTTGGCCGCCCGACGGCGCTCGCGCTGGTCCTCGGGGAGCAGGTCGAAGGTGGTGGCGGACCAGGCGGACTCGTCGAGCAGCGTCTCCAGCAGCTGCTGGTAGCCGGCGGTGAGGGCGTCCAGCAGGCCCTCCGGGAACAGCTCGTCGATGCCGTCCAACTGGACGACCAGGCCGCCGTGTTGCTCCATCGCGAAGGCGTTCAGCCACACCTGCGGGGTCTGGCTGACGGAGTACACCTCGGCGCCGAAGAGCTCCAGCGCCGAGCCGTCGACCTCGTCGTGCACGTAGCCGATCGCGCTGTTGAAGGTGAACGGCATCCGGGCCTCGGCCGCGCCGCCGCGCCGCCGGCCCAGCTCGCGCAGCACCTCGATACCGGAGTGGTGCCGGTGGTCCAGGTTGCTGCGCAGCCGCGCCTGGAGCGCCTTGCCGCGCTCGCGGAACGGGAGTTCGCGGTCGATCTCGACCTCGACCAGCATGGTGTCCGAGAACGGCCCGATCGCCGCGCTCATCCGCGGGTGGATCGGCGGCCGGTTGGCGACCGTGGTGTTGAGGGTGAACCGGGAGCCCGCGCCCCAACAGGAGAGCGCCTCCCCGTAGGCGGCGAGCAGCAGGGCGGACGGGGTGAGGCCGGCGCGCTTGGCGGTCTCCTTCAGCCTGGCCCAGGCCTCGGCCGACAGCCGGACCTGGCGCTGGGTGAAGCGCGGTTCGGTGATCGCGGCCGGGCTGGTCCGCAGCGGCAGGTCCGGGTGCGGCGCGAGGTCGTCCAGCAGCCCCGCCCAGTACGTGCGGGAGCGCTCGGCGGGCGCCTTGGCGCGGGCGGAGTCCAGGGCCGCGATGTAGTCCTCGAACGGCAGCTCCCGGCAGCTCCCGGCCGGCTCGCCCCGGTACTCGTCCCACCAGGCGCGGAAGAACAGGAAGGAGCTGATGCCGTCCATCACCAGGCCGTCGTGGCTGACGTGCAGCACCATCAGGTCGTCGGTGAGGATGGTCACCTCGACGGCGACCAGCGGCGCCCGGTCGGCGGGCAGCACCCGGTGCGAGCGCTCCTCGCGCAGCGTGAGCCGGATCCGCTCCTGCTCGTCCGCCGGCTTGCCGCGCAGGTCGAGCCGGTCGATCCGGAGGTCCACCGCGGCCTCGACCACCTGCCGGCCCTCCTCGCGGAACCGGCTGCGCAGCGGGGCGTGCCGATCGACCACGGCCAGCAGCGCGGTCTCCAGCCGGTCCAGGTCCCAGGAGCCCTCGATCTCGTGGTAGACGTGGCTGGCGACGGTGCCGATCTCGAAGATCCCGCCGCGGCCGAGCAGGTAGCCGTGTTGGAGCGGGGTGAGGGGGAAGCTGCCGGGCTCCTGCTGTGCCGCCACGCTCAGGTGGGCGACCAGCTCCGGCTTGAACTGCTTGATGCGCGAGATGAGTTGGGGGTCCATCCGGTCCCGCATGCCCTGCAGCCGGAGGTCGCCGCCGCTGACCGTGATGGTCAGGCCGCTGGCTTCGATGTCGCGGAGTACGTCGAGGTGGTTCATGCCGTGGCTCCGATCACCTCGGCCACGGCGCCGGCGTCGGCGCGCTGCTCCAGCAGCGTGGCGAGGGTGCCGAGGTCGTGGTCGCCGAGCAGTTCGTCGACCAGCAGGTCGACGCCGAGCGCGTCGAGGATCTGGTACTGCAGCGAGACGGTCTGCAGTGAGCTGGCGCCGAGGTCGATCAGGGTGGCCGAGGCCGGGGCCTGCTCGATCTGCAGCGAGCTGGTGACCAGGTCGGTGAACCAGCCGAGCAGCGCGGGCTCGGCGGAGGCGGCCGGGGCGCCGAAGAACACCCGACCGGCGAGCTCGACCCGGCTGCCCGGCGCGAGCAGCTCGGGGCCGGTCGGCCAGCGGTCCGGCACGGGCAGGCCGAGCGCGGCGGCGAGGCGGCCGGCGAACCGGGGCATCACCGGCGCGGCGCCGTGGGCGAGCAGCTTGGCGGCGGCGAGTTCGAGCGCGATCGTCGTCCGCGCCTCGTCGCGCCAGCCGGCGGCGTCCGCCAGCGTCCTCTCCTGGGCCGCGAAGCGCACGGTGTCCTGGACGATGCCGTTCAGCTCGGCGGCGGCCTGGTTGAGCGAGAAGCCGTCCTTGCCCAGGCTGCCGGTCAGCGCGGTGAGCCGGGCGCCGAGCCGGCCGAGGAAGGCGGTCTGCTCGGGGGTCCAGTTGCCGGCGTCGGGGGCGAGGCCGTCGTGGTGCTTGCGGACCCGTTCGCCGAGGTCGTTCAGCCAGGCCTGCCAGCCGTCGATCAGGGTCTCCCGGAGCACCGTCTGGTAGTCGTCCCGGCGGAAGTTGGTGCGCCGGCCCTCGGGGCGGGTGAGGGAGAGGAAGTAGCGGACCGAGTCGACGGTGTCCGGGCCGAGGATCTCCTTGCCCCAGATCGCGTGCCGCCGGCTGGTGGAGAACTTGGCGCCCTCCAGCAGGTAGAACTCGTTGACGTGGTAGTCGATGTCGGCGTCCCAGCCGGGGTGCGCCAGCCGGTAGAGGGCCGGGTAGAGGATCGCGTGGTAGAAGCTGTTGTCGTAGCCGAAGAAGTGGACGACCTTCCAGTCCGGCTGCGGCTCGGCGGCCCGCCAGTCCTGGCCGAGCCGGCGGCCGAGCGCCTCGATGCCGTGCAGGAAGCCGTAGCTCATCTCCGGCCAGACCCAGATGACCTGGCCGGCGCCGGCCGCCTCGGCCGGGCTGACGCCCCAACTCGACGGGTGGGTGAGCGAGATGTCGAGCCGGGAGCGGCCGAACAGCCGCCCGGCGAGGTCGCGGAGCCGGGCGGGGACCCGGCCGGCCCGGTGGTGCGCGGCGATCTCCGCGTCGAACTCGTGCAGCGGGAGGGTGTACCGGTTGGCGGTGCCGGTGCGCGGCGGGGCGTCGGACCGGTTGGAGCGGGGCTCGACCAGGTCCACCACGGCGTTCGGTTCGCCGCACTCCTCGCAGATGTTGCCGCTGGTGCCCGAGCCGCAGGTGGGGCAGCCGCCCTTGACGTCGACCTCGTAGAGGTAGGCACCGGACTCCGCGTCGAAGAGCGCGGGGGCCTGCACGGTGTCGACCCGCCCGGAGTCGACCACCCGGGAGAAGAAGGCCCGCAGTCCGTCCGGGTAGGACGGGTCGTCGTTGGTGACGGTGTACTGGTCGAGCGGGATGTCCATCAGCTCGAGCGTCCGGGCGATCTCGGCGCTGTAGTGCGCCGCGGTCTCGGCCGGGGTGCGCCCCTCGCGGTCGGCCGCGCCGACCACGTAGCTCTGGAAGTCGTCGCTGCCGGTGAGGTGGAAGGCCCGGGTGCCGTTCATCCGCTGGTAGCGGACGAAGGCGTCGGCGCCCAGGTACGGCCCGGAGAGGTGGCCCAGGTGCAGGTCGCCGTTGGGCGTGGGCGGGGTGGAGAAGACGAAGACCGGACGGTCCGCGAAACCGGTGCGGTCGGAGCGCTGGGAGGCGCTCAGCGCCCGCTGCGCGTCACGCCAGTACTGGGTGACGAAGAGCAGGTCCGACTCGCCGGTGTTGTGCAGCACGTGGGACTCGAAGGGCTCGAACAGGGCCACCGTGCCGGGCACGGCGGGGTGGTGCTGGTCGCCGACGACGAACTCGCCCGAACCGGCCACGATCACGAAGAACTCGGTCTCGTCGTGGTGGTGCAGCTGCGAGCTGACCCCCGGGGCGACCCGCCCCCAGCCGGCGCCGGAGCCCTGGACGCCCTCGATGCCGTCGATGCTGCTCATGTCGATGCCGAACGCCTCGTGGAGCACGGCCTCGTCGTAACTACTGATGATCACGGTGACTCCCTGGCGTGGACGGAAGGTTGAGCAGGTCGGCGGCCTGTGCGGCGATGGCCGGGGCGAGCCGGTAGCCGGAGCCGTTGGCGGCGCCGGCGAAGACCAGTCGCGGGTCGGCCGGCAGGGTCCGCACCAGCGGCTCGCCGGTACCGCTGTAGGCGTCGCAGAACACCCGGCCCGAGTCGCAGTGCTTGGCGAACTCAGGTGACAGCGCCCGCAGTTCGGCGAGCGCGTCGCGCAGGTCGCGATCGGACAGGCCGTGGTTGAGGGCGTCGGGATCGACGTCCCACTGCCGACAGGTGTGACTGAACAGCCAGTACCCCTCCTCGTGCAGGGGCAGCAGGAAGGCGTCCTCCTCCTGGAACACGATCGCCCGGTCGCCGGGTTCGGGCCGCCGCTCGACGTGCAGCGCGACGATCTTCTTGACCCGGGCGCCCAGCGGTGCGACCAGCTCCCGCCAGGCGGGGGCGGCCAGCCACGGGCCGGGCGCGAGCACCACCTGACGTGCCACCACCTGCTGTTCCGGACCGAGCTGGAGGACGATCTCCTCCGGGCCCAGCCGCAACGCGGTGACCTCGATCCCCTCGTGGACCTCGACCTGCGGCCGCAACTCCCGCAGCAGGCCGCGGCTCAGCCCGTGCACGTCCGCGTACTGGCCGCCCTCGACCTCCCAGACGCCGGCGTCCGCGGGCACCTCGACCAGGCCACCGGGCAGCCCCGCGGTCTCGGTGGGCTTGGCACTGTCCAGGAAGTTCTCCCGCACCAGGCTCCCGGAACGGGCCACCACCGACATGGCCAGCCGGTGGATCGGCAGCTCGGGGTGGCGGCCGAGCAGCTCCGCGTAGTAGTCCTGGCTGTAGGCGGCCATCCGGCGCACCCGCTCGGTGGAGCCGCGTGGGAAGTGCAGGCCCGCCGAGCGGCGGCTGGCGCCCGCGCCGACCGCGTCGCGGTCCAGCACGGCGACCGACAGCTCGGGGGCGCGGGAGTGGATCTCCCGGGCGGTCAGACAGCCGATGATCCCCCCGCCGACGACGGCGATGTCGACCTCGGTCATCACGCTCACCCCTCCCACTGCGCGGTGGCGGCCGCCTTGGCGGACCAGTCGATGAACGACTCCAGCTGCTCCTGGTCCCGGACCCCGCGCAGCCGCTCGATGATCCGGCGGCTGCGCCAGGCGTTCAGGCTCAGGTTGGGGTCGGCCAGGCCGCGCTGCTGCTTGGCGGCGTTCTGCACGAAGATGTTCCGGTCGGCCGGGCCGTCCCAGCGGACCGCGTAGTCCTGGTCGATCCGCAGCTCGTCCCCCTCGCGCTCCAGCCGGTCGGCGATCGGCGCCAGGAAGTCGGTCGGGGCCGGCCGGTAGCCGGTCGCCCAGATGACCACGTCCGCGTCGTAGCGCTCGGCGCTCTCCGGGTGGTCGTTGTGCCGCACCCGCAGCTCCCAGCCGCCGACGGCACCCGGGCTCACCTCGGTGACCTCCCGGTTCGGCGCCAGCGCGACCAGGTCCTGGGTGCCCTCGATGAAGCGGTGCACGTAGATCCGCTGGTAGATGTCGCGCAGGGTGGACTCCGACACGCCGTCGCTGGTGAGGGTGTGCTCCCGGTTGAACCGCTCGCGAGCCTCGGGGGCCAGGCCGTGGAAGTAGTCCGAGTGGTCGGGCATGTAGAAGTCGTTGGTGAACGGCGAGTCGTCGATCGGGAAGTAGTTGCGCCGGCGGGAGATCCAGGTGACTCGGCGGGGCAGCTCGTGGCCCGGCCGGGAGATCAGGTCGAGGAAGGCCTCGGCGCCGGACTGCCCGCCACCGACCACCGCGACCCGCTTGCCGGCCAGGCCGCGCGCCTTCTCCACGAAGTCGCTGATGTGGAACTGGGTCGGGCCGAGCAGGCCTTCGGCCAGCGCCGGCACCCAGGGCCGGGTGCCGACGCCGAGCACCAGGTTGTCGGCCGTCACCGTGCGGCGGCTGGTCCGGACCACGAACCGGTCCGCGAAGTCGACCGACCGGACCTCCTCGCCGAACACCACGTTCTCGTTCCGCCGGCTGGCCCACTCCAGGTAGTTGCGGAACTCCAGCCGTGGCACGTCCGAGAACTGGGCGTTCAGGAAGTGGTAGATCCGGCCCTGGTCGTGCAGGTAGGACAGGAAGGAGAACGGGTTGGTCGGCTCGGTCAGACTGACCAGGTCCTTGAAGAGCGACACCTGCAGCGTCGCCCCTGGTATCTGCTGCCCGTCGTGCCAGCCGAAGCTCGCCCTCCGGTCGAGGAAGAGGTTCGACACCTCGGGATGACCGTGCAGCAGTGAGGCCAGGCTGAGGTTGGCCGGGCCGGCCCCCACGCCCACGCAGGTGAAGTGGGCGGGTTCGAACTGGGTGGATTGCTGGGACATGTCGGCCTCTCTTACTCGGGTGGCGATTCGGGAGAACCGGGGTGTGCGGGAAGGGTGGGGCGTCAGGCGGGCCCGGGCGGCGGTCAGGCCGTCTCGACTCAGGCCGTCTCGCGGAACCGGAAGCCGATCCCGCGCTCGGCCAGGAAGGCCAGCCAGCGCTCGGCCTCCTCGGGCGTCTCGGCCGCCCGGTGCAGCCCGGCCGGGAGCTCGCCGGACAGGATCCGGGTGATCCCGTAGGCGAGCGGCAGCGAGACGCAACGCGCCATCGCGCTCTCGGTCTCGCTCCCGACCAGGTCGAGCAGGTACTCGCCGGACCAGCTCCGGCCGTCGGTCGCCCGCAGGCTCAGGGCGACGGCCAGCACCACCCGGTCCCGGTCGGTGTCGGTCATCGGGTAGCGGGCCGCGAGGTCCCGGGCCAGCGCGCCGATCCGTGCGTCGTCCCCGCCGGTGAGCGTGGCGAACACCGGCTCCCAGGCCGCCCGCCAGCCCTCCAGCCGGAGCGTGCCGCGGACGAAGGTCGCCAGCCGCCACCCGGACGGCAGGCCGTACTGGGCGACGAACGGGAGGCTGTCCCGGTTCGGGTACACCTCGAACGGCTCGCCGTCCAGCAGGTGGGTGCTGGTCGCCTCCCACGGGCGCTCGGCGGTCCGCTCCGCCCCCTCACCGATGTAGCGGGCCGGCGAGCGCAGCGCGGAGAGCACCCCGTTCGGTGCCCAACTGAACCGGTAACGGAAGTCGTTGGGCACCGCCGGGACGCCGCCGCAGTACGACGTGAAGTCGGCGTCCACCGCCACGCCGGGCAGCGCGGCCTGCCCGCGCGCCACCAGCAGGTGGGCCATCAGGTGGTCGATGCCCGGGTCCAGTCCCGCCTCGGTCAGCACCACGGACCCGCTCGCGGCGGCGTCCCCGGCAGCTGCCCGGAGCTCCGCGGAGACGTAGCTGGAGCAGGCGAAGTGCGCGCCCCGGCGGACGCACAGCTCGACCAGTTCCGGGTGCCGGACGGCGGGCAGCATCGAGACCAGCACGTCCCCGGGGGCCAGCTCGGCGGCCAGCGCGTCGAGGTCGAAGGCGCGCACGGCGGCCCGGCCCAGCAGGCCGAGTTCGGCCAGCCGCCGCTCCGCGCGCTCCTCGGTGCGGCCCCAGAGGACCACCTTCGCGGCCTGCTCGCAGACCAGCCGCAGGCCGCTGGTGCCGGTGGACAGGCCGGTGCCGACCCAGTGGACCGTTCCGCTGGCGGTGGATATCGCGGCTGTCGCATCAGACATGGTGAACCTCCAGGTCGTTCGCGCGGCAGGCGGCGACGAAGTCGTCCGCGCAGCGCCGCCAGGGCGAGGCCGGGTCGTCGTCGCCGAGCAGCGGCAACTGCGGCGACAGCTCGGCGGAGAAGGCGCGGCTGGCCTCGGCGGGCAGCAGCGAGGGCAGGTTGTCGATCGCGATCAGGTCGAGCGGCTTGGCCTCGCGCAGCCGCCGGACCGGCTGCCGCCAGTCGGTGACCGCGTCGTACACCGGCAGCACGTTGAGGTCCGAGGTCACGTCGCAGGTGACGTCGGCGACCACGGAGAGCCGGCGGCGCGGATCGTCCAGGTCGGCGGGGCGCAGGAAGGGCGGGATCGGCCGGGTGGCCAGCACGGTGTTCAGCAGGATGTCGTGGTCGAGCAGCGCCGCCCGGTCGAGCTGTCGGGTCTCCGCGACGTCCCACTCGGTCGGGGTCAGCCCGGCGGTTCGAAGCGCGTCGACCGCGCCCCGGCCGCAGCGGCCGAGCGCCCCGATCACCAGCGCGGCGGGCGGCTCCGCGACGTGCGGCTCGCCCAGCGCCGCGTCCAACTCGGCCTTGCCGAGCGGTTCCAGCGGGGTCCGCAGCCGACCCCGGCCGTGCAGCACGGCGAGCGCCGCGCCGACGTACCCGGCCCAGTAACCGAAGGCCGCGAGCCGGCGGCCGGCGGCGTCGGCCAGGTACTCCAGGTCGAGCAGCGTGCCACCGCCCGCCGCGAACCGGCCGAGCAGCTCGCCGGCGCCGTCCTGGCCCTTGTAGGCGTGCCCGAAGAAGATGTGACGATGCGTCAGCCTGGCTGGCCCGTCGGGGAGTTCCTTCAGGCCGAGGATGTGGGTGTCGGCCGGGGCGGCGGTCCAGGAGCCGGCCGCCGCGGTGGCGCAGCCGGCCGCGACGTACTCGTCGAGCGGGTAGACCCGCTGCGGGGATTCCTCGACGGTGATCTGGACGCCGTGTTCGACCAGCTGTCGGGCGTCGTCGGGCACGATCGGGGCACGGCGCTCGGTCGAGCGCACCTCGTGCCGGATCCACAGCCGTGGCATGTTCGCCATCGGGTCGTTCCTTCCTGCGTGTGTCGCGTGGTGGGTCGGGTGGCGGGCGGGTTCAGAGCACCGGGATGCGGGCGTTGGCCAGCGGCCGGTACGCCACCTCGGCGGGCAGGTCCGACGACGGGTCGAATCCGCCGGCCAGCAGTTCGCCCAGCACACCGGCGGTGATGGCCACCGCCAGGTTCTCGCCGGGGCAGCGGTGCGCGGCGGCACCGAAGGTGAAGACCGCCGGCGCCGGGCGGCCCGGGCGGAACGCGTGCGGATCGGCGTTGACCGCGGGGTCGCGGTTGGCCGCCGCCAGCAGCAGCAGGATCGGCTGTCCCGGCTCGACCAGGGCGTCCCCGTGCTTGAACGGCTCGGCCGCGAACCGCCGGGTGTTCTGGATCGGCGCGTCGTGCCGGACCACCTCGCGGACCACGTCCGCCAGTTGGTCGGCCGAGCGCGGCAACGCGGCGTCGCGCAGCGCCAGCATGCTGTTGCCGATCAGGCCGGCGGTGGCGTCGTAGGTCTGCGAGAGGAACCCCACGGCGTTCGCCAGCAGCGGCCCGGTCTCGGCCCAGTCGTGCCGGCCGGCCGCGCCGACCAGCGCCCCGAGCAGCCCGGTGGGCTCCTGCGCCAGCCGGGGCCCGAGCAGCAGCCGCAGCCGCTCGGCGGCCACGGCCGCCGCCCGCTGCTGCTCCGGGGTCGCCGAGGCCGGGATGCACTGGACGAAGTCGCCGATCAGCCGGGCCGCCTCCGCGTCGGCGCCCTCGTCGAGCCCGCACAGCGCCGCCACCACCTGGGCGGGGACGGCGAACATCAGCTCCCCCAGCTGGGGTTCGCCCCCGGCGGCCAGCACGCGCCGGGTCCGCTCGGCGGCCAGCGCGGCCGTGCGCCCGAGGTCGGCCGTCAGCAGCGCCTCGACCACCACCCGCTTGAGCCGCTGCTGGACCGGGCCGTCGGTCATCCGGACCAGGTCGCCGAAGACCTCGCCGGCGGCGGTTCCCAGCAGACCGGTCGGCACCGGCTCGGCCGGCGGGCGTACCCGGCACTCGGCGGACCGCAGCACGGCGGTGACGGCTCGCGCGTCACTCGCCACCCACGCCGACGCCGACTCGTCGTAGGCGAAGGGCCGTTCGGAGACCAGGGTCGCGTAGTAGGGGTAGGGATCGGGATGCCGGACGGCGTCGACCGGTGTGAGCATGAGGGTCGTTCTCCTCGGATGGTTCAGGTTCGGCGGGGCGGACGGTTCAGCGAGCGCGGCGCGCGTCGAGCGCGCCGGCGATCGTCGACTGTTGAACCTCTGACGTGCCCTCGTAGACACGCAGCGATCGGATCTGCCGGTAGAGCCGCTCCGGCAGGCTGCCCTGGACCAGCCCGGCGGCCCCGAACATTTGCACGCAGCGGTCGACGATCCGCTGGGCCGCCTCGGTGGCGTGCAGCTTGGCGATGCTGGAGTGCTTGGCGAAGCCCCGGCTGCCCCGGTCGAGTTCCCAGGCCGCCCGGGCGACCAGCAGCGAGGCGGCGTTCAACTCGACCTCCATGTCGGCGAGATCGGCCTTGACGGTCGGCAGGTCGAACAGCAGGCCACCGTAGATCGAGCGCTGCCGGGCGCGGCCCTGGGCGGCGTCCGCCGCCCGGCGGGCGAAGCCGACGGCCGCCGCGCCCACCGTCATCCGGAACCGCTCCAGCAGGTCCATCGCGACCACGAAGCCACCGCCGCGCCGGCCGAGCACGCTCCCGGCGGGCAACCGGCAGTCCTCGAAGGCGAGATGGGCGAACGAGCGCGGGGCGATCACCTCCAGCGGCTCACGGACCCGCAGGCCGGGGGTGTCCGCCGGGACCAGGAAGGCGGTCAGCCCGAGCGGCCCGGGCCCCTCGCCGGTGCGGGCGATCACCACGAACAGGTCCGCGATCGTGCCGTTGGCGATCCACGCCTTGTGCCCGTTGAGCACGTACTCGTCGCCGTCCCGCTCGGCGCGCAGGGCGAGCGCGGCGACGTCCGAGCCGGCCTGCTCCTCGGAGACCGCGAAGGCCCCGGCCAGCGTGCCGCTCGCCATCGCGGGCAGGAAGCGCCGCCGCTGCTCCTCGGTGCCGTAGCGCAGGATCGGCGTGGCCGACAGCGTCTGGATGGAGAAGGCGAAGTCGGCCAGGTCCTCGGTGTAGGCGAGGGCCTCCCGGGCCAGGCAGAGCGATCGGAAGTCGCCGTCGGCCGGGTCGGCTCCGCCCGACTCCGGTGCTCCCGCCGCCGACTGGTCCAGGAAGGCCAGCCAGCCGGCCTCGCCGAGCACCCGCAGGATGTGCCGGCCGGCCTTGTCCGGGGTCTCCTGGCGGGCCTGCTCCCAGAACTCGGCGCGGTCCTCGCACCACTGCCCCAGGGCCAGTGCGCGGGCGCGGTGCCGGGGTTCGTAGAAGGGGAGGTCGAGGATCTCCCGGTCCAGGGGGACGGATCCGGCCGAGGACGCCGGCCGCGGGGCGGGCCGCACGGTGTCGTCTCCCATCAGATCACCAGGTCCGCGGGCTGCGGCTGGTCGGCCAGCGACCTGACCAGCTGGTGTTCCACGAACCAGGCGAACGAGGCGTAGCCGCGCCAGATCCGCCGCCACTCCTGCTGCACGGCCGCCTCCCCGGAGTCGCGCCGCACCCCGTCCAGGTAGCTGACGACGATGTCGGCGGACTGCCGGGCGTGGCCGGCCGAGACGTTGTCGATCGACAGGTGCGCCTCCTCGTAGCCGGTGTCGAGGTTGTGCCGGCGCAGCTTCTGGATCTCGTGCAACCGCATCTCCCCGAGCCCGAACATCTCGATGCCGAGGTTGTAGCCGAGGATCTCGTTGTAGAGGCTGTCCGGGAACAGCGACAGGCAGAGCTGGTGGATCGAGAACCCGTAGAGCTCGTCCGGCAGTTCGCCCTGGTCGAGGAAGTCCGCGGAGCGGATGTGCGGCAGCAGGACGTCCATGCTGGCCAGCACCTGCCGGATCAGCGTGATGTGGTTCTTGGCGAGGTCGCCCCGGCCCATCTCGTCCGCGTAGATCGAGAAGAGCATGGCGTCGCTCTGCCGGTGGTACCGGCCGAGGTTGCCGATCCGGTGGGCCCAGGTGCCGTCGATCAGACTGCCGAGCGCGAAGGTCTTCTGGTGGAAGATCACCTCCTCGCGGTCGGGGATCTCCTCCAGCGGCCGGTACGGCTCGACCAGCTTGTCCCAGTAGATCCGGTCGACCCGCTCGTACAACGCCGGTGCGCTGTAGTCGAAGTAGCTGGCGTCGGTGTAGCGGCCGCCGGTGCCGTGCGCGAAGAGCAGCTCGGCGCGGTCGAGTCCGGCCAGCGCCAGCTTCCGGGCCAGCGGCAGCGTGTTGGGGTACGTCTCGATGTTCACCAGGCGGTGGAAGAGCTCACGGTCGTCCCTGGGCGCCGGCTCGGCGGTCACCAGGTCCGCCGGTGCCGGACCGGCGAGCGCCGCCTGCCAGTGCGCGGCCCGCGCCTCGCCGCTGCGGTCCGGGACGAAGTCCAGGTCGGCGGGCTCGCCCTCGGCCACCGCCTCCGCCCAGGCCTTGAAGACGGCCGCCTCACGCTCGTCGAAGATCCCGAACATCGGGCCGCCGAACTTGATGGCCCGGGTGAACGGGCAGCCGCCGGTGCGCAGCGGTCGGAGCTGGCGGGAGGCGCGGAACTCCTTGACGAAGGCCGCCGGTTCGAAGTCCGGGTCCGCCAGCAGCTCCGAGAGCAGCTGCCCGCCGATCCGGACCGCACGGTGCTGCCGGCCCGCGAAGAGCCGGTGGCGCTCGACGATCTCGGCGACCCTGGCGTCCAGTGACAGGCCGCGCCGCCACTCGGCCAGCTCGGCCAGCAGCGCCACCTGCTCGCGCTCCAGCCGGACGACCAGTCGGACCGCCCGCACCAGCCGCTGCCACTCCGGCGCACCGGACAGTTCGGCGAACTCGGCCAGTACGGAACGGAGTTCGTCCGCACTGAGGGGCGATTCGGCCGCGTCGGTCAGCAGCTCGTCGACGCCGAGCGCGTGGAAGGCGTAGTGGACGCCGACCACCTCGGGCAGGTGGCTGGCGGGCAGCCGGGAGAGCGCCAGGTAGAACGCGCCGTGCAGGGCGGTCAGCGGACGGGCCCCGGCCTTGCGCAGGAAGTCGGCCTCCTCGATCTCCGGGAGCAGGACCCCGGCGTCCTCCAGGGCCCGGCGCCGCAGGTGGTGGAGCGAACGCGGCGGCTGGCCCGCGCCCTTGAGCGAGAAGTGATGGGCGAAGAGGCGGTTCACGATGACCGCCGGCTGGGTGGCCGGCTGCGAGAGGGTGTCCAGCCAGCAACCGCCGAGCAGGGCGAGCGGCGCGCGCTGGCTCAGTACCGCCTCGCGCACCTCGCCCGGCTCGGGCGCGATCCGCCCGACCGCCGCCGCGAGCTCCGCGCGGGCCGCGGCCACCTCCGCGACCAGTTGCTCGACGGGGAGTTCCTGGTCGGCGTCGTCGGCCGGGAGGAAGGCGGCGAGCACGCGACGGGCGAGGAGCAGCGCCGTCTCGGACTCCTGGTCGGCCAGTAACCGTTGGAACAGCTCGGTCGGTGGCCCGCCGAGCAGCTGCTCCGCCTCGGCCTGCGCGGCCTGGCCGACCTCGAACGGGCGCGGTGGCAGTGAGACGATCAGATCGGCATGGGGATGACTCTGGTACGCGTTCACGGGGCACTCCACATCGGTGGGCGGGGGTCAGCGGCCGGAGGCGGGCAGGCGGCGGAGCAGCACGGCGATCCGCGATCCCGGGACGCTCACCGCCAGGACGTAGTGCCCGCCCTCCCTCACCCGGCCGTCGGCCTCCTGGTCGACCAGGTTGATCAGCGGGTCCGCGGCGAAGCAGTGCCCGAAGCGGGTGATGTTCGCGGTGTAGAGCTGCTCAGCGGTGAAGCCCGCCTGGCGCTCCTTCATGGAGACGATGGGCAGGAAGAGGTTGGCGTGCATCAGGCCGTCGATGTCGCCGACCTTCAGGCCGGCCGGCTCCAACAGCCGGGTGTTGGCCTCGCGGGCCAGGTCGGCGCTGATCTCGTGCGACCAGTCCAGGGCTGCGGTGTCCTGTGCGCTCGCGGTGGACACGATCTCGTAACCGTCCTCGGGCGCCGACCCGTCCGCGGCGGTGACCAGGCAGCCGGCGGCACCGTCACTGAAGAGCGCGAACCCCTCCATCCGCTCGGACTCGTCCTCCACCCGGTCGGTGGTGACGACCAGCACCCGCCGGTGCCGGCCGGCCGCCACCAGCGCCCGGGCGGTGTCGATGGCGGCCAGCAGGTTGGTGCAGCGGTTGAGCGTGAGGCCCAGGAAGGCGGCCCGGGCCAGGCCGATCCCGGTGGCGATCCGCTCCACGAACTGCCCGTGGGTCCGCGGGCCGCCCGGGAACCGGGTCGAGCACAGCACGAGGGCGTCGACCGACGCCGGGTCCACACCGGCGGCCCGCAGGCAGGCGGTGCCGGCCTCGACGGCGAGCTCCTCCAGGCCGCGCTCGGTCCGGCGCACGGATCCCCAGCCCCACAGCGCGGCCTTGGGCACCATGCCGAGCTCCCTGGCCCGGTCGGCCAGTCCCTCGACCTCGGTGTGGTGCTGCGTCACCTCACCGAGCACGTAGTGCGGTTCCCGCAGCAGGACGCTCGCCTGGTTCATGTCGTCCTCCGCATCAGTCGGTTGGCCTCGGCGTACGGCAGCGCGTCGGCGGCGAAGCCGAAGGTGCCGTCCTGCTGGATCTCGCGCGCGGCGCGCAGCACGGTCGCCAGGGCGGCCCTCGGGAACGCCGAGCCGAGGCTGATCCGGCGCACCCCGAGGTCGCTCAACTCGGCGACCGACAGCCGCGGTCCCGCCCCGCCGGCGAGCACGTTGACCGGGCGGCCGACCGACTCGCAGACCGCGCGGATCGCCGCCGCGTCGGGCAGTCCCGGCGCGTACAGCACGTCCGCGCCCGCCTCCTCGAAGGCCTGCAGCCGGCGGATGGTGTCGTCGAGGTCCGGCCGCCCGTAGAGGAAGTTCTCGGCGCGGGCCGTCACGGTGAACGGGAAGTCCAGGCCACGGGCCGCCTCGACGGCCGCGGCGACGCGCTCGACGGCCTCCTTGAAGTCGTGCACGGGCCGGTCCCCTTCGCCGGTGGCGTCCTCGACGGAACCGCCGACCAACCCGGCCTCGGCGGCCAGCCGGATGGTGGTGGCCACGTCGGCGGGGGTCGGACCGAAGCCGCTCTCCAGGTCCGCGGCGACCGGCAGGTGGGTGGCCCCGACGATCGCCCGGGCGTTGGCCAGCGTCTCGTCGCGGTCCACCAGGTTGGCGCCGTCCGCGCGGCCGAGCGCGAAGGCCAGGCCGGCGCTGGTGGTGGCCAGCGCGTGGTAGTCAAGTCCGGTCAACAGCTTGGCGGTTCCGGCGTCCCAGGGGTTGGGGATGACGAACGCGCCCGGGCCGGTGTGGAGTTCACGGAAGGCGACGCCACGCCGGTACTGGTCCTCTGCGGCCAGGAGCATCGGAGGGGTCCTCTCTGTTGTGCCTACGCCGTCGAAGTGCGGCACAACCTAGATAAGTTCAACGTGCTCGGCGTGCTGCTGGGACGCGCCGGAGTCACTCCGAACGAGGTGACGCAGCAGGTCCACGGCCGGGGCCGGATCGGGGTCGAAGTAGAAGTGGCCGCCCTCGGCCCAGTGGTAGCGCGGCTCGTCCGCGCATTCCCTTTCCCAGAGCCGCAGTTCGGCTGCGCCGATGTGCGGGTCGGTCCGGCCGTTGATGAGCGAGACACCGATCGCCAGCGGCTCCGCGGGCCGGTACTCGTAGCCCGAGACCAGCCGGAAGTCCGCGCGCAGGCCGGGCAGCAGCAGCTCCTGGAGCTCCTCGTCGGCGACCACCTCGGGCGGCAGCCCGCCGAAGAAGCCCACCGCCTCGGTGAAGTCGCGACCCTCCAACCGGGCGGTGCGCACCACGCGCTCGGTGGGCAGCAGGGCGGGCGCGGAGCAGCCGGAGGCGACCAGGTGGCGCAGCTCGGGCAGGTCGCGCAGCCGGCGGGCGACCTCGAACGCGACGACCGCGCCGAAGCTGTGCCCGAAGAGGTAACAGGGCCGGTCCGCGACGGCGGCGATGGCCTCGGCGGCGCGGTCGGCGAGTTCGGCGACGGTCGACGGACCGGGCTCGGCCGCTCGGCGTCCCCGCCCGGGCAGGGTGACCCCGATCAGCTCGGCGTCGGGCTCGAGGAGGCGCTGCCAGCCGAGGAAGGTGCGGGCGTTGCCTCCGGCGTGCGGAAAACAGAAGATCCTGGGGTCCCGGCGGTCGCCTGCGGCCCGGGAGACGAACCACGGTGAGTCCAGCATGCGGGTACTCGCTCTCTCCGACGATCTGCGATGGGCGGTCCTGGCGCGGCGGGCGCCGATCAGACGCCGGGAACCGTGGACTGCGGGGGCACGTTGTTCCAGCCGACGTCACCGGCCACCCGGTGCACCTGAGAGTTAGGGGCGGTCGACGCGCCACCGAGGCCGTTGAGGCCGACCAGCAGGGCCGCGACCGCGAGCAGGGCGATCGGCAGCAAGCGGAAAACGCGGGCGACGGCGGAGTTCGAGCTGTTTTGACGCATGACAATTCCCATCGTGTCGAAGAGCCGTTGGCGAGATCGGCGAGTGGGCCGAAGAAGGCGCGGAAGCGCGACACGGCGAGATCGGGAATGGCAATTCCACCGCGTTTGTTGCGTTTCCGAATTCCGAATGATGCGGGTGGTGCGGCGAGTGAAGGGGTTGACTGTCGGGTACGCCGACGACCACCTCATTCAGTCGGCCCCGGCTGGTTGCCGGCGCCGCTGCCCGCAGAACCAACTCTCTGCTGCTGACATCCGAGGAGAAAGATCTAAGATGGGTCGGGTCTCCGCACTGCAAAAAGCCGAGGGATCCTCATGGGTATAGACCAGGGCAAATCGGACACGTCGGGAGAGATCGAAATGGGAAATGGGGCCAGCGGACCGGAAAATGGAGCTGATCGATCCGAATCGGAGGTGGTCGAGGCGGCGTCGCCGCCGAATTCCACGGGCGGGGTAACCCCGGATGTATTCACGCTTACCGGCGGGGCCGTCGAGGCGGCCGTCCGCGAGGCGCTGGCCCAGCTCTCGCGTCAGGCCAAGGAACAGGCGACCAGGGTCGCGGCCACGACGCCCGCCCCCGAGGCGCCCGACACCGGCTCCCGGAGCTGCGGCTGCGTCACGTACATACGCGAGTTACCGACCATCAACCGGACCATCCAGGAGGCGCTGACCAATGCCCGGCAGGAGATCCTCACCGCCCAGCCGGACGGACCACGGCCGCGCGCGGTCCTGGACGACGCGCTGGAGTCGGTGCGGCGGCAGATCAGCGCCGGCGTCTCGATGCGCACGCTCTACCAGCACACCACCCGGTTCGACGAGGCCACCAAGGACTACGTCCGGACCGTGACCGGCTACGGCGTCCAGGTGCGGACCCTGGCCGAGTTCTTCGACCGACTGATCGTCATCGACCGGGCCACCGCGTTCATCTCGGCCAACGACGACCGCACCGAGGCCGCGATGATCACCGAGCCGGCCGTCGTCCGGTTCCTCAGCGACGTCTTCGAGCGCTCCTGGGACCGCGCCGAGCCGTTCCCCTTCGTGCCGATCCACTCCGCCCAGGCCGCCCCCGAGGTGGTCCCGTCCATCCGGGAGTCCATCCAGCGGCTGCTGGTGGAGGGCCACTCGGACAAGGTCATCGCCCGCCGCCTGGGCATCAGCGAACGGACGCTACAGGCGCACGTGGCCCACATCAAGGACAGCCTGGGCGCCCGGAACCGGTTGCACCTGGGCTTCCTGCTGGGCCGCAGCGAGACCGTCCTGGTGCTGTGAGACCCGTGCTGTGACAGCCGGCGCGGCATGGAGGGGACGCGCCGGCGGGTTCAGCGGCGGCGCGAGACGGCGACACCGGCCAGGCAGAGCACGCCTCCGCCCAGCGCGAGCAGGCTCGGGATCTCGCCGAGGGCGACCCAGGCCATCACGACCACCAGGGCCGGCACGGCGTAGGTGGTGGCGCCCATCTTGCCGGCGCTGGTCCGGGCGAGCGCGTAGGCCCAGGTGGTGAAGGCGAGCGCGGTCGGGAAGAGGCCCAGGTAGAGCATGTTGAAAATGCTCGTCGCGGGCGCCTTGCCGAGATCCGACACCAGCTGCCCGGAGAACGGCAGGCAGGCCACCGCGCCGACCAGGCAGCCGAAGGTGGTGACCTGGAGCGGGGACGCGTGCCGCAGTGCGGGCTTCTGGCTCACCACACCGCAGCCGTAGGCGAGCGCCGCGAGCAGGCAGAGCAGGCTGCCGGTGACCGAGCTGTGGGTCCCGCTCGACGTCGCGAAGCCGACCACGACCACCCCCGCGAAGGAGACCGCCATCCCGGCCATCAGCTTGGGCGGGAAGCCCTCCTTCAGCAGCCAGCCGCTCAGCAGGGCGATCACCACCGGACCGATGTTGACCACCATGGCCGCGGTACCCGCGTCGACCTGGCTCTCACCCCAGTTCAACGCGACCATGTAGAGGCCGAACCAGAGCACCCCCGACGCCACGATGCCGGGCCAGGCCGCGCGCGGCGGCAACCCCTCACGCCGGTACAACAGCAGGGCGAGCAGCGCCACCGACCCCGTGACCAGCCGGCCGAGGGCCAGTGCCCCGGGGCTGAAGTGGTTGGTCGCATCGCGGATCGCGACGAACGCGGAGGCCCACAACACCACCGTCGCCGAGGCCGCGACAACTGCCTTGCCGTCCAAGCGGGACTCTGCCGTAACGATGCCATCCATGGCGGACACGCTACGCCATCTGCGGGTGTCATGTATGCGATAGGAGCCGTTCCGCTCTTTCGAACGTCCTTGATCCACAGTTCAATTGATTGTTGATCAGACCGGGCCGACGCCGACTCCGGTCCGACACCCTACCGGATTCGGGCCCCGATCAGCCGTCGGGACGTGTCCCGCGGGGTCTTCCTCCTCGGAGCGGAGAAGGGGCCGGACACGCCGGGTCCGCGACGGATCGTCGACGCCGTCGTTCGGGTCCGTCCCGGGCCACGGGAGTCGGGAGCTTCGCGTACGTCGTCAACATCAGCTCGAACAACGTGACGGTGATCAACACGGCCACCGACACCGTCACCATCCCCTCTGGCATCACCCCCCGCGGGGTGGCCACGGCCAGGGTCCCGGTGGTGGCCACCGCCAGCTGCCCCACCGGCCACGTGATCACCGGCGGCGGGTACCAGCGGAGCGGCGGCGCCGTCCCACCCGTCCAGGTCACCAACCGACCCGCCGGCAACACCCGGCAGGTCCTCGCCGACAACCAGAGCAGCAACTACAGCAACGTCACCCCCTACGCCGTCTGCGCTCCCTGACACCGGCACGGCTCCGCTCCGGTCCGGGGAGACCGCGGCGGCACCGCCGTCAGGGCCGGCGCCCCCTGTGCCTTCCGGCACGCCAGTGACACGGCCGGACTGACCACCCGACCCACTCGAACAACGATCAAGGGCCAGGCCCCCGGGACTACCCCGGCGACCTGGCCCTTGTCGTGCGTTGTGGAGCTTCGTTCGCTGAGCCCCCTGTCGGGTTCGAACCGACGACCCCCGCTTTACAAGAGCGGTGCTCTGGCCAGCTGAGCTAAGGAGGCACGGTGGTCGTCCGCGGAGGAACGCGGCGGCACCAGGTGGCAGTCTACCGGGCGGAGCGGGCGGTGTGCGGGCGGATTACGGGGCGGGGCGGGGTCGTGATCGGACCGATGCCGGATCGGGGCGACCCGGGGGCTGACAGCCGGCGGAGCGGCGGGTAGCCTCGGCCCGGGTCGTGCTCGCCATCGAAGGTCCAGACCAATCAGCGGTGCGACCCGGACCACCTCACCCCTTTACTCGGATCGTCCGGCACGTTCCTGCCGGTGAAGGAGAGCACAACCATGGCTTCTGTCACGTTCGACAAGGCGACCCGCCTCTACCCGGGCGGCACCAAGCCCGCCGTGGACGCCCTGGAACTGGACATCGCGGACGGCGAGTTCCTGGTCCTGGTCGGCCCGTCCGGCTGCGGCAAGTCCACCAGCCTGCGGATGCTGGCCGGCCTGGAGGACGTCAACGGCGGCGCGATCCGGATCGGCGACCGCGACGTCACCCACCTCCCGCCGAAGGACCGGGACATCGCCATGGTGTTCCAGAACTACGCGCTCTACCCGCACATGAGCGTCGCCGACAACATGGGCTTCGCGCTCAAGATCGCCGGCGTCGGCAAGGCGGAGATCCGCGCCAAGGTCGAAGAGGCCGCCAAGATGCTGGACCTCACCCAGTACCTGGACCGCAAGCCGAAGGCGCTCTCCGGCGGTCAGCGCCAGCGCGTCGCGATGGGCCGGGCGATCGTCCGCGAGCCGCAGGTCTTCCTGATGGACGAGCCGCTCTCCAACCTGGACGCCAAGCTGCGCGTCTCCACCCGCACCCAGATCGCCAGCCTGCAGCGCCGGCTGGGCATCACCACGGTCTACGTGACGCACGACCAGGTCGAGGCGCTGACCATGGGCGACCGGGTGGCCGTGCTCCGGGACGGCCTGCTGCAGCAGGTCGACACCCCGCGCAACATGTACGACAAGCCCGCCAACGTCTTCGTGGCCGGTTTCATCGGCTCGCCGGCGATGAACCTGGTCGAGGTGCCGCTGGTGGACGGCGGGGTGAAGTTCGGCGGCTCGGTGGTCAACATCTCCCGCGAGGACCTGGCCGGCGCCGGTTCGGACCGGACGGTGACCGTCGGCATCCGCCCGGAGCACTTCCAGATCGTGCCCGAGGGCGGCATCGAGGGCGTCGCGGTCACCGTCAACGTGGTCGAGGAGCTGGGCGCCGACGGCTTCGTCTACGGCACCACCAAGATCGGCGGCGAGGACAAGGACATCGTGGTGCGGGTCAACGGCCGGCAGATCCCGATGAAGGGCGAGACCATCCACGTCGTCCCGAACGGCGACGAGACGCACGTCTTCTCCAGCAGCACCGGCGTCCGGCTGAGCGCCTGACGGTGACGACACCCGGAGCCCCGTCGGACGCGCGTCCGACGGGGCTCCGGTGTTGTCACTCGTCCGTGTGACGGAGTGTCTTCCGGGGCTCACTCGGCGCTACCCTCGCTGCCGTGAAGCAGCTCGTTCGCCGAATCGGCCAGACCATCGCCCTCACCCTGCCCGTGATCCTGGTGACCACCGGCACCCTCGCCGTGACCCAGGTCCCATGGGCCGCCACCCAACAGGTGGTCGCCGCCTCCAACGTCTCGGACACCACCGCCGCCCACCCCGGGCTGGCCCCGCAGGACGCGCTCCGCGCCAACCTGCTGGAGACGCTGCGCACCCAGGGTGCCGGTGCCGCGCTGGACCAGCTGGAACGCTCGATGCACGAGCAGCCCTCGCTCACGCCGTACTGCACCGGGCTCGCCACCGAGCTCGGGCACGCCGCGGTGAAGCAGTACCACGGCGACGTGCGGAAGGCCGCCTCCTACGCCCGTCCGGTCTGTGACGGCTCCTTCGCGGCCGGCGTCCAGGGCGGCTGAACCGCGACCGCGCGGCGGGGAGCACGATCTGACGCCTCATCATCCCGGCGTCCTATCCTGCTCCCCATGACCGGCTACGACCTCACCCGCGCACCCCTCGTCACCCAGGCCGTCGTCCTCGCCGGCGGCCAGGGCTCCCGGCTGCGCCCGTACACCGACGACCGGCCCAAGCCGCTGGTCGAGATCCCGGGTACGGGCATGCCGATCGTCGGACACCAACTCGCCTGGCTGGCCGCGGAGGGCGTGACCGACGTGGTCATCTCCTGCGGACACCTGGCCGAGGTGCTTCAGGCCTGGCTCGACCAGGCCGAGCTGCCACTCCGGGTCAGCACCGTGGTGGAGGCCGAGCCCCTGGGCCGCGGCGGCGGCTTGAAGCTCGCCGCGAAGGCACTGCCACGGCCCGCGGAACCCTGGTACGCCACCAATGGCGACATCTGGACCAGGTTCAGCCTGCGCGAGATGGCCGCCTTCCACCACGAACGGGACGCCCTCGCCACGCTCGCGCTGGCCCGCCCGCGGATCCCCTGGGGAGCGGTGGAGACGGACCAGTTCGGCAACGTGCTGGACTTCATCGAGGCGCCGCCCTCGCCCTTCCTGATCAACGCCGGCCTGTACGTCTTCGCGGCCGGCTTCGCCGAGCTGCTGCCCGACGTCGGCGACCACGAGCGCACCACGTTCCCCCAACTCGCCCGCGCCAAGCGGCTCGCGGGCTACCAGCTGCCACAGGGCGTGTACTGGCGGGCGATCGACACCGCCAAGGACCTCACCGAGGCCGCCAGGGAACTCGCCGCCAGCCAGGCCCGTGAGGCCAACTGACGTATTTTACTGAGCAGTTGATGGAACCGGCGGACAACGGGCCGGGCGCGGTGCCTCGTTGAGGTCACCACGCCCGGCCCGCGCCGCGTGATCCGCTACACCGCGCCCCGCCCGGAGGACGCCGGCGCGTCGGACATCCCGACCAGGCTCACCGCCGGCGGCCCGCTGCCGAGCACGCTCCCGAGCAGCCCGCCGCCGCTCGGGGTGGGCTTCGGCACCCGGGTGCCCGTCCCGCTGCCGGCCGAACCGGACGAGCCCGCCGTCCCGGGCTGCGAGGCGGTGCCCGTCCCGGAGGTCGAGCCGCCGCCCTGGCCGGACGAACCCGTCGCCTCGCCCGCCCGCCCCGCGGCCGTGGACCGCGGCGCGGACGGGTGTGCCTTCGGGGCCTTCGCCGCGGTGGACGGCGTCGGCGCGGCCGACGGCGTCGCGGACGGCGCGACGGAGGGCGTCGGCCCCCCGGCCGGCCCCGACCGGGTGCCCGCCACCGGCGCGTGCGAGGCTCCGCCGGTACCACCGGTGGTCGGCCAGACCGGCGTGCCGTAGTTGTTGGACGGCACCCGAGTCGGCCTCGGCTGCGGCTGCCCGCCGGTGCGCACCGCGGCGCCCAGCAGCGAGCCGCACAGCAGGGTCAGCCCGATCACCACCGAAGCGACCACGCTGCCCCGGCGCAGCACCCGGCGGCGCACCGCCTTCGGCGCGGCGCCGTACCGCCGCCAGGCCTCCAGGGCGAGCCGCCCGTCCAGGGAGGCGAACGGCGCCCCGGCGATCAGCAGCGGGCTCCAGGCCGCCAGGAAGATCAGGTCGGGGGTGTCGTAGACCGGCACCGCCCGCCAGCTGACCGTGAAGAGCAGCGCGGCGGACAGCGCCATCGCGGTCGCGGCGGCCAGCCGCTGCCAGAGCCCGAGCAGCGAGAGCACGCCTACCACGACCTCGGTGAAGGCCACCCCGAGCCCGGCACCCACCGGGTGCGCCATGGCGAAGGCCAGCAGTGGCTCGGCGGCCCGCCACGGGTGCAGCGAGGAGAGCCAGCGCATCATCGAGCCGCGGTCGCCGCCGTCGAAGTAGACCGGGTCGCAGAGCTTGCTGAAGCCGGCGTAGACCGAGAGCGAGCCGAGCAGCACCCGCAGCGGGAGCAGCACCAGGCCGAGGTCGACCCGGCGGCCGGGGTACCAGGCGTGCCGGCTGGGTTCGCCGGTGCTGGCCGAGTACTGCGGCAACTCGCCGGTCGGCGCCCAGCCGGGCGGCTCCGGTCGCCGCGGCGGGCGGCCCTCGGCCGGTCGCCCGGCGCCGTACCCTCCGTAGCCCGCGCCGCCGGGCCCGCCCGGGCCGGTCATCCCGGGCCCGTACTGCTGCCGCGGGACGGCCCGCCCGTACGAACCGCCGAGGGTGTCGTCCCACTCCGGGTCGAGCAGCTGGGTCGACCCGGGGTCGGCCAGCCCGACCGAGGACCCGCCGCCGAGCGGCAGGCCACCGTGCCCGCCGCCGGCCAGCGCGGCGGCCCCGACCGGCGCGGAGGCGCTGTTCAGCCGCACCGCGTCCAGCAGCTGGGTGGCCGCCGCGTCGCCGGGCATCGCCTGCCCGGTCCAGGTGACGGCGGTGACCCGGCCCTTCCGGCGGGGTACCCCGCCGCCGAGGGTGTCGGCCGGGCCGCCGGTGTCCGCGCCGCCGGCCCGGACCAGCCCGGGCCGCCCGGCGTAGGCGAGCGGCGCGTACGGCCGCCCGAAGGCGTCGGCCTGCGGCACGCCGGCCATCGAGGGGGCGTCGATCATCGGAGCCACCGGCGCGGGGAGCCGGAGCCGGAAGCTGGCCTGGGTGCTGCTCAGGCGGGCCGGATCGCTCGGCACCTTGACGGTGCTGAGGCCGGGCTCAGCGTCTATCCCTGCCGCTCCGCCCTGCCTTGGGCGCCGAGGTGTTCTGGTGTCCACGCCCCCTCTAACCGGGTGACAGCCGGTTAGGACACTCTCCCGGGTGCAACTCCCGGGTGTGGCTGACGGTTCTGGTCAGCGACGCACGAGATGGTGATCCGCCCAGTCAGAGCCGGACAGAAGACGTCAACTCCGCGCCGATCGTCACCCACACGCAGGAGCGGGCGGGCACCACCGCCCGCCCGCTCCCGGCCGGCTCCGAGCCGGCCGCGACTCAGCGCTTGGCCCGCAGCCGCGCCGCCTCGTACAGCACGATCCCGGCCGCGACGCCCGCGTTCAGCGACTCGGTGGCACCCGGCATCGGGATCCGCACCCGCAGGTCACAGGTCTCCGAGACCAGCCGGGACAGGCCCTTGCCCTCGGAACCCGCCACGATGACCACCGGGCCGGTCAGCGCCTCCAGGTCGCCGATCTCGGCCTCGCCGTCCGCGGCCAGCCCGACCACCATCAGCCCGGCCTTCTGGTAGGCCTCCAGGGCCCGGGTCAGGTTGGTCGCCCGGGCGACGGGCAGCCGGGCCGCCGCACCCGAGGAGGTCTTCCAGGCGCCGGCCGTCATCCCGGCGGCCCGCCGCTCGGGGATCACCACGCCGTGCGCGCCGAAGGCGGCGGCCGACCGGACCACGGCACCCAGGTTGCGCGAGTCGGTCACCCCGTCCAGCGCCATGATCAGCGCGTCCTCGCCCTGCTCGGAGGCGGCGTCCAGCAGGTCCTCCGGGTGCGCGTACTCGTAGGGCGGGACCTGCAGCACCAGGCCCTGGTGGTTGAGCCCACCGGTCATCTGGTCCAGCTGCGGGCGCGGCGCCTCCATCAGCGGGACACCGCGGTCGTTGGCCGCCTGGAACGCCTCGCGCACCCGGTCGTCGGTGTCGATGAACTGCATCACGTACAGCGCGGTCGCCGGGACCCCGCCCTGCAGCGCCTCGACCACCGAGTTGCGGCCGACCACCAGCTCGGCGGCGCCCGCGCCACCGCGGCCACCGCGCCCGCCGCCGCCGGCCCGACGCATGCCGGCCCGGGCCTTGGCGTCCCGCTCGCGCTTCAGCGCGGCGTTGGCGGCGCGCTGCTTCGGGTGACCCTTGCGGGCCTCACCGGGCGGGGTCGGGCCCTTGCCCTGGAGTGCCTTCCGGCTGTGGCCGCCGGTCCCGACACTCGCGCCCTTCTTCGACCCGGGGTTGCGGCGGTTCCTGCGCTGGCTGTTGCCGGCCATGGCTGTACTTCCTGTCTGTCCGTCATGCCCGGTCGCGGCGGTCTGCCACGACGGGCGCATGCTCTGCGTCACGCGGGTGGGCCGTACCGGCCGTCTCGGCAGCCGGTACGGCCCACCCTCACCCCTCCACGGACCTCCGTGGCGGGATTACTGGTTGTTGATCGTCCAGCGCGGGCCGGACGGGGTGTCCTCGATCGCCAGCCCGGCCAGACCGAGCTGGTCGCGGATGGCGTCCGCGGTGGCGAAGTCCTTGCGGGCCCGGGCCGCCTGCCGCTGTTCCAGGACCAGCCGGACCAGCGAGTCGACCACCCCGTGCAGGTCGTCGCCGCGGTCGTTACCGGCCCACTGCGGGTCCAGCGGGTCGAGACCCAGCACTCCGAGCATCGCACGGACCTCGGCCAGTCGCGCTACCGCGTTCTCCTTGTCGTCCGCCGCCAGGGCGCTGTTGCCCTGCCGGACGGCGGTGTGCACCACGGCCAGCGCCTGCGGCACGCCCAGGTCGTCGTCCATCGCCTCGGCGAAGGCGGGCGGCACCTCGGCGGCCGGCTCGACCTCGCCGCAGCGCTCGACCACCCGCTGGATGAAGCCCTCGATCCGGCCGAAGCCGGCCTCCGCCTCGCGCAGCGACTCCTCGCTGTACTCGATCATCGAGCGGTAGTGCGGGGCGCCCAGGTAGTAGCGGAGCACGATCGGCCGCCAGCGCCGGACCATCTCGGAGACCAGCACCGAGTTGCCGAGCGACTTGCTCATCTTCTCGCCGCTCATGGTGACCCAGGCGTTGTGCACCCAGTAGCCGGCGAAGTGGTCGCCGAAGGCCCTGGACTGGGCGATCTCGTTCTCGTGGTGCGGGAAGATCAGGTCCAGCCCGCCGCCGTGGATGTCGAAGGCGCTGCCCAGGTACTTGTGCGCCATCGCGGAGCACTCCAGGTGCCAGCCCGGGCGCCCGGGGCCCCACGGGGTCTCCCAGAACGGCTCGCCCTCCTTGGCCGCCTTCCAGAGCGCGAAGTCGCGCGGGTCGCGCTTGCCGGTCTCGCCCTCGCCCTCCGGCTGCAGCAGGTGCTCCAGCTGCTGGTTGGAGAGCTGCAGGTAGCCCGGGTAGGTGGTGACGGCGAAGTAGACGTTCCCCTCGGCGGCGTAGGCGTGCCCCTTGGCGATGAGCGTCCGCATCATCTCGATCATCTCGGGGACGTGGCCGGTGGCCCGCGGCTCCGCGGTCGGCGGCTGGCAGCCGAGCGCCTGGTAACCGTCGTTGAACGCGCGCTCGTTGGCGTACGCGATCTGCCACCACGGGACGCCCAGCTCGTGCTCCTTGCGGATCACCTTGTCGTCGATGTCCGTGACGTTGCGCACGAAGGTCACGTCGAAGCCGCGGTAGGTGAACCACCGGCGCATGATGTCGAAGTTGAGGTTGGACCGGACGTGCCCGATGTGCGGAGGGGCCTGCACGGTGGCACCGCACAGGTAGATCGAGACACAACCCGGTACAAGCGGGACGAAGTCGCGTACCTGGCGGGTGCTGGTGTCGTACAGGCGAATACTCACAGCGTCAAGCGTAGTGGGAAGCGGGTAGTGCCCCGCGACGTTTCTGTCGCGGGGCTGCCAAGAATTTGCGCTTGTGACGCCGGTGCTGCGCGGGTGTGACGGGAGGGAGTGCCCGGATGACGCACCGTGGCAAAGCGGAGCCATCCGCTCCGGCTCAGAACTTCTCGATCACCCGTTGCGGGGTCAGCCGGACCACCACCCGGACGGTCTCCGGGGTGTCGTCGGGGTAGTCCTTTCCCAGGTACTTGTGCGACAGCTCGTCGATCAGCTCCGCGCCGCCCTCGGTGGTCAGCGCCGCCTCGCCGCGCACCTCCAGGTAGCTGTACGGCTCCTCCGGCGGGTTGACGAGCAGCGAGATCCGCGGGTCGCGGACCAGGTTGAGGTGCTTGCGCCGGCCCTGGACGGTGGAGAACAGCACGTCGTCGCCGTCCCGCGTGACCCAGACCACCGAGCTCTGCGGGCTGCCGTCCGGTTGCAGGGTGGCGATCACGGCGAAACTCCTGCCGTCGAGCAGGGCACGGGCCTTCTCGGAGAGCTGCACGGTCATTGCGGGCCTCATCTCGGTGCGGTCAGCCGACAGGTGATCAACCGTTGCCCAAGCTACCCACACGGCCCGGGCCGATCAGCCTGAACACCCGTCAGGGCGGGGCTATTCCCCCGCCCTGACCAGCGCCGCCGTCGGGCGGGCTCAGTCCCGCCGGTAGACCAGCGCGGTGGCCAGCGCGGCCAGGCCCTCGGCCCGCCCGGTGAGCCCCAGCCCGTCCGTGGTGGTGCCGGAGACCGAGACCGGCGCGCCGACCGCCGCGGAGAGCGCGGCCTGCGCCTCCTCGCGCCGCTTGCCGATCTTCGGGCGCACCCCGATCACCTGCACCGAGACGTTGCCGATCTCGAACCCCGCGGCCCGGACGATCCGGGCCGCCTCGCCGAGCAGCCGGACGCCGGACGCACCGGCCCACTCCGGACGGTCGGTGCCGAAGTGCGCGCCGAGGTCGCCGATCCCGGCCGCCGAGAAGAGCGCGTCGCAGGCCGCGTGGGCGGCGACGTCGCCGTCCGAGTGGCCGGCCAGACCGTGCTCGTAGCCCTCCCAGCGCAGGCCGGCCACCCAGAGCGGGGCACCGGCCTCGAAGGCGTGCACATCGGTGCCGATGCCGACCCGCGGCAGTACCGGCGCACCGGACGACCGGTCAGAAACCATCGGAAGCCCTCCTCCGGGCGAGCACGGCCTCGGCCAGCACGAGGTCCAGCGGACGGGTCACCTTGAACGCCTCCTCGTGGCCCGGCACCACGACCACCCGGCCGCCGTAGTGCTCGACCAGGCCGGCGTCGTCGGTGACCGCGGGCGCCATGCCGGCGGCCTCCTCGGCCAGCGCCTTGGCGTGCACCTCGACCAGCACGTCGTAGCGGAAGCCCTGCGGGGTCTGCACCGCGCGCAGTGCCGCGCGCTCGGGCGTGTCCAGCACCGGCTCCGGCTCACCGGCCGGACGCGGCTCGACCCGCTTGACGGTGTCGGCCAGCGGAACCGCCGGCACCACGGCCTCGGCCCCGGCCCGGACGGCGGCCGCCACCGCGTCCACCACCTCCACCGGCACCAGCGGGCGGGCCGCGTCGTGCACCAGCACGACCTCGGTCCCGGCCGGGACGGCGGCCAGGCCGAGCCGCACCGACTCCTGCCGGGTCGCGCCACCGGCCACCACCCGGACGTCCTTGCCGGCCAGCCCGTGACTGTCCAGCAGACCGACCACCTCGGCCACCCCGTCGGCCGGGGCGGCGACCACGACCAGCCCGATCGCCCGGCTGCGCGCCAGTGCCCGGACCGCGTGCACCAGCAGCGGCGCGCCGCCCAGCTCGCGCAGCGCCTTGGGGGCACCGGGGCCGAGCCGCTCGCCGCGCCCGGCGGCGGGGACCACGGCGGCTGCAACTACTCCTGTGGTGTTCAGGTTTCACTCCTTCGGCGAAGTGGGTATGGCCCAGGCGTACCCGTCAGACGGTGCACCGGACCCCTTCCACACCGGCGCCGCCTCTCGGGTACCGGCGTGGTTGGCGGCCCTCGCGAGGCGGCCTGGCCCGCGCGCACAGCGATCAGCACCGAGCGTTCCGCCGAGCACAGCGATCAGCACCGAGCGATCCGCACCGCGAAGCATCACCTTATCCGGGCATGCCGCAGCGCCCGGAGTGCCACCGCATCACCCGAGTCCTACCGACCCCGGGCGACGCCGCAGCGCCGGGCGCTGTGAACGGCAACCGCCGGCACTACGAGGCGAGCACCTCGTCGAGCAGCGTCTCCGCCTTGTCCTCGTTGGTGTTCTCCGCGAGCGCCAGCTCGCTGACGAGAATCTGTCGCGCCTTGGCGAGCATCCGCTTCTCGCCGGCCGACAGGCCGCGCTCGCGCTCGCGCCGCCACAGGTCGCGGACGACCTCGGCGACCTTGATGACGTCTCCCGACGCGAGCTTCTCCAGGTTCGCCTTGTACCGACGGGACCAGTTGGTGGGCTCCTCGGTGTACGGTGCACGCAGCACCTCGAAGACCCGGTCCAGACCCTCCTGGCCGACCACGTCGCGCACGCCGACGAACTCCGCGTTCTCCGCGGGGACGCGCAGCGTCAGGTCACCCTGCTGAACCTTCAGCACCAGGTAGGTCTTGTCCACACCTTTGATCTGGCGAATTTCGATGGCCTCGATCAGTGCAGCCCCGTGATGGGGGTAGACCACCGTGTCGCCAACCTTGAACGTCATGTGACAGGACCCCTTCCGTGGCTTTCCAGAATAACACGCTTTTCCGTCCACCCGAAGGGCGTTTTCGCAGGTCAGGGCCGGTCTCGGGGCTTGACAAGGACCCCTGCGACGTGCTGCGGCCACCCGCCGGGAGGGGCTTCTCGCAGGTCGGAGGCGGTTCGCGGAGCCGACGAAACCCGCGACCCGGTCCCCGAAACCGGCATTCGATCTTGGAGTCGACACCGGAATTTCGACGTTTCCGGATCGTGATCCGATCTTGACCGCCCCGCGCCCGGTCCGGGCCGCCCGGCGGGGCGCGCCCCGATCGGCCGCACCCCACTCGGTCGCGGCCGGCGCGACGCCGCCGGAGGCCGCTTGAACAGTCGCCCGAGCGCTGCGGTGTGACCCCGCACCACCCGTGGGCCGCCCCCGTCCGGGGGCCCAGCGGCGCGCCACGGGGCCACCCCGTGAGAAGCGGATAAGTGCGGTCGGTAATCTGAGCGCTGACCACTCGACACGCGACCAAGGAGATGCCGCCGCCGTGAGCCGCAGCCTTCGACGCGGCGGATCTGCCGCCATCGTTCTCGCCCTCGCCACCGTTTCGCTGTCCGCCTGCTCGGCCGGCCAGACCGCGGAGACCCAGCAGATCAAGCCGAACACCCCGGCCGTGACGCTGGGCAACGACCTCCGGCTGAACAGCATCGTCGTCGTCACCGCGCCCGACGCGACCCCCGACGCCCCCGGCCCGGCCACCGTCACCCTGAGCATCAGCAACACCGGCAGCAGCCCGGAGACGCTGCAGTCGATCACGGTGAACAACACCGCGGCGACCCTTGAGGACGCCACTGGCGCCACGGTGCCCAGCATCGTCGTGCCGGCCGGTGGCGCGGTGTCGTTCGGCAGCCAGGGCCAGCCGTCGGCCCACCTGGCCTCGATCCAGCTGCCGGTCGGCGGCTTCACGCCGACCTCGTTCACCTTCGACACGGCGGGCTCGGTGAGTGCCCAGGCGCAGGTCAGCCCGGCCACGGGATACCTCGCGTCGTACGGCCCGGTCGCCCCGTCGGCCAGCGCCTCGACCTCCGCCTCGGGCTCCCCGACGGCCTCCGGCAGCCCGTCCCCGTCGGCCGGTGCCTCCGCCTCGGGCTCGGCCGTCCCGTCGGCGACCGCCTCGGCCAGTGCGCCCGGTGGCACCGCCGCCGGTGCCGGCGCCTCGGCGACCGCCAGCGCGACGGCGCACTGACCCAGCGCGCGACGGCGCCCGCACAACCGACGGCCGAGGGCCTCGAACCCCAGGGGGTTCGAGGCCCTCGGCCGTCGGCTCGAGCGGTTTACGGCTCGAACTTGTAGCCCAGGCCGCGCACGGTGACCAGGTAGCGCGGCGCGCCCGGGTCCGGCTCGATCTTCGCCCGCAGCCGCTTGACGTGCACGTCCAGGGTCTTGGTGTCCCCGACGTAGTCCGCACCCCAGACCCGGTCGATCAGCTGCATCCGGGTGAGCACCCGGCCGGCGTTGCGCAGCAGCATCTCCAGCAGGTCGAACTCCTTGAGCGGCAGGTCGACCTTGCCGCCGTCCACGGTCACCACGTGCCGGTCCACGTCCATCCGGACCGGGCCCGCCTCCAGCGCGCCGGGGCCGGCGCCGTCGGTGCCCGGGCCACCGTCCTCGCCGCGGCGGCGGAGCACCGCGCGGATCCGGGCGACCAGCTCGCGGGTGGAGTACGGCTTGGTGACGTAGTCGTCGGCACCTATCTCCAGCCCGACCACCTTGTCGATCTCGCTGTCCTTGGCGGTCACCATGATCACCGGCACGTTGGAGCGCACCCGGAGCTGACGGCAGACCTCGGTGCCGGGCAGCCCGGGCAGCATCAGGTCGAGCAGCACCAGGTCGGCGCCGTTCCGTTCGAACTGCTCCAGCGCGTCGGGCCCGGTGGCGGCGACGGCCACCTCGAAGCCCTCCTTGCGGAGCATGTACGAGAGGGCGTCGCTGAACGACTCCTCGTCCTCGACCACCAGTACTCGGGTCACGATCGGGCCTCCGGGGCAGGAATGGGGGTTGCGGTTGTCGGTCGGTCGTCCTGCGCCGGCGCGGCCGACGCGGGGTTCTGTCCGGCGGGGAGCCGGACGGTGAAGGTGGAGCCCTGGCCCTCGACGCTCCAGACCGAGACGGTCCCGCCGTGCGAGGCCGCCACGTGCTTGACGATGGAGAGTCCGAGGCCGGTCCCGCCGGTCGCCCGGGAGCGGGCCGGATCCACCCGGTAGAAGCGTTCGAAGATCCGCTCGCGGTCCTTCTCCGAGATGCCGATGCCCTGGTCGGTCACCGAGATCTCGATCAGTTCGCCGTCGGCCTCGCCGATCGCGGCGGCGCTGGCTATCCGGCGGGTGGCGATCGCCACCCGGGTCCGCGGCGGGCTGTAGTTGACGGCGTTCTCGACCAGGTTACCGAGTGCCGCGGCCAGCTGGCCGCGGTTGCCGTGCAGGTAGAGGCCGGCGATGCCGCCCGCGGCGATGTGGATCTGCTTGGCGGAGGCCTGCTGGCGGCAGCGGTCCATCGCCTCGGCGATCAGCTCGTCCACCGGCACCGGTTCCGGATCCATCAGCAACTGGTCGTCCTGGACCCGGGAGAGGTCGATGATCTCCTGCACCAGGCTGGCCAGCCGGGTCGCCTCGATCTGCATCCGGCCGGCGAAGCGCTGGACCGCCTCCGGGTCGTCGGACGCGTCGGCGACCGCCTCGGAGAGCAGCGAGAGCGCCCCCACCGGGGTCTTCAGCTCGTGGCTGACGTTGGCCACGAAGTCGCGCCGGACCGCCTCGATCCGCTTGCGCTCGGTGAGGTCCTCGACCAGCACCAGCACCAGCCGGGAGCCCAGCGGGGCGACCCGGACCGAGACCGCCAGCGGCTCGCCGGTCCGTGCCACGCCCGGCCGCGGCACGTCCAGCTCGACCTGGCGGATCTCGCCGTCCCGGCGGGTCGCCCGGGCCAGCGCGAGCATCGGCTCGACCGCCACCGCGCCACCGCGGACCAGGCCCATCGAGTAGGCGGCGGAGCTGGCCTTGACCACCTCGTCGCCGTCGCCGAGCACGATCGCGCAGGAGCGCAGCACGGACAGCACGGTGTCCACACCCGGCGGGAGAGCCGGCTCCGGAAGGGGGGAGGGCACCGCCGAACCGGTGCTTCGCCTGCCGTTGCCGCTCCTGCTGCCCCGGGACTGTTCGCGCTCGCTCCAACGGAAGGCGATGGCGGCCGTGAGACCGACGCCGAGCCCGGCGATGGCGCAGGCAGCGGCGGCAGCCACATTCACGTCCATGCCGACCAGCCTAAGCGCAAGGTCCTGGCCCGCTGAAAGCGTCAGATCAAGGCATTGGCCGCCCGTTGCCGAGAATTCACCTTCAGGTAGCCACTGGTTCACTGCCCCGGCCGTGGCTGGTCGCCCGGACGGCCCAGGCTGATCCGCGCGGCCCCGTGTGGGTCGGTGGCGCGCGTACAGTGCCCGCCACCAGCAGCGGCCGTCCGCCCCACCGTGGACCGCCCGGTCGGCACCGCCACCGACACAGCCAGGCAGTAAGGAGAGAGGACAGCGATGCGCGACACCTACCACGAGGAACTCGACTCGATCGGCGACAGCCTGGTCGAGATGGCCCGGCTGGTCGGTTCGGCGATGGGCCGAGCCACCACCGCGCTGCTCGACGCCGACCTGGCCCTGGCCGAGAGCGTGATCGCGGCGGACGACAAGGTCAACGCGCTCCACCACGACCTGGAGAGCCGGGCGATCGACCTGCTGGCCCGGCAGCAGCCGGTCGCCACCGACCTGCGGATCGTGGTCACCTCGCTGCGGATGAGCGCCGACCTGGAGCGCTGCGGCGACCTGGCCCGGCACGTCGCCAAGGTGGCCCGGCTGCGCTACCCGCACACCGCGGTGCCGAACGACCTGCACCCGATCCTGCTGGAGATGGGCCAGCTCGCCCAGCGGCTGGTGGCCAAGGCCGGCCAGGTGATCGCCACCAAGGACGTCGAGGCGGCGCTGGAGCTGGAGCGCGACGACGACGCGATCGACGAGCTGCACCGCGAGCTGTTCGCGCACCTGATCGACGATCGCTGGCAGCACGGCATCGAGACCGCGGTGGACGTCACCCTGGTCGGCCGGTACTACGAGCGCTTCGCCGACCACGCGGTCTCGGTCGCCAAGCGGGTGGTCTTCCTGGTGACCGGTGAGCACGCGGACGAGTTCAAGGCGGAGAACGCGGCCGGCGAGTAACCAGCGGGATCAGGCGCGGGGCGCACGGGGGCACCGACTCCCCACCCCTGCGCGCCCGTTGACGCCCCTTCCGGCGGAGAGCTTCACTCAAGGGGTGGGCAGAGGCGCTCTGCCCACCTGATCGAGGAGGGCTCCGCAGCATGACCACCACCCCCACCCGGCCCGTCCCCACTCCCCGCCCCGCCGAGCCGGCCCGCTGCCGCACCCGGCCGACACTCCTGCTGCTCGGGGCCTGCGGCTGCGGGCCCGGCTGCGGCTGCGGCTGCCAGTCCGGCGCGCCCTGCCAGTGCGGCGGCGCGGACGGGGGCTGCTGCGGCGGACACTGACCGTCGTCGGCGCTGAACGACGAAGGCCCCCGCATCCGTGCGGGGGCCGTCGTCGTTCAGTGCCTTACTTCTTGCCCTGGTTCTTCACGGCCTCGATGGCGGCCGCGGCGGCCTCGGCGTCCAGGTAGCGGCCACCCTTGGCGACCGGCTTGAAGTCCGCGTCCAGCTCGTAGACCAGCGGGATGCCGGTGGGGATGTTGAGACCGGCGATGGCCTCGTCGGAGATCCCGTCCAGGTGCTTCACCAGCGCGCGCAGGCTGTTGCCGTGCGCGGTGACCAGCACGGTCCTGCCCGCGGCCAGGTCCGGCACGATCGCGTCGTACCAGTACGGCAGCATCCGCTCGACGACGTCCTTGAGGCACTCGGTGCGCGGGCGCAGCTCGCTCGGGATGTCGGCGTAGCGCGGGTCGTCGGACTGCGAGAACTCGCTGCCGTCGGCCAGCACCGGCGGCGGGGTGTCGTACGAGCGGCGCCAGAGCTGGAACTGCTCCTCGCCGAACTCGGCCAGGGTCTGCGCCTTGTCCTTGCCCTGCAGGGCGCCGTAGTGGCGCTCGTTCAGCCGCCAGCTGCGGCTGACCGGGATCCAGTGGCGGTCGGCCTTGTCCAGCGCGATCTGCGAGGTGCGGATGGCGCGGCGCAGCAGCGAGGTGTGCACCACGTCCGGGAAGAGGCCCTCGGAGGCGAGCAGCTCGCCGCCGCGCGCGGCCTCCTTCTCGCCCTTCTCGTTGAGGTCGACGTCGACCCAGCCGGTGAACAGGTTCTTCTGGTTCCACTCGCTCTCGCCGTGGCGGAGCAGGATGAGTCGGTAGGTCGTGTCAGCCATGCGGCACAGCTTAATAGAGGCGAATAACAGGTGGCCGGGCCCAAAGGCCTTGCAGTAAGTTGCGCATGCCAGTTGTGCCACTTACCGACCCGCGCTCCGGTCCCCACGCCCGGGCGCGGGACGCCCGCTGTCGGGGGAGCCCTCATGCCCGTGCCCGGTCCGTCCGCGTCCAGCCCATCCGCCCCCGAGTCGTCCGGCTCCGAGCCGTCGACGGCCGGGGGTCCGGCTCGCCGCGCCGACCGGCTGCGCCGGGCCGCCGCCGAGTCGGTCGGCGGACTCCCCCGGGCCTTCTGGTGGCTCTGGACCTCGACGCTGGTCAACCGGCTCGGCGGCTTCGTGGTGCCGTTCCTGGCTCTCTACCTCACCGTCGAGCGCGGGTACTCCGCCTCCTACGCCGGCCTGGTCGCCTCGCTCTTCGGGCTCGGCGCGGGCGTCGGCGCGATCATCGGCGGGGTTCTCACCGACCGGGTCGGCCGGCGGCCCACCCTGCTGACCGCCCAACTGCTCACCGCGGCCAGCACCGCGGCGCTGGGTTTCGCCCACGGGCAGCTGGTGATCGCGGTGGTGGCGCTGCTGGTCGGGCTGAGCAGCAACGCCTCGCGCCCGGCCGTCGCGGCGGTGATCGCGGACGTGGTGCCGGCCGCGGACCGGGTCCGGGCCTACGCACTCAACTACTGGGCGGTCAACATCGGGTTCGGCGTCTCGGCGGCGGTGGCCGGGCTGGTGGCGGAGCACGGTTACCTGACGCTCTTCGTGGCGGACGCGCTGTCCACGCTGCTCTGCGCGGTGGTGGTGTTCGGCCGGATCCCGGAGAGCCGGCCGGCCGAGGGACCCGCCACCGCTTCGTCGGAGCCGGCGGAGCGGCGGGTCGGTCTGCGGACGGTCTTCCGCGACCGGGGTTTCATGCTGCTGGTCGGGGTGACCTTCCTGCTCGCGCTGGTCTACCAGCAGGGCAGCACCACGCTGGCGGTCGGCATGAGCGAGGCCGGCCTGAGCACCGCCCGGTACGGGCTGGTGATCGGCCTGAACGGGCTGCTGATCGTGGTGCTGCAGATCCCGGTGACCCGGCTGGTCAAGCACCACGACCGCACCCGGCTGCTGGTCGCCGGGGCGCTGCTGACCGGGTGGGGCTTCGGGCTGACCGCCTTCGCCGGAGCCTCGGCACTCTGTTACGCGGCGAGCGTGGCGGTCTGGACGGTCGGCGAGATCGTCCAGGCGCCGGCCAGCATGGGGCTGGTCGCGGAGCTCTCGCCGGCCGGTGCGCGCGGGCGCTACCAGGGCGTCTTCTCGCTCGCCTGGTCCGGGGCGTCCTTCCTGGGCCCGGCCGCGGGCGGCTTCCTGCTGCAGCACACGGGCGGCCGGACGGTCTGGGGCGCCTGCGCGGTGCTGGGGACGCTCGCGGCGATCGGCTACCTGGCACTGGGCCGGGTGGCCCGTCCGGTCAGCCCTGCCGCGGCGGCTCCTGCCGCGACTCCCGCCGGGGCTCCTGCTCCGGCCGGGCCAGGTGCGTGAAGGCCGCCAGGTTGCGGGTGGACTCCCCACGCTTGGTCCGCCACTCCCACTCCCGGCGGATCGCCGAGGCGAAGCCCAGCTCCAGCAGCGTGTTGAACGGCTCGTCGGCGTTCTCCAGCACGGTGCCGAGCAGCCGGTCCACGGTGTCCGCGCAGAGCGCCTCCAACGGCAGCCGGCCGGTCAGGTAGACGTCGCCGAGCGCGTCCACCGCGTACGCCATGCCGTACAGCCGGGTGTTGCGCTCCAGCAGCCAGCGGAAGACGGCCTCGTGGTTCTCGTCCGGGCGGCGGATCACGAAGGCGTTCAGCGAGAGGGTGTGGTCGCCCACCCGCAGTGCGCAGGTGGTGCTGAGCTTGCGGGTGCCGGGGAGGGTGGCGACCAGGGTGTAGCGGTCGCCGACGGCGGGCTCCCACGGCACGCCGGCCTCGTCGAGCGCGGCGCCGAGCAGGCTGAGGGCCTCGTCCTTGGTACGGGTTGCCATGGCAGGTGACGTTACCCGTTGGTAGGGGCCGGCGCAGCCGTCGGTCCGCTCAGTGCCGACGGCGGCTGCCGAGCCGCCCGGCCGGGCGGGCCAGCGCGCCCGCGTACACCTCCGCCGTCGCGGCGGCGGACGCGCCCCAGCCGAACTCCACCGCGCGCCGGGCCGCCGCCGCGCCCTGCCGGGCCACCAGCTCGGACCGCTCCACGTACGGCTCCAGCGCCCGGGCCCAGTCCCGCTCGTCGTGCCCGTCGACCAGCCGGCCGGTCTCGCCGTCCCGGACCGCCACCGGCAGCCCGCCGACCGCCGCCGCCACCACCGGCGTGCCGCAGGCCTGCGCCTCCAGCGCCACCAGGCCGAAGGACTCGCTGAAGGAGGGCATCACCAGCGCGGTGGCCGCCCGGTACCACTCGGCCAGCTCGGTCTGGCCCACCGGCGGGTGGAACCGCACCACGTCCCCGATCCCCAGCTGGGCGGCGAGCTTCTGCAGGCCCTGCGGCTTCGCCAGGCCCGTCCCGGACGGCCCGCCGACCACCGGGACGACCAGCCGCTCGCGCAGCTCCGGCCGCTGCTCCAACAGCGCGGAGACCGCTCTGAGCAGCACGTCCGGGCCCTTCAGCGGCTGTATCCGGCCGGCGAAGAGCAGCACCGCGGCCTCCGCCGGCAGGCCCAGCCGGGCCCGGGCGGCCCGTCGGTCGCCGGGGCGGAAGACGTCCAGGTTGACCCCGGGGTGGACCACCGCGAGCTGGTCGGCCCGGGCGCCGTAGTGCCGGGAGAGTTCGTCGGCCTCGTCGGCGGTGTTGGCGATCAGCCGGTCGGCGGCCTCGACCACCTGGGTCTCGCCGATCACCCGTGCCGCGGGCTCGGGCGTGTCGCCCTCGGCCAGCGCGGCGTTCTTGACCTTGGCCATGGTGTGCATGGTGTGCACCAGCGGCACACCCCAGCGCTCGGCCGCCAGCCAGCCGACCTGGCCGGACAGCCAGTAGTGGGAGTGCACCAGGTCGTAGTGGCCGGGCCGGTGGCCGGCCTCGGTGCGCAGCACGCCGTGGGTGAAGGCGCAGAGCTGGGCGGACAGGTCCTCCTTGACCAGCCCCTCGTACGGGCCCGCGGTGACGTGCCGGACCAGCACGCCGGGGGCCAGCTCCACGGTCGGGGGGAGGTTCGAGGCGGTGGCCCGGGTGAACACCTCGACCTCGATGTTGAGCGCGGCGAGGCGCCGGGCCAACTCCACGATGTAGACGTTCATGCCGCCGGCGTCGCCGGTGCCGGGCTGGTGGAGCGGGGAGGTGTGGACGCTCAGCATGGCGACCCGGCGCGGGCGGCGGGCCCGGCCTCCGGTGAGCGCGTGCAGGCGGCCGCGCACGGGCGGCGGGGTCAGGCGATCGCGCCGCGCCGCCGCGACGGGGTGCTGGATCACTCGGCTGAAGCCTCCCTGGTCTCCCGGCCGAGCGCGCCCGTGCTGGCGTCGCCGGTACCGGTCGGTCCCTCGTTCTGTCGCACTGCGCGTCGTCCTGCGCCGTCGTGGTGGGCCGTCGTGGTGGGCCGCGGTACCCGGCCGGCGGACCTGAGTCGGCCCGTCAACAGGATGACAACCGCGGCGGGGTCGGGCGGCATTCCCGGGCGGGCCCACGCTTCCACCGGGTTCGGCGCTTCGGGGGGTCGGCCACGTACCCTGCGGGCATGGCTTCCTTCGACCCCGGCTCCTTCGGGCACCCCGCCAGACACCGGACGTCGAAGTCCCCGACCTCCCAGCCGGCCGGTACCGCCGGTGCCATCCCCGCCCAGCGCCGCCCGGTCGGCGCCGTCACCCGCGGCACCACCAACACCAACCGGTTGCGCCGGATGGACCGCTGGATCGTCCACACCCTCGGCCCCGCGCTGCGCGCCGCGCACCACCCGCCGGTCGCCGTGGACCTGGGCTACGGCGCCGCCCCCTGGACCGCCGTCGAGCTGTACGGACGGCTGCGCGCCGCCCGGCCGGACATCCGGATGGTCGGCATAGAGATAGAGCCGTCCCGGGTGGCGGCCGCGCTGCCGTACGCCGTGCCGCCGGCGCTGACCTTCCGCCGCGGCGGCTTCGAGGTGCCGCTGGACGGCGGGTCCGCCCAGCTGATCCGGGCCGCCAACGTGCTGCGGCAGTACGAGGAGGAGGCGGTCGAGGCGGTCTGGGAGCGGCTCCGCGCGCGGCTCGCACCGGGCGGACTGCTGGTGGAGGGGACCTGCGACGAGATCGGCCGCCGGCACGTCTGGGTGGCGCTGGGGCCCGAGGGGCCGCGGACGGTGACCTTCGCGGCCCGACTGGGCGGTCTCGAACGGCCGTCCGACCTGGCCGAGCGGCTGCCCAAGGCGCTCATCCACCACAACGTCCCGGGCCGCCGGGTGCACCGCTTCCTCACCGAGTTCGACCGCGCCTGGGCGGCCGCGGCGCCCTACGGCGCGTTCGGAGCCCGGCAGCGCTGGGTCGCCGCGTGCACCGCGCTGGCGGGCGACTGGCCGCTGCTGGACGCGCGCGGGCGGTGGCGGCAGGGCGAGATCACGCTGCCCTGGGTCGCGCTGGCGCCCTGAGCCGGGTTCCAGGCCGGGTGCCATCGATTCACTCGAACGAGTTATCGAATACCTCTGGCATGTTGACGCACGGTCAGTCCACTATGGGGTCTCACCTGGTGACGCTCCTTGACTCGATCAGACCCGATCAGACCGCCGACCCCGCGGGGCCGAGCCCCAGCGCGCCCCGCACTCGCTCGAACACGTCGTACGCCTCCGCCCCGAACAACACGAACCGCACCTCCATCCCAGCCACCTCCTGCCCCACGGTCTCCCCTCCCCCTTCGTCCGCTCCTCCTTTGTCCGCCTCCGCACCGGCCAGGTTCGCCGCCACCGTCGACAGCGCGATCCTCGCCGCATCCTCCATCGGCCAGCCGTACACCCCGGCCGAGACCGCCGGGAAGGCCACACTGCGCGCGCCGAGCTCCCGCGCCACCCGCAGCGACTCCCGATAGCAGGACGCCAAGAGCTCGGCCCTGCGCTCGTAGTCGTCCACCAGGTACACCGGCCCCACGGTGTGCACGACGTACCGGGCCGGCAGGCGTCCCGCAGTGGTCGCCACCGCCTGACCGGTCGCGAGCCCCTTGCCGTAGTGCGACGCCCTGAGCCGGCGACACTCCGCGAGGATCTCCGGCCCACCCGCCCGATGGATCGCACCGTCCACCCCACCGCCACCCAGCAGTGCCGTGTTGGCCGCATTGACCACGACGTCCACCTGCTGCCGCGTGATATCACCCTGCACCAAAGTGATCTGCGTCACGGCAAGCCCTCTCTCCCGCAGTCGGGCTGTGGCCGACGCCACAGCCCCTCGGACCAGCCAACCGCCCCCTCCACGGGCGTGGCAATAACCACATCCGCACCGACCAACAACGGAAAAGACCAGAGATCACGTTATGGTCGCGAGAAGTTCCCTGACTCGCGGCGCCGTGCGGGCACTGCGCACGGACCGCAGCCGTTACCCCGTCAGGGAAAGGGAGGAACCATCCGTGCCCGCTACGGGAGACGGGCAGCGCACCGGCGCCGAGAGCCGGTCCAGCGGCCCGGCAGCCACCGACGTGCGCCAGCGCGTGAGTCCGCCGTGCCCCGGTCCGGGAGCCGCCCCCTTCACGCGCAAGGACCTCGACGGCCTGGAGAAGCCCGGGGCGGCGGGCGACCTCGCCGAGCTGAACAGCCTCGACGGCTTCGGCGGCCCCACCGGCCGCGGCCCACACGACGCCGCCGCACTCTCCGCTCCCGGCGCCGCATCCGTCCTGTCCACCGACCTCGGGGCCACCCTCGTGCCATCCTCAGGCTCCCTCCCCCTCCCCGGCCCGCGGGCCACCGACCGTCCCGGTAACACCGACCGGTCCAGCGCACCGCTCAAGCTCCTGGTGATCGAGAGCGACACCTCCGACGCGAAGCTCATCGAGGAACTGGTCGCGGCGAGCGGCACCCCGGTCGAGCTCTACTGGGCGCGCGGGTTGAGCCAGGCGGCCACCCTGCTGGCCCCGCCGAGCGGCGGGCCCGGTCGGCGCGGGCGGACCCGACCGGTCGAGTTCAGTTGCGTGCTGGTGGACCTCGCCGCCGGGCTCTCCGCCCTGCCCTCCGATCACGCGGACACCGGCCCGGGCGACCGTGCCGCCGCCGACTCGCCCGCCGCCGACCCCCTGGACGGGCTGCGCGATCTGCTGCGCCGGGCCCCGCACACCGCCGTGGTCGTGCTAACCGACGCCGCGGATGCTCAGCTGGGCCCCGCCGCGGTGGCCGCCGGCGCCCAGGACTTCCTGATCAAGACCGAGACGGACGGTCCGCTGCTGGCCCGCGCCCTGCGCTACGCCGTCGAGCGCAAGCGCGCCGACGAGTCACAGCGGCGCCTGGTGGAGGCCGAGCTGCGCGGCCAGGAGAACGCGCGGCTGCAGCGCCATCTGCTGCCCACCCCACTGCTCGACGGGGCCAACCTCTCCTTCACCCGCCGCTACCGGCCGGGCCGCCGGCGCGCCCTGCTCGGCGGGGACTTCTACGACGCGGTGCGCACCGACGACGGCTCGGTGCACGTGGTCATCGGCGACGTCTGCGGCCACGGCCCGGACGAGGCCGCGCTCGGGGTCGCGCTGCGGATAGCGTGGCGGACCCTGGTCTTCGCCGGTCTCACCGGCCAAACCCTGCTCACCACCCTCCAGCACGTCCTGGAGCACGAGCGGCGCAGCGACGAGATCTTCGCGACCCTCTGCATGCTGGTCATCTCACCGGAGGAGCTGCCCGACCAGGCCGCGCCCTCGCACGGCAGGTCCGGCGGCAACCGCGGCGGGCGACCGCCGGCCGCCCGCTCCGCCGAGGCGGACCGGCCCGCCCGGGAGCACGCCGAGGTCTACCTCGCCGGCCACCCGGCCCCGCTGCTGATGAGCGCGACCGGACGGCCCGTGGTGGTCCCGGCCGAGCACGCGGGTCCCGCCCTCGGGCTGCTGCCCTGCGACGACGTCGCGGCCGGCTGGCCGCCGTACCACCTTGACCTGGAGCCCGGCTGGAGCCTGCTGCTCTACACCGACGGGCTGATCGAGGGCCGGGTCGGCGCCGGATCGCGCCGCCTGGGCCAGGACGGGCTGGTCGGCCTGATCGGCGACCACCAGGCCGGCGGACTGAGCCGCGGCCGGCTGGTGGACAGCGCGATCGCCGAGGTGGAGGAGTTGAACGGCGGCGCGCTCACGGACGACGTGGCGGTGCTGCTGCTGGAGCGCAACCCCGCTCCCCTGCTGATGGGCTGACTGCCAGTCAGGGCCGTCTTCATCGTCGGGCCCCATCAGCGGGGAGCGGGCGGCTACCGTGTTCCCCCTCCGGCCGTCACCAGGGGCCGTACGGGCCGGTGTTACGGCGGTCGCCGCGGCCCCGGCCGTCCGTCAGCGCCTTGATCGCGGGCCGGACGTCGACCATGTACACGATCGCCGCGACCAGGCCCGCCAGGGTGAGGAAGCTGCCCATGATGTTCGCGCCGAAGAGCAGGTCCAGCCCGAGCGCGGCGGCGAGCAGGACCAGCCAGAAGGTCTTGCTCTTCTTGTCCGCCGCCCGGTAGGCGTCCTCCCGGCGGACCGCGGCGTCGACGAGGGCGAACGCCTTGAAGAGGATCACGGCCATGGAGAGCCACCAGAACGGATTCAGCAGGTTGACGTACGTGATGTAACCCACCACGGTCTCCTCTCGGCTCTTGCCGTCATCACCACAGCTGACTTCCCACGGCTGTGTCTCTCAATCCTCACACGCCCGCGCCACAAGCTCGGGCGCCGTCATCCCGGGCGCCGTCGCTCACTCCTCGCCGGCGGGCTTCTCGGCGGCCGAAGCCTTCCGCGGCCGGGCCGGCCTGCGGGACTGAGCCGGCGCCCCCTCCTCGACCAGCTCGGCCTCCACCGGCTCGTCGAGCGGCACGACCTCGGCCGGAGCGCCGGCCGCCTCCGCCGCACCGCCCGGACGCCCCTTCTCCACCACGACCTTGCCCCGCTCGGCCAGCTCGTCGTAGACCTCCTTGGCCTTGACGGCGAGCTCCGCGGCCCGGCCCACCTGCTGCAGCGCGAGGGTCTGCGCCCGCTCCTGCAACGACCGCAGGTCGGTCGGCAGGGCGCCCACCGACCCCACCACCTTGGACTGGGCGTCCGCCAGCCGCGTCTGCACCTCGTGCAGGGTGGCGGTGGCCAGCTCCTGCGCCCCCTTGCGATCACCGGTCAGCGCCTCGACCCGCCCGGGCACCTCGCGCAGCTTCTCGTACGCCAGCTCCCCGGCGCCCGCCAGTGCGTAGAGCGGCGTGGGGTCGCTCAGGGTCTTCTTGATCTCGTCGGTGATGGGCATCTGCTGCTCTTCCTCTCCGTCCGAACCGTCCGGCCGACGCACCCGATGCGCGCCGCCGCGTCCCCCTCGTCCCCCGGGCCGCGCTCAGCCCTCCGCGTTCTCCTTCACAAAGGCCTCGTACACCGCCAGCAGCGCGTGCTTCTGCTGCTCGTTGATCGCGGCGTCCGCCAGGATCGCGCTCCGGAGGTCCGCCCCACCCACCGGCCGCTCCTCCAGAATCCCGGCCTGCACGTAGAGGGTCTCGGCCGAGATGCGCAGCGCCTTGGCGATCTGCTGCAGGATCTCCGCACTCGGCTTCCGCAGCCCCCGCTCAATCTGGCTGAGGTACGGATTCGACACACCCGCGGCCTCCGCCAACTGGCGCAACGAGTACTGCGCGTTCCGCCGCTGCTCCCGGATGTACTCACCCAACGAGCCCACGTTCAGTGAAGCCATGCCCCCATCCTGCCACGCCTGCTTGCAAATGCAAGCAGGCGAGCAAGCGCTCGGCGGAGCGCGTCACCGTGGTCGGGTGAGGGCCGGTGGGGCGCCAGTCGCCGGCAGGGGGCTACCGTCCTCGGGTATGACGGAAGCGACCTACCTGCACGCCACTCGGACGGCCTACGACATCGTCGCCGTCGACTACGCCGAGCTCCTCAGCGCGGAACTGGAGGCCAAGCCGCTGGACCGCGCGATGCTCACGACGTTCGCCGAACTCGTACGGGCCTCGGAACTCGGACCGGTCGCCGATCTCGGCTGCGGCCCCGGCCGGGTGACGGCACACCTGCACTCCCTCGGAGTGACCGTCTTCGGCATCGACCTGTCCGCGGAGATGGTCGCGGTGGCCCGCCGGACGCACCCGGACCTCCGGTTCGAGGAGGGATCGATGACCGCCCTGGACCTGGCGGACGACGTTCTCGGCGGCGTCGTCGCCTGGTACTCGACCGTCCACACCCCGCCGGAGCTGCTGCCGACGGTCTTCGCGGAGTTCCATCGGGTACTGGCCCCGGGCGGCCATCTGCTACTCGCCTTCAAGGTCGGCGATGAGCGTCGGCACCTCGAGCAGGCATACGGCCACGAACTGTCGCTCGACGTCTACTGGATGCCCCCGGACCACGTCGCCGAGCTGCTGGACGAGGCCGGGCTCGTCGTGGACGCGCGGCTGATCCGTGAGCCCGACGAGAGCGAGCGGCCCCGGCAGGGCCAGCAGGCGTACTTCCTGGCCCGCAGGCCGGGGAAGCCGTAACCGTCGACCCGCGAGTCGGCTCCCGCCACCGGCCGCCCCAGGTCGCCGAGTCGGTCGAGGCCCGGCCGGGCCGATGGTCGGCGAGGAGGCGGGCCCTCGGCCGACGCCGGTCTCAGGAGGTACGTCCACCGACAGCCGTGTGACCACAGCGGACTGGCATCAGGAGCGAGAACGGCCCTTCACCCGAGGCTGGGCGGATGGCCAGCGGGCTGACGGGGCCGCCGAGTTCGAGAAGCAGTTGCTCCTGGGCGGGCGCGGCGAGAGCCTGCAGGAGGTACTCCTGGTTCACCGCCAGGCGCAGGGGTTCGGCCTCGGTGGGCGTGGAGTGGTCCGTGCCCGGGTCGGCGGCCACTCGGAGGGAGCCGTCGCCGTTCAGTACCAGAACGGTCAGCGGGACCTCGGCTCCGTCCGGGGTGGGCTGCTGGTGGCGGGTCGGACCGGCGAGCACGGCGCGCCGCAGCTCGGCGGCGGCCACCGGGACCCGATGGGCGGGGTCCAGCCGGATCAGCCGGCGGTAGTCGGGGAAGTCCAGCTCCAGCCGCCGGCCCTCGACCGTCCGACCGTCGGCTTCGGCCGACAGCCGGTCGCCCGAGAGCGTGAGGGTCAGCTCGTCGCCGCCGACCGCCTCGGCCAGCGCGCGGATCTGGTCGGCGAGCGCGGTCGGGACCAGCACGCTGAGCGCCCCACCCGCGCCGGCGTGCACGGTGGCCCGGGCGACCGCGATCCGGTAGCGGTCGGTGCCGACCAGGCGCAGTGCGTCGCCGTCCAGGTCGAACAGGACACCGCCGAGCATCGGCAGTTCGGGTGCGGTGCTCACCGCGAAGCGGACGGCGGCCAGTGCGGCGGCCAGCTCGGTACGGTCCACGGTCAGCCGGATGGCGGGCGGTACGGTCATCGGATGCTCCCTCTGGTCGAGCAGGTCTCGGACTGTGGAGAGCTCGCGACGCGCGTCGGCCAGGCCGTCCTCCAGTCGCCGCAGGTGCGCGTCGAGCACTCGGCGGGCGGCGTCGGAGCCGGCGGGGGCGGTCAGTACCAGGCGGATGTCCGCCAGCGGCAGCCCCACCCGGCGCAGCCGGCAGAGCAGCCGGGCGTCGGCCAGCTGGTCGGGCGCGTACCAGCGGTAGCCGGTCTGCGGATCCACCCGGGCCGGGCCGAACACACCCGCGCCGTCGTAGAACCGCAGCGCGCTGACGCCCAGCCCGCTCTCCCTGGCCAGTCGGCCGATGCTGTACATCTCGCTCTCCACACCGAGGACTCTGCGGGCTCGACCAGGTCGAGGGTCAAGCGCCACGGGGGGCGGGGTCGGGAGTGGAGGCGGGTCCGACGTCACGAGGTCGCCGTCATGAGGTCGCCGTCAAGAGGTCATCGCACGGTAGAGCGGGGCGAGCAGGTCGGCGAGGTTGCGGCCATGTACGGTGATGTCCGGACGGGCCAGCCGGTCGGGGGGCAGGTCCGGCGAGCGGGTGCCGGAGGAGTCCGCGTCGCCCGTGTCGTGCAGCGTGAAGTCGCCCTCCCAGTAACCCTCCAGGCCCTCCGTCATGCCTGCACCGGTCATGCTTCCACCGCCTCCTCCGCCAGCGTGAGCAGTTCACGCAGCTCCGCGACCGGGAGTTCGGTCAGCCACTGCTCGCCGGGCCCGGTCACGGTCTCGGCCAACGTCCTTTTGGCCACCGTCAGTTCGGCGATCCGCTCCTCCACCGTGCCGACGCAGACCAGGCTGCGGACCTGGACGTCGCGGCGCTGACCGATCCGGTGGGCCCGGTCGGTGGCCTGTTGTTCGACCGCCGGGTTCCACCAACGGTCCAGGTGGATCACCTGGTTGGCGGCGGTGAGGTTGAGCCCGGTGCCGCCCGCCCGCAGCGAGAGCAGGAAGACCCCCGGACCGTCCGGGCGTTGGAACCGCTCGACCAACGCGTCGCGCTGCCGGGCCCCCAGGCCACCGTGCAGGAAGAGCACCTCGGTGCCGAGCCGCTCCGCCAGATAGGGCTGGAGCATGGTGCCGAACTCGGCGTACTGGGTGAAGACCAGGGTGCGGTCGCCCTCGGCCAGCGCCTCGGCCAGGATCTCCTCCAGCCGGGCGAGCTTGCCGGAGCGGCCGGCCAGCGCCGAGCCGTCGTGCAGCAGGTGGGCCGGGTGGTTACAGACCTGCTTGAGTTTGCCGAGGGCCGCCAGCACGGTGCCCTTCCGCTCGACGCCCTTGATCCCCGCCACCCGCTCCAACAGGTCGGCCAGCACGGCCTGGTAGAGGCCGGCCTGCTCGGCGGTGAGGGTGCACCAGACGGTCATCTCCTGCTTGGCGGGCAGCTCGGCCGCCACCGCGGGGTCGCGCTTGAGCCGGCGCAGGATGAACGGCCTGGTCCGGCGCTGGAGTTCGGCCATCCGCTGCGGATTGCCGTGCTGCTCGACCGGGATGCCGTAACGCTCCTTGAAGGCCGCCGCCGAACCGAACAACCCCGGGTTGGCGAAGTCGAGGATGGCGTGCAGCTCGGCGAGCCGGTTCTCCACGGGGGTACCGGTCAGCGCGATCCGGTGTTCGGCGGGGAGCGAGCGAAGCGCGCGGGACTGGGCGGCGGCGCTGTTCTTCACGGCCTGCGCCTCGTCGGCGATCACCCGGTGCCAGCGGATCGCGCGCAACTGGTCGGCGTCACGCGGGAGCAGACCGTAGGTGGTGATCACCAGATCGGCGCCGGCCACGGCGGCGCGCAGCTCGTCGCCGGCGGGGCGCTCGGCGCCGTGGTGGACGTGCACTCGCAGCATCGGGGCGAACCGGGCCGCCTCGCGGCGCCAGTTGCCGACCAGGGAGGTGGGGCAGACGAGGAGGGTGGGACGGGACGCCTCGGAATCCTCGGCGCGCTCGGCGTGCTCGGCGTGCTCGGCGTGCCCGGCGTGCTCGGCGTGCCCGGCGTGCTCGATGGCGAGCAGGGCCAGGGTCTGCACGGTCTTGCCCAGGCCCATGTCGTCGGCGAGTACGGCACCCAGGCCGAGCCGGCCGAGCGAGCGCAGCCAGGCCACTCCGCGCTCCTGGTACGGGCGGAGTGTGGTGCCGAACTCGGCGGGGAGCCGCACTTCGCCGGCCGCCGCCGGGCCGCCGCCGCCGAGGAGGTCACCGAGTACACCGGTGGCGTGGACCGGGCCGACCGGCAATCCGGCCACCGAGGCCTTCGGGTCCAGCGCCAGCCGTAGCAGCCGGTCCGCGGGCAGCTCGCCCTGCCCCTCCCGAGCCAGGAAGTCGACGGCGGCCGCGATCTGCCGGGCGTCCACCTCGATCCACTGCCCGCGGATCCGGACCAGTCCCTGCTTGGCGGCCGCCAGCTGGGCGAGTTCGTCCGCGGTGAGCGGCTCGCCGTCGACGGCGAGCCGCCACTGGAAGGCCAGCACCGCGTCGCGGTTGATCCGGCTCGCGGTCTCCACCGCACCGGGCGTGGCCACCCGGGCGGCGAGCGCCATCCCCAGGCGGGGCCGGCGCTGCCACCAGCTGGGCAGCAGCACACCGAACCCGGCGCCGGCCAGTACCGGTGCTGCCTCGCGCAGGAAGTCGAGCGCTTCGGCACGGTCGAGTTCCAGGGCCTCGGGACGGGCGGCGCGCCGCGCGGGCGCCAGCTCGGCGCGGCAACGCACCGCGCGGTCCAGCTCGGTGAGGTAGGCCGCCTGCGGGTCGGCGACCCGGCGCTCGAAGGCGGCCAGCGCGGCGCCGCCGGCCCACAGGTCGGCGGCGGTCACCAGGAGGGAGGGCTCGTCCACCGCCTGGATGAGGAAGTCGAGGCGCCAGCGGCCGTCGGACGGACCGGTCCGGGGGTCGGTGGAGTCGGTGAGGTCGGTGAGGTTGCGGCGGGTGGGGTCGGTGGAGTCGGGGCCGGGGCCGGTGGAGTCGGGGCCGAGTGGTTCGACCAGCCGTAGGCAGAGCCGGACCGGGGCGGCGGTGTCCGGTCCCGAGGCGTACCAGGCGGCGAGCCGCGCGGCCAGCTCGTCGAAGGCGGCCTGCTCGGCCGCGGTCACCGCGGCCGCGGCCCGCCCGGTGCCGGCGGCCGGGGTGACCAGCCGGCCGTCCGGGGAAGCGAGTGCGGCGAACCACCGCTCCACCAGGGGCTCCCCGCCCGGGGCGGTCGGCTGGCGGTCGTCCCGGGCCACCGGCGCCTGGGCGGCCAGGGCGGCCCGGGCCTCGTAGTCGGTCAGGGCGTCGAGCACCTCCGTCAGCAACTCCGTCCCCGAGCGGGCGCCGCGCCCGACCCGGGGGCACCCGTCCGCCAGCGCGGTCGCCTCGCGGCGGGCGGCGGCGTCCGGCACCGGCTGCCAGCGCGCGTGGGCCACGCCGTCCTCGCGTACCAGGGCCGGCAGCACCTGGCCGCGCCCGATCAGCCGCCAGGCCAGGTCGTGCACCCCGGTCAGCCAGCGCAGCGAGGCCCCGTACGCGACGTCCACCCGGCCGGCTCCGGGCAGCTCGGAGGTTGTCAACGCCCAACGGGGATCGAAGAGTTCGCCGAGCAGCTGGGCCGCCTCGGCGGTCTCGAAGAGCAGCACCGGCACCCGCCAGTCGTGCAGCGAGACCCCGCCCGCCCGTCGACTGCCGAGCAGCTCCGGCGACGGGGTGGGCGCGCCGCTGAACGAGGGCAGCGCGAGCGTGACCCAGCGTTCCATCGCCTGGCCGGCCAGCCACTCCAGCCCGGGCCCGATCCCGGCCAGCAGCTCGGCGAGCGGTCCGGCCGGGCAGGCGAAGGGGTGCGGACGGACGTCGCCCGAGCCACCGGGGACCGGGCCGGTCACCGCGGCCGCGGCCCGGGAGTCCTCGACCCAGAGGGCGAGTCGGGATCCCGGCTGCCAGAGGCCGTGCACGGCGAACATAGGAACTGGCCCTTCGGTGGCGAACTTCTCCGCAGCCTAGCCGCGACCCCCGACACTCGCGCCGTCACCCGATCGGAGGATAGTGGTTGAACCTTGAACCAAATCGGGCTACCGTGGAGACAAGAAGTTGAAGCCTCAACAAAAGGCTTCTGATCCCATGATCCGAGGAGAAGCCATGAGCCTGTTCCACCGCAAGAGCACCGCCGCCGCTGCCACCGCCGCCACGGTCAGCGGTCCGGACCTCTCGCACCTGACCGGCGACTACACCGTCGACCCCGCGCACAGCCGGCTCGGCTTCACCGTGCGGCACGCCATGGTCACGAACGTGCGCGGCGAGTTCACCGACTACGAGGGCCGGCTGCACCTGGACGGCGGAAACCCGGCCGCCTCCAGCGCCGAGCTGGTGATCAAGGTCGCCAGCGTGGACACCAAGAACGAGCAGCGCGACGGCCACCTGCGGACCGGCGACTTCTTCGCGGCCGAGAGCCACCCCGAGATCACCTTCCGCAGCACCCGCACCGAGCGGCTCGACTCCGACAGCTACCGGATGACCGGCGAGCTCACCATCAAGTCGGTGACCCGCCCGGTCGTGCTGGACCTGGAGTTCACCGGCACCGCCACCGACCCGTACGGGATCGAGCGGGTCGGCTTCGAGGGATCGGCCACCGTCGACCGCACCGACTTCGGGCTCACCTACAACGCCGCGCTGGAGACCGGCGGCGTGCTGATCGGCGAGCGGGTCAAGCTCAGCTTCGACATCTCCGCCGTCCGGGCCCAGGCCTGAGTCCGCCCGCACCGGCCCGCCCCCACCTGCGGCAGGATGGCCGCGGACCGGGAGACGGGGAGGGCCGATGGAACTACGGCAGGTGCGGTACTTCGTGGCCGTGGCGGAGGAGCTGCACTTCGGCCGCGCCGCCGAGCGGCTGGTGATCGGTCAGCCCGCGGTGAGCCAGCAGATCCGGCGACTGGAAAGGGAGTTGAAGGTCGAGCTGTTCGACCGTACGCCCCGGCTGGTCCGCCTCACCGCGGCGGGCCAGGCGTTCCTGCCGGCCGCCCGGGCGGTGCTGGCCGCCGAGGACTCCGCCCGTGCGGTGGCCGCCGAGCTGGCGGCCGGACGGCTGGGCGAGTTCCGGCTCGGCACCGTCACCGGCCTGGGCGAGCGGCTGGACCGGGTGCTCGACGCCTTCCAGCAGCACGCGCCCGGAGTGCGGGTCGAGCTGATCTCGCTGCCGATCCAGGAGCGGCTGGCCTGGCTGGCGGACGGCCGGCTGGATGCCGCCTTCATTCGCGCGGCCAGCCCGGACGGCTCCCCCGGGCTGCGCCACCACCAGCTCTGGCGCGACGAGTTGGTCGCCGCCGTGCCCACCCGGCACCCGCTCGCCGCCCGCCCCGCGGTGGAGTTGGCCGACCTCGCCGGGCTGCCGCTGCGGTTGACCGAGCGGCGCAACCACCCGGCCCTGGTCGACCTGGTACTGGACGGCTGCCGGCGGGCCGGCTTCGAACCGGTGCAGAGTCCGGCCCCGGGCAGCCTGCAGGACATCCTGGCGGCGGTCGGCTCCGGGGCCCCGATGTGGAGTGTGGTGTACGCGGCGAACGCGCGGATCACGCGGGCCCCGCGGGTCACCTTCGTGCCGTTCGCGCCGCCGGGGCTGGCACTGCCGGTGTCGCTGGCGGTCCGGGCGGGCACGGCGTCGGACCGGGTCCGACTGGTGCTCGACGCCTGCCGCCAACCGTCCACCACGCCTGCCACCAGCGACGATCAGGATTCGTGATCGCTGTCGGAGTGATTCGGGTCTGGGTCGCGACCGGGGTGCCGCGATGGACTGTTCCCCGTCGGCAGGAGACACCGGAAGGGCCGGTGCCGGCCGATTCACCGAGGAGCAGACCATGCCCATCGTCACCGTCCAGCAGGGCCCGCGCACCGTCGAGCTCAAGCGCGAGCTGGTCGCCAGGATCACCGACGCCTTCGTGGCGGCCTACCAGATCCCGGCCGAGACCGTGCAGGTCTGGATCCACGAGGTGCCCACCGACAGCTGGGGCGCGGCCGGCCGGTTGACCGCCGACAAGTGACCGACGTCGGACGCCAACTGCCCTCCTGGGGCTGAGCGTTCAGGCGGGGGCGTCGGTTGCGCGGGGTTCAGCCGACGCCCCTCCGGTTCCCGCTCCGGCCGTCACCGGTCCCATGACGGCCACCGCCGGTCCCGCCCCCGCCGTCGCCAGCAGGGCCGCGTCCTCCGCGGCCAGCCAACTGCCCGGCGGGCGCCGCAACCAGGCCTCGCGATCACCCAACTCCCGTGCGTGCGCACACAACAGCGCGAGCCCCGGGGCAACCGGGCCCGACCGGTGGACCAGGCCGAGCAGGGTGAGCGGCACCGGATCCACCAGCGGCCGGGTCAGCACGCCGGGAATCCGCGGGCCGCCCAGCGTGGTGAGCATCGGGTGGCCGTGTCGGGCCAGGTAGCGCGCCGTCTCCTCCACCCCGACCGGCGGTGCGGACGGTGGCGCGGCCGTCAACCCGTGGGCGGCCAGCAGGCGTTCGCCGAGGTCGGTCCACTCCGTGGTGGCCGGATTGCCCGCGCAGATGTCCACCGGGTGACCGGCGAGGTCGGCGAGGCGCACGGCCGCCCGTCCGGCCAGCGGGTGCTCCGCCGGCAGCAACAGCGCCAACCGCTCCAACCGGACCGGCCGGTGGACCAGCCGTTCACGCACCGCGGCCGGCAGCCCGCTGTAGCAACCGAACGAGACGTCCAGCCGGTGTGCGAGCAACTCCCTCGTCGCGGCCGCCAGTCCACCGTGGTAGCGGGCCAGCAGTTCGAGCCGCGGCGCGGCCGAGCGGGCCGCCGCGAGGATCCGCACCGCCGTCAGGTCGTCGCCGGTCACCTCGCTGTTGAGGTCCACCAGCAGCGGCCGGTCCGCCGCCGGAGCCAGCATCTCGTCCTGGATCGCCAGCAACCTCCGCGCCTGCGGGAGGAGTTGCTCGCCCGCCGGGGTGAGCGCCACGCTGCGGGTGGTACGCGCGAAGAGCTCCCGGCCGAGCAGTCGTTCGAGGGTCCGGACGTCCCGGCTGAGCGCCTGCTGGGCGACGTGCAGCCGAGCCGCCGCCTGGCCGAAGTGCAGGGTCTCGGCGGTCGCGACGAAGCCGCGCAGCAGACGGGGGTGCAGGTCGACGGGCATGGCCGCAGGGTAACAACGCGGCGCGGCACGACGATCGCCGAGAACCTGCGGGCGAACCGGCGGGCGAACCGGCAGGCGGGCGGGCGAGGACCACCAGCAGGACTGACAACGAGAGTGCGTCAATGCGCGGGAACAGGTGTTGGACCGGCCGGCGGGTGGACGGCCAGGCTGGGGGCACCGCCGATCAGCCTCCCCGGGAGAACCGTGTTCTCGTCGTACCGTCGTGTCCTCGCCCACCCCGGCGCCCTGGCCTTCACCCTCGGCGGCCTGGTCGCCCGGCTGGGCGGCGGCATGCTGGGCATCAGCACGCTCAACGCGATCGCCCAGCTGCGCGGCTCCTACGCGCTGGCCGGCGCGGTCGCCGCGGCCGGATCGGTCGGGGTGGCGCTCTGGCTGCCGCTGCTCGGGCGGCTGGTCGACCGCCACGGACAGGCCCGGGTCGCGCTGCCCGCCGCGCTGCTCGGCGTCCTGCCGCGGGCCGGACTACTGCTCTGCCTGGGGACGGGCGCACCCGACTGGCTGCTGCTCACCTGCGCGTTCACCGCTTCGGCCGGCCCGAACCTGGGCGGGATGGCCCGGGCCCGCTGGGCCCACCTGCACCGGAGCGACCCGGCGGCCCGGCACGCCGCCGCCTCGCTCGAACAGGCGCTGGACGAACTCTGCTTCCTGGCCGGGCCGGCGCTCGGCATGCTGCTCTGCGACACCCTCTTCCCGGCGGCCGGGCTGCTGGCCGCCGGTGTGCTCGGCACGGTCGGCACGCTGCTGTTCGCGGCGCAGCGGCGGACCGAACCGCCGCTCGCGGTCACCGCGGCGGCCCCGAGGGCCGGGTCGCCGCTGCGGGCACGCGGCGGCGGCGTGCTGCTCGGCGCGTTCCTGGCCACGGGGGCGGTCTTCGGCGCGCTGGAGGTCAGCACGGTCGCGTACGTCTCCGCCGGTCCCGGGCACGGCCACCGGGCCGCCGCCGGCTGGCTGTTGAGCCTGCTCGCGGCCGGCTCCTGCCTGTCGGGGCTGGTCTTCGGGACCAGGCCGGCCCGGCGCGCGCCGGACGTCCGGTTCCGGCTCGGGCTCGCCGCGATGAGCGGGCTGCTGCTGCTCCCGCTGGCGGCCGGCCGGTGCGGCGCGGGCACCGGGATCCTGGCGGTCGCGCTCCTCCTCGCGGGCACCGGCACCGCGCCCACCATGGTGACCGGCATGACGCTGCTCCAGGACCTGCTGCCGCCGGGCACCCTGAACGAGGGGATGGCGCTGGCCGTCTCCGCACTGCTCACCGGCATCTCGGCCGGCTCGGCACTCGGCGGCCTGATCGCCCAGCACGCCGCCGCCTCGGGCACCGGCTACGCCCTGGCCGTGACGGCCGCGCTGCTCGCCCTGCTGACGGCGACGGCCGGTCGCCGGCGCCTGCGCGCGAGCCCGCCCAGCACGCCGAGGCCCGGCACCCCGACGAGCCGGACCCCTGTGACCGGCACGTCGACGACCGGCATGCCGACGGCCGCCCCCGAGCGAGCGCGGCGTCGTGCCGGGTGGGCACCGGAGACCTGGGCCGGTGCCCGGGCCGGGTGGGGCGGGTGACGGGGACCGGGCGCGGGGTGATCGTCCCGGTCCACACCCACCACGGATCAACCCCCGGCTACGGCCGCGCCCAGGTGTACTCGTACTCGGGCAGCTCGAAGCCGCCCGGGAAGGGCGCCCGGCGCTCGTCGGTCCGGACGCCGCCGCAGCGCTCGTAGAACGCGACGGCACGCCGGTTCTCCCGCAGCACCTCCAGGTAGAGCGCCGCGCCCGGGTGCGCGGACGCGACCCAGGAACGGGCCGCGCCGAGCAGCGCCGTCCCGATGCCGCCGCCGGTGAGGCCGGGACGGACGTGCAGGTTGTCGACGAGCACCCGGCCGTCCGGCTGCGGGACGAGGTAGCCGAAGCCCACCGGCTCGCCCGACCCGTCCTCGGCGACCAGCAGGAGCGGCGTCGCGGCCGGCTCGCCGTAGTCGACGGTGAGCCGGAGCTCCCACAGCTCCCGCCGCTCCGCGAGCAGCCCGTCCCCCAGCGCCTCGGGCGGGACGATCCCGGCGTAGGCGGTGCGCCAGCTGGCCGCGTGCAGCGCGGCGACGGCCGGGGCGTCGGCGGCCGTCCCGGTGCGGATGGCTGTCTCGGTGTCGATCACGGCCCCGAGCCTGTCACACTCCGGACCGGGCGCCGACCGCTCCAGGGCTAGGCTCGACCCTCGTGGACGACAGGGCGGCACCGGACTACGGCGTGGGTACGACGGCGGGCACCCGGGCCCGGCCGAAGACGGAGAAGAGCGAGCAGACCCGTGCGCTCATCCTGGAGACCGCGATGCGGCTGTTCCGGGAGCGCGGGTACGACAGGACGACGATGCGCGCGATCGCCGGCGAGGCCGGCGTCTCGGTGGGCAACGCGTACTACTACTTCGCGTCGAAGGAGTACCTGATCCAGGGGTTCTACGACCGGATGACGTACGAGCACGCGGCCGACGCCCGGGCCCGGATGGCCGGGACGCGGGACTTCGCCGGACGCCTGCGGATCGCACTGACCTCCTGGGTCGACTGCGCGGCGCCGTACCACGAGTTCGCCGCGCAGTTCTTCCGGACCGCGGCCGACCCGAACAGTCCGCTGAGCCCCTTCTCCGACGAGTCGCACCCGGCGCGGGCGACCGCCGTGCGGCTCTTCCGCGAGGTGTTGGAGGACTCGGAGCTGGCGCCCAAGCTCGACGCCGAGCTGGCCGAGCTGCTGCCCGACCTGCTCTGGCTGCACCTGATGGTCGTCGTGCTCTACTGGGTGTTCGACCGCACCGAGGACACCGAGCGGACCCGGGCCTTCGTGCACCGCTGCACCCCGCTGGTCGCGAAGCTGGTCACCCTCTCGCGCTACCGGGTCTTCCGCCCGCTGGTGCGGGACGCCAAGGGGCTCGTCCAGGACTTCGTCCTGCCGACCATCGGACGTTCCCGGACCGGCGCACCGGCGGAGGCGGAGGCGGAGGCGACAGGGGCAGCGGCGGAGGCGACAGGGGCAGCGGCGGCGGCAGAAGGGGCGGCGGGGTTCAGAAGCCGTCCGGGTTCCACGCCCTGAGCGGCGTGCGCAGCAGCAGGTCGAGTGCCTGTGCCGCCCCCCGGCGCAGCTCGGTGACCAGCGCGGCCGCGGCGAGCCGCGGGGCCGTCTCGGCGCCGAGGTAGAGCCTGCCGAGTTCGGCCGCGCCCAACGCGAGGTCCGCGGGGTCGTCCGTCCTGGTGACCCGTCCGGTGCCGGTCGGATCCACCTCCAGCGCCCAGCGGCCGGCCGCGTGGCCGTCCGGGTCGGCGACGTCCAGCACCACCCGGCCCGGGGCGCCGTACGTCCGGGCCCCGAAGGCCGCCGGGACGTCCAGCACGCGCAGCCACACGAAGTCGCAGTCGTCCTCGTACGGCCTGGCGGCCCGGGGGTCGGCCAGCAGGAGGGGCAACGGGTCGTCGGGGGCGATGTTGGGCACGGTCACGTGACGCACCCAGTCGACCGAGAGCAGGTAGCGCCAGAGCGCGACCTCGGTCGGCGGATCGAGCGCGAGGAAGTCCCGCACGGTGAGGGTGTTGTCCGGGACGGGGCCGGCCCAGTTGTCGTCCACCCGGTAGACCGCGAGCCCGGTGACCGTGCCGGCGGCGTCCCGGTGGACCACCGCGAACGGCTCCTTCCACTCCCGGCCGGGCATGGTCATCTCGCCGGTGAGCGGCTTCCAGAAAGCGGCGTCGCGGGCTATCGCGCCCGGCCGACCGCGCCGCCAGCGCTCGTGCAGCTCGGGGCCGAGCTTGCCCAGCTCGGCCATGTCGATCAGGTCGAGCCGCCCGCCGGGCACGGTCGGCAGGCCCGGACGCAGGCCACGGGTCCGGCTCAGGTCGACGCGCCAGCCGTGGTGACGGGTCGCCGGGCCGAAGCCGAAGCGGCCGTAGATCCCGTACTCGGCGGCGATCAGGATCGCCACCGCCTCACCGCGGTCGCGCGCGGCGGCCAGCTCACGGGTCATCATCCGGGTCAGCAGGCCACGCCGACGGTGGGTCGGGTGGACGGTCACCCCGGTGATCGCGGAGACCGGGAGCAGCGCCCCGCCGGGCAGCGTCAGCTCGGTGGGAAAACTGCGGAAGGTGCCGACGATGCGCTCACCGTCGAAGGCACCGACGGTACGCTCCGGAAACTGCCTCAGCCGGCGGAACTCGGGCGCGTCCGGCAGCCCGGCCCGCAGGAACCCGACGCTCACCGCCGCGCCCCATGCCGCCAGTTCGTCCTCGCCGACGACACGGATCTCGATGCCGTCCGCCTCGCCCGCGTCCTGCTCCACCGATGTCACGCTGCTCATCGCGCCACCGTAATGCGGACGGACGGAACAGGCAGCCGAATTTCTCCGGCGGGCGCGGGTGCTCGCCGGCCGGGGCGGGGACGGGGATCGTCCCGGCGGCCTCCTCGGTTGCCGCGAGGCCGCGGACTTCACCGTTCGGCGGTCAGGGGCGGGCGTAGAAGTCGGGCGGCCCCATGATCCAGAGGCTGGCCTGCTTGATCACGGCGCCGGTGTGCGGGGCCTCGATGATCTGGTCGTCGCCGACGTAGACGGCCACGTGGTGGATGTCGGCGGCCTTGCCGGTGTGGCTCCAGAAGACCAGGTCGCCGGGGCGCAGGTCGCGGTAGGCCACCGGGGTGGACTCGGCGTACTGGTCGGCGGCGAAGTGGGTGAGGTGCTTGCCGCCCTGCGCCCAGGCCAGCATGGTCAGGCCGGAGCAGTCGTAGCCGCGCGGACCCTCGCCACCCCAGACGTACGGCAGGCCGAGCTTGGAGCGGGCGAAGGCGATGGCGGCCCGGGCGCCCCGCTCGGTCCAGGCGGCGCCGTTGCGGGGCCGGTCGTCGTCGGTGACGGCGGGGGCGGGCGGGGCGGCGGGGCGCGCGACCGCCGCGGCGGCGGTGGCCTTGGCCGCCTTCTCGGCCTGCCGGGCGGCGAGCGCCTCCGACGCCTCCTGCCGCTGGCGGGCCAACTCGACGGTGGTGTGCCGGGCCTGGGCCAGCGCGGCGAGCAGGCCCTCGCGCCGCCCGGCCAGCGCGGTGACCCGTGCCTGCTGTGCGGTGACCCGTGCCTGCGCCTCGGCCTTGGTGTGCTCGACGGCGTCGGCGGCCCGGGTGGCCTCCGCGGCGGCGGACCGGGCGGCGCGGCCGGCCTCGGCGGCGGCGGCCGCGCTGGAGGTGGCGGCGTCCAGGATCTGCCGGGTGCTGTTGCCCGCCTGGCCGACCGCCTCGGCCTGCACGCCCGCGGCCTGCGGTCCGGGGGTGCCCAGCAGGGCGTTGATCGCGGACAGCTCCGGAACGCCGCCCGAGCGGTACATGGCGGCGGCGAGCCGGGCGGCGTCCTCGGCCGCCGCGGCCCGGGCGGCCTCCGCGGCCGAGCCGTGCGCGGTGGCTTCGAGCGCCGTGGCCTGTGCCTTGTCGAGCCGCACCCGGGCACCGTCGTAGGCCTCGACGGCCTGCTCGGCGATCCGGCCGGCCTGGTCCAGCTCGGTCCGGGCACCGGTGAGCTGGGCCTCGATCGCCGACTCCGCCGTCGCCGCGTGGTCCGCCTCGGCCTGTGCCCGGGAGATCGCGTCGGTCGTCGGGGAGGGCGGGTCGTCCGCCGGCGCGGCGGTCCGCTGGCCACCGTGGGTGACCGGGCGCGGTGCCGCGAGCGCGCCGGCCGGGGCGGGCAGCGGGCTCGCCGCGACGGCGAGGGCCAGCAGCAGGGTGGGCAGCAGCCTGCGGATCACGAGAGGGGCCTCCCCGTGCGACGATCGGTCATAGATCCCATCAGGTGACTATGTGGTCACTTATTGTCATAGTCTCAAACATGACGAATCGTCAGCGCTAACCTCGCATCCGCCAGGTGGGTGAGGGATCGGAGCGGCTCGAAGCAGCGCGGTCAGGGCCTGCGGCGGGCGGCGCGGGTGCGGGTGCGGTACGAACGGGTCCGGCCGGCCTGGACGGTGCGGCGGCGCTGGACGGCGGCGCGTTCGGCGGTCCGGGTGCTGCGCGTCTCCAGGTGCGCGGCGGCCCGGGCGGCCAGCTGCTCGGCCACCCGGTGGGTCGCCGCGTGGTGGGCCGGAACCTTGTCCGGCGCGCCCGCGATCAGGTCGAAGACCCAGGTCCGGGCCCGGTCCGCGCGCCGGTGCAGCAGCCGTTCGCGGCGCTGCGCCCGGGCCCGGCGGCGCGGCCGGCCCGCGTAGCGCCAGCGCGCCCAGGGACTGGACGGACGGGCCAGCCGGACCGCGCCGATCCAGGACAGGCCCGGCACCATGATGCCCAGCAGTCCGGTCCACACCTTGCCCTTGAAGAGCGCGACCAGCGACATCAGCGCGTTCACCGAGATCACCGCGACCAGCCCCCACCGGGTGTCCTCCCCCGGGACCACGCCCAGCGGGACGTAGCCGGTGAGCAGCAGCGCCGTCAGCAGGATCCCGAGGATCACCGCGTCCACCGACTTGCGGCCCTGCTCGCTCCAGTAGACGTCCTCCAGATGCAGGATCAGCGCGAACTCGTCCAGCACCAGGCCGCAGCCGATCCCGAAGAGCAGCCCGAACCAGTCGATCCACGGGTGGCCGCCGCTGGTCGCGAAGACCCCGATCCCGGCCACCAGCAGGCAGCCGACCCCGAAGACCATGTGGTGGATGTGCAGCCCGCCCGGCGTGATGTTCCCCGGCCACCAGCGGACCTGGGCCCGGATCATCCGCACGCTGAACCGGATGAACACGAAGGAGCTGATGAAGCCGACCAGCAGCAGGAAGAGCGGCTGCTTGTGCGCCGCCACGATGTGCTCGTGGTAGCCGTTCACCAGGCCGGCGATCTGCATGAGCGGGTCTTTCTCGGGTCGACGTCCTTCGTCCTCGGGCTCGGGTCGGGCACGCCGGCGGTGGCGCGCCGGGGCCCGTGGTACTAACGGCCGATCAGAACCCCCGGGTGCGCTTCGCCGCCCGGCGCGGCACGCTGAAGTACGGCACCAGCCGGTGCTCCGCGCCGGGGCCGGGCACCTTCAGGAAGAGCCGGGCCACCTCGCCTCCCAGGTTCACCCCGATCGCCAGCGCCATGGCCAGCGCGGCGGCCCGGCTGACCGAGACCAGCCCGGCCGAGGAGTGCGACTGGGCGAACGAGAGCATCCCCAGGTAGAGCGCGGAACCGGGCATCAGCGGGCCGAGCGCGGCGGTCACCAGCGGCAGCGCCGAGGCGTTCCGGTAACGGGCCATCAGCTGTCCGAAGAGACCGACCAGGCCGGCCGCCATCCCGGTGGCCACGATCGCCGAGACGTGGGCGTTGTAGACCAGCACGCCGTACGTCGTCCAGCCGATCCCGCTGTTGAAGGTGACCAGCGCGAGGGTGCGCCGGTCGGTCTGCAGCAGCATCGCGAAGGCCAGCGTGAGCAGCATCGCGGCGACCAGTTGGACCGGTGGGTTGTTGGCCCCGCTCATGGTCTCGGCCGGTTTGAGGTTGGCGTCGTAGCTGACCCCGGCGTAGAGGATCAGCATCACGCCGATCACGATGCCGGCCACCAGGTAGACCACTTCGAGCAGCCGGGCGGCGGCGGTGATGTAGAAGCCGGTCAGGCCGTCCTGCACGGCCGCCACCAGGGCCCGTCCGGGCAGCAGGGCGAACAGGCCACCGGTGATCACGATCGAGCCGCGCAGGCCGAGGTCGTTGAGCGAGAGGATGATGCCGAAGGCGGCGGCCGGCATCGCGGCGACCACGAACTGGTAGAACTCCGGCAGCCCGCGCCGGGCCACCAGCGAGGCCAGCCGGTCACCGACGATCGCGGCGACGAAGGCGTTGGCGAAGACCAGCCAGGCCTTGGCGTCGATCCGGCCGCCGACCAGGAAGGTGGCCGCACCGGCCAGCAGGCCGGTGGTCAGCGAGATCAGCCAGGCCGGGTACGGGTGGCGGTTGCGGCGGATCACGGCGAGCCGGCGGTAGGCGTCGTTGACGGTGAGCCGCTCGGCCGTGATGTCGGCGACCAGGCGGTGGACGGCGGCCAGCCGGGTGTAGTCGGAGGTCCGGCGGCGGACCACCCGGGCGGCGGTGACCGGGGCCTCGACCAGCGAGGGCTGGTAGGAGATCGAGATCAGGGTGAAGGTGACCTGCGGCTCGCAGCGGTCCAGGCCGTAGGCGTGGGTGACGCCCAGCATGGCGGCCTCGACGTCCTCGGCGCTCTCACCGCTGGCCAGCAGCAGCTCGCCGATCCGCAGGCTGAGGTCGAGGATGCGCGGCACGTTGCGGGCGGTGGCCTCACCCTTGGCCTCGCGCGGGGTGCGCTCGAAGGCCGGGCGCTCGGACATCGGGGTGCGCAGCAGGGTGCGCATCCGGTCCGGCCAGGGCGCCGCGCCGGGGGCGCCGGGTCGCAGGGTGGGGATGTCGACGTCGACGTCGGCCGGCGGGTGGTAGCCGACGGCCCGCCAGACCTCCAGGGCGACGGTGTCCTCGGAGGAACCGCCGACGCCCTCGGGGGCGGTGGGCTCGGGGGCGGGGTGGCCCAGCAGGCCGGGGGTCTCCACGGGGAGCGGGGCGAGCGGGATCTCCTGGGTCCGCTCGGCGGGCGGGAGGGGGTGGCCGAGCAGGCCCTCGGTCGGCGGGGCCTCGCGCTCGGGGGTGCCGGGCTCGTCGGGGGTGGGCGCCGGGGTGGCTGCTCCCGTTGCCACGGGTGCCGGTTCGGCGGACGTCGGCCGCCCGTCACGCCCCGGGTCCGTCGCCCGGGTCCGTCCGTTCCCCCTGCTCCCGCCGCGCAGATTCCTGCTGCTGCCCGGCCGGCCCCGCTTAGGCACTGCCGCTCCCCTCGCCATCCTGATGGCCTGCCGCCACCGTCATGATCGTCTGTTTGTACTTCCACCTTGCCCGACGCCGACCCCGCGTGCACGGGGTGCCACTGGCATTGAGCGAATGGATTGTCCAAAGAGCGAACGATACGACTGTTTGATGAGCTTTGGGATCATCGCCCCTGGTGGCGGCGGTCTGTCAGCGCCGCGTGGGGGCGGGCTCGGGGTGCGCTGCCTGGACGCGCGAAGGGCGGAGTCGGGCGCGCAACAGCTCGATCGCGACCGGCAGCGCCGAGACCAGGACGATGCCGACCAGGATCAGGTCGATGTGGTCCCGCACGAAGGCCACCTGGCCCAGGAAGTACCCGAGCACGGTCACCCCGGCCCCCCAGAGCACGCCGCCCAGCACGTTGCAGACCAGGAAACGGCGGTAGTTCATCCGACTGACCCCGGCGACGATCGGCGTGAAGGTCCGCACGATCGGCACGAACCGGGCCAGCACCAGCGCCTTCGGCCCGTGCCGCGCGAAGAACGCCGCCGCCTTCTCGACGTTCTCCTGCCTGAAGAACCGCGAGTCGGGCCGGCCGAACAGGCTCGGGCCGACCCGCCGCCCGAACAGGTAGCCGGCCTGGTCGCCGACCACCGCGGCGGCGACCACCAGCAGGCAGACCAGCCAGAGCGGCTGCGTGACGAACTGGCCGTGCGCCACCAGCAGGCCGGTGGTGAAGAGCAGCGAGTCGCCGGGCAGGAAGAAGCCGATCAGCAGCCCGGACTCGGCGAAGACCACCGCCAGGATGCCGAGCAGACCGAAGTCGGTGATCAAGGCGGTCGGATCGAGCCAGGCGGGGCCGAGGGCAAGGCTGTTCACGAGGGGGCACTCCGGGGGGTCTCGGGGGCTCCTCCCGATGGTAAAGCATTGGCAAAGTCGATGGAGAACGGCGGACGCGCGGGCCGGTCAGAGGCCGTAGCGGGTGATGGTCCGCTGGTGGGGGGTGGGGTCGGCGCCGGCCGCGGTGGCGAGGTCGAGCCAGGCCAGCGGGTGCGGCCAGTGGGCGGTCAGGCGGTGGAGGAGGGCGTCGGCGTCGGCGGCGGAGGCGGTCGGCGGGATTCCGACGGCCGCGTAGAGACCGGGCAGCGAGCCGTCCTCGTCCGCCGGGTCGCTGATCCGGTACTCGCTGCCGCTGTAGGCCCACACCCCGTACCCCGCCGTCTCGAGGGCCGCGCGCAGCTCGGCCCAGGGTTCCGGGCCGGGCCAGCCGCCGTCGATCCAGTGGGTGGTGTAGCCCGCCGGGTCGAGCAGGGTGAGCAGCTCGAAGGTGGGCCGCCAACCCTCCCGTTCCTCGGCCGGCGCGTCCTCGCCGGGGCGCGGCTCCAGCAGGGCCGGTGTGAAGACCACCACGTCGCGGTGGTTGAGCGGGACCTCGTCGCCCAGCACCGGCAGGATCCGGGCGGTGGCCGGCCCGGTGCGGACGGCGGGCAGGTCCGCCGGGGAGCCGTTGTCGCGCCGGGCCCGGACGGTGACCAGCTGCAGCTCCTCGTCGATCGGACCCTCGGAGCCGTCGAACGCGAAGCCGAGCCGGCCGGCCACCTCCCGCACCACGGCCCAGTCGCGGTTGGCGCTGGCGGCGGTCACCAGGTGCCAGAGGTCGGCCTGCTCGACGTCCGCGTCAGCGGCCCGGGCCAGCAGCTCCTGGTAGTGGCGCTGGGCCGCCGGATGGTCGCCGAGTTCGGTGCCGGCCCGGGCGGCGAGCCGGCGCGGGGCGAGCCGCTCGGGGTCCGTCGCGAGCAGCGCCGCGCACAGCTCGGCGGCCTCCGCCCAGCGGCCCTCGGCCTCCGCCCAGCGCGCCCGCACCCAGTACGCCTGACCCGGCGCGGTCGTGGCCAGCCGCTCGGCCAGCCGGCGGACGCCCTCCGCGTCGCGCGCCTCGATCAGCACCGACCCGAGCACGACGGGGAGGTCGGGGTGGTCCGGGTCGGCGTCCAGCCGGGCCCAGAGCAGCTCGGCCCCGGTCCGTTCCTGGCCCAGCGCGGCCAGCAGGGCGGCCAGGTTGAGCAACAGCTCGGTGGCGGGCGCCGGGTCGCCGGCGGGCGGCTCGCCGACCGCGGCCCAGCCGGCGGCGAGCAGGTCGAGGTCGGCTTCCGGCTCCTCGGCCCCGCCCGCTTCGGCGCGGGTGGCGAACCAGTCCAGCAGCTCCCCCGGAGCCACCGGCAGCGCGGCCACCGGCAGCGCCTCGGCGGCGGCGCGCAGTTCGGCGAGCGGCCCGGCCACCCCGTCCGTCCGGCGCAGCACGGCGAGCTTGCGCTCGGCGGTGCCGACCAGCGCCAGCGCGACCGTCCGCGCCCCGCGCCGGACCGCGAGCCGGCCGGCGATCAGGGCCAGGTCCAGGCACGGGCGGTGCGAGCCGGCGGCGTCCAGGTACGAGACCCAGTCGGCCAGCCGGGCGCCGAGCTCGACGTCGTTCGGGTGGTGACCGGCGACGGCCAACCGCTCCACCGTGTCCGCCCAACGGTGCCGCAGGTCGGCGTACTCCTGCGCCTCCTCGGCCGGGGGCAGCTGCGCCAGCGCCTCCGCCCAGCGGCCGAGCGCGGCCAGCCCGCGTGCCCGGTTCACCGCGAACTTGCGCCGGTCGTCGTCGTCCAGCGGGCGCCCGGTGGCGGTGTGGGCCTGCTCGGCGGTGTCCAGCGCGGCGAGCATCTCCTCGTAGCGGCCGAGCCGGTGGAGCGCGGAGGCCCGGCCGTGCCCGAAGGCGAGCGAGACCCGCTGGCCGGCCGCCTGGATCCGGGTCTGTGCCCGGTCCAGATGGGCGAGCGTGGCCTCGGCCCGCCCGTCGTCCTCCAGGGTGTCGGCGTACTCGCGGGAGAGGCAGTCGAAGCAGGCGCGGGCCGGCTCGACCCGTTCCAGCGTCTCCTCCAGCACCGCGAGCCGCTCCGAGACGTAGCCGGGGCCGTCGATGTTGGCGTGGCAGATGGTGAAGTCCTGGACGGCGCAGACCGACTGCGGGCAGCCGGCGGTCTCCTCGCGGTGCGCGAACTCCAGCAGCGAGACCGCCTCGGCCATCGCCTGCTCACCCTGGTGACGCTTGTTCAGCAGGTTCTGCAGCCGCCAGTGCCGCAGGAAGACCTCGACCCAGTCCAGCCCGAGCGCCCGGGCCGAGGCGAGCGCCTCGGGGAACATCGCGTCGAGCTGCTCGTTGCGGCCGTCCACGGCGTGGCCGGAGATCTCGGCCAGGGCGTTGGCCAGCCGGTACTGGCCGGAGTCGAGGAGCTGCTCGTGCGTGTCGTGCACCCAGCCCCAGATGTCGGTGGTCACGCGCTCTCCCCCCGCGGGCCGGACGGGTCGGCTGACTCCGGCGGGTCGGACGGCTCAGTGCCGAACAGCCCGGCCAGGTCGGCCGGCAGCACCCCGGTGGGAACGGCCGGCGCGGTGAGCGCGGCCACCGCCGTACCGACCCCGGCCAGCGCGGCGGCCAGGTCGCCGCCGGTCGGGCCGGCCGCCGCCGCCATGATCACCTTGAGCGAGCGGAGCAGCCCGGCGGCGGTGGCGCTGCCGGTGTGCCCGGAGCGGTAGGCGGTGAGCAGGTCCTGGACGGCCGGCGAGCCGGTGTTCAGGTAGAGCCGGGCCTTGACCGTGCCCTCGGTCCGGGCGGTGAACGCCCGGGCCAGCCGCAGCGCGGCGGACGGGATCCGGGCGTCCGCCTGGTCGTCCTCGATCCGGGCCTTCAGCTCGGCCTCCCGGTCCGGGACCAGCACCAGTGGCAGGCCGGGCGGGTCGAACCGGGCCGGCACCAGCAGCTCCTCCCGGTCCGCCAGCGCGGCGGCCAGCCAGGCGGTCTCCTCCGCGGGCAGCGGACGCTCGGGCTCGCGGAACAGCGCGCGGTTGCCGCTCTCGCCGCCCAGCTCGACCAGCCGGCAGCCGCGCAGTTCGGCGTAGCGGCGCAGGAACGGCAGCACGGCGTAGCGGTCACCACGGGCGATCGGAACCCGCATCGCCCGGTAGAGCATCTCCTCGAAGCCGCCGCCGCTGCCGAGCGCGACGTGCACCGCGCCGTTCCCGGCCGCCCGCAGCGCACCCGCGGTCAGGTCGCCCTGCGAGGTGGGTACCGGGACGTCGTCGGCGAGCAGGGTGAAGAGCCGTTCGTCGCAGAGTGCCGCGCCGAGCAGGTCCTGACCGTGCCGGGCGAGGATCCGGCGCCAGGCGGCGGGGTGCAGCCGGGCGGTCTCGTAGAGGCCGTCCACGACGGCCTCGGCCAGCGCCCGCTGGAGCGCGCGGTAGTGCTCGTCGCGCTGGAGGTCCTCGCGGCTGGCGGTGGGGGTGAGGCGGTTGGACTCGACCACGCCGCCGACGAACCCGGCCCAGCCGGGCAGCAGGTCGCGGGCGTCGTCGGCGAGCAGCATGCCGCGCAGGTAGACGGCCAGGTCACGGTTGTCGCTGCTGCCGTACGTGCCGCCGTCCTGCACCCAGAGCAGGCCGACCGCGTCGGAGCCCTCGACGGGCCCGAACGGGAAGGCGGTGAGCGGCTCGAAGCGACGGCCGAAGGCGGTGGCGAAGGCCATCCGGGCGGCGTGCCGGCGCTCGGCGGGGAGCCGCTCACGCCAGGGCACCGGGACGTCGTTGACCGGCCGGGCGTCGTCGCCGACGTGGACCGGGACGCCGAGCAGCACGCAGTACCGGGTGAGCACCCCGCGCAGCGCCTGCTCGTCGGCCAGGTGCGCGTGTTCGGGCTTGAGGGCCAGCTCGACCACGGTGCCCGGGACCGGCCGCGGGTCGGTGGGCTCGACCTGGTACTGCTCGCCGCCGCGGCTGCGGTAGCGGTGGCCGCGGGTGGGCTCGCGGTGCGAGGTGGTGGTGACGGTGACCTCGTCGGCCACCGAGAAGGCGGAGAGGAAACCGAGGCCGAAGGCACCGATCAGCTCCTCGCTGCCGGTGACCTCGCGCAGCAGCCGGGTGTAGCCGGTGCCGACGGTGGCCAGGTAGGCGTGGATCTCCGGTTCGGTGAGGCCGGCGCCGGTGTCCTCGATGGTGACGGTCCGGGCGGCCGCGTCGCCCCGGACCCGGATCAGCGGGGTGGCCGCGGCGGCGCCGGCCGGGTCCTCCAGCCGGCGCCGGGTGTGCGAGTCGTGGGCGTTCTGCACGAGTTCGCGCAGCGCGACCAGCGGGGTGGAGTAGAGGTGCGTGGCGAGGACGCCCACCAGGCCGCCGAGGTCGACCTCGGTGGTCCGCAACCGCCCGGGGGCGGGGTCGTTCGCCGGTCCGTTCGCCGGCGCGCGGTCGGGGTCCTGACCTTCGTGACCTACAGACATGAGGCCTCAGTGTGCCAGTACGACCATCAGCCGACCAGCGCTTTCCGAAGCGGCAAGCCTGCCCAGGTCAGCCGCCCGTTGAAACCTCCGGGCCGGGCTTTCCCAGGACAATCCCACCATCGGGCGAATCGACCGCCGATCCATGGCCCCGCGGCGGTGGGCTGGTGAATGCTGATCACGCGACGTCAGGCAACGGCGCAGCCGGGGTGGCCACCCCGCAGACGCCACTCGCAAGTACCTCCGCAAGGGAGACCATCGTGTCCCGTACCCGTGCCCTCACCGCCCTCACCGCCCTCGGTGCCTTCCTGCTCCTCGGCATCGGCAGCGCCCAGGCCGACGACGGCGCCGGAGCCGGCAACGGCTCCAACGCCAGCGTGGTCAGCGACTGGGGCTCCGGAAACGTGGTCGGCAGCGTGACCGGCAACGGCAACCACAGTCAGCAGACCGCCACCGGCGGCGGTGGCAGCAACCAGAACGACTCCGTCGGCGTGGCCGGCAACTCCGGCAACGTCGGCACCCTGCAGGGCAACCTCAACTTCCTGCACTCGGTGCGGTGGCACGGCTGACGCTTCGTCAGCCAGTGACCGGGGCGGGCCGTTCGCGGCCCGCCCCGGCCTGTTCCGGCGCGGCGTGCCCGACCGCCGGGGCGGGCTTGCGGACCAGTAGCAGCACGAGCAGGCCGCCCGCGATCCCCAGCGCACCGGCCAGCAGGTAGCTGGCGCGCAGCCCGTCGGCGAACGCCCCGTCCACCAACGCCCGGATGCTGGCGTGGAGTTGGGGAGCCGAGCGGTCGATCACCGCGGCCGCCCGGCCGCCGGCCAGCGCGTCCGCGAGCGGCCGCGGATCCGCCGCGCCCCGGGAGCGCAGCCCGTCCGACAGACCGTTCTGGAAGGCCACCCCGAGCAGCGCGATGCCCAGCGCGTTGCCCAGCTGGCGGGCGGTGTTGACGGCTCCGGCCGCCATCCCGCCGCGCTCCGGCGGCACCGCCGCCATCGCGGTGGCGGAGAGCGCGGGCACCGCCACCCCGACGCCGATGCCACTGACCGCCAGGCCGGGCAGCAGCACCGGCCAGCTGGAGCCGGCCCCGACCGTCGCCTGCAGCAGCGCACCGGTGCCGATCAGCAGCAGGCCGAGCCCGATCGTCAGGCGCGGGGAGACCGAGTGCAGCCGCCGCCCGGCCCCCGCCGACACCAGGCAGGAGGCCACGCTCATCGGCAGCAGCGCCAGGCCGGCCGTCACCGGGCCCATCCCGCGCACCGACTGCAGCCAGAGCGAGGTCAGGCCGAAGTACGAGAAGGCCGCGCCGGACAGCAGCAGGCCGCCCAGCAGCACCCCGGCGAAGGACGGCCGGCGGAGCAGCGCGAGGTCCAGCATCGGGTGCGCGGTGCGCCGCTCGACCAGCACGAACGCGACCAGCGCCAGCGCGCCGAGGGCGAGCAGGCCTAGCGTGGTGGCCGAGGTCCAGCCGTTGTCGCCGCCACGGACCAGGGCGAAGGTCACCGCGCCGGCGGCCACCGTGAAGGTCAGCAGGCCGGGCAGGTCCACGCCGCGCGCGTGCGGGTTGCGGGACTCCCCGACGTACCGCAGGGTGACCAGCACCGCCAGCGCGCTGACCGGCAGGTTGACGAAGAAGATCCAGCGCCAGTCCAGGTGCTGGGTGAGCAGGCCGCCCAGTACCGGTCCGGTCGCCGCCGCGGCACCGCTCACCGCGCCCCAGACGCCGAACGCCACCCCGCGGTCGCGCCCGTGGTAGGTGCTGTTCAGCAGGGCCATGGTGGTGGCGAACATCGCCGCGCCGCCGATCCCCTGAACGGCCCGGAAGGCGATCAGTGCCCCCGGTCCGGTGGCCAGCCCGCAGGCCAGCGAGGCCGCGGCGAACAGCACCAGCCCGGCGACGTAGACCCTGCGCCGGCCCACCAGGTCGGCCAGCGACCCGGCGCCCATCAGCAGTGCCGCTAGCGCGAGCGCGTAGCCGTCCATCACCCACTGCAGCTCGGCGAACGAGGTGTGCAGGCCGGAGGCCATGTCCGGCAGTGCGACCGTCACCACGGTGACGTCCACCAGCAGCATGAAGGCGCCCAGGCAGACCGCGATCAGCGGCAGCCACTTTCTCATCGGTTCACTCCGTTTTGCTCCGTCCGGCTCGGTCCCCGGTCCGGTTTCGACGTCTGGAAAGCTCGCATCCGCTGCGGCTCAGGCCTGCTCCAGCGCCCGCTGGATGGCGGAATCCGACATTCACCGCCGTGGGATGATGGAAAGCGTGTCTGCCAGCGAACCCATCGCCCCCGCCCTCGACCTGCTGGACCAGCGCCTGGTGCAGGCCCTGGAGGTGGACGGCCGGGCCCCGTTCGCCAGGCTGGCGAGTGTGCTCGGCGTCTCGGACCAGACGGTGATCCGCCGCTACCGCCGGCTGCGCGGCGACGGGCTGCTCCGGGTGGTCGGTCTGCCGGTGGGGCCACGGGTCGGGCTGCTGGAGTCCTGGCTGCGGGTGCAGTGCACTCCGGACGCGGCGGTGGCGGTCGCGGACGCCCTGGCCCGCCGCCCCGACATCGCCTGGGTCACCCTCAACTCCGGTGGCACCGAGGTGAACTGCGTGACCCGGGCGCGCAGCAGGGAGGACCGGGACACCCTGCTGCTGCAGAAGCTGCCGCGCACCCAGCGGGTGACGGCGGTGAGCGCGCACTCGGTGCTGCGGGTCTTCAGCGGCGGCCCGGACCACCGGGGGACGCACCTGCTGACCGCCGAGCAGATCGCGGCGCTGGCCCCGGTGGTCCACCCCACCACGGACCGGGTTCCGCTGGACGCCGCCGACCGGGCACTGTTCGCCGCGCTGACCCAGGACGGCCGGGCCAGCTACGCCGAGCTGGCCCGGGCCACCGGCCTGTCGGAGTCCACCGTGCGCCGGCGGGCCGAACAGTTGCGGGACTGCGGAGCGCTCTACTACGACGTGGAGATCGACAACACCCTGCTGGGTTACCAGAGCGCCGCGGTGCTGTGGGCCACCGTCGCACCGGCCGACCTCGCGGCGGTGGGGGCGGCACTGGCGGAACACCCGGAGGTCGCGTACGCGGCGGCCGTCACCGGGCCGGCGAGCCTGGTCGCGGTGCTGGTGTGCAGCGACAACGAGGCGCTGTACGAGTACCTCACCGGCCGGCTCGGGGCACTGCCGGCGATCCAGCGGGTCGAGCTGACCCAGGTGATCCGGCAGGTCAAACGGGCCGGGATGCGGCTGGAGGGGCACCGGCTGGTGGAGCCCTAACCGGGACTGGTCCGAAGCTCCGCCGGCAGGCCCAGGACGGCGTGCGCGAGGTGGTCGAGGCACGGGGTGAGCGCGGGGTCGGCGAGCCGGCCGGGGTGCCGGACGGCGTCGTTGACCAGGCCGAACATCGCGTGGACGCGGATCCGGGCCTCGGCGTTGTCGTAGCCGGGGCGGACCTGCCGGAGCAGGTCGACCCAGATCCGCAGGAAGTCGCGGCGGAAGTCGAGGGCCGCCTTGCGGTCGGGCTCGCCGAGCCGGTCGGTCTCGCTGACCACGGCGCCCAGGTAGTGGTGGTGGCGCCGGGCGAAGTCCAGGTAGGCGCCGAGGCCGCACTCCAGCGCCTCGGCGGGGGTGGCGACGCCGGCGATCGCCCCGGTCACCTCGTGCCAGAGCCGCTCGCGGGACCGGACCAGGGCGGCGGCGAGCAGCTCGGCCTTGGTCGGGAAGTGCTTGTAGACGCTCGGGCCGGCGATGCCGACCGCGGCGCCGAGCCGGTCGGTGGTGACGTTGTCGAAGCCGCGCTCGTGGAACAACCGGACGGCGGCGACCAGGAGTTCCTCCCGGCGGCCGGCCGGCGGCGGGTCCGGCGGGACGGGTCGGGCCGGCCGGCGCGCGGGGTGCCCGGCGCAGCGGACCGCGAGCAACGCCAACAGCAGCTCGCGCAGCAGGCGTTCGAAACGTCGACGCGGGGGCGCGAAGGTGTGGTTGGACAGGCTCGCGCCCACCGAGAGCGCCGCCCAGAGCAGCGACTCGGCCTGCGCGGGCTCGAGTTCGGGACGGGCCGCGGTCAGCACCCGGGCCGCCCGGCGGACGTCGGCGCGCAACGCGCGGCGCAGCTCGGCGCGTTGCGCGGGCGGGAGGAGGCGGGCGTCGCGTTGCCAGAGCGTGCCGAGCGCCCGCTGGTCGAGGGCGACCCGGGCCAGCCGCTCGGCCAGCGCGGCCGGACCGGCGGCTTCGGTCGCGGCTCCGGCGGCGGATTCGGCGGCGGTGACGGCCCGGGCGAGTTCGTCCAGACCGGCCCGGACGGCCTGCCGCAGCAGCTCCGGCTTGCCCCGGTAGTGCCGGTACAGCGCGGGGGCGGTGATGCCCACCGCCGCGGCCACGTCGGCCATCGAGACCTGGTGGTAGCCGTGGCGGTGGAACTGCTCGGCGGCCACCGTCAGGATCTGGCTCCGCCGCCCGCGCGGACGCCGCGCCGGTGCCGCGACCTCCCCCGCCATTCCCACCCCCTCGCCGCCACGCCCGAGACCCGGCTACCCATGATTCACATAAAGCGCTCGGAGGTCCACCCGTGGAGAGCCCCCGGACCCGCGCCGACTCTGGACAGCGAAGCTACCGAGGATTAACTTGGCCAGCGATCACCCTGCGCCGAGAGGAGCGCCACCGTGCGCCGTACCGTGTACAACGAGGACCACGAGGCGTTCCGGAGCACCATCCGGGACTTCATCGCCCGTGAGGTCGTCCCGGTCTACGAGAGCTGGGAGGCCGACGGCCACCCGCCGCGCTCGTTCTACCGGAAGCTGGGCGAGCTGGGCGTCTTCGGCATCGAGGTGCCGGAGGAGTACGGCGGCGCGGGCGAGACCGGCTTCAAGTACCAGGCCGTGATCACCGAGGAGGTCGCCCGGGCGGGCGTCAGCTTCGGCTCCTCAGGGGTGCACACCGGCCTGGTGCTGCCGTACCTGCTGGAGTACGCCAACGAGGAGCAGAAGCGGCGCTGGCTGCCCGGCTTCATGTCCGGCGACATCATGACGGCCATCGCGATGACCGAGCCGGGCACCGGCTCCGACCTGGCCGGGATCACCACCACCGCCAAGCTCTCCGCGGACGGCACGCACTACGTGCTGAACGGCGCCAAGACCTTCATCACCGGCGGCGTGCTGGCCGACCTGGTGCTGGTGGTCTGCCGGACCAGCCCGTACGACCCGGCGAACCGCCGGGCCGGGCTGTCGATCCTCTGCGTGGACACCAGGTCCGAGGGCTACAGCGTCGGCCGCAAGCTCCAGAAGATCGGCCTGCGCACCTCCGACACCGCCGAACTCTCCTTCGCGGACGTCAAGGTGCCGGTGACGGACCTGCTCGGCGAGGAGGGCAAGGCCTTCAGCTACCTGACCCACAACCTGGTGCAGGAACGGCTGGCGATCGCCGTCGGCGCCTACGCGGCGGCCGCGGCGGGCATCGACTTCGCCGTCCAGTACGTCAAGGACCGCAAGGTCTTCGGCCAGCCGGTCTCCGAGTTCCAGAACACCAAGTTCACCCTGGCCGACTGCAAGTCGCAGGTGACCGCGATGCAGGCGGTCGTGGACCAGGCCCTGGAGCTCTACCAGAACGGCGAGTTGACGGTCGCGGACGCCGCCGAGGCGAAGCTGTTCTGCACCGAGGCGGCCTCCGTGGTGATCGACAAGTGCCTCCAGCTGCACGGTGGTTACGGCTACATCCTGGAGTACCCGATCGCCCGGCTCTACACCGACAACCGAGTGTTCCGGATCTACGGCGGGACCAGCGAGGTGATGCGCACCATCATCGCCAAGTCCCTGGGCCTGTAGCCGGGTTCGGCCCTTCGACCCTCGGCCGCCGCGGCGGCCGAGCAGCCGGGCGGGTCCCCCACCGCGCCATGCGCGACCGCCCGGAGGCGGCGGGCCTCCCCCACGGCCCGCCGCCACCCCGTCCCCCCTCCCCCGCCGTCCCCGCACCTCGTCAGGCCCCCGCCGCGCCGCCGCCCCCCGGAGGACGCCCATGACCGGCCCCGCGCCGTCCAGCACTTCGCTCGCCGTCGTCGCCCGGGTGCAGGCCGCGCTCGCGGCGCCCGGCACGCCGTTCGAGACCGTCGAGACCCCGCACGGGCGGCGCTACGTCAACGGGCCGGTCGTGCTGCGGGACCTCCTGGACGCCACCCGCGCCCACGGCGACCGCCCGTTCCTGCGGCTCGGCGACCGGGGCTACACCTTCGCCGAGCACCACGCCGCGGCCGCCGCGCTGGCCCACCGTTGCCTGGAGCACTACGGCCTGCGCCCCGGCGACCGGCTGGCGATCGCCATGCGCAACCTCCCGGAGTGGCAGGTGGCCTTCTGGGCCGCCCAGTTGGCCGGGCTGATCGCGGTGCCACTGAACGCCTGGTGGTCCGCCGAGGAGCTGGGGTACGCGCTGGACGACTGCGCGCCCGGGCTGATCGTGGCCGACGCCGAACGCGCCGAGCGGCTCACCGGCTGGCTGGCCGGGCGGGGCGCCGAGCGGCCGTGGCTGCTGACGGTGGGAGCGGCCGACGACCTCGCGGACGGCGGTCCGGCCGGCGGTCCGAACTCGCGGACCGAGCGGTTCGCCGAGCTGCCGGCCCCCGCGGACGCCGTGGCCGCCCCGGACGTCGCGATCTCGCCCGGGGACGACGCGACCATCATGTACACCTCGGGCACCACCGGCCGGCCCAAGGGCGTGGTGGCCACCCAGGCCGCCTGGTGCGCGGCCGCCGTGAGCCCGCGGTTCTTCGGCGCGACCGCGGCGCTGACCGCCGGCCGCGACCCCGCCCGGGTCCCGCCGCAGACCGCCCTGATGACCTATCCGTTCTTCCACGTGGCCGCCTTCACCGCGCTCTTCCCGCTGATGGCGAACGGCGGGACGGCCGTGCTGATGCGCAGGTGGGACCCGGCCACCGCGCTGGAGCTGATCGCCAGACACACGGTCACCACCTACTACGGCGTCCCGACCACCGCGCTCGGCCTGCTGGACGCCGCCGACCGGGCCGGCGACCCGCTGCCCGGCCTCGCGGTGATCAGCACCGGCGGCGCGGCCGCCCCGCCCGGCCTGGCCCGGCGGATCGCCCGGCGCTTCGCCGGCCGGGTCGAGGCCCGCAACGGCTACGGGCTGACCGAGACCTGCGGCGGGGTGATCGCCAACGTCGGCGCCCGCTACCTGGAGCACCCCGAGCGGGTGGGCCGGCCGGCTCCCGCCCTGGAGGTCCGGATCGCCGGCCCGGCGGGCGAGCCGCTGCCCGAGGGCGCGGTCGGCGAACTGTGGCTGCGCGGGCAGGCGGTCTTCCGCGGCTACTGGAACCAGCCGGAGGCCACCGCGGCCGTGCTCAGCGACGGCTGGTTCCGCACCGGCGACCTGGCCCGGCTGCACGACGGCGAGATCTGCGTGGTCGACCGGCTCAAGGACCTGGTGATCCGCGGCGGCGAGAACGTGTACTGCGTGGAGGTGGAGGGCGTGCTGCAGGACCACCCGGCGGTCGCGGACGCGGCGGTGCTGGGGGTGCCGCACCCGCTGCTCGGTGAGGAGGTCGCTGCGGTGGTCCGGCTGCGCCCGGGCACCCGCGCCGACGCCGGGGAACTGCGCGGGCACGTCGCGGCGCGGCTGGCGGCGTTCAAGGTGCCGGCGCACGTGGTCTTCCGCGGCGAGGCGCTGCCGCGGAACGCGACGGGGAAGGTGCTCAAGCGGCAGCTGCGCGGGGAGGTCCTGGCGGAGCTGCGGGCCTAGTTCGCGGGCGCGGCGTTGCGCCAGGCGTCCAGGCCGGCCTGGGAGGCCGCCCGGGCCTGCGCGAGGGTACGGGCGGCGCGCTCGGCGGGGTGGGTCTCCAGCTGCCGGATCCAGCCCCGGCCCGCGGTGGCCAGTGCCACACCGACCAACGTGGTGCCCAGGAGTCCCGCCACCGCGCCGACCCCGCCGAGCAGCAGCCCGGCGCCGAGCAGCTTCCGGTTCGGCTGGAAGCCGGTGAGGATGTTCTGATTGGTCGTCATGGGCCCACCATCGGCGAGGGCGCCCCGGCCCGCACTCCGGGGAGGTCCGACCGGGCGGTCGGACCGCCGGCCTGACCAGGTGGTTCGGGTAACATTCGGAAGGTAGTGGTTCAGACCACGAAGTAACGGTAAATCCGTGCGGCGAACGGCCGTCACCGGGTCTTTGACCAGCGTTTCCCGACCGGTGTATACGTCCAGCCGCCGGGACAGGCATACTGGCGGTGTCGGGCGGCCCGCCCGGCTGCAACGGCGAGTAAACCGAAGGGACCGGTGGTCAGGGATGTTCCGCAACGGTCTGGAGCCCTGGCACCTCCTGGTGGTGCTGGCTGTCCTCATCCTGCTGTTCGGCTCGAAGAAGCTGCCCGAGATGGCCCGCGGGCTGGGCAAGTCCATGCGCATTCTGAAGGCCGAGACCAAGGCCATGCGTGAGGAGGACACGCCGAGCGCCGGGGGCACGGCCGCCTCGACCGCCACCGAGCAGCCCCGTCCGGCGGTGGAGCCGGTCAACGTCACCAAGGTCGAGGAGACCAGGCCCACCAACACCACGGCCTGAAGCCCGGTCGTCCCGGGCCGCGCAGACCTCCCGAAGCCCCCGCCGTCACCGGACGGCGGGGGCTTCGGTCTGCCCGTCCGGGCGGCCCGGGCACGGTCCGCCCGGGCATAGGCGTTCGAGTGGCCGTCCGGTGCGTCCCGGTGTCTGCTGGCAGGCATGGGCAGCGTCCCCCCGCCACCGAGCGTCCCGCCACCGCCGGCCAGCCCCCCACCGCCCGGGCCGCCGCCGCCCAGCCCCGCCGGGGTCCCCCCGGCCGGAGGGCTGGGCCGTTCGGGCCGGCGCCCCGCCTCGCTGCTGGCCGTGCTGCTGATCGTGCTCGGCTGTCTGGCCCTGCCGCCCGCCCTGGTGGCCTTCTGGACCCGCTACGAGCTGGCCGACCCGGGCCGCTACCTCGCCGCGGTAGCCCCGCTCGCCCAGGACCCGGCGGTCCGCGCCGCCGTCATCGACCGGTCGACCGGAGCCGTCGTGCAGGCCGTGCTCAACAGCTCCGGCGCGACGGGCAGCGTGATCAGCGGGGTGCTGACCGGTCCGCTGACCTCCTTCGTGCAGGGCGAGGTCGCCTCGGTGGTGGACAGCGACACGTTCACCACCATCTGGTTGGAGGTCAACCGCTCGGCGCACGCGGTCTTCGTCCAGCGGGTGACCGGCCAGGGCAACGGTGCGGTGAAGGAGCAGGGCGACCAGGTGACGCTCGACCTGGCGCCGCTGATCGACCAGGTGAAGACCAAGCTGGTGGCCGACGGGCTGTCGATCGCGGCCCAGATCCCGACCGTGCACACCAGCTACGTACTGATCAGCTCCAGCAGCCTGCACACCGCGCGCGCGGTCTTCCGGGCGCTGAGCGCGGTCGGGTACTGGCTGCTGCCCGCGGCGCTGGTCTGCGCGGGGGCGGGGGTGCTGCTGGCGGTCCGGCGACGGCGGGCGCTGGTCGGCGCCGCACTCGGGTTCGCGGCGGCCGCGGTGCTGCTCGGCATCGGCCTGACCGCCGTCCGGGCGTACTACCTCGGCCGGCTGCCCACCGACGTGGACCAGGCCGCCGCCAGCGCGTACTACGAGGCGCTGGTCCGGTTCCTGCGCGCGTCCGCCCGGATCGCCGCCGCGCTCGGCGCGCTGGCCGCGCTGGCCGGCTGGCTGACCGGGCCCGGGCCGCGCGCGACCAGGATCCGCCGGCGCTGGCAGGGGGCGGGTGCCACGGTCCGCCGGGGGGCGGCCAGCGTCGGGCTGCGGCTCGGGCCGGTCGGGCGGCTGATCCACCGTTGCAAGGCCTGGCTGGCCTGGACGGCGGTGCTGGCGGCGGCGCTGATCCTGGTGCTCTGGAGCTACCCGGGCTGGACGGTGGTGCTGGTCCTGGCGGGCGGGCTGCTGGTGGTGCTGGCGCTGCTGGAGGTGCTGGCCGACCCGGGGGACGGTCGGCCGGGGGACCGGGCGGCGGTCAGCCGCCGGGCCTGACGATCCCGGCGCGGTAGGCGTAGCGCACCGCCTGGGCGCGGTCGCGGGCACCGGTCTTCGCGAAGATCCGGTTCACATGGGTCTTCACGGTGGCCTGGCCGAGGTAGAGGCGCTGGGCGATCTCCGTGTTGGAGAGCCCCTCGGCGATCAGCACCAGCACCTCGCGCTCGCGGTCCGTCAGGCCTCCTTCGGCCGCCGGCCCGGGGGACCCCCAGGTGGACGGGGTGACCGTGGTGCCCGCCGCGGCCGTGGGGACCGGTGCGGCGGGCGCGGCAGCCGTGGCGCCCGGCAGCGCGCCGCCGGCGACCGCGGCCACCAGGCGCTGCTGGACCACCGGGTCCATGAACGTCTGCCCGGCGTGCACGGCCCGGATCGCCTCCTCGATCCGCTCCGAGCCGGCGTCCTTGGTCAGGTAGCCCTTGGCGCCGGCCCGCAGCGCGGGGAAGATCGACGCGTCGTCCGCGTAGGTACTGAGGATCAGCACCGGGGTGTCGGGCAGCTGCTCGGCCAGCGCGGCGGTGGCGGCGATGCCGTCCATCACCGGCATCGAGAGGTCCATCAGGACGACGTCCGGCTGGTGCTCCAGCGCGACGGCCAGCGCCTCCGCGCCGTCGGCGGCCAGTGCGACCACCGCCATGCCCTCGTTCAGGCCGACCAGCAGGGCCAGCCCGTCCCGGGTCACCCGCTGGTCGTCGGCGATCACCACTCGGATCACGTCCCCGTCCTCCCTGCCCTCTCCAGCCCGGCTGATCATGCCGGGACCTCCATCACGACCCGCCAGCCCTCGCCGGCCGGCCCGGCGTCGCCGGAGCCACCCACCCTGGCCAGCCGCTCGCGCATGCCGCGCAGGCCGTTCCCGCCGCCCCCGGTACCGCCCGGGCCGGCCGGCAGCGGGCCCCCCGCGCCGCCCGGGCCGTTGGCGACGGTGACCACCAGCCGGTCCGTCCGGTACTCCACGAGCACCTCGGCCGCGGCGCCGCGGCCGTAGCGGGCCACGTTGGTGAGCGCCTCCTGGACGCCCCGGTAGAGCGCGAAGCCCGCCTCGGGCTCGCAGCGGCGCGGCGCGCCGTGGACCTCGAACCGGATGGTCAGGTCGAGGTCCCGGCGGCTGCGCTCGACCAGTGCCGCCAGGTCGTCGAGATCCGGCAGCCGGTCGCCGCGCAGCGCGCCGACCGCCTGCCGAGCCTCCTGCAGCCCCTCCCGGGTCAGCTCGACCGAACGGTCGATGACCTGCTGGAGCAGCGGCGCGACTTGGTCGCGCTCGGCGAGCCGGCGGGCGCCCTCCAGCTGGATCGCCAGCGCGGACAGTGACTGGGCCAGGACGTCGTGCAGCTCCCGGGCGATCCGGGCCCGTTCGGCGCCGGCCGCGGCCCGGGTCTCGGCCTCCCGGGCGTCCTCCAGCTCGGCCAGCAGCAGCTCGGTGCGGTCCTGGCTCTCCCGGCTGCGCCGCATCAGCTCGGCGGTGACCGCGAGCACCAGGCAGAGCAGCACCGCCGCCGCGGCGCTGGCGAGCGGATAGCTGGAGGTCAGCGCCAGCAGCACGGCGAGCGCGGCCACGATCGGCCCGCTGACCAGCCAGGCCGGGCGGGGCGGCAACAGCACGAAGGCGAACATCGCGGCGGCCGCGACCGGGACCTCGGTGAGCCCGCCGGACGGATCCAGGGCGGAGAGGACCAGCCCTCCTCCGCCGAGCAGCAGCACCAGCACCACCCGCCCGGCCGTCCCGAGCCCGGCGGTGCGGCCCAGTCCGGTGACGAACAGCGGGGCCGCGCAGCAGACCAGCGCCAGGAGGACCAGCAGGCCGTGGCCGGTCAGGCCGGGCGGACTGTCGCTGGTCAGGGCACAGGCGAGGATCACCGCGAGCAGCAGCCAGTTGATCGGGCGCAGCCGGTCTCCCTGGCGCCGCTCGCGTTCGCGCACGCGCAGCCTGGCCTCGGTGATCCGGGCGCTCTCGGTGGCGGCCGGCGCACCGATGCCGGCGGTGATCGCGGCGGCCGGGTCGGCGGTGTCGGCGGGCCGTGCCGCCGGCGGTCGGTCCGGGTGCTGCGCTGCGCTCGCCATGTCAGGCAGCTTAGGGATCCGGCGCAGGTGGCGGCCAGCGCCGGCGCCCCAGCGGGCCGGGGCGCTCACGGCCCGACCGGGACGGCCGGCCGGGTCGGGCCGCCGCGAGGGTACGAGGTGTCGTCGTGCATGGCACCAGGGTGCCGCCGATTCCGGCCGCGGTCGTCCGCGTGAAGGTTGATCCGAGGTTGATTCGAGGATCAACCCAAGGGTTGACGCCGCCGCCGGTTCAGAACGTGATCGTCGCGGTGATGGTGACCGACGGCGGCCGCGCGGACGGCACCACCGGGGCATGTTGCCACAGGCCCGGGTGGCGCCGGATGGCTTCGGGGCAGCTTCGGCCCGGCTGCTCCGAGCACTGGAGACGGCGCTGCGCGCCCCCTAGGCTGGGGTCATCGCCGCTGTTCACGGGCGGGGGCAGCGATGCGCCGTGAGTCCGCGGCGTGCCGTGAGCGCCGTCGGTCCGGGGTGTCGATTGTCGAGCTGTCGGTCACCGGGCCGTCGGTGACCGGGTGGCCGATCGCCGTAGGCGTCGATGACCCGGCTGCCGGTCGTCGGGCCGTCATCCATCGGACTGCCGGTCCGCCGGTAGGAGCCACCGGCTCGCGGGCGGGACGCGCCGACCGCGGGCGGGAGAGGAGAGCCGCGCCATGCGGGTCGGGGAGTTGAGCAGCCGGACCGGGATCCCGGTGCCCACGATCAAGTACTACCTGCGCGAGGGGCTGCTTCCGGCGGGCGAGCTGACCTGCCCCAACCAGGCGCAGTACGGCGAGCCGCACATCCGGCGGTTGAAGCTGGTCCGGGCCCTGGTGGACGTCGGCGGCCTGTCGATCGCCGCCGCCCGGCAGGTGCTGGGCGCGCTGGACTCGCCCGACGTCCCGCTGCACACCACGCTCGGCGTCGCACGGCGGGCGGCCGGGCCGCCCGCGCCGGCCGGCCCGTGCCGCAGCGGGCCGAGCTGGCAACGGGCGGTCGACGAGGCCGACGAGTGGCTGCGGCAGCGCGGCTGGCGGGTGGACCCGAACGGTCCGGCCCGCGCCTCGCTGGCCCAACTGCTGCTCACCCTGCGCGAACTGGGGCAGGACGACCTGCTCGGGATGCTGGACGAGTACGCGGCCGCCGCCGAACGGCTGGCGGCGGCCGAGTTGGCGCTGGTCGGCCGGCAACCGGACCCGGACGGGCGGCTACAGGCCGCCGTGCTCGGCACGGTACTGGGCGACACGCTGCTGGTCACGCTGCGGCGGCTGGCCCAGGAGGACGCCTGCCGGCGGGAGTTCGCGGTCTAGTCGACCGAGCCGGGTCAGTTCCCCCCGTTGTCACCGTCGTTGGCGTCGACACTCGCACCGTTCCCCAACGTGCCGATGATCGTGCCCAGTTGGCGCTGCCATCCGCTGCTGGTGGCACCGTCCACCGCGTGCTTCTTGACCAGGTCGCGCACCTGCCGCTGGGCGCCGCGCAGTTGCTGGACGGCATCCTGCGACCTACCGGCGGTGAGCGCGGCGGAGGCCGTGTCCAGCGTCTTGAGCAGCGCGGCCTGACGGTCGGCGGACAGCGCGGACTGGGCCACCTCGGCGCGCAGTGCGGTGAGTTCGGCGCCGGCCCGACCGGCCGGGCCGGCGGTGGTCGGCGCGAGCGGCAGGGCCGGCCCGCCCGGCAGCTGTCCCGGCGCGCCGACCGGCGCCGCACCGGCTCCCGGGGCCCTGCTCGTCGCGGCCGCCGAGGTGCCGGCGGCCGAGCGCGAGCCGACCGGCGTGCCACCGTTCGAACCGGCGAACGCGAAGGCCCCGACCACCACGACGCCGACCAGTCCGGCGGCGCCGAGCAACAGCGCCGGGGTGCGTGAGCGGCGTGGCGCCGGGCCGTCGTCCAGCTGGTACGGTGCGTCCGCCTCCGGCATCGGCGCCATCACCGAGGTCGGCGCGCCGGACGGGCGGAATCCGGCCGGCTGCTGCGGCGGCAGCACGCTGGTCCGGCCCGCGTCCGGGTCGAAGCGGCCGAACCCGTCGCCCTGCACCGGTATCGCCGAGGTCAGCAGCTCGGTGGTGCGGTTGACGGCCCCCGCGACCGGCACCGCCGCGAGCAGCTCGGCCCGGGCCGCGGCGGCGTCCGCCGGTCGGTCCGCGGGCCGCTTCGCCAGCAGCCGCAGCACCGCCGCGTCCAGCGCGGGCGGCACGTCCGGCCGGTGCCGGCTCGGCGCCACCGGCTCCTCGCTGACCTGCTTGAACGCGATGCCGACCGGCGTCTCAGCGGTGAACGGCGGCTCACCGGTGAGCATCTCGACCAGCACGCAGCCCAGCGCGTAGAGGTCGGCCCGGCCGTCCACCTCGGCCGCGGTGGCCTGCTCGGGCGAGAGGTAGGCGGCGGTGCCGAGCACGGTGGCGGTCTGGGTGAGCTGCTGGCCGGAGGCGCTGGCCCGGGCGATGCCGAAGTCGACGACCTTCACCCCGCCGTCGTCGGTGATCATGATGTTGCCCGGCTTGATGTCACGGTGCACCAGGCCGGCCGCGTGGGCCACCTCCAGCGCCTCGCAGACCGCGGCGGCCACCCCGACCGTGCGCTCCACCGGCAGCGGGCCGCCCTCGGCGAGCAACGAGCTGAGCGAGCGGCCGCGGACCAGCTCCATCACGATGTACGCGGAGCCGCCGTCCATGCCGGAGTCGAAGACCATGGCGATCCGTGGGTGCACCAGCATCGCGGCGTGCTGCGCCTCACGGGCGAACCGCTCGGCGAACCGCGGGTCCTCGGCCAGACCGCCGTTGAGCACCTTCACCGCGACCGGGCGGTTCAGCACCCGGTCCACACCGTGCCACACGGTGGCCATGCCACCGACGCCCAGCGCGCCGACGAGTTCGTAGCGGCCGTTCAACGCCCGTCCGATCACGTGGTCCCGCTCCCTGTCCTCGGTCGGCCGGGGCTCCCGCTCGCGCCCGACACCCGGCCATGATCCGGCATCTTCCCTCCGGGCGCGGCGGCGGGGCCGCGCCTCGCCGGCCACCGTACCGAGCCCGGGCCGGGTCTCACAGCCCGGAACGCCGTTCGGACCGGCTGGAGCCGGTGCTAGCGTCGCTGCCACTCCCCCTCTCCCAGGAGGACTTTCGATGACCACCGCGCCGAACTCCGCCGCTCTGGACTCCGCCGGGCCCAATTCCGCCGCACCGCTCGACGCCGGGCCGCTCCTCCACGCCCGGGACGTCGACGTGGTTCGGGACGGGCGCCACCTGCTCCGCTCGATCTCACTGACCATCCGGCCCGGCGAGCACTGGGCGGTGCTCGGCGCCAACGGCGCGGGCAAGAGCACCCTGCTCGCCCTGCTCGGTGCCGTCTCGCACCCCACCCGGGGCGAGGTGCACGTGCTCGGCCGTCGGCTGGGCCGGGTGGATCTGCGCGAACTCCGTTCGTACCTGGGCCATGTGAACCCGCGCCACCCGTTGCGCTCACCGCTCAGCGTGCGCGAGGTGGTGCTGACCGGCCTGACCAACAGCGTCGAGCCCGCGCCGCGTTGGACCCCGCGTGCCGAACAGCTCGCGCGCGCCGACGAGTTGATCGCCACCCTCGGCATGACCGCGCGCTCCGGTGCGCCCTGGACCACGCTCTCCCAGGGCGAGCGCGGCCGTACCCTGATCGCCCGCGCCCTGATGCCCGAGCCACGCCTGCTCCTGCTGGACGAGCCGGCCACCGGCCTCGACCTCACCGCCCGCGAGCAACTCCTCGACAGTCTCGACGAGTTGCGCGAGCGACACCCGGCGCTGGCGAGCGTCCTGGTCACCCACCACCTGGAGGAGCTGCCGACCAGCACCACGCATGCCCTGCTGCTCCGGGACGGCGAGTGCGTGGCGACCGGCGAGGTCGGCGACGTCCTCACCACCGACCTGGTCAGCGCCTGCTTCCGCCACCCCGTCCGGATCACCCGCGAGGACGGTCGCTGGGCCGCCCGCGCGGCGGGGCGACGTACGACGGGGCGAGCCACGACAGGGCGGCGTGCGGCGGGGCGTACGGCGGACCGGCCGGCGGCTCCGCTCGACGGTCTGCCTCGGTAGCCGCCCCCTGGTCGGTCGCTCGCCAGGCCACGCGGGCTCGCGAGGCGTTCCCGGCCTTCGGTCCACCGGACCACCGGGCCGGATGCGCTTCGCCCGGCCGGTGACCGGCGCGACGATCTTCGTGGCGGCCGGTTGGCCGATCGGCGGCGCACCCGACCGGTCTCCGCGACGGCTCGGCGGGTGGATTGACAGGCGAATTAACTAAGTACTTAACTAAGTACTTAGTTAATGCCTCACCGGGCACCCCGTCGAGAGAGGACACCCGTCATGACCGTCCGTTCGACCGGCCAGAGCTGGGCCCTGGACATCGCCCTCGCCCAGGGCGGCTTCGACGCCCTGCACCCGCAGGCGAAGGGCACCCTGGAGCAGCTCGGCCACGACCACACCGACTTCGACAAGGTCTTCGAGCTGGTCCGCAGCGGGGCCATGCTCCCCAAGGCCTGGGCCACCGTGGCCGGACAGGCCGAGGAGCGCGCCGCCCACCACGAGCGCGGCGGCTTCGCGCAGACCGCCGCCGACCTGTACGTGCGCGCCTCGGTGATGTGGGGCCGCGCGCAGTACTCGATCTTCGATGCCACCGATCCGCGCAAGCTCGCCTTCCGCGAGCACGCCAACCACTGCGTGGAGCGCCTGGGCGCGCTGCGCGGCGACCGGGTGCGCCGCGTCGTCCTCGACTTCGAGGGCAAGCAGATCTTCGCCCTCCTCCACCTGCCGGCCGGTGAGGTCAGGAACGCCCCCGCGGTGATCCTCGGGCCGGGGATGGACATGATCAAGGAGGACTACATCCACGCCGCCGAGCGGTACTACACCTCGCGCGGGATCGTCGCCCTCTCCATCGAGGGCCCGGGCCAGGGCGAGACCCGGGCCAACGGACTCACCGTCGACCTCACCAACTACGAGCGGGCGATCAGCCGCTACCTCGACCACCTGGCCTCGCTCCCGGAGGTCGACCCCGCCCGGATCGGCATGTTCGGCATCTCGATGAGCGGCTACTGGGGCTCCCGCGCCGCCGCCACCGACCGCCGGCTCGCCGCACTGGCCGCCTTCGAGGCCGTCACCGGCGACTTCCGGACGATCTTCGAGCGGGCCCAGCCCACCTTCAAGAACAACTACATGTTCATGGCCGGCTACACCGACGAGGACGCCTTCGACCGCGAGCTGGTCGCCCACATGCCGCTGGGCGACCTGGTCCGGGAGATCGCCTGTCCGGTCCTCTACGGCATCGGGGAGTTCGACGAACTCACCGTGCTGGAGCAGGCGCTGGCCAACTACGAGCGGGTCCGCGCGCCCAAGGAGATGCGCGTCTACGCGAACGAGTTCCACCCGCTGGGCGGGGTCGCCGCCGAGGTCTTCCGCTTCGGCGCCGAGTGGGTCGAGCGTGCCCTGAACGGCGAGTTCGCCGAGCCCGGTCGCGACGTGCGCCACTACGTCCACAGCGACGGCCGCACCACCGACGGCACCGCCAACCCCACCTGGTGGCTCGACACCGTCCCGACCCAGATCACCGACGCCCGCCAGGCGTAACGCCACCGACGCCGATCGTCGGGGCGGCGAGCGTGGACGCGCCGCCCCGACGGGGGGAGACCCGACAACCCGACAACCCGCCCCCGCCCGCCCCCGCCCGCCCGCGCGGGTCGAAGAACGTGCCAGTGCCCGTCACCCGGCCGGCCCGTCGAGCGGAGTCACCGGTGCCGCATCAGGCGACGTTCGCCCCGTCGGTCGGACGGGCCCCTGTGGCCACCGGCGCGGTGAGTTCCTTCGTCATGAAGACGCGACTGGTGCCCGGCGGATCGCACGGGACCTCGCCCAACTCTCGCCAGCCGTGCCTCCGGTAGAACCCGGGGGCCTGGAAGCTGATCGTGTAGAGCACCGCCGCGTGGCAGCCGCGCGCGCGGGCCTCCTGCTCGGCGTGTCGAAGTACCCGGCTGCCGAGCCCGCTGCCGCGCAGCTCGGGCGGCAGGAAGAGGAGGTCGACGAAGAACAGCCCGAGCGAGGTGCGCCCGGTCAGTCCGCCGATCACCTGGTGCGTCTCGGGATCGCGGACCAGGACGGCGAGCGGTCGCCGGTCGTCGATTCCCGTCCTCTCGGTGTTGAACCGGTCCAGGGCCTCGGAGATGAGCGCCAGGTCCGCAGGCCGCGGGGCATCGGTGACATCGAGGTCCGCCCAGGTCCCGGGGTGCGGTGGCGCGCTGTCGGTCATGTCGGATTCGGGCATGGATCCTCCGGTGCGGTGGGCGGGGTTGGCGGGTCGTCCGGTGCGGGGCGTGTTCCGCGCACGTCGACGACGCTAGGGCGCGGACGCTTCGGCGGACGCCGAAGCGAGATCGCCGAAGCGAGATCGGTGACAATCGGATGCGTGGACGTTCGGCGCGCAGATGACGTGGGTGTGGACCTGGCGGCCGTGGCCCGGCTGCTGGCCGATGGGACCCGGGCCGCCTTCTGCCTGGCACTGCTGGACGGCCGGGCCTGGACGGCGACCGAGCTCGCGCGTCATGCCGGGGTCGCGGCGTCCACCGCGACCGAGCACCTGAACCTGCTCGTGCACGGCGGGCTTCTCGTCGAGGAGCGGCACGGGCGCCATCGCTACGTGCGGCTGGCCGGCACCAGGGTGGTCGAGCTGATCGAGAGCCTTGCCGCGCTGGCCCCGCACCGCGCCGCCCCGGCACGTTCGTTGGCGGCCGTCGGCCGTCGGCAGGCACTCGCCCGTGCGCGTCTGTGCTACGACCACCTGGCGGGAGCGGTCTCGCTGGCGATCACCGATGCGATGGCCGCGCGCGGGCTGCTCGAGTGGGGTCACGAGCCGGGGCTCACCGACGAAGGGGCGGCTTGGCTGGCCGAGGTCGGAATCACGCTGCCCGGCGGCTCGCGCAGGCCGCTGGTGCGTGCGTGCCTGGACTGGACCGAGCGCCGCCCCCACCTGGCCGGTGCCGTGGGTGCCGCACTGTGCGGCCACGCGCTCGCCGTCGGCTGGATCACCCGGATCGGCACCACTCGCGCGCTGGCCGTCACCGACACCGGCCGGCGAGCGCTACACGAGCGACTCGGCCTGCCACCGGCGGATCACTGAGCCCGTCGGGCAGGTGCCGGTGCCGTGGACGCCGGCGAACACGCTACGAGCCCGATCGCCGGACGGCGCGCCACGACGGGACGAGAGGCGCCCGAGGGCGAACGATGCCTGCTGGCGAGTCGTGCCTGATGGCGGGTGGTGCCTGATGGCGGGTGGTGCCTGATGCGCTACTGGCTCGCGTCCGAGGCGGACGGCCGCTGCTTCAGCTTCTGCCACACGACCTCCAGCGCGGCGATGTCGTCGTCGTCCAGGAGGTCGTTGAAGACCTCCGCGAGGGCTTCGCGGCGGGTGGCGTCCGCGGCGCCGAAGGCGTCGCGCCCGGCGGCGGTGAGCGCGACGCGGACCGAGCGGGCGTCGTGCGGGGAGACACTGCGCTCGACCAGGCCGCGCTCCCCGAGGGAGTCGATGACCCGGGAGACCTGGCTGCGACTGAGCAGGGTCTTCGCACCGAGGTCGGAGGCGGCGACGGGCTCGCTCTGGTCGTAGAGCCAGAGCATGACCTCGAACCAGGAGAGCGGCAGGTCGTGTGTGCGCACCAGGGCCCGATCGACCCGGGCGCTCAGCGTGGTGCCGGCCCAGACCAGTCCGTAGAACGCGTGGTCGCGGGCGGCGAGTTCGCCGAGGGTGATGTCGGTGCGTGGCATGGGTCGAGTTTAGCGCGCGAGTTGCGTGCGCACACACGGATCTGCTTGTGCGTGCGCACGCACGCACCCGGCCGCCGGTTTCGTGCGTGCGCACGCAACATCCGAACCATTGCGTGCATGCACACGCACACAACGCCCCCCTCAACCCGTGCGTGCACACGCAATAGTCCCCGGCGCCCCCACAACGGCCCGCCCGCCGAGCGCGCGGGCCGCCGGCCGGCCACGATCAGCCGAGCTGAGGCATCACCTCAGTGGCGATCAGCTCCAGGTGGTCCAGATCCTCCAGGTCGAGGATCTGCAGGTAGATCCGCCCGCAGCCGACTTCCTGATAGCGAGCGATCTTCTCCAGGACCTCGGCCGGGCTGCCGGCCAGGCCGTTGGTCCGCAGCTCGTCGACCTCGCGACCGATCACGGCGGCGCGGCGGGCCACCTCGGCGTCGTTCCGTCCCACACAGGCGACCAGCGCGTTCGAGTAGACCAGCTCGTCCGCCGGCCGACCATGCTCGGCGGCGGCGGCCCGAACCCGTCCGAACTGCTCCTCGGTCTGCTCGACGGAGGCGAACGGCACGTTGAATTCGCTCGCGTAGCGAGCCGCGAGCGCCGGCGTGCGCTCGGCGCCCATACCGCCGAGGAGCAACGGGATCCGCTCCTGCACCGGCTTGGGCAGCGCCGGGGAGTCGGTCAGCCGGTAGTGCGTGCCCTCGTAGTCGAAGGTCTCGCCGAGCTTGGTCTCCCACAGTCCGGTGATGATGGCGAGCTGCTCCTCCAGCCGGTCGATGCGGCGCTTCGGGAAGGGGATGCCGTACGCCGCGTGCTCCGTCTCGAACCAGCCGGCGCCCAGGCCGAGTTCGACCCGGCCGTTGCTCATCGCGTCGACCTGGGCGACTTGGATGGCCAGGACACCGGGCAGTCGGAAGGTGGCGGCGGTCATCAGTGTGCCGAGCCTGATGCGTTCGGTCTCGCGGGCGAGACCGGCCAGCGTGATCCAGGCGTCGGTCGGACCGGGCAGGCCATCGCCGTCGCCCATCTTGAGGTAGTGGTCCGAGCGGAAGAAACCGTCGTAGCCGAGCCGTTCGGCGGTCTGGGCGACGCGCAGCAGCGTCTGGTAGGAGGCGCCCTGCTGCGGCTCGGTGAAGATGCGGAGGTCCATGCCGCCCATCATGCCCCGGAGACAACCGCTCTCTGTTCATCAGGTGCCATCCTCGGCTGGGGACTTGAGCGGCAGCCCCCCGACACACGGGGCCGGCGGCCCGTCGCCGGCCGATCCGGCACGCGGCCTTCTCGCTTCACCGCCCGGGCCGCGCTTCCTCGTACTCGCCACCGACGCTCGGGGCTCAGGGGTCGAGATCCGAGCGCCCTCTTGTGAGGAAAGGGTGGGTGGTTGAACCCACCCACCCTCCCAACCGTCCCCACCCAACAGTGCCCACCGCCAAGGAATATGACTAATGGTCACGGAGTCGCCACGCAGTGCACACGTGGTGTACCGTCCGCACCAATAGACGAAGCAACCCCCGCCGGTGCTACCAACACCTGACGGGGGCCTAACTCACGGAGATGACCCGTGGCTTCTGCCAACCTTACCGCTGTCCCGCCCCCGATGGCCGCCCCCGGCTACGGAAAGCGCACCGCACCCGGCCAATCCCCCCGCCACAAGCTGGACTTCGCACACCTTCCCGAACGTGAGCGCTTCCTCGCCGGCCTGATCGACCGCCTCCCCGAAGGCGCCGCGATCGACGTCAAGACGCTCGCCAAGGAGCAGCCCCGCTACGGCCAGCAGGCCGTCCGCTCGGCCCTCAACGCGCTCTCCGAGGCCGGTCACCTGCGCCGGATCCGGGAGAACGTCGGCGAGGGCCGGACGCGCTGGGTCTTCCGGACGTACTTCTCCCGCGCCGCCAGGGACGACGCGTGGTGGGCACGGTTCCTCGACGACGGCACCGAAACGCCCTCACCTGATCTGACGGTTGGGCCATCCGAGGACGTTCACCCCAGCACTCACTCCTCGCCCGCCTACGACGCGCTCGCCACCCTCGGGTTCGCCGACGCCCGGATGGCGCTCTCCGCCCGGGAGTGCGAGGCGCTGGAACCGCTCGCGGCCGAGTGGCTGGACCGTGGCGCGACCGTTCCGCACCTCCACGTCGCGCTCACCGCCGGCCTGCCGCTGGACGTGCACAGTCCCGGTGCCTTCGCCCGCCGCAGGTTGACCGACAAGTTGCCGCCCGTACGCGCCCGCACCCAAGCCCCCGCCGCCGCTGTGCGCCGGAGGATGGAGTGCACCAACTGCCGGGCGCCCGGCCGACCGGAGTCACTGTCCGGCGGCCTCTGCCGGGTCTGCCACGGCGAACGTCCGCCGGCCCGCGAGTCGTCAGCCCCCCAGGTCCGGGCCCGGGTGGCACATCTCCGCTCGCTGGTCCACCGGCCGGGCGGAGGGAGCGCACCCACCGGACGAGCCGTTCCGAGTGATCAGCACTCCGTGGGCGACCAGCAGCCAGGTGCCGAAGTCGACGAATGACGACGGACCGCGCCCACCCGTCCGGGAACCGCGGGAGTCAGATGTCGCAGTCGCCCGGCTTCGATCCCTGCGGGCAGGGCAGGTGCGAGACGCCCGTCGCGAAGGCCGCCCCCGCGTCCAGCACCGACTGCGGCACCCGGAACTGCCACTGCGGGCTCTGCGCGATCGCCTCCCAGCCGGCGAGCCCGAGCGGCGGCTTGTCCCGGGTCACGGTGATCGCCGGACCGTGCTGGCCGGTGTACTGGTCGAGCGTCGCGTTCGCCGCGGTGATCGAGAGGTACGTGCCGTCGGGCCGGACCAGCTTGACGGCGTCGTCGTACAGGCCGACCACGTCGGTGGCGGTGATGTAGCCCACCATCCGGCTGCCGTCGGGCAGTTGGGCCGCCTGGCAGGCCGGTTTGTCGTAGTCGGGCTTGCGCGGGCCCTCGTCGGTACCGCCGTGCCAGCCGGTGCAGTCGATCGCGGGAGGCGTGTACCCCGGAGCGAACTTGCTCAGCTCCACCATGACGGTCGAGGCGCCGGCGCCGTCGTCGTACTGGAGCTCGATGTAGCGCGAGGTGGCGCTGTTTCTGAACTTGACCGCGTACGGGTCCAGCTTCGCCAGCTGCGCACCGGGTGGCAGCTGGTCGTGGAAGATCCCCAGCAGCCCCTGCCAGGTGATGTCCCGCAGCAGGGCGGGATCGATGCTCGGGCTCGCGGACGTGGCCGCGGAGGCACCGGCGGACGGGACGGCGGAGGCACTGACGGACGCCGGCGCGGAGGCCGCCGGGACGACCCGCGGCCCGCCGCGCCCCACCCCCAGCGTCGCGCACACGGCCACCACCCCAGCGGCCACCGCCGCCGCGCCGACCGTCCGCAGTCCCCGGCGGAGCCGGCGTCGTCGGCGGCCCGTCCGGCTCCCCGCCGCGACCATCACCGCCACCGGCGGGTCCAGCTCCTCCACGCTCTCCGCGAGCATTCTGGTCAGATCCTCTTCAAAGTCCATCGCGAAATCCCTTGTCGTCGCGGTAGTCCCGGTAGTCCCGTGCCTGCTCAGTTGCGGAACAGCAGCTCGCGGTCCTCCCCCAGCAGTTCCCGCAGCCGGGCCAGCGAGCGCGTGTTCAGGCTCTTCACGGCGCTCGCACTGCACCCCAGCGTCTCGGCCACCGCCTCGATGCTGTAGTCCTCCAGATACCGCAGCACCACCGCCGCCCGGTTGCGCGGCGGCAGCACGCGCAGCGCCGCCACCAGCGTCAACCGCAGCTCGGTCCCGCGCTCGTGCCCGTCCCCGTCGTCACCGGACAGCCGATCGGGCACCGTCTCGACCACCAGCTCGCCCGAGCGGCGGAGCCGGCGGTGCGAGAGGTAGGTGCGCAGCAGCGCCTTCCGCGCGTACGCGTCGATCTCCAGCACCCGGTCCTCGCGCTGCAGCCGTCCCCACACGGCGAACAGCTTGGCGAGCGTGGTCTGCACGAGATCCTGCGCCTGGTGCCAGTCCCCGCACATCAGGTACGCGACCTGGAAGAGTCTGCGGGCCCTCGAAGACGCGAACTCCTCGAAGCTGAGCGCCTCTTGCATGTGGTTCCCCCGGGTGGTCCTGCGCTGTCCGTAACGATCGTCACCGGATAGGACGCCGTGTCCCGGGCCGAGGTATCACGGTGACGGAGAAACGGATGGCGAGCCGGTGCCGGCTGTGACAGGGTGACGGCCGGCAGATGAACCCGTCCCCCGGGGCGGTCCGGCGCGCCACAGGAGCACCCGATGAAGACACCACCCCGTCTGGACCCGCTGCTCCAGCAGTTCGACTTCGCCCGCAAACGCCTCACCGACCGGATGGCGGGCCCGTTCATGGACAGCGGCAACGGGACGGACGTCGCGGTCATCCCGATGACCGACGAGGAGTACCGCTGGGAACCGGTGCCCGACTGCTGGTCGGTCCGCCGCCACGCGGACGGGCCGGGGCCGCGCGCGGACCTGCTGACCGGCGGGGGTGAGTGGGGACGCGACGCCACCTCCGCCGAGCACCCGTTCCCGCCGCCCTTCACGACCATCGCGTGGCGGCTGAGCCACCTCAGCGCGCTGCTGGCCATCCGCGCCGACCACACCGTCGGCAGCCACACGCTGATGGCGGACGACGTCCGGGTCGCGGGGGACGCGGCCGGGGCGATCGCGGCCTTCGACGCCGGCGCCGGGGCGTGGCGGGAGGCGCTGCTCAGCGCCGACGACAGCGCGCTCGACACGGTCGGACACAGCAGCTACCCCTACGGCAGTGACCCGGAGGATCCGTTCGTCGAGACGGTGTGGTGGGTCAACCAGGAACTGCTCCACCACGGCGCCGAGATCGCGCTGATCCGCGACCTGTACCGGGCCCGGCAGCGCTGATCCCCGAGGAGGTTCCCGGCCGGGGACGTAGGGTTCCGCACATGACAGAGCGACGTACGATCCTGAGCGGTTCGACCTTCGAGGAGCAGATCGGGTACGCCAGGGCGGTGGTCGACGGGGACTGGGTGCACGTGTCGGGAACCACCGGGTTCGACTACGCGACCATGTCGATCTCCGACGACGTGGTGGAGCAGGCCGAGCAGTGTCTGAGCAACATCGAGGCCGCGCTGAGCGAGGCGGGGTGCGGCTTCGCCGACGTGGTGCGGGTGCGCTACCTGCTGCCCGAGCGCGCCGACTTCGAGCCCTGCTGGCCGGCCCTGCGGCGCTGCTTCGGCGAGGTCCGACCGGCCGCGACGATGCTGGTGTGCGGCCTCGCCGATCCCCGGATGAAGATCGAGATCGAGGTGTACGCACGCCGTCCGGTGGGGTAGCGGCCGGCGCGGAAATCCGCTCGCCCGGGCTTGGGCGGGCTGCTTGGATCCGAGCATGGACCCTGAACTCCCCCACGGCTACGAGATCTCCACCGACCCCGCGCGGCTCGACGCCGAGCTGATCCACCGGTGGCTGTCGCAGGACGCCTACTGGGCGCTCGGCCGGGCCCGCGAGACGCAGGACCGGGCCATCGCCGGTTCGCTCAACTTCGGTGTCTACGAGAGCACTTCCGGTGCCCAGCTCGGCTACGCGCGAGTGGTCACCGACCGGGTCACCTTCGCCTGGCTCTGCGACGTCTACATCGCACCCGCCGTCCGTGGCAAGGGACTCGGCACGGCGCTGGCCGCCGCGGTCCGCGACCACCTCGCCCCGTACGGCCTGCGCCGCGTCATGCTGGCCACCGCGGACGCCCACGAGGTCTACGCCAAGGTGGGGTTCGCGCCACTGGAGAAGCCGGCGAAGTGGATGGTGCTGGGCAACCAGTGAGGCGACCGAGCGGCACGGGACGGGCAGCGGCGCGCCCGCCCACAGGAGTACCAGTGCCTCCAGGGGCTGACGGGCCAGATCCCCCTCCAGCGCAGGTGGCCCGGGCCGGCCCGGGAACGGCGGCTGGTCCTGCCCGGTCCCGGCGGGTCGGCCGGGACCGGGCAGGACGCCGCTTCCGGGCAGCCGCCGAGCGGTTCGTCCTGCCGGAACTCCCCTCAGGAGTGGTCCAGCGACGGGCGGTTGTTGAGCACGTCCACGTCGCTGCCGGTGGCGTGGCGGTAGGTCGCGGTGATCCGGGCGAGGTCCTGCGGGGTCCGCCCGACGTCGCCGTGCATGGCACGGTTCGCCCGTACGACGGACGCGGTCACCTCGCGCCGCACGGCCTCGTACCCGGCCAGGCCGTGGGGCACGTCGGCGGCCCGGGCGAGTTCGTGCGCGAGCACCCGGGCGTCGACGATGGCCTGGGACGCGCCGTTGGCCCCGACCGGGTACATCAGGTGCGCGGCGTCGCCGAGCAGCGTGACCCGGCCGCGCCCCCAGTCAGGGAGCGGGTCCCGGTCCACCATCGGGTACTCCAGGAGCAGTTCGCTGCCGCCCACCAGGCCGGCAACGTCGAGGCCACCGACCGTCCACTCCCGGAAGTGCGGCAGCACGTCCGCCAGTCGGCCCGTACGGTCCCAGTCCGTGTCCTCGTCGAGCGTGCTCGGCCCGCCGACCCGGACCTGGCAGACCCAGTTGATCCGGTTCCGGCCGATCGGGTAGGCGATCAGCTGGACGTCCCCGGCTTCTCCGTCCTGTGCGATCACCATCGAGCGGCCGTCCAGGAACGGTTCGCTCCTGGTCACACCTCGCCACATCCGGACGCCGGACCAGCACAACGGCCCTTCATCCGGGTGTAGTTGGGCACGGACGGCGGAACGCAGCCCGTCCGCACCGACCAGCGCGGCGGCGGCGAACTCCGTGACGGCGCCGGTCTCCCGCTCCAGCAGGCGGACTTGGACGGCTGACGGGCCGTCGTCCGCGAAGCCCGTCAGCCGGGTGCCGGTGCGCACCGCGTCGGCGCCGAGCCGTTCGCGGACGGCGGCGAGCAGCAACAGCTGCAACTCGCCCCGGTGGATCGCGTACTGCGGCCAGCGGTAGCCCTGGGCGGTCCCGCGCGGCTCGGTGAAGATCTCGTTGCCGTACCGGTCGCAGTAGACGGTCCGGTCGATGGCCACGCCGCACGCGGCGAGCTCGGCGCCGAGGCCGAGTTCGGTCAACTCGCGTACGGCGTGCGGCTGCAGGTTGATCCCCACCCCGAGCGGGCGGATCTCGCGGGCACTCTCCACCACGACCGCGTCGATCCCCGCGGCGCGCAGGCTCAGTGCGGTGGTCAGCCCGCCGATCCCCGCTCCGGCGATGAGCACCGGCTCCCGGTAGTGCTGACGGCTCTCGATCACGCTCAGCTCCTCGTCTCGATGCCTCCAGCCTGGCGCAGCCGGCTGCGAGAAGTCCAAGAACTTGTTTCTCTCGCGACCAGAAGCAGTGATTATGACGCTGTCAGGATTCCTTGCCACCGCCTCCCTGCCAGGGCAGCGCTCGGCATCCGCGCGACCCGCCACCGCCTCCCACCGGCGAGCGACACCGCCGGCGGGGCTCGGTGCCAGTTCGTGCGCGGGGACTGGGCAGGGGCTTGACGCAGCAGTAACTTACCGGCCAGTTCAGCAGTTGACGGCGTGCCCCCACGCACGCCGGCTCAGGCCTGGTGCGGTCGTCGTGACCGGCCGGACCGGGCTCTGACCTCCATCCCCCACTCGGAGGACGTCATGCCCACCACCCCCACCCATTCCCGCCTGCCCGGACGACGGCGGCTCGGCTCGCTCGCGGTCGGCTGCGCGCTGCTGGTCGCCGCGCTCGCCGGGGCCACCGGCCCCGCCAACGCGACAGCGGCGACGAACACGACGAACGCGAACCCGCAGGACGACCCGGTGACCGCCGCGCAGGCGCTCGCCGCGCCGGGTGTCCCCGGCGCCAACGACTGGTCGTGCAAGCCGAGTTCGGCCCACCCGCGACCGGTGGTGCTGGTCCACGGCACCTTCGCCAACGGCTCGGTCAACTGGGACACCGTCGCGCCCGCGCTGGCCATGGACGGCTACTGCGTCTACGCGCTCACCTACGGCGCGATGCCCGGCATCCCCGTGCTGCGGGCGATCGCGCCGGTGGCGGACTCCGCGCAGCAGCTGGCGACCTTCGTCGACGGCGTGCTGGCGGCGACCGGCGCCGGGCAGGTGGACATCGTCGGCCACAGCCAGGGCGGCATGCTGCCGCGCTACTACATGAAGTTCGACGGGGGCGCGAGCAAGGTGCACACCCTGATCGGGCTCGCCCCCAGCAACCACGGCACCACGCTGGACGGGCTGGCCACCCTGGCACAGTCCTTCCCCGGCGCCGCGGCGCTGGTCGGCTCGGCCTGCCCGGCCTGCACCGACCAGCTGGTCGGCTCGGCCGCCCTCACCGCGCTCAACGCCGGCGGCGACACGCTGCCGGGCGTGACCTACTGGGTCATCGCCACCGAGGACGACGAGGTGGTGACGCCCTACCAGTCGCAGTTCCTGAGCGGGCCGGACGTCAACAACGTGCTGGTCCAGGACCTCTGCCCGCTGAACCACCCGGACCACGTGCTGATGGCCGTCGACCCGGTCGTGCTGCACGAGATCCGCCACGCGCTCGACCCGGCGGACGTGTCGACCGCCGACTGTTCGGCCAACCTGACCGGCTGAGTCGGCCTCCCGGCCCGGTGCGGGTGGCCAACGCCCGCGCCGGGCGGGGAGAGTGTCGGCATGGCCTTTGCGATAGCGCACCTCAGCGATCCGCACCTCACCACCGGCCTGTTGGCCGGTGAACCGGCCAGCGGGCTGCACCGGGCGCTCGGCCGGGTGCTCGTCCTCGACCCGCTGCCCGACTGCGTGGTGATCACCGGCGACCTCACCGACCACGGACGGCCGGACGAGTACGCGGCGCTGCGCGAGGTGATCGGAGGGTTCCCGCTCCCGGTCCACCTGGTGGTGGGCAACCACGACGTGACACGGGAGGTGGTGCGGAGCTTCGGGGGCAGCGGGTTCCTCGGAGCCGGACACGCGACCAACTACCTGGTGGAGTACCCGGGTTCGACCGTGGTGGTGCTCGACTCCACCGCGGCGGCCGGACCGGGGACCTCCGGGGGGCGCCTCGGGTACGCCCAACTCGACTGGCTGGACGAGGTGCTGGCGGAGCGGGCGGGACTGCCGGCGTTCGTCTGCCTGCACCACCCGCCGGCGGAGGTCGGCATCCCGTTCCTGGACCGCACACGGCTGGCCGACGGCCCGGCGCTGGCCGGGGTGATCGCCCGGCACCCGCACGTGGCCCGGGTCTTGGCGGGCCACGTGCACCGGGCGATCAGCGCACCGTTCGCGGGCAGCACGCTCGGGATCGCGCCCAGCACGTACCGACAGTCCGACCTGAGGCTGGTGGACGACCGCCCGCCGGGCTACCTGCACGAGCCGACCGGCTTCCTGCTGCACCTGCTGACCGGGACGGGTTCGGCGACCCACACGGTCGCGGTGAGCCACCCGGCCGGGCTCACCCGGCACTTCTAGGCGGTCAACGTCCGGATCGGCGAACCGGCCAGGAAGGCGGCGATGTCGGCCACCACCTCGGGGAAGTACGTCCGGTAGTTGGCCTGCGTCACGTAGCCGAGGTGGGGGGTGGCCAGCACGTTGGGCAGGGTGCGCAGCGGGTCGTCCGCGGGGAGCGGCTCGGTCTCGAACACGTCCAGGCCGGCGCCGGCGATCCAGCCCTCGGTCAGGGCCGTCAGCAGGGCGGACCGGTCCACGATCGCGGCCCGCGCGGTGTTGACGAGGTACGCCGAGCGCCGCATCAGCCGGAGTTCGGGGGCGCCGATCAGGCCCCTGCTGCGCTCGCCTAGCGCGAGATGGATGGAGACGAAGTCGCTGCTCTCCAGCAACTCCTCCTTCGAGGAGGCCAGTTGGACACCGAGCTCGTCGCACCGCTGGTTGCCGAGGTGCTGGCTCCAGGCGATCACGTCCATCCCGAACGCCCGGCCGACCGTCGCCACCGTGCCGCCGATCCGGCCGAGCCCGATCAGACCGAGTCGCCGGCCGTGCAGGTCGGTGCCGATCGTGCTCTGCCAGGGACCGCCACCGCGCAGCGCGGTGTTCTCGGCGACCAGGTTGCGGGCCAGGCCCAGGATCAGCGCCCACGTCAGCTCGGCCGGCGGCAGTCCGGAACTCGCCGTGCCGCAGACCGTCACGCCGTGCGCGGCCGCGGCGGCGAGGTCGATCGAGGCGTTCTGCCTGCCACTGGTGACCAGCAGCCGCAGCCGGGGCAGCCGAGCGAACAGCGCTGCCGGGAAAGGCGTTCGCTCCCGCATGACCACCACGATCTCGCAGTCGCCGATGGCGGCCACCAGTTCGTCCGGGTCGGCGAAGTGCCGCGGGTGGCTCGTCACGTCGACCGTCCCGGCGATCGACGACCAGTCCGCCATGGTCAGCGCCACACCCTGGTAGTCGTCGAGCACCGCACAGCGGATCCTCATCGCACACCTCCCCCGCCGTCGGGCACCGCCCGACGGATCAGCCGAGTCGATCACAGCCAGACCGGGAACCACCTGACTGGTCCCGGTATTCCGACCGGGACCACGATCCTAGGATCACGGGCGTGCTGACGATTCTGGTGAACGGGCTGCCCGGAGCGGGCAAGACCACGCTCGCGCGGGCACTGGCGGCCGAGTTGGGCCTGCCGTTGCTCAGCAAGGACGCGATCAAGGAGACCCTGGCGGACACGCTGGCCGACGCGCGGCCGGCCGGCTGGTCACACCGGGAGTGGAGCAACTCCCTTGGCGCGGCGGCCGGCGAGACCCTGTGGACGCTGCTGCGCGACGCGCGTGGTGACGCCGTGCTGGAGGCGCCCTGGCTCGCGCCGCTACGGCCGGTCGTGGTGGCCGGGATGCGCCGGGCCGGGGTGAGCGCGATGCAGGAGGTCTGGTGCGAGGTGCCGGCGGCGGTGGCCCGGGCCCGGTTCGACGCACGGACCCCCGAGCGGCACGCCGTGCACCTGGAGAGCGGCGGCGCGCTGACCGAGGAGCACTGGGCGGGTTGGGTCCGCGGCGCCCGTCCGCTGGGCCTGGGCCCGGTGCACCGGACGGACACCGGCCGGCCGGTGGACGTCACGGCGCTGGCGGCGCGGCTGCGGGCGGGGGCTCCCGCTCAGCCGGGCCAGCGGCGCGCGCAGAGGACGAGGCGGTAGCCGTCCGGGTCCTGGACGGTGACGCCGTGCTGGTCCCAGTACGGGTTGTGGGCCGCGGCCCGGGTGCCGCCGGCGGCCAGCAGGCGGTCGACCAGGGCCGGTTCGACCGGCGTGCCGAGGTAGACGACGAACAGGTCGTCCACGGTCGGGGTGGGATCGAGCGGGCGCTCGGGGTCGTGGGTGAGCTCGAAGTGCCAGGCGCCGCCGGCCGGGCCGACCATGAGGAGGTCGTGCTCACCGGAGACCCGCTCGGTGGTCCGCCAGAGCACGTCCAGGCCGAGGCCCTCGACGTAGAAGCGCTCGGCGGCGGCCAGGTCGCGCGAGGGGCGGGCGACCCGGATCGGAGTCGTCGAGTTGACCAGGGGCGTGGAAGTCGCGTCGGCCGGAGGCGTGGGATCGATCATGGCGATGAGGCTAGTCGTTCCTCGCGACAGCGGGGGCGGGATCCGGCGGGGCCGGCGAGTGGGAGCGGTCCGGTCGCCAGGGAGCCTCCCGCCCCCGCGCGGGTGCGCCCCACCGCTGCTCCCGGCCCGGTGACGGCCCGGGCCGGGTGCGCGGCGGCTCAGCCGACCGGCGCGGGAGCGGTCTCCGGGTCGGCGCCGAGGGTCTGGGCCAGCCGGCGGAGGGTGGGGCCGTACTCGGGGTGGGCGAGGGCGGCGGCGAACTGGGCGGTGAGGTAGGCGAGCGGGCTGCCGGTGTCGTACCAGGTACCGGAGATGACCTGACCGTAGACCGCGCGGCGGGCGGCGTAGGCGTTGACCGCGTCGGTCAGGTAGATCTCGCCCTCGCGGTGCTCGTGCCAGAGCCGGGTCTGCTCGCGCAGCTCGTCGATGATGCCGGGGGTGATGACGTAGCCGCCGATCGCCGCGTACGCCGAGGGCGCCTCCGCCGGCGCGGGCTTCTCCACCAGACCGGTGATCCGCAGCAGCCCCTCCCCCAGGTCCTCCTTGACCACCGGGACCCCGTACCGCGGGGCGTCGGCCGGGTCGTCCATCGGCATCAGCGCCAGCACCGGGGAGTTGGTGGCCTCGTACGCGGTGATCAGCTGCTGGGCGCGGGGGACGTCGGCGACGAAGACGTCGTCCGGCCAGAGCACCAGCAGCGGCTCGTCGCCCAGGTTGCGGGCGGCGTTGAGGACGGGGGTGCCGTTGCCGTACGGGCCGTGCTGGTGCAGGTAGGTGATGTGGCCGCGCCGGGCCAGGTCGGCGACCTCCTCCACGGCGTCGGCGTAGCCGTGCTTGCCGGCCTCGCGGAGCTGGGCGACCAGGCCCGGGTCCGGCTGGAAGTGGTCCTGGATCAGCCCCTTGCTGGCCGAGACGACGATGGTGATGTCGGTGATCCCGGAGTCGATCAGCTCCCTGACGGTGTGCTCGACGACCGGCTTGTCCCCGACCGGGAGCATCTCCTTCGGAGTGGCCTTGGTGAGCGGCAGGAGGCGGGAGCCCAGGCCGGCGGCCGGGATGACGGCCCGGCGGATGGCGGTGGTCATGCGTGCTCTCTTTTCGAGTCGCGGTCCTGCCGCGCCAGTTGGCGCGACAGGTCGGACGCTACCAACCATGAGTGAGTGATTACCGGGAGTTCCTGAACGCCTGGCGTGCCCTCCGCGAGCTCCTCGCGGGGGCACTCGCAGGTCGACTGCGCCTGGGACATCAACCAATTGGTGGATGCCTGGTATCCACCGGATCGGTGCCCGGCGGAACCGGGAGGTCGATCCGGGGGCGGGGTCCCGCGCGGGAGGCTGATGGCACCGGGGGAGAACGCCGGTCCGGACCGGCGGTCAACGGTCAGCACTCAGCGGTCATCACTTAGCGGTCAGCGTTCAGCGGTCGACGGTCATCTGTCCAAGGTCCGCGGTTCACGAGGGGAGATCACAGGCCATGGCAGTCATCGAGGTCGAGCACCTGCACAAGCGCTACGGGCAGGACATCGCCGTGCACGACGTCTCGTTCACGGTCGAGGAGGGCGAGATCTTCGGCGTCCTCGGCCCGAACGGCGCCGGCAAGACCACCACCGTCGAGTGCCTGGCCGGCCTGCGCCCGACGGACGGCGGGCGGGTCTCGGTGCTCGGCCTCGACCCCGGCCGGGAGCGGGAGCACACGGCGCTGCGTCAGGTGCTGGGCGTCCAGCTCCAGGAGAGCGGGCTGCCCGACAAGCTGAAGGTGCGCGAGGCGCTCGACCTGTACGCCTCGTTCTACCGCGCACCCGCCGACGTGACCGGGCTGTTGACCCGGCTCGGCCTGGCCGACAAGGCCGGCACCCGCTACAAGCAGCTGTCCGGCGGTCAGAAGCAGCGGCTGGCGATCGCGCTGGCGATGGTCGGCAACCCGCGCGCGGTGGTACTCGACGAGCTGACCACCGGCCTGGACCCGCACGCCCGCCGGACCACCTGGGAGTTGGTGGAGCAGATACGCGACGCCGGCGTCACCGTCCTGCTGGTCACCCACTTCATGGAGGAGGCCGAGCGGCTCTGCGACCGGGTCGCGGTGATCGACGCCGGCCGGGTGGTGGCCGTGGACACCCCGGCCGGGCTGGCCGCCCGGGCCGGCGAACGGCAACGGATGCGGTTCCGGCCGTCCGCCCCGCTCGACGACGCGCTGCTGCTGGCACTGCCCGAGGTGGACGCGGTGGCGTGGCACGGTCCGCAGGTCGAGATCAGCGGCACCGGGAACCTGGTGCAGGTGGTCACCTCACTGCTGGCCCGCCGGCAGATCGTCGCCGCTGACCTTCGGGTCGAACAGGCCAGCCTGGACGACGCGTTCATCGCGCTGACCGGGCAGCGGCACGCCGAATCCGCCTGAGCCCACCCCCACCCCCACCCCCACGTCGAGGAGACCGAGATGAACATCGCCATGACCCGCAAGGGCTTCCGCACCCTCACCATCACCCAGGCCCGGCTGCTGCTGCGCGAACCCGCCGCACTGATCTGGCTGCTGCTCCCGGTGCTGCTGGTCATCGTCTTCGGCAACATCCCGGCCTTCCAGAGCGCACAGGCATCCCTCGGTGGCAAGCGGGTGATCGACGTCTACGTGCCGACTCTTGCCGCGATGGTGCCGCTCTTCCTGGCCCTCACCGGCCTCCCCATGACGATGGCGGGCTACCGGGAGAAGGGCGTACTGCGCCGGCTCTCGGTGAGCCCCGTACCGGCGGCCGGGCTGCTCGCCGCCCTGGTCACGGTGATCGCGGCGCTGGCGGCGGCCGGGGTCGTGCTGATCGTCGGGATCGGCGTGCTGGCGTTCCACGTGGCGGCACCGGCCAACATGGGCAGCGTGATCGCCTCGTTCCTGCTCGGCGGCACGGCGGTACTGGCCCTCGGCCTGATGGTCGCCGCGGTGGCCCGCAGCGGCGCCATGGCGAGCGCGCTGGGCGTCCCGCTGATGGTGCTGAACTTCTTCGCCAGCGGCCTGTACTTCCCGATCGCCCAGATGCCGCACCTGCTGCGCACGATCGCCGAGTTCATCCCGTTCGGTGCGGTGATGGACGCCTGGGCCGGACAGGGCGCGCTCTGGCAGCACCTGGCCGTGCTGGCCGGCTACACCATACTCGGCAGCCTGGTCGCGGCCCGGACCTTCCGCTGGGAGTGACCGGAACCACCGACCGGGGCCAAGATGGCCACCGTGAACCAAGATCCCGCGCAGGGCCGGCTGAGCCTGCTGACCAACCGCTACCTCCCGTACCTCGGGCTGGCCCTCTCGGTGGTGCTCGCCACCGCTCTCGGTCCCAGGACGGCCGACCATCTGACGCTGGTCCTGGGGCTGTCGGTCCTCACCGCGCTCTGGCAGTGGCTGATGTCGGTCCCCTTTCCGGTGGAAGAGCGGCACCGCGTCAAGGCGGTGGTCTTCTACTTCGGCCTGGCTCCGCTGATCGGATCGCTGGTGGTGCTGAGCCCGCTGTTCGGGTTCTTCGCCTTCACCGGCTACCAGCAGGCGGGCGTGCTGCCGCGCCGACTGCGGCCGGTCGGCATCGTGGTGATCGCCGCGCTGATGGCCACCACGCAGGTCGGCGGAGTGGCCAACCTGCACGGCGGACTGCTGGTGCTGTACGGAGGATTGGTGGTGGTCAACGTGGTGGTCGCCGGACTGATCGTCCAGCAGGCCCTCGAGGATGACCAGCGCGGCCGTCAACGATCCCAGCACATCGACGAGTTGGCCGAGGCCAATCGGCGGCTGCGGGAGACCATGGCGGAGAACGCCGGCCTGCACGCGCAGTTGGTCACCCAGGCGCGCGAGGCGGGTGTGCTGGACGAGCGCCAGCGGCTGGCCGGCGAGATCCACGACACCATCGCGCAGGGGCTCACCGGGATCGTCACCCAGCTGGAGGCCGCCGAACGTTTCGACGACGATCCGGAACGCCGGGCCCGGCACCGTGAACTGGCCCGCCGGCTGGCCCGCGAGAGTCTCGCCGAGGCTCGCCGCTCGGTGCAGGCGCTGCGCCCGGGCCCGCTCACCGAGGCCCACCTCCCCGAGGCGATAGGGGACTTGGCCGACCGGTGGTCGCAGACCTCGGGCGTGCCGGTCCGGGTGGAGGTGACCGGCAGCCCGGTGCCGCTGTCGCCCGCGCTGGAGGTGGTGCTGTTCCGGGTGGCGCAGGAGGGGCTGGCCAACATCGCCAAGCACGCCCGAGCCTCGCGAGCCGGGCTCACGCTCTCCTACACGCACGAGGTGGTGATGCTCGACGTACTCGACGACGGCCTGGGCTTCCACTGCGAGCCCGACAACGGCTTCCACGGCGGGAGCTCGACCGTCCCTTCCTCCCGCCCCGACAGCTACGGCCTGACCGCCATGCACCAGCGGCTGCACCAGGTCGGCGGCACGCTGGAGATCGAGAGCAGCCCCGGCGAGGGCACCGCGATCAGCGCGAGCGTGCCGCACTCCCGGGAGACAATGCCCTATGACCATTCGTCTGCTCATCGTCGATGACCACCCCATCGTCCGGGACGGTCTGCGCGCCGTCTTCGAGGGCGACCCGGACTTCGAGGTCGCGGGCGAGGCCGGCGACGGCGCCGAGGGCGTCAGCCGGGCGCGGGCGCTGGGCGTGGACGTCGTGCTGATGGATCTCCGGATGCCGAGGATGGGCGGCGTCGAGGCGATCCGCCGCTTGCGCGAACTCGCCCCGGAGATCCGGGTGCTGGTGCTCACCACCTTCGACAGCGACGCCGACGTGCTGCCGGCCGTGGAGGCCGGTGCGACCGGCTACCTCCTCAAGGACGCCCCGCGCGACGAACTGGTCCGCGCCGTGCACGCCGCCCACCAGGGCCAGGCGGTGCTGGCCCCCACCGTCGCCCAGAAGCTCCTCGGTCGGATGCGCGAACCGACCCCCTCCCCCTCGGAGACCCTCACCGACCGGGAGTTGGAGATCCTCCGCCTGGTCGCCGCCGGCACCACCAACAAGGAGGCCGCCAAACGCCTCTTCATCAGCGAGGCGACGGTCAAGACCCACCTCCTCCACCTCTACGCCAAGCTCGGCGTCCGGGACCGCGCGGCAGCGGTCGCCGAGGCCTACAAGAAGCAGCTGCTGAGCTGACCGGCGGCCCACCCGCTCGGCCCCCGGTGGCCAAGAACCCCCTTGCCCGGGGTGCGGGAGGACCCACTAATCTTCGCCTGCACTTCCTAATCTTCCGGGGGAGGACCACCATGAGGGAGCGCGAAGGCGTCCCGAGACGTCGCGTTCACCGCCTCGCCAGAGGCGTGGCGACCGTCTCCACACTCACCACCCTGCTGGCCGCCGGTCTCGCCGGCACCGCACAGGCCGACACCGGCAAGCCGGCCACCCCGCACAGCACGACCGCTACCCCGCACGGCACGACCGCCGCCGTCGCGGGCGACGTCACCGGCGACGGGCTGCCGGACATCGTCGCGGCCACGGGCAGCAGTCTCACGGTCTTTCCGGACCACGGCGCCCCCTACACCGCCGCCACCCCCAGCCAGTCCCCCGAGCGGTCCGAGCCGTGGAGCGACTACCTCGTCGCCCACCACGGCAGCCTGACCGGCTCGGGCCCGGACGACCTCTACGCGCTCAGCACGGTCTCGCACACGCTGTACCTCGTGCCCAACGACGCCGACTCCGGTGGTACCGCGGGGCACTTCAGCCAGCCCCAGCTCGCCGTCCAGATCGCCAAGCCCGCCTGCCCGACGGCCGGCGGCGACTGCACCGGCTACGACCCGACCTGGAACTCCACGACCCAGATCGTCGCCCTCGACGGTCTCGGCGGCCCGGGCACCCCGCCCGCGCTGATCACGGTCGAGGGCACCCTGCTCTACTACTACCCCGGCATCGGCGGCGGCCAGTTGGGCACACCGGTGCTGCTGAGCAACGGCAACTGGTCGAACACCACGGTGTTGGCCCCCGGCTCGACCGGTGGCACGCCCACCCTGTGGGTCCGGGAGAACCGCACCGGCACGCTGACCAGCTACCCGCTGAACCTCAGTGCTGACGGCACCCGGACCGACTTCCTGGTCCCACCGGCCACCTCCCAGCTCAAGTCCGCCGTCCGGCTCGCCAGCGGCAGTGCGATGTGCTTCGCCCGCGGAAGCGACGGCAGCGCCGCGATCGACGTCTGCGGCGCCGGGGGCGACCAGTTGGTGTTCGGCACCGACGGCACCGTGCAGACCGGCGGCCAGTGCCTCGACGCGGCCTCCGCCGCGGCGCACCCCAGCACCCCGCTCGGGTTCCTGCCCTGCGACGGCCGTGCCTCCGAGCACCACTGGGTCGCGGGGCCCGGCGGCACGCTGGTGGACAGCGGGTCGAACCAGTGCGTCACCCTGGTCGGCTCCGTCACGAACAACGGCATGGACTACCTGAGCCCCTGCACCGGGGCCCAGGCGCAGACCTGGAGCACCGACTCGGTGGGCGCCGCCGGCCCGCTGCCGACGCCCGTCCCGATCTCGCCGCTGAACGTCTACCAGCCGACCCCCGACTCCGGCAGCGCCCTGGTCGCCCCCGGTGACTTCACCGGTGACGGATTCCCCGACCTGGTCGAACTCGGCACCGATGCCGTGCTCTACCCCGGCGCGGCAGCCGCGAACGGAGCACCGCGGTTCGGCGCACCGGTGACGCTGGGCCAGGTCGCCGGCTACCGGCAGAGCGCCGTCATCGACGCCGCCGATCCGATGCGGAGCGGCGACGCCCTGTACTCCGCCTGCGGCTGGCTGCACCTCGAGCCGAACGGCTACCTGGTGCTGACCTCGTACACCGGCAAGCAGCTGTGGTCGGCCGGCACGTACATCGACAACGGCCAGCCGGTCGCCTCGATCGGCGACGACGGCGACCTGTGGATCACGCAGGTGAACCCGACCGGTCAGCCGCTCTGGTACTCCCCCGCCGCCGCCGGAGCGGGCGCCCGCGCCACGCTCGGGGACGACTGCAACTTCGAGCTGCGGAACTCCGCCGGCACCCCGGTCTGGTCCACCCAGACCTACGACCCCGCCCACGATCTGACCGGTCACGTGGTCACCGCCGGCACCGTGCTGCCCAGCGGCAGCAGCCTCACCTCCAACGCCACCCAGCTGGACATGCAGGCCGACGGCAACCTGGTGCTCCACAACCTGAGCACCGGCCACGCCCTGTGGGCCGCCGGGACCTGGAACCACCCCGGCGCCCACGCCGTGCTGCAGGCCGACGGCAACCTCGTCGTCTACGGCGCCGACGGCACCGCCCTCTGGTCCACCGGCACCTGGGGGCACCCCGGCGACCACCTGGTCGTCCAGAACGACCGGAACGTCGTCCTCTACGACGTCAACGACCGGGCCCTGTGGTCCACCGGCACCGCCAACCCCGACACCCTCGGGCAGCCCCTGGCGAGCGGTGCCACGCTGGCGCCCGACGCCACGCTCGCGTCCGTGTCGGGTTCCCTGCGGATGCAGACCGACGGAAACCTCGTGCTGACGGGTCTCAAGAGCGGGCAGCCACTGTGGGACAGCGCCACCTGGAGCCACCCCGGCGCCCACGCCACCATGCAGGCCGACGGCAACCTCGTCGTCTACGGCGCCGACGGCACCGCCCTCTGGTCCACCGGCACCTGGGGCCACCCCGGCGCCGACCTGGTGATGCAGAACGACGACAACGTCGTCCTCTACGACGCCGACGGCAAGGCCCTCTGGTCCACCGGCACCTACGGCCGCAGCTGACCGGGGCTGACTGACATAGCAGGGCCGGGAGTTGGCGGGATTCTCGCCAACTCCCGGCCCTTCCCGGTCCTTCGGTGTCCGTCGCGTCAGTCGCCGCCCGGCGCGGCGCGCCGAGCGGTCTCGGCCAGCGCCGTGTTCGCGACCATCACGGCCCCGACGACCACTGCCGCGACCGGGTGCCCCACCCCGTACAGGGCCGCGGCGCTTCCACCGAGGACCAGTGCCTTGACCAGCAGCACACCGGGAAGGGCCGGCCGCAACCGCGCCCGCGGGGCGGCGAACAGCCCCCACAGCACGATGGCGAGCAGCGGCGCGCAGACCCCGAGCAGGACGCGAAGGGCGAGGCCGCCGCCGGTGGCGAAGCCCCACCAGCAGAGCAGACCCAGTGCCACCAGCTCCAGCAGGAACGCCAGGATCTCGTTCGCGACGTACCAGGCCCGGCCGTCCGGCACGAGCGGACCGGGACCCTTCGCCTCCGTCATGAGCGCTGCCCCTCCTCCGTCGCCGCCCCCGGACACCCCAGCATGGCACGAAGGGCAACGGCCGGCCCGTGGGGAACTTCGAAGACCCGGCGATCCTTCGCCGAGGCCCTCACCATCGGCGACCGGCCGTGCGACACTGCGGATCATGACCTCAGCGGCAACCACCGCGGCGAACGCGGGCACTTGGCGACTCGGCGACCTGACCATCAACCGGATCGGCTTCGGTGCCATGCGCCTGACCGGTAGCGGTGTCTTCGACCACGGCGCGCCGAGCGACCGCGACCGGTCGATCGGCGTGCTGCGGCGCGCGGTCGAACTCGGCGTGAACCACATCGACACCGCGTCGTTCTACTTCTCCTCGCTGCGCTCCGCCAACGAGCTGATCAACAGCGCGCTGGCCCCGTACCCGCAGGACCTGGTCATCGTCACCAAGGTCGGGCCGGGCCGCGATCCCTCCGGCGAGTGGTACACGGCCCGGCCCGAGCAGTTGCGTGGCCAGGTGGAGGAGAACCTGCGCCAGCTCGGCCGCGACCACCTCGACGTGGTGAACCTGCGCCTACTCCCCAGCATGCGCGAACTCCAGTTGTTCGCCGATCACTTCGGCGTACTGGCCGAGCTGCGCGCGGCCGGGCTGATCCGCCACCTGGGCCTGTCCGCCATCGGGCCCGAGCACCTCGCCGAGGCCCAGGCCATCGCGCCGGTGGTCTGCGTACAGAACCGGTACAGCATCGACGCGCGACCCGCGGACGCCGAGGAACTCCTGCGGGTCTGCGGCGAGCAGGGCATCGCGTTCGTACCGTTCTTCGCCATCGCCGGGGAGGGACGCGAGGAGGGCGTCCGCGAGGACGACGAGCAGGTGCTCGCCGTGGCCCGGGCGCACGACGCGACGCCCGCACAGGTCCGGCTGGCCTGGACGCTCCAGCGCGGCCCGCACGTGCTCGCCATCCCCGGAACCGGCAACCCGGACCACCTGGTCGAGAACCTGGCCGCCGGCGCGCTGCGGCTCTCCGCCGAGGAGTTGCGCCGGCTCGACTCCCCGGGCAGCGCCTGAGCCCCACCGGGAGTCACGCAGAAGTCGCCCTGGATGAGGGCATGCAGGTGCCCGTCGTGCCATCCGTCCGCGTGCAGCAGCGCACTGCGCACGGCTCCGCTGACGGATCGCCGGATCCCGGCCGGCCGCCACCAGGGCGTCCACGTCACCGAGGTACCAGGGTGCAGCGAGGCGGTCAGCGCAGGGCGGACGCCGGCAACTCGCGGGTGTGCACGGTGATCGGCGCACCCTCCGGGTGGTCAGGCGGCAGGTGCAGGGCGAGCGCCGTGCCGTAGCCGGGTGCCGAGGGGACGTCCACCAAGGCCCACCCCGACGGGGCCGACGGCTGCCCGCCGGTGCCGACGTACGGCTCGGCCACCCCGTAGGCGATGCCGATCCCGACGCCCTTCAGGTACGCCTCCTTGCGGGTCCAGCAGCGCAGCAGACCGTCCGCCCGCTCGGCCACCGGCAGCACCGCCAACTCCGCCTGCTCGGCCGGATGCAACTGCCCCCCGACCTCCAGGCCCGCCGGGCCCGCGAAGGCCGCCCGTTGCTCGACGTCCACCCCGACCGGCCGGCGGGCGAGCGCGATCACCGCCGCCCCGGTGGCGTGCGTCAGCGAGAAGTCCACCCCGCCGCCCACCACCTCCGGCCGTCCGTGCGGGCCCCCGCACCCCGGGCAGACCGCCCGCGAGAACGACACCTCCCCCGCCGGGATCCCCAGGCACGACCCCAACACCACCCGCAACGCGACGTGCGCCACCCGGTAGAGCGCCCGGTCGACCGGCCGCGCGAACGCCGCGGCCCGCTCACGCTCCGCCGCGCTCAGTACGGCTTCCCCCGCCTCGGCCGCCGCCGTGGACTCGGGGTCCACCGCGACCCACCACACCTCCGCCTCAGCCGCGTCCAACCCAGCCCCGGCCACCGGGATCAGCTCCATCGACTCCCCACGCCTCCCTGCCGCGCCACTGCCGACGTCCACCCTGTCACAACCCCCGCCCCGAGCCCGCTGCTGGCATGCCTCCCGCACACCGGCCCTGCCCCGCGCTCACCGGCAAGGACCGCGGCACCGCCGGCCCGTGCCACCGAGCAGAACCGGCTCGGTCACGATCTTCACGGTAGGCGGCACCTTCGCGCTCCCCAGCCATCCGGTACGGAACCACACGCGAACCTGTGTAGACTTGCCCGCGTTGCCGATACCGACCTCCCCACGGACGGTCGCCCCGGCAGCGGTGCCGCCTTAGCTCAGTTGGCCAGAGCAACGCACTCGTAATGCGTAGGTCGCGGGTTCGAATCCCGCAGGCGGCTCAGTGAAGGCCCAGGTCACATAGCCCGTGACCTGGGCCTTTTGCCGTTCCTTGACCTGCGGGCAGGCGTCAGCGACGCGCTACAAGATCGCTTGCGTGAGCAATGCTTGAGCGCGGGTGCTGATCTTGATCTAGCCCTTGGCCTTCTTGCCCTGGGCTTCGTCTTCTTCGCGGCCTTCCGCTTCGCCTGCTCCGCTTCGGCGGCGGCCTTGGCGTGAGCCTCGGCCTCGGCCTTCCGCTGGAGGGGGGACGAGCTTCCGCCGCCCACCACGACTGCCCTGCAGTGCCCCGGACAGCGCTGACCACCAGCGACCGGAATTCGGCTGCCGCTGCAGGCGGCCACCAGTTGGAGGTCGCCCGCAGCGTGCTCTCTCAGTCCTTGAGCGCGATATCCAGGTATGCCTGCACTGGCTCGAAGATCCCGTACGGCACGTACTCGGGGATCTCTGCAAGCGCCACCCACGCCAGTGCGTCGAGTTCTCGTGGGTCACCGATGGCGGCGGTGCCGCTGACAGTCTCGCAGGCCGTGTACGACATCCACCGCCCAGTCTCTGGGTGGACGCGCTCGCCGAGGATCTTGATAGCCACCACGTTGAGCCCCGTCTCCTCCGCGGTCTCGCGGACAGCCGCTTCCTCGGGAGACTCGCCGGGCTCGATCTTGCCTGCCGGGAACTGCCACGAGAGCTGGCCCTCGCTGACCCGGCGCCGGACCATCAGCACCCAACCCTCTCGGATCACGATCGCGGCAGCGATACCTGGCCGGCCGTCTGAAGCCGGGAGCATCGGCTACTCCCTCTCCGTCGCTGAGGCTGCCACGGGGCGGAGCAGGTCGAGGACGTGAGTCCAGTTGTACTTGTCGCGGCCCCCACCAGCCTTGGGCTTGTGGGGGACGTAGTCGCCGATCAGGACGCCCATCGACCGGAGCCGAGCCAGGCTCTCCCCGTACGCGGGGTGGGCAGCCTGGGCGGAGTTGACATAGGGCTGGACGGCGACGGGGATGCCGAGGCCGTACGCCTCGCAGAGGATGCCGAGCGCGAGGGTGTCGGAGATGCCGGCGGCCCACTTGTTGATGGTGTTGAAGGTGGCCGGGGCGACGGCGATCGCGTCGGCCGGGGGCAGCGGCTGGGGGATGCTCGGCGTGCGCCAGGCGGAGCGGATCGGGTAGCCAGTCTGGGCCTCGATGGCCTCCTGGTCTATGAAACCGAGCCCGTTCGGGGTCGCGATCACGCCGACCTTCCAGCCCTCGGCGTGGGCAGCGGTGATCAGTTCGCTCACCCCGTCGGCGATGCCCGACGCGCAGACGACGACGTAGAGGAACGGCTCGCGGTGCTCGGTCAAACCTGGACTCCCAACTCCTGGCAAAAACGGCGAAGCTCCGGGACGGCGCCGCGCCGGTCGCGAGCCGCCATGTCACCGGCCAGCTCGAGCACGCTGGGCCGTCGGCGGATGTCCTCCGAGGCACAGCTCTCCGCGATCCTGAGCGCTTTGTATCCCTCGGCCAGTCTGCCCTGCTGGCTGTAGGCCCGTGCAGCCTCCACCCACAGTGCCGCCCGGCGCTCGGGGACCGGGATGCGCCTGCGCATCAGGGGCTGGGCGGCTTCCAGCGCCGTTCCCGCGTCGCCGAGGACGACCGAGGCGCTCACCGAGTGGAGTGCGACGTTGGTCGGACTGAAGTTCGCCCAGGCTTCGGGGCCGTCGAGGGCGACGTAGCGTGCGACCTCCTGAGCCTCGGCGAGGAACTCGGCGGTCGTGGCGCGGTCGCCGCCGGCGCTTGCGGCCGTCACTCCGCGAAGGAGCATGAGCCCCAGTGCGGCGAGGTACTCAGGCGTGCGCCGGTCGTAGCTACCAGAGAGCTGGTCGGCGGTGTGCCGGATGAGGGTGACGGCTGGCGCGGTGTGCCGGTCGCGCGCGAGGACATGCGCCTGGACGCGGACGCTGGAGGCCATCACCACGGGGTCGGCGCTCCGCTCGGCCTCGGCCATGGCACGGCCGACCGCGAGCCAGGCGTTGCCGTGGTCGCCGAGCTTGAGTAACAGGCTCACCGCGGTCTGGTACGCCGTCGCGAGAAGCCCGGACAGGACCTGATCGCCGCCGCGGGAGGCGTCCTGGGCCTGGCGAAGGTCGGCGATCAGCGACGGCAGTGCGCCTTCGAGTTCGGCGTACCGGCAGGTGTAGAAGAGCCTCCGGGCCTGGGAGAGCCGGGCCGCGAGTGCGGCCTGGGGTTGTGGCGCGTGCTCGGCTGGCACAGGTCCAGGCAGCAGCGCCTGGACCAGCTCTATCCCCACGCGGGGACGGGGCGTCGGGGTCGCGAGCGCGGCGACGCTCGCGGCCAGGAAATTGCGACGGTGCATGTCGTCCGTCCTGCTGTCCGCACTGGTAGGGGAGGAAAGGCCGAGGCTGCCCAGTGGGATGTCGAGCACGGCTGCGGCAGCGCGCAGGACGTCGATGTCCTGCGTCCCCTTGCCGCTCTCCAACCTGCTGATCTTCGACTGGTGGTAGCCCAGTTCGGTGGCCACGTCCGCCTGCGACCGGCCGCTCAACACTCGCGCGCGGCGGATCACCTCTCCGATTCCACCCGCAGCGGAGTGTCCTTTGGCCGTCCGCGACATGGCTTCCCTGCCAATGCTGATCCTGCCCTGGTGCGCCGAGCGTAGCCGCACCAGGGCATCCCGGCATGCACGATCTGCATGGATCACGCACGCGGAGCCCATGCCATAACCGTGGTGCATCGAGATGGAGTTGTCTGGTCGTCAGCAGCTCGACCACCCTCGCAGCTTGCGGTTCCCCGCTCCCGCATGACCGAGGCCCATCTGCGGTCTCTCGCATGCGCGGCTTTACCCAGTGGCTAAGGAGAAGTGCCGATGACCCTCCGCTCGGACGCACAGAGGGGCGACACCGCGCACCAGCGGGACGCAGTGGCCGTTCCTCTCGCTTCGGAAGACGGTCGGGCGTCGAACACAAACGCGAACCCCTCAGGCCGCGCCGCTGAGCGTCGCGAGCGCCTCGCCACCGCCAGCACTCACGCCCGAGAGGTCCTCGACCGCCACCAGTTCGAGGACGGCCGGTGCAGCGACGGCTGCGGCCCCTGGCCGTGCAACAGCGTTGTCGACGCGGTCCAAGCCTGCGACGGTGACCAGTGATCGCCTCCACTCACGCCCGACGTATCTCGTTCATCGGCACCAGGCGCGACCACGTCCCGCCGGCCCGGGACGCCGTCGTCCGAGTCGCCCGCTCGTGGGGGATCGACCCGACCTCGCTGGGAGATATCGCGCTGGTCGCCGACGAGCTGCTCGCCAACGCGGTCATCCACGCGCCAGGAAGACTGCTGGTCGGCATCTACCTCTCTCCGGACGGCGACCGGGTGGTGATCGAGGTCTACGACCCGTCGCGCCGGATGCCCACCGGGGCCGCGAACTTCGGCAACGACGAACTGACCACCGGTCGAGGCATGTTATTGATCGAGGGTCTGTCGGAGATCTGGGGCGCGGAGCCGACGACCCATGGCAAGAAGGTCTGGGCCGAACTGGCGGTGCCCGCTGTCGCGGTACCCGAGCACCCTCGCTCGGCCCGAAGGGCGGCACTCATCGCCGACCTCGTCACCGTGGGTGACGCGCTTGCCGAAAAGCCCAGCGGGCGTCACGCCACTCTGGTTCTGGCCAATCCGCCCTTCGGCCGCAAGTCCGCCATCGCCGTGATCGGGCAGGACGGGGAAGTGGAGAAGGAGGACGTTCAGTACGACCGCGACGACTTCACCACCACCACGACGAAAAGCAGCTGAACTTCCTGCAGCACATCATGTCGCTGACGGCTGTCGACAGTCGTGCGGCCGTCGTTTTACCTGACAACGTCCTCTTCGAAGGCGGCGCGGGCGAGAAGATCCGCCGCCGGCTGCTCGATGAGTTCGACCTGCATACGATCTTGTGGCTGCCTACGGGCATCTTCTATGCCGGCGGGGTCAAGGCCAACGTGCTGTTCTTCAACAAGAAGCCTCCGCGTGCAGACGGCAAGCCGCACGCCACCCAGACATGGATTTATGACTTCCGTACCGGCCAACACTTCGCCCTCAAGCAGCGGCCTCTGACGCGCGCCCACCTCGACGACTTCGTTAAGGCGTATCGACCAGGGGAGCCCCGTACCGCCCGTGTGTCTTCCGCGTCCTCGGACGGTCCGTGGCAGGTCTTCTCCTATGGCGAGCTGATTGCCCGCGACAAGGTGAACCTGGACATCACCTGGATGAAGGACCCAGCCCTGGCGGATGCTGATAGCGGCTTGACACCGGAGGTCATCGCCCTGGAGATCATCCAGGACCTCCAGGCCGCGCTTGTGGATTTTGCAGCCATCGCCGAGGCGTTGGGCGAAGAGGTTCCGGAAGACTTGGAGCCGGAGTAGAGCACTCCGGAAGACTGCTTTTGCGTGAGCGGACTGGGCGGCACCGGGCGGTTTGGGCGGCACTCGAGGGCTGGGCCACACTTCACTGACTTGGGTAAGCAGGGCTTGATGGCACGGCCCGGCGCCAGCAGGAATAGTCTTGCGGGGCCTCGCGGTGCTGTGCTTCCCGCGGTGGTGGACGCAGTTCGGCTCCAGCGCCAACTGGCCGTTCCCGGTCTTCCTGCCCAGCACTGGCGTCTTCGCCGCCTGGCTGGTGTCCTTCACCTTCCTAATGGTCACGGGCCACGAGTCGAGGCGGGTCGACCGGGCCGCTCGCGTCGCGGACGCCAGTCTCGGCGTCGTCTGGGTGCTGTTCACCTGGTCGGTGCTGGGCGGTTTGGTGGACCTCGTGCTGGGCGGGTTCGACGTCGGCGGTGCCGAGCGAGCCAGGGTCGTGGCCGTGGTGTCAGCGGGGCTGCAGGGCTGGGGGCACTACGCGGCGATGCGCGTGCCCCGAGTGAAGCGGCTGGACGTCCACGTTCCGCAGCTCGGCGGGGCCTGGACGGGACCCGGGTCACGGTGCTGGACGACACCCACTACGGGCCGATCGACCGGGCGGGCTGGTCGGAGCGGGTGGCCGCGGCCGTCAACGCGCTCGACGCGGACGTCGTGGTCCGCGCCGGCGACATCGCCGACGGCACCGCAACACGGCCGTCGTCATGCTGGACGACGGCCATGGGCTTCCTGTCGCGGACCATCCACGGCCACGCACCGTCCAGCCGGACAGTCATGGAGAGGAACCTAGCCAAGGAGATTGACCAGGTGGTCACCTGGACTCGCGCCTGATCGTGGGACAACGCTGACGCTCGCAGCCGAGGAGCCCGTTCGCCACTGCTGCAGTCTTCCTCCGGTACATGCATAGGCCGGTGGGGGAGCCGTACGACTCCACCGTCGCCATCGAAGCCCACTACCTCGTTGACTGACGACTGCACGCAGGCCCGGCAACCTGTGGCGGCTGCCGGGCATCGTTACGCTGCTCACTTGGTTCACCCCTCATGCCCTGAACCACCCGGGTAGGCTGGGTAGTTAGGGCGAGACCGGGAGTGGGATCAGATGGGGAAGAGCGCGCAGGGCATGCCGCTGGAGGTGCGGCAGGTTCGCGAGGCGTTGCTGAGGGAGTTCGCTGACCGGATTTCCATGGACGACTTCGAGAAGAAGGATCCCAAAGAGCGTGAGATCGCCCTCTTGTCCCGGGCAGTATCGGCGAAGGCGGCTCGCATCCTGACTGACTGCACCTCGGACGAGGCAGCCACTGGGGTGATCGATGGCCGGGACGACTTTGGCATCGACTCCGTGGCCTTTTCTGCATCAGGCACGGAACTCTGGCTGATCCAGGCCAAGTGGAAGAACTCTGGGACAGCCGGCTTCGACACCGAGGCAGCACTCAAGCTCATCCATGGCCTCAAGAAGCTCGACAACCGGGATCTCGACCACTTCAACGAGCGCCTGCGGCTCCTTGGAGACCGGGTGCACGGGGTCCTCAAGCTACCCACCTGCAAGGTGCACCTTGTCATCGCTCTCATGGGGGATGGCCGGCTCTCGCTTGAGACGCGCACCATACTGGATGAGGCGGCCCGCGAATTCGGTGGTCTCGGCCGCACTGTCGAGTACCGAGTGGTGGATCAGGCTGACTTCCACCGGGCCATCCGGGAAGATCTGGAACCGGAGCCGATCACACTCACCGCGAAGATGACTGAGGGTTGGCACGACCGCGAAACTCCATACAAGGCCATCGTTGGTGAGGTGAGTGCCGCGGAACTTGCCCAGTGGTACGCAGACAACGGCGAGCGTCTCTATGACCGGAACGTCCGCAAGTCGCTCGGGCTCACCGGAGTCAACAAGACCCTGGTCGACAGCATGTTGGAGGATCCTGACGGCTTCCTCTATCGTCACAACGGCATCACGGTGCAGTGTGACACCATCGAGCGGGAGTTCTTTGCGAAGCGCGCGACTGGCGCGCCTATCTCCCTGACCCTCCGCAACGCAAGCGTCGTGAACGGGGCGCAGACCGTCACCTCAGCGAACCGGGCCTTCGAGAAGGACCCCGACGCGGTGGCGGAAGCCTACGTCTCCGTACGGATCGTCTCGATCCAGGGGACGCCCGAGGGGTTCGCACAGAGCATTACCAAGGCCACCAACACTCAGAACCACATGGAGCGGCGGGACTTCATCGCCATCGACTCGGTCCAGAGCGAAATCCAGAAGGACTTCAAGCTCTCACTCGACAAGGAGTACGTCTTCCGACGGGGGGAGATGGACCCGGCGCCCGAATCCGGCTGCTCGGTCACTGAGGCGGCCACCGCCCTCGCCTGTGCGTATCGGGATCCGACCTTCGCAGTCCGGGTCAAGGGGTCGACCGAGGCCCTGTGGAAGGAAGGCGCTGATGGCGCCTACACCCGCTTGTTCGGGCAACAGCCGAGCGCCCAGCAGATCTGGCGTTCCGTGCAGGTCCTGCGGGAGATCCGAGACGAGCTGACGAAGCTCCGGTCGACACTGTCGGGGAGGGCGGCGTCCATTGCGGACAGTGGGGCGCTGCTGGCCGCCCATGTGGTGTTCCAGCGCATCGGCAGCGAGGCGATTGAAGAGCCCGACAGCGACTGGGACACGATTCTGCGGGGCGTGCCCGACCAAGTGCGAAGTGTCCTGGCCTGCCTGATCGACATGGTCGATAAGCTCTTCACCAACAAGAGTTACATCACCAGCACCTTCGCCAGCGAGGAGAAGTCCAAGCAGCTGGTCCAGGCGGTCTTGCTGACGCTCGACGCAGGGAGCGGCACCCCTGATCTATCAGCGTTCGTTACGGCAGCCAGCAAGAAGCGTCCGAAGCGTCCGCCGACAATTCACCTCCTCGTGGACCACGACCTCATCCCTGACGGTACCCCGTTGGCTTACGCAGCCAGCGACACGGAAGAGCGGGCCATCGGCGCCTGGCTCGACCAGGACCCGCGCCGTCGTCGGGCCAGTTGGCTCAACGACCGCAAGGCACCGATCCTCTGGGAGGCGGATGGCCGGCGCTACTCGCCGAGTGGACTGGTGAACCACATCTGGCAGCAGGCTGAGTGGCGGGAGCAGTGGAGTGCCGTCCAAGGGCCCAAGCAGTGGCGGGTACCGGGGGAGGGGACGTTGGTGGATATTGCGGAACGACTGTGGCGGCGGCTGGACACGGAACAAGAACCGGAGGAAGGCAGCCAGTCTTAACCGGCCCGCCCCGATCGACCCTTGTCGGATCGCGTGCTTCAGCTCAAACGGTCTTGCTCGGTGGTGCCAGGCGTTGTGCTGTCGGCGGGTCGCGGCCGGCTGTGCCGGAGCCGACCTGCGTGAGCGATGCGTGAGCGGACTGCACATCATGTACCGGTTCGAGCCAGATCGTGGAACGCGTGCGAGTGCTCTGACCAGCAAGCTTCGGCATCAAGTGATCGATGCCGACAGCAGCCATCATGATCACTCTCGGGCTCGTAATGCGTAGGTCGCGGGTTCGAATCCCGCAGGCGGCTCCACGGTGAACCCCCGAGTCAGGCGACTGACCGGGGGTTTCCGTTTCCCGGCCATGGGAGTCATTCGGTCGGGTGCGGCCGTCGGCGGAGCCAGGGTGTGCCGAGTCCTTCCCCCGCCGGGTCAGCGTCCGACGTCACCGTGGCGGTCGCCCGGGTTGCCCTTCCCGAGCCTCCGACCTGCGGCGACGCTGCCGCACGGGCCGGGAGCACTGTCCTCGTGCGGCGCCACACCGGCCTCCCGTCCCGGCGGTCGGGGCAGGACGAGGATCGGAGGGGCCCCTTATGAGCGAGCGGTGGTACCGGGGTCTGGAGCACGGCACGACGCCCCGCCTGGACGGCAGGAGGCTCGCCGCGCTGACAGAGGCCCTCCGGCTCTGCCCGGACGAGCGGGCGGAGCTCTCTCTACACCCCCGGTGGGGAACCGTTCCCAGCCGTGGCGCCGGACGGCGGGGGCTCGACCTGACCCCGCTCCGAGGTCTTCTAGACCAACAGATGCCACGGCCCGCCCATCTCACCGCCAACTCCTGCGACATCATCGGCTGCAACGAGGCGATGGCCGAGCGGTGCCTTTGCGTGCTCAAGCCCCGGGCCAATCCCATCAGTTGGGGACTGACGGCCCCGGAGTCCCGGGAACAGCCGGTCGAACCGACCGCGGCGCGCCCGCGGGCTGCCTGGCGATGTTCCGCTTCCCGGTGGCCCAGCGCCCGGATCACCGCGAACTCGGCAGGATGCTCACCGAGACCCTCGAGGGCCCCGAGTGCCCACGGATCTGGGACGACGGCCCGGTCGTCATCGCCAACCGTGATGGCCACGCGTTCCGCCTGAGTCTCCCTCGCTTCGCGCCGCTCACCGTCGACGTCGTCGCGCAGGTGCTGCTCACAGTCGCGCAGGTGCTGCTCACAAAAGGCTCCGGGACGGAGAGCGCTGGCCGCGCCCGGCTGCGCGGGCGGTGTCGGGGTCGCCGCGATCGTCATGCCGCGGGAGGTGGGTCCGTTCGTCTTCGAGCAGCGCTTCGATCCCGCGTCGGCCTTTCCGGCGAGGCCTCCCGACGGAACGGCGAGGCGCCGTGCGACAGGATCGCGCCCGCGGGTGCCGGGGCGCGGCGCCGGCGGCCGGGCCGCAGTGGGCACCGGCCGCCCGGGCCGCACTCCCGGTCAGAGGCCGAGTCCCGCTCGCTGCTCCGAGGTGCGCCACTCGTCCGCCAGCAGTGACCAGACCTCCTTGTCGTGCCGGACGCCGTTGTGCGGGAAGTACGAGCGCAGGACGCCGTCCAGCCGCATGCCGAGCCGCTGGGCGACCGCGCGGCTGCGGGTGTTGCGGGTGCTGGTGAACCACTCGACGCGCTGGAGGCCGCGCTCGACCAGCGCGTACTCGACCAGGTGGCGCACGGCGGCGGTCACCAGACCGTGGCCCTCGCCGGCCGACTCGGTCCAGCAGCCGATCTCGCAGTTCCCCGAGACGGTGTCGAAGTGCACGAACATCACGCCGCCGACCAGGGTGCCGTCCAGCCAGATGCCGTAGATCCGGCCGGCGTCGGCGGCCTGCCGGTCGGCGTAGCCCTGGAGGGTGACACGGGCCGAGTCGAGGTCGGTGGAGCGCGAGGCCCAGGGGATCCAGGGGTCGGTGTTCGGGCGGGCCCGGTCGATGTGGGCCAGGAACTCGGCGGCCTGCCAGGGCTCCAGCGGGCGGAGTTCGGCGGGACGGGCGGCGGCGAGCGGTATGGCGTACACGAGAGGTTCCTCCGGGAGAGGGGGAGAGCTGGCGGGCATACATAACAAACGTTTGGTAGGTACCATAGCCGCCATGACGCCTGCCCGGGGAGACCATGAAGCCAGGCGCCGCGACGTCTCCGAGGCGGTGTGGCGGGTGCTGGCCGCACACGGCTTCGGCGGGCTGACGCTGCGCGCCGTGGCAGCCGAGATGAACGCCAGCACCGGCCTGCTCACGCACTACTTCCCGCACAAACGCGCGCTGCTGGCCTGCGCGTTGGAGGTGCTGGACCAACGCTCGGCGGAGCGGCCGCGCCACCAGGCCCCCTCCGAGGGGCTGCCCGCCCTGCGCGCCGCGCTGCTCGACATCCTGCCGCTGGCCCCCGAGAGCGCCGCCAGGAACAGGATCTGGGTCTGCTCCTGGGACGTCGCGCTCGCCGATCCGGAGCTGGCCGCCGCGCACGCCGTGCGCTACCGGCGCGGACGCGAGCGGCTGGCCGGGCACGTGGCCGCCGCCCAGCGCCGCGGTGAGCTGCCCGCCACGACGGCGACCGCCGACCTGGCGGCCGCCGCGCAGTCCTTCGCGCTCGGCCTGGTGGTACAGGCGCTCTTCGCACCCGAGGAGTTCCCGCCGGAGCGCCAGATCGCCCTGCTGGACGACTGGTTGGCCGCCACAGCCACGCCGGGTGCCCGACGGGCCACCTGAGCGCTACCGGCCGCAGCTCAGACCGCTCTCCGGCTGCTCCCCCTCCAGCAGGTACCGGTCGACCGCGGAGTCGACGCAATCGTTGTGCCGGCCGTAGGCGGTGTGGCCGTCGCCGTCGAAGGTCAGCAGCCGCCCCGAGGCCAGCTGGCCGGCCAGCGACTTCGCCCAGGAGTACGGGGTGGCCGGGTCGCGGGTGGTGCCCACCACCACGATCGGTTCCGCCCCCTCGGCCCGGATGGTGTGCGGGCGCCCGGTGGCCGGGACCGGCCAGTAGGCGCAGGCCAGCGCCATCCAGGCCAGCACGCGGCCGAAGTGCGGCGAGGCCTTCTCGAAGTCCGGCAGCACCCGGGCGACCTGGTCCGGCCCGGTGAACGGGGCCGGCATGTCCAGGCAGTTGATCGCCATGTTGGCGAACATCAGGCTGGGGTACGTGCCGTCCGCCGAGCGCTCGTAGTACGAGTCGGAGAGCTTCAACAGCCCCGAGCCGTCGCCCGCCTTCGCGGTCTCCAGCGCGCTGCGCAGCTGCGGCCAGAGGGACTCCGCGTACATCGCCTGGATCACGCCGGTGGTGGCCTGCGCCGCGGTCAGCTTGCGCCCCTGGTCGGTGCCGAGCGGCGTGGCCTCCAGGTTGGCGAGGAGCAGGTTCAGCTCCTCGCCGGCCTCCTCCGGGTTGTGGCCGATCGGGCAGTCCGGGTGCGCGGTGCAGTCCCCGGCGAACGCCTCCCAGGCGGTCTCGAAGCCGCCGGCCTGGGCGCGGTTGGCGGCCAGCGCGTCCAGCGACGGGTCCATCGCGCCGTCCAGCACCAGCCGGCCGGCCCGGGACGGGAAGAGCCCGGCGTAGGTGGCGCCCAGCATGGTCCCGTAGGACTTGCCCACGTAGGAGAGCTTCGGGTCGCCGAGCAGCGCGCGCAGCACGTCCAGGTCGCGGGCCGCCTCGACGGTGCTGAGGTGGCCCAGCACGGCGCCCGAGCGCTTCGCGCAGCCGGCCGCGAACTCCTTGTCCGCGGCGACCAGCTCGTCGACCTGCCGCGTGGTGCCCGGGGTGGTGTCCACCGCCGTGAAGGCGTCCATCCGCTCCCCGCTCAGGCAGCTGACGGGGGAGCTGCGCCCGACCCCGCGCGGGTCGACCCCGACCAGGTCGTAGGCGGCGCGGACGGCCCGGCTGTAGCTGCCCGCGACCGCCTCCAGGTACGTCACCGCCGAGCCGCCCGGGCCGCCGGGGTTGAGCACCAGCGAGCCCAGGTGCCGAGCCGCCCCCGCCCCGGACGCCTTCGCCCGGACCGCGCCGAGGGTCAGGTCACCGTGCCCCGGGTGGTCGTAGTCCAGCGGCACCTTGAACCCGGCGCACTCGAAGCTCTGGTCGCACGACCGCCAGTCCAGCCGCTGCCCGTAGTAGGAGGCGAGGCCGGCCGGGATCGCCGCGGGCAACGGTTCGAGCGGCGCGGCGGCCCGCGCGGGCCCGCCGGTCGCCGGCGTGCCGTCCGCGGAGAGCGGCGGGCCGCCGTTCCCCGACCGGCCGATGGCGCACCCGCCGAGCAGCAGCCCGGCGGCGGTGAGAGCGGACACCATCCGCGCGGTGGCGGCGACACGGGCGGATCGGGCAGGGCGCATGCGGTGTTCTCCCTCGGGGGAGCCGGTCGGCGACCGGCTGTGCTGAACATGGCCGCCGCGGCCGGTCCCGGTCGGGCCGGCCGCGGCGGGTGCCGGGACGCTTCGGACTCAGCCGTTCGGCTGGGTGAGCGTCTCGGCGAGGTACTGGGTGGCGACCCGGACCAGCCGCAGCCGCTCCTTGTCCGCCGTGAAGTCCTGGACGTTGTCGGAGATCCGCACCACCGCCCGGGCGGCCTGGCCCTTGCCGCCGCGCAGCGCGCCGAGCAGGGCACGCGCCGAGGCGAGGCCGTCGGCGTCGCCCTTGGCGGCCGCCAGCATCAGCTGCGGCGCCCGGCCGGCCGGGGCCTCGGTGCCGGCCTGGACCAGGGCGGGCACGTCGTAGCGGCCGGACACCGCGGCGGCGGCGCCGTAGAGGTCGCCACGGGTGAGCCCGGCGGCGGCCGCGCACGGGGCGCCGCCCTCGACGCCGAGCGCCGCCCAGCCCTGCGGACCGGGTGACATCGTGTGGAAGCTGGCGGCCACCGACGCCCGCATCCGGGCGTCGTCGGCCAGCGCCTGCGGGGCGGCGACCACCAGGTCGCAGGGGCGCGCGGCCCCGGTCGGGCCGGCCGGGGCGACCACCACGAACGGGCGGGAGCGGCCCAGCTTGACCGCGGAGGCGATGCCGTCGAAGACGTCCGGGAGCTCGGCGTCCGCGGTCTTCCCCGAGCCGGCCGCCTGCAGCACCAGCACGGGGTAGCGGGCGTCCCGGTCGTCCGCGTAGTGCGGCGGGAGCCAGACCCGCACGGTGCGCGGCTGGCCGTCCGCCCCCGGCACCTCGGCCTGCCGCAGCTCGCCGCCCGCCGGGTGCCCGACGATCTCCCAGGGCACCACGACCGGCGGCGGCGCCGGGGACCCGGCGGCCGGGGCTGGTGCGGCGGCCGCGCCGGGCGCGGCCCCGGGCACCGGAGCCGGCCGCACCTCCGCGGCGGCCCGGGCGCCGCTCGCCGGCCCCACCGCGTCCGCGCTCTGCGCGCCGCCGGCCGAAGTGCGCCAGCTGAGCACCGAGCCGACCACCAGTACGACCGCGCAGACCAAGCAGAGCGCCGCCCCCGCCGCCCGCATCAGTGTCGGGCGCGGGTCGGCGACCAGCTCGTAGGTGACGGCGGCCCGCTGGTCGCGCCAGCGGCCGAACGCGCTGCGGGCCAGCACGAAGCCGGGTAGCAGGAGCAGGAGCAGGAGCAGCACGAAGAGCTGTCGGGGCATCGGGCACCACCTCAGGGAGGACCGGAATGCCGGGCCGGCCCTGCGACCTGTAGTCGGACCACGGCGTACTCGCACCACAGGGTGCAAGACGCCGCCGCCGATCGCCGCGACCGTCGCGGGCGAGTACCCACGTTCACTCGAACGAGTGAGCTGATGTCCTGCTCAGAACACCTGTCCGATGGACAGCGGGTCAGCCGGCCCGCAGCGCGACCGTCATCGCCTCCACCGCGAGCAGCGGATCGACGTTGCGGTCAAGCGCCTGACGGCAGGCCAGCACGGCCTCGATCCGGCGCAGCGTGCCCTCCGGCGGGCCGGCCGCGGCGACCCGGTCCAGCGCGGACCGCTGGTCCTGGTTGGCCAGCGCGGCGGTCGAGCCCAGCTGCAGCGCGAGCACGTCGCGGTAGAAGCCCAGCAGGTCGAGCAGCGCGACCCCGAGCGTCTCCCGACGGGTCCGGGTGGCCCGGCTCTTCTGCCGCTTCTCCAACTCCTTCACCGCCCCGGCCAACCCGCGCGGCGCCTTGCCACCCAGCCCCTCGGCGGCGCCGTAGGCGGCCTTCAGGTCGTCGGTCTCCTTGGCGTCCCGGGTCTCCGCCAGCGCCTCCGCGTCGGTCTTGGCGGTGTCCACCAGCCGCTGCGCCGCGGCCAGGCAACCGCCCAGGTCGGCCACCTCCAGCGGGATCCGCAGCACCTCCAGCCGCCGGCTGCGGGCCTGCTCGTCCACCGCGAGCCGGCGCGAGCGCTCGATGTCGCCCTGCCCGGCCCGGGCCGCCAGCTCGGCCAGCGCGGGCTCCACGCCGTCCCGGCGGACCAGCAGGTCGGCCACCGCCTCCGGGGACGGGGTCCGCAGCACCAGCTGGCGGCAGCGCGAACGGATCGTCGGCAGGGTGTCCTGCACCGAGGGCGCGCAGAGCAGCCAGACCGTCCGCGGCGAGGGCTCCTCGACCCCCTTGAGCAGCGCGTTCGCGGCCGCCTCGGTGAGCCGGTGGGCCGCGTCCAGCAGGATCACCGACCAGCGCCCGCCGGTCGGGTAGCTGGCGGCCCGCAGCACCAGGTCGCGCATGTCGCCGACGCCGATCGACAGGCCGTCACTGCGGACGAACTTCACGTCGGCGTGGCTGCCGGCCATCACCGTGTGGCAGCCCTCGCAGAACCCGCAGCCGGGCGTGCCGCCCAGATCGAGGTCGGGGCTGGCGCACTGGAGGGCCGCCGCGAAGGCCCGGGCCGCGGTGATCTGTCCGGCCCCCGGCGGGCCGGTGAAGAGCCAGGCGTGCGTCATCAGCGAGGCGTTGCCGCCCGGGGCGGCCGAGCCTCCGCCGCGGCCGGCGGCCACCGTCGCCCGAGCGGCCCGGGCCGCGGCGGTCAGCTGTTCGACCACCTGTTCCTGGCCCACCAGGTCGTCCCAGACGGCCACTGCTGCTCCCACGTTCCACGGCCCGATGCTTCCGACCCCGAGCATACGGGCCGCCACCGACACCCCCGCCCGGGCCGCGGGCGAGCCTCCGGGCGGGGGGCGTCACTTCCGGCGCTTGCGCCGGCCGCCCTCGTCGGGGTCGTGGCCCTCCTGCTCCCAGCGGGCCCACTCCTCGCGCGAACCCAGCAGGCTGTCGGTCAGGGTCGGTAGGTCGTCCATCGGGGTCGCCTCCGCCCAGGACGGCCGACGGGCCGAGGACGGCGGACCGGCCGGCCCGGACGCCAGCTCCTGGGTCTGCTCGGAACCGCCGTCCGCCGCCGGCTCGGGCCGCCAGAGGCCCGGCGGCACCCGGTCGTCCACCGGCCGCACCGGCGCGTCCGGAGCCGTCCGCGGCAGCACCGCGGTCTCGTCGGCCGCCCGCGGCAGCACCGCGGTCTCCTCCGCCGCGGCCAGCGCCGCCCGCCGGTCGCGCTCGGAGATCTCCTCGGTCAGCTCCTCCGCCCCGGTGACCTTCGGCAGCTGCGTGGTCGCCGGGTCCTCCGCGGCGCCCGCCTCGGCGAGCCGCGCCTCCTCGGCCCGCTGCAGCGCCTCCTCGGCCCGCCGCCGCTGCTCCGCCCGCTGAACCTCGCGCTGACGCTGCAGCTCGGCCTCCTGGGCGGCCTCCGCCTCCCGACGGGCCCGCTCGGCGGCCTCGGCCGCCAGCCGGGCCTGCTCCGCCGCGCGCCGCTCGGCCTCCTCCGCCGCCCGTTGGCGCGTCTCCTCCTCGGCGCGCAGCCGGGCCTCCTCGGCCGCCTTCCGGGCGGCCTCGGCGGCAACCCGCTCGGCCTCCTCCTTCGCCAGCCGCTCCTTCTCGGCCTGCTCGGCCCGGAGCCGCTCCAGCAGTTCCTGCCGCTTGCGCTCCTCGGCCGCCGCCTCGGCCTTCCGCCGGGCCTCCTCCGCGGCGCGCCGCTCGGCCTCCTCCCGGGCCAGCCGCTCCTGCTCGATCCGGGCCGCCTTCTCCTGTTCGGAGAGCGGCAGCTCACGGTCCAGCCGGTGGCGGATCGCGGTGGTCACGAAGGCGGGCGGCTGGCTGCCGTCGACCACCAGGTAGCGCACCGGGTCGGCCGCCGCCAGCGCGAGGAACCCGGACCGCACCCGCTCGTGGAACTCGGTCGGCTCGGACTCCAGCCGGTCCAGCGCCTCGGTGAACCGCTCCCGGGCCCGGCTCGGATCGACGTCCAGCACCACGGTCAGGTCCGGCACCAGCCCGCCGGTGGCCCAGCGCGAGATCCGCGCCACCTCGGTGGCGGCCAGATCCCGGCCGGCGCCCTGGTAGGCGATCGAGGAGTCCATGTAGCGGTCGGTGATCACCACCGCGCCTCGGGCCAGCGCCGGCCGGATCACGTTCTCCACGTGCTCGGCCCGGTCGGCCGCGTAGATCAGCGCCTCCGCGCGGTGCGAGAGGCCGGTGTTGCTGACGTCCAGCACCAGGCCGCGCAACCGCTGCCCGATCGGGCTGCCGCCCGGCTCGCGGGTGACCACCACCTCGTGGCCCTTGCTGCGGATCCACTCCGCGAGGGCCTGCGCCTGGGTCGACTTGCCGGCGCCGTCGCCGCCCTCCAGGGCGATGAAGAAGCCGGTGCCGGTCGCCCGGTGCGGCGGCACGTCGTGGTCGGCGCGCAGCGACTCCAGCAGCTCCCGCCCGAACGGCACCGTGCCGCGCTGGTCGTCCGTCTTCGGCAGCACGATCGCCGCGAGCACCAGGGTCAGCACGCCCGCGGTGGCCACCGCCAGGGCCGCCCCGCCGTGCACGAAGGTGAAGCCGCCGGGCTGCCGGGTGCCGAACACCACCTCGCCGTACCCGGCGGCGATCAGCGGGACGGCCACCAGGGCGGCGGCCACCACCGCCCGCAACACCGCGTACAGGTGCTCGACGACCCGCGGCAGCCGGGCCTCCTCGACCTCCTGCGCCAGCAGCGCCCGGCCGACCCCGATCACCAGCCCGGCGGCCGTCCCGGCCACCAGGGTGAGCAGCAGGATCAGCACGTAGTCGAAGACCAGTCCGGCCAGGATCAGCGCGGCGCCCAGCACGAGCAGCGCCACCGCCAGCAAACGGCGCCGGGAGAGCGCGGGCAGCGTGGTCCGGGTGAGCCGCAGGCCGAGCCACGGCGCGCCGGTCGCGGCGAGCACCAGCAGGCCGAAGCCGATCGGCCCGGCGCCGTGCTCGCCGGCGGTCAGCAGCGCCAGCGAGGCGATCCCGGCCATCGAGGCGTAGGCCGCGGCGACCGAGAAGGTGAAGTACGGCGCGGAGCCGGTGCGGCCCTTGGTGAGCGCCGGGCCGGGCGTCGCGTCGGTGGGCGCGCGCAGGCCCTGCAGCGGCGAGCGCGGGCTGCCCAGCGGGCCGCCGGCCGGCAGCTCCTGCAGGTACAGCAGCACGGCGGCGGCCGCGAAGAGCGCGGCCGCGCCGAGCGCCGCCACCGTCACCTGGTGGCTCCGCAGCCAGTGCGAGCCGAGCGCCGCGCCCAGGTTGTTCAGCAGCGTGCAGCCGATCAGCCCGAGCGCCGCGAGCGGCACGGTCGCCCAGCCGGTGCGCATGTCCAGGGTGCGCACGGTGTCCAGGTTGGCCGCGGACGGCCGCTGCTCCTCGGCCGGGGCGTACGGGTTGGCGGCGGGCAGCAGGGTCGGTGTGGTCGCGCTCTTGGCCACCGCCCAGACCCGCTCGGCCGCCCCGGTGACGAAGACCGTGGCCAGCAGCGGGTAGAGCACCGCCGAGCCGCCGACCCAGCCGAGCCACCACGGCGCGATGCCGACCAGCACCGCGCGCAGCCCGTCCGCGCCGAGCAGCGTCCAGCGCCGGTCCAGCCGGCTGGTGAGCAGCGTGTGCAGCGGCCCGAGCAGCACGGCGCCGAAGAGCAGCGCCGCGAGCAGCCGGACCGCGAAGACCAGGGCCACGGTGAGCGCCAGGCCGCGGTAGCCGCCGCCGAACTGCCCGCCGACCGCCGCGCCCGCCACGGTGAGCGCCAGCAGTACCAGGAAGGCCAGCCGGTCGGCCGTCCCGCCGAGCAGCTGGGTCACCCAGAGCCGCCGGTACGGGCGGACCCGGAGCAGCGCCCGCGCCCGCTCGCCCGGCGTACCGGCCGGCGCGACCTCGGGGAGGTCGGGGGCCCCGGCTCGTGCCGCGGCCTCAGCGGTGGGGGTGGGCTGCTCCTCGCTCGTCATACCGTCAGCGTAGCGGGCGAGCACTGGCCGGAAAGGGCTCCCGCCGTCCGGACCCGCAGCCATGACCGGCTTGTGACACAGCCCGCGAGCCCCGCACCACCCGGGTACGGGGCTCGTTCGAGCCGGGCTCAGCCCTCGTCCGAGGCCACCTTCTCGGCCACCGCCTTCTTCGCGGTGGTGGTCTTCTTGGCCGCCGCCTTGCTGGTCGTGGTCTTCTTCACGGCGGCCTTCTTGACCGGGGCCTTCTTGGCCGCCGTCTTGGTCGCGGTGGTCTTCTTGGCCGCCGCCTTCTTCGCCGGGGCCTTCTTCGCCGCCTTCTTCACCGGCCCGCGGGCCCGCTTCTCGGCAAGCAGCTCGTAGCCGCGCTCCGGCGTGATGGTCTCGACGTCGTCGTCCTTGCGCAGCGTCGCGTTGGTCTCGCCGTCCGTGACGTACGGGCCGAACCGACCGTCCTTGACCACCACCGGACGCTCGCTGACCGGGTCGGTGCCCAGCTCCTTGAGCGGCGGCGCGGCGGCGGCCCGGCCGCGCTGCTTGGGCTGGGCGTAGATCGCCAGCGCCTCCTCCAGCGTGACCGTGAACATCTGCTCCTCGCTGGCCAGCGACCGCGAGTCGGTACCGCGCTTGAGGTACGGCCCGTACCGGCCGTTCTGCGCGGTGATCTCCACGCCCTCCGGGTCGGCGCCGACCACCCGGGGCAGCGAGAGCAGCTTGAGCGCGTCCTCCAGCGTGACGGTCTCCAGCGACATGCTCTTGAGCAGCGAGGCGGTCCGCGGCTTGACCGCGTTCTTGCCGGTCTTCGGGGTGTCCTCGGGCAGGATCTCGGTGACGTACGGGCCGTACCGGCCGTCCTTGGCGACCAGCGGGTGGCCGCTGACCGGGTCGACACCCAGCTCGAAGTCGCCGCTCGGCTTGGCCAGCAGCTCCTCGGCCAGCTCGACGGTCAGCTCGTCCGGCGGCAGCTCGACCGGGATGTCGGCGCGCTGGCCCGGCTCGCCCTCCTCGGCGGCGACCTTCTCGACGTACGGTCCGTACCGGCCGACCCGCAGCGTGATGTCGTCGCTCAGCCGGAACGAGCTGATCTCCCGGGCGTCGATCGCGCCGAGGTCGGTGACCAGCTCCTTCAGACCGCCGAGGTGGTCGCCGTCGCCGTTGCCGGCCTCCGCCGCGGCGCCGGCCGCGGCACCCTCGCCCTCACCGAAGTAGAAGCGCTTGAGCCACGGCACGGACTGCGCCTCACCGGCCGCGATCCGGTCGAGGTCGTCCTCCATCTTCGCGGTGAAGTCGTAGTCGACCAGCCGGCCGAAGTGCTTCTCCAGCAGGTTCACCACGGCGAAGGAGAGGAACGACGGCACCAGCGCCGTCCCCTTCTTGAAGACGTACTTGCGCCCGATGATGGTGTCGATGATCGAGGCGTAGGTGGACGGGCGGCCGATCTCCCGGTCCTCCAGCTCCTTGACCAGCGAGGCCTCGGTGTAGCGGGCCGGCGGCTTGGTGGCGTGGCCCTCGGGGCTGAGCTGCTCGGCGGCCAGCGGGTCGCCCTGGGCGACCCGGGGCAGCCGCCGCTCGCGGTCGTCGAGCTCGGCGTTCGGGTCGTCGGCGCCCTCGACGTAGGCCTTGAGGAAGCCGTGGAAGGTGATGATCTTGCCGGAGGCGGAGAACTCGACGTCCCGCCCGTCCGCGGTGACGCCGCCGACCCGGACGGTCACCGACTGGCCGACCGCGTCCTTCATCTGCGAGGCGACGGTGCGCATCCAGATCAGCTCGTAGAGCCGGAAGTCGTCGCCGCTCAGACCGGTCTCGGCGGGCGTGCGGAAGCGGTCGCCGGAGGGGCGGATCGCCTCGTGCGCCTCCTGCGCGTTCTTGACCTTGCTGGCGTACACCCGCGGCGCGTCCGGCAGGTAGTCGGCGCCGTACAGCTGGGTCACCTGCGCGCGGGCGGCGGCGACGGCGGTCTCCGACAGCGTGGTGGAGTCGGTGCGCATGTAGGTGATGAAGCCGTTCTCGTACAGCTTCTGGGCCACCTGCATGGTGCGCTTGGCGCCGAAGCCCAGCTTGCGGCTGGCCTCCTGCTGGAGCGTGGTGGTGCGGAACGGCGCGTACGGCGAGCGCCGGTACGGCTTGGACTCGACGCTGCGGACGCTGAACGCGGTCCGCGCCAGCGCGTCCGCCAGGGCGCGTGCCGCCTGCTCGTCCAGGTGCAGGGTGTTGGCGGTCTTCAGCTGCCCGTCGGGGCCGAAGTCCCGGCCGGTGGCGATCCGCCGGCCGTCCACCGCGGCCAGCCGGGCACCGAAGCTCTCCGGGTTGGCGGCGTCGGCCGGGGTGCGGCCGGTCCCGAAGGTGCCGACCAGGTCCCAGTACGAGGCGGAGGTGAAGGCGATCCGCTCGCGCTCGCGCTCGACCACCAGGCGGGTCGCCACCGACTGGACGCGGCCCGCCGAAAGCTTCGGCATGACCTTCTTCCAGAGCACCGGCGAGACCTCGTAGCCGTAGAGGCGGTCGAGGATCCGGCGGGTCTCCTGGGCGTCGACCAGCCGCTGGTTCAGTTCCCGCGGGTTGGCGACCGCCTCCTGGATGGCGTCCTTGGTGATCTCGTGGAAGACCATCCGCTTGACCGGCACCTTGGGCTTGAGCACCTGCTGCAGGTGCCAGGCGATGGCCTCGCCCTCGCGGTCCTCATCGGTGGCGAGGAAGAGTTCGTCGGACTCCGCCAGCAGCTGCTTGAGCTTGCTGACCTGCGCCTTCTTGTCCGCGTTCACCACGTAGATCGGGGCGAAGTCGTGGTCGACGTCGACGCCGAGCCGGCGCACCTCGCCGGTGTACTTGTCCGGCACCTCGGCCGCCGTCCCGGGCAGGTCGCGAATGTGCCCGACGCTCGCCTCGACGATGTAGCCGGGGCCGAGGTAGCCCTTGATCGTCTTCGCCTTGGCCGGCGACTCGACAATGACGAGTCGCTTGCCGTTGCGCGCGGTCTCGCTGCTCGGGGACACCTTCGCTCTTCTCTCCCGGTCGTTTTCCTGTGCTGGCCGACGGCTGGCCCACGGGTGTCCGACCGGTTGCGGAACCGGCCCCCGAAGGCTGCGCGGGCTCTCCGTCGCCCGGCACACACCACCGCCCGTGGTGCCGCATCGCGACGACTCCACCAGCGGAGTGTGACCGTACCCTGGTCACCCTTGTCAAACGGACGGATCCCGCTTTTTCACCGGCAAGGCCGACCGACGCCACTCGAACGGTAACCCGATGATGGACCTTAGCGCCGCGCGGTTCCCCGCCGCAGGGGCCTCCAGGGGTGCGGTTTCGGTCTGCGGCGGCCCTTCGGCGGGACCGGGGAGCGGGGGTGGCGGCGCGCTCTCAGACCGCGAAGACCGAGGCCAGCAGGCTCAGGCCGGCGGCCAGCGAGCTGGTGCCGAGAATCGTCCAGAACACGTCGAGCGGCAGCGAGGCCGCGGTCCCGACGCCGGTGAGCACGACCCGGGCCGGCCGGCGCGGGTCGTAGCAGACCCGGACGCTGCTGCCCGGGAGCAGCCCGGCCGGCCGGCGCAGCGCGGTGCTGCCGCGCGGACGGGTCCGGACCGGTTCCGAGCCGTCCCGCCCCTCGGCGCCACCGACCGAGGCGAGGGTGGTGAAGGAGAGCAGCGGGGCGGGGTCCAGCGCCTCGACGGGGCTCTCGTCGGGGAGCACCCGGGCCGCGACCGGGATCCCGTGCCGGCGCAGCCGGCGGCGCACCCGCAGCTCGGCCGCGCACCAGAGCAGCAGGCCCGCGCCGAAGAGCGCGAGCACGCCGCCCGCGAGCGCCGTGGTCGCCGGCTCCATCCCTGTCCGCCCCTCACCGAAGATCCGCTCCGGCCGGGAGCCTGGCAGGCCGTGGACAACCCGGCGCGGACGCTCGGCGTCCGAGGAGTGAACCCACGACCACCGGCGGGTGAACGGTGCCCTCCCGGGCAGCGTTCGGGCACGGGGCCACGACCCCGGAACCCGCGGCCGCAGGGGAGCGCGGACGGCCGGTGGGTGACCGTCAGCACGGCGGCCACACAACGCCCCTGGGGGGACGTCACGCGGGCTCCCCGTCCGCTTGCCGCCACCGGCGCACTGCCGCCACCAGGCTCCCGCTGTTCGACGGCGTCACCGAACTCCACCACCCCTGGGCCGCCACGGGCCGGCCGCCCGGCTCAGGAGACCGGCTCGACGAAGCCCTGCTCGACCAGCAGCCGCAGCGACTCCGGCACCCGGTCGCGCAGCCGCACCCGGTCCTCGCCGAGCAGCTGGGCGATCGCGTCGACGATCTCGCCGGCGGCCAGGGTGCCGTCGCAGACCCCGGCGAACCCGGCGCCCACGGTGTCCACCTTGGTGGCCCGCCGCATGCCCCGGTTGTGCCGCAGGATCACGTGCTCGGGGTCCTCCGCCCCCGGGGCGCCCACCTGTTCCTGGACCACCTCGTCGGCCAGCAGGTAGCGGGCGCCGAGCAGCGCGGCGTCGTCGTGGCTGCGCAGGAAGTCCTGGCGGGCGAACCACTGCTCGATGTGCGGGCCGAGCGGCTGCTCGACGGGGTGCGGCCACTCCTCGATCCGCACCGTCGGCTGGTCGGCGCCGGACGCCCGCAGGGTGATCCAGCCGAAGCCGATGCCCTCCACCTTGGCGGCCTCGAAGGCGTCCAGCCACTCGTCGTAGCGGGACCGGTAGTCCTCCGGGCCGGCCAGGTGGTCGCCGCCGTCGCGCAGCCAGAGTTCGGCGTACTGCGCGACGTCCTGGACCTCGCGCTGCACCGCCCAGGCGTCCAGGCCGGTGCCCGCGACCCAGCCGGCCAGCCGGTCGTGCCAGTCCTCGCCGCGCACGTGCTGCCAGTTGGCCAGCAGCTGGCAGTAGCCGCCGGGCTCCAGGTGCGCGGCGGCGCCGCGGACCAGGCTGCGGCAGAGTTCGTCACCGGCCATCCCGCCGTCGCGGTAGACGAAGCGGCTGCCGGGCGAGATCACGAACGGCGGGTTGGAGACGATCAGGTCGAACCGCCGCTCGCCCACCGGCTCGAAGAGGCTGCCCTCGGCCGTCTCGGTGTTGTCGAAGCCGGAGAGCGCCAGGGTGAGCCGGGCGAAGGCGAGCGCCCGCGGGTTGAGGTCGGTCGCGGTGACGTGCTGCGCGTGCCGGGCGGCGTGCAGCGCCTGCACCCCGGAGCCCGTCCCCAGGTCGAGCGCGGCGCGGACCGGGCGGCGCACGGCGAGGTTGGCGAGCGTGGTGGACGCGCCGCCCACCCCGAGCACCAGCTCGCGGCGGGCCACCCCGGCGGGGCTGCCGCCACCGCCGATGCCGCTCGCGCCGCCGACCGCGCAGCCCAGGTCGGAGACCACCCAGGCGTCGGCGCTCTCCAGCCCGGCCACCTCGTTCGCGTACGGCCGGACATCCACGCTGGCCCGGACCTCCGGGCCGTCCGCGGTCAGCCAGCCGTCCACCAGCGCCTCCTCGACCGGGAGGGCGGCCGCCGCCGCGGCGTACGGAACGGGCCGCTGCAGCAGGAAGAGCCGGACCAGGGTCTCCAGCGGCGTACCGCCACGGGTCGCCCGCAGGGCGGGCACCGACTCGCCACGGGCCAGCGCGGCATAGCCGGTCGGTCCGAGCAGGTCCAGGCAGCCGTCCGCGGTGTACGAGGCGGCGAGCAGCGCCTCGCGCAGGCGGGCGAGGCGGGCGGGGTCAGGCGTGGGGAGGATGGTCACCCGGCCATTCTCCCGCCTCCCGTGGCGCGGCCCGGCCACCGGCGGGCCGCACCACGCCCGCGCCCCGGAGCTCGCGCCCCGGCGGTCAGCTCTGGGCGGGCGCCGGCGAGGAAGGCGCTCCGGAGCCTCCGGGCGCCGCCGACGGGCTGCCCGAGGGCGCCCCGGAGGGCGCCTGGGAGCCGGCGGCGGAGGGGGAGCCGGGCGCGCCGGGGGAACCGCTCGCCGCAGGGGAGCCGGACGCGCCCGGGGAACCCCCGGGGGCCGGCGAACCGCTCGCTCCCGGGGCCCCGGACGCCGTGCCGGCCCCGGGGGCCACCGTCCCGGTGCTCTTGCAGCCCGGCTGCTTGGTGATCGCCTTGCCCAGGTCCCCGCCCTGCACCTTGGCCAGCGCGCTGGTGGAGACCTGCGCCAGCTGCTGCACCTGGTCGCCGATGCCCTTCAGTCCGTCGGCGAACTTCGCCTGGTCGTTCGTCGGCAGCCCGGCCAGCTTCTGCTGCACCGCCTGGTAGCCCTTGGCCGCCTGGTCGAGCGAGTTGACCACGTCCTGCTGCACGCTCGCGCCGTCGCTGCTCTTGGGTGCCCCGGCCTGGTTGATCGCCGCGGCGATCTGCTGGGTGCTGCTGGCCAGCACGCCGAGGTCCCCGGAGAGCCGCTGCTGCAGGTCGCCGGGCGTCTCGCCCTGCTTGACCTGGCCGGTGTCGCTCAGCGCGGCCTGCGCCTTGGCGACCGGATCCCGCATCCCGTCGCAGACGGTCTTCGCCCAGGAGTCCAGCTGGGCGCTGCTGTTGTCGCTGCTGCACGCGACGGCGCCGGAGGCGAGCAGCGCGCCCAGCACCGGCACCGCCAGCAGGCGGCGCGTCCGGGCCCCGCCGTCCGTCCCACGTCGTCCGCCGGCGGCCCGCCCGGGCGCCGCGGCCCCACCGGTCGGCGCGACCTGCCGGCCCGCCGGCACCTGCTCGTCCACCAGGAGAACCCTTCCGTCCAGTACCGAACCGTCCCGGGTGAACCTACCCGACCGGTCCGGACCGTCCGTGCCACCCCGACCCGCTCGCCCGCCAGTGCGGCCCCCGTACGACCGAGGGGCCGGCCATCGGCGCTGGTCAGGCGCGCTCGACCCGGATCGGGTCGCCCCCGCGCACGGTGCGCAGCGCCCCCGGGTCCCCGTCCAGCGCGCCCAGCAGGCTGCACGGGCGTGCACTCGTCGCCGTGCGAGACCGGGGTCGGCCCGGAGCGCGGCGCCGATCGTGCCCGTCGCGCCCAGGAGCACGAAGCCGTTCCTTCAACAGTTTGTCAATCGCGTCTCGGCATCCGCCCGTCGCGCCCCCGCCGAACGCACGGGTGGTCCCGGCGACCACCGCCAGGACCACCCCTCACTCACCCGCCGGGCCCGGCCGGCGAGCCCGGCCCGTCAGCCGCCGGCCGCCGCCTCGACGGCCTCGCCGCTCCCGGCCGCCAGGCCCCCGGACGCACCGGCGGACGGCTCGGCCGCCACACTGACCGACCGCCGCCGGGCGTTGTACACCGCCGCGACCACCAGCAGCACCGCCGCCCCGGCCACCCCGGCGCGCACCCCCGCGCTGGCGTGCACCCCGAAGCTGAACCGCACCACGGCTGGCGCGATCAGCAGCGACACCAGGTTCATCACCTTCAGCAGCGGGTTGATCGCCGGCCCGGCGGTGTCCTTGAACGGGTCGCCGACCGTGTCCCCGATCACCGTGGCGGCGTGCGCCTCGCTGCCCTTGCCCCCGTGCGCGCCGTCCTCGACCAGCTTCTTGGCGTTGTCCCAGGCGCCACCGGAGTTCGCCAGGAAGACCGCCATCAGCGTGCCGGTGCCGATCGCCCCGGCCAGGTACGCGCCGAGCGCACCGACCCCGAACGCGAAGCCGACGGCGATCGGAGCCAGCACCGCCAGCAGCCCGGGCGTGGCCAGCTCGCGCAGCGCGTCCCGGGTGCAGATGTCGACCACCTTGCCGTACTCCGGCGTCTCGCTGCCGTCCATGATCCCCGGATGGTCGCGGAACTGCCGCCGCACCTCGAAGACCACCGAGCCCGCCGACCGGGAGACGGCGTTGATCGCCAGGCCGGAGAAGAGGAAGACCACCGCCGCGCCCAGCAGCAGCCCGACCAGGTTGTTGGGCTGGGAGATGTCCAGGCTCAGGCTGGCCGCCCCCGCCGTCCCGCCCGACACACCGCCGACCGCCTCGTTGATCGCGTCGGTGAACGACCCGAACAGCGCGGTGGCCGCGAGCACCGCCGTGGCGATCGCGATCCCCTTGGTGATCGCCTTGGTGGTGTTGCCGACCGCGTCCAGCTCGGTGAGCACCCGGGCCCCGGCGCCGTGCACCTCGCCGGACATCTCGGCGATGCCCTGGGCGTTGTCCGACACCGGACCGAAGGTGTCCATCGCCACGATCACCCCCACCGTGGTCAGCAGTCCGGTCCCGGCCAGCGCGACCGCGAAGAGCGCCAGCACGATCGACCCGCCGCCCAGCAGGTACGCCCCGTACACCGCGGCGCCGATCACCACGGCCGAGTACACCGCCGACTCCAGGCCGAGCGAGATCCCGGAGAGCACCACGGTGGCCGGGCCGGTCAGCGAACTGCGTCCGACCTCCCGCACCGGTCGCCGGCTGGTCTCGGTGAAGTAGCCGGTCAGCTGCTGGATCACCACCGCCAGCGCGATCCCGATCGCCACCGCCGCGAGCGCGAAGAGCCGCGGGTCGCCGTGGTGGTCCCGCAGCGAGGCCGGCACGCCATGCAGATCACCGAAGTGGGCCGGCAGCATCACGAAGACCGCGCCGAGGACGAGCAGCAGGGAGACCCCGGCGGAAAGGAAGAAGCCGCGGTTGATCGCGGTCATCCCGCTGCGGTCGCGCGCCCGTGGCGCCACCGCGACGATGCCGAGGACGGCGGTGACCACGCCGATCGCCGGCACCACCAGCGGCAGCACCAGCCCCACGTCGCCGAACACCGCCCGGCCCAGGATCAGCGCGGCGACCAGGGTCACCGCGTACGACTCGAAGAGGTCCGCCGCCATGCCCGCGCAGTCCCCGACGTTGTCGCCGACGTTGTCCGCGATGGTGGCGGCGTTGCGCGGGTCGTCCTCGGGGATGCCCTGCTCGACCTTGCCCACCAGGTCGGCGCCGACGTCGGCCGCCTTGGTGAAGATGCCGCCGCCGACCCGCATGAACATCGCCAGCAGCGCCGCGCCGAACCCGAAGCCCTCCAGCACCTTCGGCGCGTTGGCCCGGTAGATCAGCACCACGATGGCCGCGCCGAGCAGCCCCAGACCGACCGTGCACATCCCGACCACGCCGCCGGTCCGGAAGGCGATCCGCATCGCGCGGTGCTGCGCGGGCTGTTCCTGGCCCGCCGTCACACCCCGGGCCACCGCGGCCACCCGGACGTTCGCCCGGACCGCCAGCCACATGCCCAGATAGCCGGTGGCCGCCGAGAAGACCGCGCCGACCAGGAAGAAGGCCGAGCGCCCGAGCCGCTGCGACCAGCCGTCCGCCGGTAGCAGCAGGAGCAGGAAGAACACCCCGGCCGCGAAGACGCCGAGGGTACGGAACTGCCGGGCCAGGTAGGCGTTGGCCCCCTCCTGGACAGCCTCCGCGATCCGCCGCATCGCCGGCGTCCCGGCCTCGTACGCCAGCACCTGACGTACCAGCAGAACGGCCACCCCCAGGGCGGCCAGGGCGATCAGACCGATGATCAGGACGAGAATACGGTTCCCCCCGCTGAGCACAGCGGCCCCGGACGTACCGTCGGCCATTTCCCGGCCGATATGGAAAAGCATCGATGGGTGTACTGAACCGGATGTGATGAGAGTGAATCCCGCCATGCGTCCTCCCTGACGACTGGCACGCCGGCCTGTTGGCACGCCGCGCGAGTGGCTCTGGTGGCACAGGCGACCGGGCCCGACCCAGCTGACCCGACCGGATATCTCAGGAGTGTAGGAATCAACGCGTGATTGAAATAGTCCGCGTGCAGGACGGCCCGCAAAGAATCATGGGCGGTTGCCGAAAACCCGGAGTTTTCGGCAACCGCCCATGATTTTCAGCCGACGATGCGCCATTGCCGCACCGGTGGACCGTCACCCCGGCCGCCCCAGCGGCATCTTGAGGCACCCGTCCGCACCGCGGGGCCCACGGCATGCCAATGGCCCCGACGTTCCGTCAGGGCCACGTGTCAGGCGTCGGGCGTGGGCCTCGGACGTCAGGCCATCGCCACCGGCCAGCTCATCCGGATCACACCGCCGTCGTCGTCCCGGCCGACCTCCAGGTCCTCGACCAGCCCGGTGATCACCGCGAGGCCCAGGGTGTCCTCGGAGCCGTCGGCGGACTCATCCGCTCCGCCGGAGGCGATCAGGTCACTGAGCGGCCCGGCGCCGTCGCCGACCTCGATGAGGAAACGCTTCTCCTGGTCGGTCAACGCCACCCGGACCGCTCCGCCACTACCGCTGCCGCGCTGGTGCAGGCCGACGGCCCGGGAACAGGCCTCGCCGACCGCCAGCCGGACCTCATCGAGCACCGACTCGTCCACGCCGGCCCGTCTGGCCACCGCCGCCGCCACCAGCCGTGCGGTCCGCACGTGCTCCGGAAGGGCGCTGAATCGAAGTTCGACGGTTGCCATCTCTCCCCCTCGGGGTTCTTTCCGCCGGGCGTCCGACGCCGATCGCCGACGCTCTGCTGCCGGACGGTCCTGCTCACGCGACCACACCGCACGCGGGCGCTGCCCGGCCAGCGCCCTGTGCGGGCCATCCCAGCCGCCCAGGGGCACGTCAAAGCACCCAGGCCGCACAACGCGCCTGGCACGGCCACCACACCGACCGGACGGGCAGGCCGAGCCGCCGTCGCACCGGCCAGCCGGCCGAACGAGGGCCGCAGGGCCGCCGACCGGGCGGCCGGGCCGCCATGACCCGGCCGCGGACGCCCGCGCGAACGGTCCCGCGTCAGTCGGTCGAGTTGACCGCGTCATCCACCGTGGAGTGGATCGGGAACACCTTGGTCAGACCGGTGATCCGGAAGATCTTCAAGATCCGCTCCTGGGTGCAGACGAGGCGCAACGAGCCCTCGTGCGCACGCACCCGCTTCAGGCCACCCACCAGCACGCCCAGACCGGTCGAGTCGAGGAAGTCCACGCCCTCCATGTCGACAACCAGGTGATAGTTGCCGTCGTTGACGAGCTCGACCAGCTGCTCGCGCAGCTTCGGGGCGGTGTACACATCGATCTCGCCGCCAACCTCGACGATCGTGCGATCGCCGACGGTACGGGTCGACAGGGACAGGTCCACGGAACCTCCAGCACCTTGCCTTGCTACGTCATATTGCGTTCTATGGCGAGTCGGGCGGCATCGGCCGTTTCGGCTGCCGATCCCGGCCACTGCGGTCTGTCACCGCATGGTCGAACGACCGGCCCAGGTGCCGCCGGCCCGGCCAACTGGCCGCCACCGCCTCATTCAACCACCTGGCACCATGCCCGCACGATGGCTTGCCGCGATTCTCCGTCACTCCAGTGACACACTGGGTCCTCGTGCCGCCCAGCCATCGCCCGCCCGAAGCCCTGCTCACGACCCTGGTCGCCAGCCGGGGGCGCTCGGACCGGCTCACCCATACGGAGCATCTGCCCGCCCGGCGGGCCCGTCATTCCGCCTGGCCCGACTCGATCCGCCCGGAGATCCGCGCCGCCGCCCTGGAGCTCGGGGTGGAGCGACCCTGGGCCCACCAGGCGGAGGCGATGAATCTGGCCCGGGCCGGTCGAACTGTGGTGCTCGCCACAGGGACCGCCTCGGGCAAGTCGCTGGGATACCTGGCGCCAGTGCTCAGCGAACTGCTCGACGGAACCGAGGCGCCGAACGGCCGCGGTTCCACCGCGCTCTACCTCGCCCCGACCAAGGCGCTGGCCGCCGACCAGCGCCGCCGGGCCACCGAACTCGCGCCACCCCGGGTCCGGGCCGCGCTCTACGACGGCGACACCCCCGCCCAGGAGCGCGAGTGGGTCCGGCAGTACGCCTCGTACGTGCTCACCAACCCGGACATGCTGCACCGCGGCATCCTCCCGGCACACTCCCGGTGGGCCTCCTTCCTGAAGGCGCTGCACTACGTGGTGATCGACGAGTGCCACACCTACCGCGGTGTCTTCGGCTCGCACGTCGCCCAGGTCCTGCGCCGGCTGCGCCGACTCTGCCGCAGGTACGGCTCCGAACCCGTCTTCCTGCTCGCCTCGGCCACCGCCGCCGACCCCGCGGCGGCGGCCGAGCGACTCACCGGACTGCCCGCGGTCGCGGTCACCGAGGACGCGTCGCCCCGCGGTCCCCTGGTCTTCGCGCTGTGGGAACCCCCGCTCACCGAGTACGTCGGCGAGAACGGCGCCCCGGTGCGGCGGACCGCCACCGCGGAGGCCGCCTACCTGCTCACCGATCTGGTGGCGGACGGCACCCGCACGGTCGCCTTCGTCCGCTCCCGGCGGGCTGCGGAGCTGGTCGCACTGCAGGCCCAGGACAACCTCGACGCGACCCTCGCCAACAGGGTCGCCGCCTACCGCGGTGGCTACCTCGCCGAGGAGCGCAGGGCCCTGGAACGGGACCTCCACTCGGGCCGGCTGCTCGGCCTGGCCTCCACCTCCGCGTTGGAACTCGGGGTCGACGTCTCCGGCCTGGACGCCGTGCTGCTGGCGGGCTACCCGGGCACCCGGGCCTCGCTGTGGCAGCAGGCCGGGCGGGCCGGACGCGAGGGCCAGGGGGCGCTCGCCGTCCTGATCGCCCGGGACGACCCGCTGGACACCTACCTGGTGCACCACCCCGAGGCGCTGTTCGAGCGCCCGGTGGAGGCCACCGTGCTGGATCCGGACAACCCCCACGTGCTCGCCCCGCACCTGTGCGCCGCGGCGGCCGAACTCCCGCTCGGCCCGGAGGACCGGGACCTCTTCGGTCCGGCCAGCGACCAGCTGCTGCCGGTCCTGGAACAACGCGGACTGCTGCGCCGACGCTCCGACGGCTGCTGGTACTGGACCCGCCGGGAGCGCGCGGCCGACGCCGTCGACCTGCGCGGCAGCGGCGGGAACCCGGTCCAGATCGTCGAGGTCTCGACCGGACGGCTGCTCGGCACGGTGGACGCGGCCGCCGCGCACACCACGGTGCACACCGGCGCCGTCCACCTCCACCGGGGCCGGACCTACCTTGTCCGGGAGCTGGACCTGGAGACCTCGGTGGCCTTGGTCGAGTCCGCCAACCCGAGCTACACCACCGCCGCCCGCGACACCACGGCCATCTCGGTGCTGTCCACCGACCGCAGTGTGGCGTGGGGCGCGGGCAGGCTCAGCTTCGGCTCGGTGGAGGTGGTCAACCAGGTGGTCGGCTTCCTCCGCAAGCGGATCTCGACCGGAGAGATCCTCGGCGAGACCAAGCTCGACCTGCCGCCCAGGACGCTGCGCACCAGAGCTGTCTGGTGGTCCGTCACCGAGGAACAGCTGCTGGACGCGACCATCCCCTTCGACCAGTTGCCCGGCGCCGCGCACGCCGCCGAGCACGCCTCGATCGGCCTGCTGCCGCTCTTCGCGACCTGCGACCGCTGGGACATCGGCGGCGTCTCGGTGCCCCTGCACCCGGACACCCGGCTGCCCACCGTGTTCGTCTACGACGGGCATCCGGGCGGCGCCGGCTTCGCGGAGCACGGCTTCCGTCGCGCGGTCGAGTGGCTCACCGCGACCCGGGACGCCATCGCGGCCTGCGAGTGCGACCGCGGCTGCCCCTCCTGCGTGCAGTCGCCCAAGTGCGGCAACGGGAACGACCCGCTGGACAAGGCCGGCGCGGTGCGGTTGCTGACCGTCCTGCTCGCTGGTGCTCCCCGCGAGTAGCCACCGGGCCGCAGCGGTCTGGTCCGGTGTGGCGGAGCCGGATCCGGCCTGCGCACGGCCGAGCGACCAGTCCGGGCCGGCCCGGGCCTGGGCGAGGGCCGGCCCGAGCGGCACCAGCAGACCCGCCAGCGGCACCCGCACCACCACGTCCACCCGGTCCGCCGCCAGGTCGACCTGGCAGGACACCACGGTCGCCCGTTGCCCCGCCGCGATCGCGACCGCCCGGCCACAGCCGCCGTCGGCGTCCAGCAGCAGGTGGTCGGCGGCCGCGAGCGCGGCGAGGTCGGCCGCCGACTCGGCACGGTGCCTGGCAGCGAGCACCGTGCCCAGCGCCAGGATCACCCCGAACACCGCACAGCAGAGGAACATCAGCGAGACCAGCCAGACCGTCGCGGAACCCAGTTCGGGCCCCGCCGGGCCCTGGCCGGACCCCCTCGCCGCCCCCGCCCGACCCACACTGCCTCGACAGCCACCGAGCCGACCCGTCGTCATCACACCTCACCACCCGTCGAATCCTCCAGAGCGGCCACCGCGTCGCCGGCAACCGTGACGGAGAGCGCGGAGGCCAGGCGGCCCGGCCCGAGACACTCGGCCTCAACCACCACCCGGACCACGCCGGCCTGCCGCGTCAGCCGGACCACCGCGCCCGGCGGCGCGGCCCTGGTCGCCACGGCCACCGCGTCGCCGTCGCCCCTGGCCGCCGCCCGTGCCCCGACCCTCGCCGCGTCGAGGCAGCGGAGCTTGGCGGCGGCCGCCGCCCCGCCCCACAGCACCATCGCCAGCAGCAGCACCAGCGCCGGCAGGGCGACGGCCGTCTCCGCGGTGACGTAGCCACCGTCCCGGCCGCCGTGCATCCAGCCCGCGCCACCTGGAGGGCTGCGGCGAGTGCGCTCAGACCACATGGAGTGCCCGGTTGACCAGTTCGGTCAGTGCATCACTGACCGTGCCACCGGTCAGCACCTTGTAGAGCAACGCGGCGAACCCGCACGCGGCGACCGTCCCGATCGCGTATTCGGCGGTCGACATCCCCGCATCCGGCGCCACCGACAGGCGACGTCGCACCCAGCGGGGCAGCCGGCGCATCCCGCGCCGGACGACCTCGCGAGCCGGCCGGTGCCGCGGCAACCGCTGCCGTTCCCAACCGGCCAGCGGCACCCCGCCGTTCGGCACCGCAGGGGCGAGCGACCCCGGACACGCCTGCTCGGCGTGCTCGTGGGAGGGGAACGGGATGAACCGGAAGCGGGACACCGAGTCGTGCGCGATGTTCTTCATGACCTGACCTCCTGGTTTTCTTGCACTGATCTGACGTCAACTTCTTTGCGAGAAAGCACTTGCCAACCCCGCCACCACCGGCACGATGCCGACCAGGACGAACGCGGGAAGGAAGCAGAGCCCCAGCGGCGCGGTGGCCAGCACTCCGGCCCTGCGGACCCTGGCGTGGGCCGCAGCGGCCACTTCGGCCCGCTGGGCGGCCGCCAGACCCACCAGCGGCGCTGCTGCCGGAGCCCCGCTGACGCTGGTCCGGACGAGGCAGTGGGCGAGCGGGGCCAGCGCGGGACACCCGGCTCCGAGCCGCTCCCAGCAAATCGCCGGCGCGGCACCGAGGTTCAGCTCAGCCGAGACCGCGGTCAGCCGCTCCTCCATGGCGCCGCCCACCGCCCGGGCAACGGCCGCTGCCGCTCGGCCGGGTGAGGCCGACGAGACCAGGCAGGCCGCCAGGAGCTCTGCGGTGAGCGGGAGTTTGGTCATCAGATGAGCCAACTCCAACTCCGCCCGACGGGCCCGTCTGCCGCGCAACCACGGCAGCCCGACCTTCACCGTCGCTGTGAGAAGCGCTCCGAGCAGCGGAGCGCTCGCTCTGCCAGTCAGCGCGGCCGGCACACCCGCCCTCAGTGGTGGAGCGAACTCCCCTACGGGCCAATCCTGTTGCTCTTCCCACTCACCGCGCCCCCACCCTCCGGCCGCTCGGACCGGACCGGCCCGGGCGCCTCCCCCGGGATGACGGCGATGCCGCCCGCCCGGTCCGCGCCGTCCACCCGATAGGCGCACCGCGCGCTCCCGCCGGGACCGCCTGCGCAGCAACCAACCGAGCGACCAGAGGGTCCCGGCCAGCAGACCAGCTGCGTCAGCCAGCAGGAGCAACGCCATGACCAGCGGTGGCGGGACCGCATGAGCGCCGAGGACGCTGGTCATCACCCCACCGCCGGAGTTCGAGAACCCACCGGACGCGACCGCCGGACGGCCCACACATCCGCACACCGAGGTTGCCCGGAAACACAGTTCGGCCTTCGCCCCGCCCGCGCACCGAGCCGGTCGCCGCGCACCGCGACCGCGAGGGGCCCACCAAGCTCACCGGCTCCGGCGAGTTGGGCACCACGCACGATCCGGTCCGTCCAGGCCAACCCGGCCGCCTCCAGAAGCGCCCCGACACCCAGACACCCCAGCCCCAACGAGGTGTGCAGCAGGACCTCCCAGGGCCGCGCGCCGAGTAGCCCACCCAGCAGCAGTCCACACCCCGGCAGCGCCGCCAACAGCACCGCCGTGGTCCGCGGCCCGGCCAACTCGCCCTCGATCGCCTGCGCCAGGGCGCGGTCGGCCCGCAACGCCTCGGCGACCCGGTCGAGACCTGCGGCCAGTCCGCCGCCGCTCTCCGTGGTGATCTGCCAGCAGGCCGCGACGGCCGCCGCTCCCCCACCGCCCGGCTGCCCTGCCAACCAGTGGAGGGCAGCCGGGACGTCCGCGCCGTACCGACTGGCCGACAGCCGACTCACCGCCTCGGGACCGAGGCGGGCGAGCAGCCCTCCGGAGTCGCGCTCCCCGCTCGTGACCGCCGCCAGTGCCTGCTCGGGTGTGGCCCCACCGCGCAACTCACCGGCCAGCGCGGCACAGAGCTCGACCACCGCGTCCGCCCGCCCACGCGCCGCGCGACGCACCCGCCGACCGATCCGCCATCGATACGCCGGGTGGACGGCCAACGCCATGGCCACCAGGGGAACCGGCGACCGTGTCGGCAGGGCTGCCCCGAGCCCGACCGCGACCAACAGCAACTCCGGTACCAGCCAGGGGATCCGCGCCCACCCCCGCCCGTCGATCAGCATCCGCACCAGGTGCGCACCCCGCCCGGTCAGGCCGCCCGCTCCGGCACCCCCGCAGCTGGCTTCGCCGAGGAGACCGTCCGACCGCCGTCGACCCCGGCTCGAGCGATTCAGCCACCACCAGGCAGCCAGGGTCGCGACACAGAGCACCAGGACCGAGGCCGGCTCCAAGTACTCGCTCATCACCCGATCCCCGTTCCCGCCACCACGCCACGCGCCGCACAGAGTCGTTCCAGCCGCGCCCAGCCCGGCCCCCGGACCACCGAGCCGTCCGGGGCGAGCAGCACCGCAGGCTGGGTCACGGCCAGACCGGCCGGGTCGGCGGTCACCGTGTGCACCTCGGCCACCCGCCGCCGCCCACTGGCGGGATCCCGGACCAGATGGACCACCAGGTCCAGGGCCGCCCGCAGCTGGCTGTGCAGGGCGAGCCGGTCGAGACCGGCCATCGAGCCGAGGGCCTCCAACCTGACCGGCACATCGACCGCGGCGTTGGCGTGCACAGTGCCACAGCCGCCCTCGTGGCCGGTGTTGAGGGCGGTAAGCAGGTCGAGTACCTCAGCGCCCCGGACCTCACCCACCACCAGCCGGTCGGGGCGCATCCGCAGCGCCTGCCTGACCAGGTCGCGCAAGGTCAGCTCGCCCAGCCCCTCCTGGTTGGGCGGCCGGCTCTGCAACCGGACCACGTGCGGATGGTCCGGCCGGAGTTCCGCCGAGTCCTCGGCGACGACGATGCGCTCGGTCGGCCCCACCAGGCCCAGCAGGGCCGCCAGCAGGGTGGTCTTGCCGGTGCCGGCGCCCCCACTGATCAGCAGCGAGAGCCGGGCACGCAGCACACCCCGGAGGAGTTCGGCGCCCGCCGCGGGCAGCGCCCCCGCCCGAACGAGCTCATCCAGCGTGAACGGCCGAGGGCGGTTGCCGCGCAGCGAGATGTGGGTGCAACCTGCGGCGATCGGCGGCAACACCGCGTGCAACCTGGTCCCGTCGGGCAACCGGGCGTCGACCCAGGGGCGGGCGTCGTCGAGCCGCCGCCCGGCGGCGGTGGCCAGCCGGTGTGCCAGGCGGCGCACCGCCTCCCGGTCCGCGAACCGGACTCCGGCCTCGCGACACAGCCCGCTGCCCCGGTCCACCCAGATCTCACCCGGCCCGTTGACCAGGACGTCGGTCACTTCGGGATCCGCCAACAGCACGTCCAACGGCCCGGCCCCGACCAGCTCCGAGTGCAACGAGCGCACGGTGTCCAGAACGTCGTCCCCACCTAGCGGCGGACGGGCGGCCCGCAGCGCCGCGGCCACCGAACCACTGGTCGGAGCCGCCCCGGCCTCGGCCAGTCGTAGCCGCACTGCGTCGATCAGTTCGGCGCCGCGCCCGGCTCCCGGTCCACACTGCGGCCCCGGTGACCCGGCGGGGTCAGCTGGCCGCCGGACGGCCACCAGGTGCGCCCGCCGCCCCGCCTGTTCGGGCCGCCGGCCCCACGGGAGACGGCGCGTGCCGGGATATCCGGTCGAGGTCGTCCGGCTGTTCATGAGACCGCTCCTCCGTTGATGGTGATCGTGGGCATGACTTCGGTGAGATAGCCGGTGCAGAAGCGCGCGAGCGCCCCGTGCCGGCGCAGGCCGGGTGGATTGCCGCGCTCGACGTCGACCGACAGTCCGGCCTCCCGGGTGACCTCGCCGGCCAGTGGCAGACCGAGTCCGCCTGCGATCTCCGCACTCGACAGCCCGATCGGTCCGGGCAACCGGATCACGGCCCGCAGGTCCGCCAACCGCATCGCGATCGCGGTGGCCACCCGGCCGGCCGCGGTGATCCCTCTCAGCTCGGCCGGCACCAGCAGCAGGCCGGTATCGGCCTGGTCCAGTGCCTCCCGGGTGGCCGGGTCGAGATGTCTGGGGAGGTCAAGGACGACCAGGCCGCCTCGGCGCCGGGCCGCCGCAAGCACACTGCGCATGGCCTCCGGCGGGATCACCAGTGCGTCGCTCCGGTCCCAGGAGAGCGCCGACAGGCTGTGCAACTGCGGTAGCGCATCGGCGAGTTCGGGACCGCTCAGGCGACCGCGCGCGGCGGCCAGATCAGGCCAGCGCAGCCCGTCGGCCGACTCGCCACCCAGCAGCACGTCCAGGCCACCACCGAGCGGGTCGCCGTCGATGAGCATCGTCCGATGCCCCGCCCGCGCCGCGGTCACGGCCAGCGCGCAGGCCAGCGTGGACGCACCGACCCCGCCCCGCCCGCCGATCACGGCGACGGTGAGCGCCGGGGGCCCCACCCTCTCCACGGCATCGGCGATCCGGTCTAGCAGCCAGGACTCCGCGTCGGGCAGGAAGAGCACCTCCTCGGCGCCGAGTTCGATGCCCCGGACCCAGACGTCGTGATCGCCGAGGTCCGAACCGAGCAGAAGCACCCCCGGACGCCGGGTGAGCCCGGCGCAGTGCTCCGAGACGTCGTCGCCGATCAGCACGAGTGGGACGGTCTCCCACACGTGAAGCGGTGGCGGCGCCCCGGACAGCACCTGCGGTTCGGTGCCGGCCGCCGCGCAGAGCCGGAGCAGGTGCTCGGCCAGAGCCTCGTCCGCGGTGAGGATGAGCGGACCCTTGGCCTCCCGGTCCTCGGCCCCGGGCTCGTACTGGTCGGTGGTGGGTGTCGACACGGCTGCCTCCCCGGCGTCGGGGGGGGGGGGGGGGGGGGGGGGGGGGGGGGGGGGGGGGGGGGGGGGGCGGCGGGGGGGGGGGGGGGGGGGGGGGGGGGGGGGGGGGGGGGGGGGGGGGGGGGGCGTA